>NZ_CP022133.1:0-646874 GCF_002211765.1 Idiomarina piscisalsi
TTAAGACGACAACGTCCGTATTAAATTACGATAATCTTCTTTTATGTCGTTCTGAGCATCTTTTAATTCTTGTATTTTTCGACACGCATGGAGCACCGTTGTGTGATCCCGACCACCGAACGCGTCCCCTATTTCCGGTAAACTATGATTGGTCAATTCTTTAGCTAAGGCCATTGCCAATTGCCGTGGTCTTGCCACCGAGCGACTGCGACGCTTTGATAAAATATCAGCCAATTTGATGTTGTAATACTCGGCTACCGTCTTTTGAATATTATCAATAGTAACGAGCTTTTCCTGCGCCGCTATCAAATCGCGTAGGGCTTCACGCACAAAGTCGATGGTTATTGGACGACCAGTAAGTTGGACGTTAGCCACCACCCGGTTCAACGCACCTTCAAGTTCCCGAACGTTTGAACGCAATCGTTTAGCAATAAAAAACGCCACTTCGTGCGGCATATTCAAACCACGTTCTTCAGCTTTACGCATCAGAATTGCGACTCGCGTCTCCAATTCCGGTGGTTCAATAGCAATGGTCAAGCCCCAACCAAAACGCGACTTTAAGCGATCTTCTACCCCTTCGATTTCCTTCGGGTAATGGTCGCTGGTCATGATGATTTGCTGATTACCTTCCAACAAAGCGTTAAAGGTGTGGAAAAACTCCTCCTGCGACCCTTTCTTATTCGCAAAAAACTGAATGTCATCAATTAGCAAAGCATCGACCGACCGATAATAACGCTTAAATTCGTTCGTTGAACTGTTTCTAATGGAGTTAACCATGTCCTGAACAAAACGCTCTGCTCTAATATAGAACACTTTGGCGCCTTTTTTATGCGCCATAATGCCATTACCAACAGCATGTAATAAGTGCGTCTTACCAAGACCCGTACCACCATAAACGAATAGCGGGTTATAAACACCACCAGGGTTCTCAGCCACCTGTATTGCCGCTGCTCGCGCTAACTGGTTCGACTTACCTTCAACGAAGTTATCAAAGGTGTACTCTGGATGGATATTGCTTTCGAATTCTTCTGATGACTCGTTACTGCTGCCGGAAAACCCAGTTGCCTTTTTACGAACCGCCGCCGCACGCTTTTGCACCGACGCTACGGAAGAAGAGCGGCCGTTGGAAACTTCGCCTACTTTCAAAACCACATTCGGTGCTGTTTCGCCATTGCACAGGTTTGAAAGATAGTCGTTAATGGTTTTTAAGTACTTGTCGCGCACCCAGTCAACCGAATAGATGTTCGGCGCAAATAAGGTTAGCGTGTCGCCATTTTGTTCGGCTTGAAGTGGTCTGATCCACGTGTTGAACTGCTGTAACGGAAGCTCCGATTGCAGTCGCTCTGCACATTGTTGCCAAAGCGAATTATTCACACTCTTCTCCTGGATCGTTTATTTATTATAGTATCCAACGATTGTACTTCAGTCATTCTTTTTCCGCCAGTCAAAAACACGCGAAAACGGCATAAATAAAGGACTTTTTTATTTTTCAGCAAAGCATAAATTTGGCTCATATTTTGCTTTGAAAGCATCTATTCTAAAAATAGTTAAAAAAACAAAAAGTGCATAAGTCAAAAATTATCCACATACTGTAAAAAAATACAGATAGAATTGTGGATGATGCCAACTTTCTAAAATCGCTAAAAAACCACCGAAAAAGACCAATAAATACACGCATAGTCGTTGACTCGTCGAGAAAAGATCGGTAAGATCCGCGCTCTAAAAAATTCCCGTCACGTTTGGTTTCAACTTATTCGGCCAGCGTGGGAACTAGCAAACTGACCGATGGAAGATTAGTTATGAAAAGAACATTTCAACCAAGCGTACTAAAGCGCAAGCGCTCTCACGGTTTCCGTGCTCGCATGGCAACTAAAAACGGCCGTAAAGTATTGGCTCGCCGCCGTGCTCGTGGTCGTAAAGTATTGAGTGCTTAATAGTACCTCATACGGACGGGAGTTACGTCTGCTAACTCCCTCTGACTTTCAGACTGTTTTCTCAAATCCTCCTGTAAAAGCTGTTACCTCTCACATTACTATGTTGGCAACGCCCAACACGAAAGGCCATCCACGCATCGGCGTTACTATTAGTAAGAAACGCGCCAAGCGCGCCGTTGATCGTAATCGCATCAAACGCCAAATGCGCGAGACTTTTCGCTTAAGCCAACATAAACTACCGGGCTTCGACATTGTTATTATTGCTAAGCCAGGTATCGTTGAGCAAGATAACGCGGCTTTAAGGGATACGTTGAATTATTTATGGCGAAAATTAGCAAAGCGTTGCGTGCAATACCAATCGCGCTAATCAAAATCTATCAATGGGTCATAAGTCCGTTACTTGGACCGCGTTGTCGATTTTATCCGTCATGTTCACATTACGCCTGTGAGGCAATTGAAAAACACGGTACAATCCATGGAGTTTTTCTTGCCACCAAGCGAATCGGTAAATGCCATCCCGGTCACCCGGGCGGTTACGACCCCGTCCCTCCTTGCGAGCAAGAACAAAAAGCTAACGCTGAAAATAACAGTCAATCATTAACGAAACAGCCAACAGAGACGAAATCACTATGAATTCGCCACGTTCGATATTATTTATTGCCTTTTTAGTGGTGTCATTTTTCCTTTACCAAAATTGGGTTGTGGAATCGGCACCAGGTACAACGGCTCCAACAAATTCTGAACCTACGCAGCAGCAATCCGCTGACAGCGCAGGATCAACCGACGTTCCAAGTGGTTCAGTTGCTGCATCCAGTGATGTCCCCGAAACCGAAAGTGTCTCGAAGACACCAAGCGCAACCACTATTCACATAGAAACCGATGTGCTTGATGTACAAATCGATACACGTGGCGGCGATATTGTTTCTGCAAAATTGCTGGAGTTTGCAAAAGAGCTCGACTCTGACGAGCGTTTTCAGTTACTGCAAAACAAATCAAATGCTGTTTACGTGGCTCAGTCAGGATTAATTGGTGCGGATGGCATTGATAATAAAAATGGCCGTGCTGTTTACAGCTACGAAAAAACGGATTACTCCTCGACATCTGAAAAAGTCGAAGTGCCCCTTACCTACACCGCTGAAAATGGCGTGGTATACCGTAAAATCTTCACTTTTACACCCGGTCACTACGACGTTGATGTTCGCTTCGAAATTGAAAACAACACCGCAGAAACCTTAAGCACTCAGTTTTATGGTCAGTTAAAACGCTCAATGGGCACTGGCGAAAGTGGCAGCATGATAATGCCCACTTATTTCGGTGCGGCGTATTCTCATGATGATGACAAGTTTGAGAAATATGACTTCGAAGATATGCAAGATAAGCGCTTGGATGTCACCTCTCAAACGGGCTGGGTCGGTATGCTGGAACATTACTTTGTTTCTGCCTGGATACCCACGCAACAACAAACCAATCGTTTATTCTCGCGAGTAGCGAATGGTTCTCAAGCTATTATCGGTGTGGTTTACCCAGCCACTCAAGTAAACCCAAACAGCACAGAAACCATTGAATCAAAAGTCTATTTAGGTCCGAAAGACCAGGACTCAATGGCCCAGTTAGTCGAGCACCTGGATTTAACCGTCGACTACGGTTTCTTATGGTGGCTAGCACAGCCTATTTTCAAATTACTTCAGTTCTTACAAAGCATTGTCATTAACTGGGGTCTGGCTATTATCTTAACGACAGTTATCGTCAAAGCGCTGCTATTCCCGCTGACCAAAGCACAGTACGTGTCTATGGCAAAAATGCGTATGTTGCAGCCGAAAATGACCGAGCTTCGGGAACGTTACAGCGGTGACCGACAAAAACTGTCTCAGGAAATGATGAAACTGTACAAAACAGAAAAAGTAAACCCACTTGGTGGTTGTTTGCCAATGCTGTTGCAGTTACCTATCTTCCTTGCGCTTTACTGGGTACTTCTGGAAAGTGTCGAATTGCGTCATTCAGAATTCATTTTCTGGATTCAGGACCTATCGACAAAAGACCCTTATTACATACTGCCTATACTAATGGGTGCGAGTATGTTCCTGATGCAACGTCTGCAGCCAACGCCGGCAACGGATCCTATGCAACAGAAACTGTTCCAGTATATGCCGGTTATCTTTACCGTATTCTTCCTGTGGTTCCCATCAGGTCTGGTACTGTATTGGTTAGTCAGTAACTTAATTACCATTGCACAAATGCTGATTATCTACCGTGGGCTAGAGAAAAAAGGCATGATGGTAAGAGGTAATAAGAAGAAATAGGCATGATAGACAGCAGCATGGACGATACCTTTAGCGATGACACCATAGTCGCTCAAGCGACACCACCCGGTCGCGGTGGTGTCGGTATTGTCCGTGTTAGTGGTTCAGCTGCCACCCGGGTCGCCGAACAGCTCTTAGGCCACTGCCCAAAACCTCGTAAAGCCGAATACCTTCCTTTTTATGACAGTAACAACGAGTTACTGGACGAAGGTATCGCGCTATTTTTCAAAGGTCCTAACTCCTTTACCGGTGAAGATGTCCTAGAACTTCAGGGTCACGGCGGACCGGTACTCATCGACATGATCATAAAAGCCATACTGGAAATGCCGGGTATACGTCCTGCACGCCCAGGCGAATTCAGCGAACGTGCTTTTATGAATGACAAGCTCGATTTAACGCAGGCAGAGGCCATTGCTGACCTTATCGATACCAACTCGGAACAAGCCGCAAAAGCCGCACTACAAAGCTTAAAAGGCGAATTTTCTCACCGGGTCGATCAGCTCGTTGATGCGGTTATTCATCTTCGTATGTATGTCGAAGCCGCTATCGATTTCCCTGATGAAGAAATCGACTTTTTGAGTGACGGCAAAGTCGCAAACGATTTAGCCGACATTATCGACCAGCTGTTCCATATAGAACAGGAAGCTAAGCAAGGCACACTCATGCGCGAAGGCATGCGTATTGTGATTGCCGGTCGTCCCAATGCCGGTAAATCGAGCTTACTGAATGCGCTCGCCGGACGAGAGTCGGCCATTGTCACGGAAATTGCAGGCACCACTCGCGACGTATTACGTGAACACATTCAAATAGACGGCATGCCGTTACACATTATTGATACCGCGGGTTTACGCGAAAGCCCCGATCAAGTTGAGCAAATCGGTATTGAGCGAGCCTGGGACGAAATTCGCCAAGCTGACCGGGTACTCTTTATGGTCGATAGTCAGGAAACCTCGGCAATACACCCAGACGATATTTGGCCGGAATTTTTCGCGCAACTACCCGACGACATGCCTTACACCGTTATTCGTAACAAAGTCGACTTGTCAGAAGAGCCAACCGGAATCGATGAACATAACGGCATTCCTGTCGTTCATTTGTCAGCAAAAACAGGGCACGGTATAGAGCTGTTGCGCGAACACCTGAAACATTGCGTCGGTTATAATGCAACGTCAGAAGGCAGCTTCATGGCACGCCGCCGCCATTTAGACGCACTTGCCAAGGCGAAAGCCCATTTGCTACAAGGTCAGGAACAGCTTGAAGCCAATATGGCCGGTGAAATACTCGCAGAAGAGCTACGTTTAACGCAGCAACACCTGAACGAAATAACCGGTGAATTCACTTCTGATGACCTATTGGGCCAAATTTTCGGATCGTTCTGTATCGGCAAATAAACACACCGACAACTAAGGACTCTGTTTGAAAGACAAGTTAGCGCAATGGGGGTTTGACTACGTCCGTTTACGGTTTGGCTTTCGAACCGGCGTTGCAGCCTGTCTGTCTCTTCTTTTTGCCTGGACGTTAGGCCTGGAGCACCCTCAGTGGTCCGCTATGACGGTTTGGGCGGTATCGCAACCAACCCGCGGGCTCCTTATAGAAAAAGCCGCATACCGGGCATTAGGCACTTTGCTCGGCACATTATTTGGAATGGTGCTAGTGGTTACCTCAGGCGGTGATATTCTTTGGTTAGTTACAGGGCTCACATTGTGGGTAACGCTGTGTGTTTACACGGGCAATCTTCTGCATGGGCTTATCTCCTACGGTACGATTTTGGCGGGCTACTCGGCCTCTATGGTGGTGCTTCTAACCCAAAGCCCGGATGCCCTTATTCCGCTAGGTATTGACCGCCTGCTGACCGTTTTTGTGGGAATTATCTGTTCATTGATTATTGGTTTTCTATTCACTTATAAACGTGCAGAACAGACCATAATAAATGAATTACGTCGATATACTGCAGCCAATCTCTATGAGTTGAGCCAAGCGTTCTCATCGCCAGAAAAGACCCAAATTCAATTGGATAAAAAGCTGTCAGAACTTGCTCACCTAGAATCACAACTGCTTGATCACGGCACGGGCTCCGTCAGTGCTCACGATTCAGCCAAAACCATTCGTCAGGTTATCAATGCCCAGCTCGGTTTTATTGCCGAGCTGCAGATACAAGGCTTTGAAAAAAACATAGAAGTAAGTACATACTTACATGAGGCGTCAAATAAAATAAAAGCATCCGTACATCGAAAAGATATTTTAAGCGCATTAAATAATGCCTTCAAAACGATGACCAACGGTGCTGTAAAACGCCGCTTTAAAGAGTTTATCGACGCAACCGAAGAGCGTTTATCATTCAAAGACACCGGAAAAACGGCAAATTCGACACTGCTCTCTACAACTCTGTTGCACAGAGATTGGCGCGGCGCACGTCACTCTGCGATTAGAACTTTCATTATACTAGCCATAATTGGTACGTTGTGGTGGTACACCCACTGGTTTCAAATGGCTTATTTAATGCTGGGCGCGTCGGTTATGTTGACCCTGTTTTCAACCGCCGATAACCCTGCACTCACTATGAAATACGTATTTTTCGGGCAAAGTGTCGGCGCACTAACCGCCATACTGATTCAAGTGGGTATTTGGCAGTTCAGTCATTCTGTTTTTTGGATGCTAATAGCGATTATGCCTATTATTCTACTGGGTGGTTTCCCCATGTCCCATCAAAAAACGGCCAATGGCAGCATGGATTTCAACTTAGTTTTTTTACTGCTCATGCAACCGAGCGTGCCCTATATATTCAATTTGAGCCACTCAATAACCATTGCATTAGCAGTTATATCTGCGCCACTTTTAGCAATGTTCGCTTATCGAATTATTTATCCAACCAGCTTGAAAAAGCGCTATAACCAACTGTTTGACTTACTGGAAAAGGAAATCGAAGAACTAAACCAAACGTCACTTACATTGAGCCAATACAAACGCCGCAAAGCACGATTTTACCATCGTATATTTAAGCTCACTCAATTAGCGGACAAGCTCGCAATAAAGGACAAAAGTCCTATTATTCAACAATTACTGGAAGGCCAGAACCGGTTAAACGCGACTGGCTAGTGCGACTTTTTCAGTTCGCCTCATTCGTTTTATCGCCGCTTCTCTTTGGCAGGCAGATGAACGTGATTCATGTGGCTCGGACCAAAATAAACGAACCGGTCGACGGCTTTTCGTGTATTTAGCGCCTTTTTTGTCATCACCATTATGCTCCTCAACACGTCGTTTTAGATCCTTTGTAACGCCGGTGTAGTATGTATTGTCAGAGCACTTAAGAATGTAAACAAACCAAAACATGACTTGAACTCTTTGGTAATCAACCTCAAATCATAGTGTATCAAGAGAAACATTCTAAACCTAAAAGGATTCCGTCATGAGCAGACATTTCGATGAAGCAAAAGGTTTATCTGAAAACCATGACCCAGCGACACATGATTTTGTGTTCAACCAAACCATGTTTCGCATTAAAGATCCGGAGCGCACGTTAAAATTCTACAGCGATGTGTTGGGTATGACGTTGGTCAAACGGCTGGACTTCCCGGAAATGAAATTCACGCTGTATTTTATGGCATCTATGTCCCCGGAGGAACGCAGTGACTGGTCAACGGACCACGATAAGCGCATCGAGCAAACCTTTGGTCGCCCGGCCATGTTGGAATTGACTCACAACTGGGGCGACGAAAACGATGATTCTGTTTCGTACCACAGCGGTAATGAAGAGCCTAAAGGCTTTGGCCATATCGGCTTCGCCGTACCCGATATTGACGCCGCCTGTGAGCGTTTTGAAGAAATGGGTGTGGAATTTCAGAAGCGCCCAAACGACGGTAATATGAAAGGCATTGCCTTCATTAAAGACCCAGACGGCTACTGGATTGAGATATTTACGCCAGAGCGTCAGCCTGAGTTACTCAAAGAGCATTTATAAAACAAAAAGCCAGTTCAGAACGCCCTCACGTTTTTGAACTGGCTCTTTTAAGACATTTGTCTATTCAGACAACATACCTTTCACTTTACCTTCCAAAGACGTCATACCATGTTTTTTACCAACAGCAATAGCATCATCAACTGACATACCGTCTAACCAACCTGCGCGTAATGCCATTAATGCACCCACTCGATTACTTGACGCACAATGGACTAAAACGTTCTTGTCACTGTTTTTCAGTAATATGCGATCAACCATACGAGCATTTGCCAGCGTCACACCGTCAGCGCCATTAACCGGAACATGGTAATACGCCATGCCATTTTTAGTCACAATAGCCGCTTCGTTGCTGTCCTTCATTTCCTTATGAGACAGCAAATTAATAACCACTTCACTTCCATTGTTTGCAAACTCAGACAATTGTTCGTCTGACGGAGTACCCATAACCCAAAGGTTATCAGAGACTTGTTTAGGTGACTCTATGCCTGCATGAGCATTCATTGAAACTAAAACCGTACTCATCAGTACTAATACATTAACGAAAGCTTTTACCATAATGGTTCTCCTGTATGATTCGTATTTTTCTAATATAGCAAAGGTAACTCGAAATATGGCTGTTTTACACATATTGGTAGGCACAACCTCCGGCAATACCGAATTTCTAGCAGACACCATAAGCGATGAACTCATAGAGCAAGGGTTTGAAACCGAGCTTCATTACGAGCCAGAATTAGAAGCCCTACCAACCTCAGAGCCCTGGTTAGTGCTTTTATCCAGTCATGGCGCTGGTGACTACGCCGATTCGATGCTCGATTTTTACGATGAAATCACCGCTCCGCAAACGCCCGATTTAGGCGATCTTAATTACGCCGTTATTGCTATTGGTGAATCGTCTTATGACACCTTTTGCCAGGCAGGTCGTCATTGTGACGAACGTTTGCAGGAACTCGGTGGCACCCGAATGTTAGAGCGAATGGAAATCGATATGCTACAAGACGATCCAGAACAAAAAGCGTCGCAGTGGATCCCGTCAATGGCAGATGCATTAAAGGCTCTGTGATCATACCCACAGGCTTTTGCACAACGTTATTCAGCTGTGATTAAGATAGGAATAAGATCGCTTAAGCACTGTCTACGAAATGGGTATAACTGTGGGGACAATTCGATCTGTGTATAACTACCCTAGTTATCCACGATCTATGATCGGGGTTATTATGCAGTTATCTACACTTTTTGATCGCTCTGAACGCATTGAATATAAAAGCATTCAGCGATCTATTCACAGAAAACCGCTGACTAGTAATAATAATAATAAAAGATCTAAATAAGATCCTTTATTGATCTTTTTTTAGATCAAAACCAGTGAACGAAATTTAACCGTTTCGATCTGAGTCAAAGCACGTTAAAATAATCGGCTATTTTTCTCTTCTTTAACGAAAGGTCATTTAAATGTCACAACAGAGCCAACAACACTTTGATGTTATTGTTGTCGGTGGAGGACACGCCGGAACGGAAGCCGCGCTTGCTGCCGCACGTTCAGGTGTTAATACCCTATTGCTTACGCACAATATTGATACTTTAGGACAAATGTCTTGTAACCCCGCTATTGGCGGCATAGGGAAAGGTCATTTAGTTAAAGAGATTGATGCTTTGGGCGGTGTTATGGCTAAAGCCGCCGACAAAGCAGGCATTCAATTCAGAACATTGAATTCATCGAAAGGCCCGGCGGTACGTGCAACACGCGCTCAAGCTGACAGACAGCTTTATAAGCAAGCCATACGCTATGCACTAGAAACGCAACCCAACCTGTCGATATTCCAGCAAGGGTGCGATGATTTGATCGTAGAAAACGATCAAGTCACCGGTGTCGTTACCCAAATGAGGCTTAAATTCACGGCTAAAACCGTTGTATTAACGGTGGGAACCTTCCTGGGCGGTCAAATTCATATTGGTTTGGATAATTACCAAGGTGGTCGTGCAGGTGATCCTCCTGCCAATGCACTGGCAAAACGATTACGTTCTTTGCCACTTCGTGTTGAGCGACTGAAAACCGGTACCCCCCCGCGTATTGCCAGTCATAGCATTGATTTCTCAGTGATGCAGGAACAACCGGGTGATAACCCGACCCCAGTATTTTCTTACATGGGGTCGCAGGCTGATCATCCTGAGCAAATCCCGTGCTACATCACTCATACCAATGAAAATACACACGATATTATTCGTTCAGGCTTGGATCGTTCGCCCATGTATTCGGGCGTTATTGAAGGCGTAGGACCACGGTATTGTCCATCAATAGAAGACAAAATTATGCGATTTGCTGATAAGGGGTCGCATCAGATTTTTGTTGAACCTGAAGGGCTGGATACTTTTGAAGTGTATCCGAATGGTATCTCAACCAGCTTGCCATTTGACGTACAGCAACAATTAGTGCGTTCAATTAAAGGTTTCGAGAACGCGCATATTACGCGTCCTGGTTACGCCATTGAATATGATTACTTTGATCCAAGAGATCTAAAACAATCACTGGAAACCAAAGTCATTAATGGTTTGTTCTTTGCTGGACAAATTAACGGGACAACAGGTTATGAAGAGGCCGGTGCGCAAGGTCTTATTGCAGGCTTAAACGCTGCGCTACAAGCTCAGGGTAAAGAATCCTGGTCACCACGTCGCGATCAAGCCTACATGGGCGTATTGATCGATGATTTATCGACTCTGGGAACTCAAGAACCCTATCGAATGTTCACCTCTCGGGCGGAATACCGATTGTTATTGCGTGAAGATAATGCCGATATTCGCTTAACCGAGATTGGTCGTAATCTTGGTTTGGTCGATGACGAACGTTGGGCAGCATTTAATGAAAAAATGGACGCTGTTGAGCAGGAAAAACAGCGTTTGAAAGCGACCTGGGTTCATAAAGATCACTCAGCCGTTGATCAAATTAATGCACTGGTGAAAAGCCCTGTCACCAAAGAAGTCAATGGTGAAGAGTTATTACGTCGTCCGGAAATTCATTACAAAGATTTGGCTAAAACAGAATTTTTCTCGCCAGGGCTGGCTGACCCTGCTGCTGCAGAGCAGGTTGAAATTCAAATCAAATACGCGGGTTATATTTCGCGTCAGCAGGACGAAATTGCAAAACAACAACGTCATGAAAATACCTTACTGCCGTCGCCGTTCGATTACGCTAAAATTAAGGGTTTATCGAACGAAGTCATTGCGAAGCTGAATGATCATCAGCCGGAAACTGTGGGTAAAGCAGCTCGCATATCAGGTATAACGCCGGCGGCAATTTCCATGTTATTGGTGCATCTTAAAAAACAAGGGTTGTTGCGCAAAAGTGCTTAAGGATTGAGTGTGGAAGAGCAGTTAAAGCAGTATTTACAGCAAGCTGACATAACCCTGACAGACCAGCAAGTTCAACAACAAGTCGCGCTTGTTGGTTTATTAGATAAGTGGAATAAAGCGTACAATTTGACCAGTGTACGTAATCCAAATGATATGCTTACTCGGCATATTATGGACAGTGTAACCGTACGACCCTATTTACAAGGGCAGCGTTTCATTGACGTTGGAACGGGTCCTGGTTTGCCGGGGCTGCCGCTGGCTATAGCTGAACCGGACAAAGAATTTGTATTACTGGACAGTTTGGGTAAACGAATTCGTTTTATTCGCCAAGTTTGTCACGAACTAAAATTGGATAATGTCACCGCTGTTCAGGCCCGCGTTGAAGAATATCAGGATGAGGCTCAGTTTGATGGTGTTATCAGTAGAGCCTTTGCCTCGCTTAATGATATGCTGAGTTGGTGTCAGCATTTACCGAAAAAGAACGGTAAATTTTATGCATTGAAAGGTTTATACCCTCAAGATGAGTTAGACGAGTTGACTGAGGGATTTGAAGTCGATGATATTCAGCAAATTAACGTTCCGGGCATTGACGCGAGCCGACATATCGTCATTATAAGCAAACGGTCGTAAAACCGAGCGTCGAGTCGACGACAACAACAAGAGGTTACCAAACCCGTGGCTACAACCATTGCTATTGCAAACCAAAAAGGTGGCGTTGGAAAAACAACAACAGCGGTGAATTTAGCGGCCTCTATGGCGGCTACTCGCCGTAAAGTGCTGCTTATTGATTTAGATCCACAGGGTAATGCCACTATGGGCAGCGGCGTCGATAAGTACGACGTTGAAAACACCATTTACGAACTGTTGATAGAAGAAAAGCCGGTCAAAGACGTTGCTATCACAGACACCAATGGAAAATACCATCTTATTGCCGCTAACGCAGACGCTACTGCCGCTGAAATAAAATTAATGGAAGTATTTGCTCGCGAACTGCGGTTACGTAATGCATTGAAGTCAGTTCAGGATAGTTACGATTTTATCTTTATTGACTGCCCGCCATCGCTGAATATGTTGACCGTGAATGGTATGGCGGCGGCTGACTCTATTTTAGTACCAATGCAGTGCGAATATTATGCCTTAGAAGGCTTAACGGCATTAATGGAAACGATTCGTCAGCTTGCTGATGTTGTGAACCCGGGGCTTGAGATTGAAGGTATACTGCGAACCATGTATGACCCTCGCAATCGCCTGGCAAATGATGTTTCTGAACAGTTAAAAAATCACTTTGGTGATAAGGTTTATCGTACCGTCATACCCCGTAACGTTCGCTTAGCCGAGGCGCCCTCGTTTGGTGCGCCGGCAATGTACTATGATAAATCGTCAACGGGCTCGAAAGCCTACTTGTCATTGGCCGGTGAGCTGATTCGACGAGCAGAAAGCAAAAATAACAGCGTTGTAGAAGAATCTTAACAAGGGAATTTATTCAGCATGTCGGCAAAAAAACGAGGACTGGGTCGCGGTTTAGATGCGCTTTTAACGAGTAACCAGCAAAACTCTGAGCGTCAATCATCAGAACAAGTTTCTGAAGAAGCAAAAGGCGAACTTCAAAAACTGCCTATTGAACAGCTGAAACCGGGCCGTTATCAACCTCGTAAAGACATGTCGCCTGAAGCGTTGGAAGACTTAGCGGCTTCCGTTAAAGCGCAAGGCATTATCCAGCCGATTGTGGTACGCCCTACCGGTAAAGATGAATACGAAATTATTGCAGGCGAACGACGGTGGCGTGCGGCGCAGTTGGCTAAGCTTGATATGGTGCCTTGCTTAGTTAAAAACGTACCTGATGAAGCGGCGGTTGCAATTGCGCTCATTGAAAATATTCAGCGCGAAGACTTAAACGCCATGGAAGAAGCCACCGCGTTACAACGTTTGCTTGATGAATTTCAAATGACTCATCAGGACGTGGCTCAAGCCGTGGGAAAATCGCGTACTACTGTGACGAATTTATTGCGTCTTAATAACCTTGAAGAAGGCGTTAAAGTACTTTTAGAGCGCGGTGACATCGAACTGGGTCATGCTAAATTACTTCTAGCTTTGCAAGGTGAGCAACAAGCTGACGTTGCTCAGCAAATCGTCGCAAAAGATATGACCGTACGTGACGCAGAAAAACTTGTTCGCCGTACCATTGACCCTCCTAAACAACCTGAAAAACCAGAGCCTGACGCTAATATTGAACATTTGGAAACTAAGTTGTCAGAAACACTCGGTGCAAAAGTGCAAATCAATCACGGCCGAAAAGGCAAAGGTAAACTGGTTATCAACTATACAAGTCTTGATGAACTGGACGGGATACTGACCCACATCAAGTAAAAATCTGCATCTTACTGAAACGTGTAGAACTTTTGTTAAATGGCATAGAAAACAACGCCTACAGCCAAATTTGTTTGCAATTTCGGGGTAGATCTTTATACTAGCGCCAGTTTCATTACAGCTGTCTAAAAGCTGTGCAACAAGAGCCGCCAGTTAAAAGGTTTTACATCGTGACACAGGCATTGAATGCGGTAGGTAAACAACTGGCAGGAAAAATCGTTGCAACACAATTTTTGGTGTTGCTGGTTGCATCATTAGTCACGATCACAATTTCTAGCTTACAGTCGGGCCTTGGTATTTTATCCGGCGGACTGTCAGCGGTAATACCCAACGCTCTATTTGCCGTCATAGCGTTTCGTCATGCAGGCGCAAGAGCGAATAAAAAGGTCGTCCAGAGCTTTTTTGTGGGCGAAGGCGTAAAGTTAATTTTAACGGCAGTGCTGCTCGTATTGGCGTTGCTGGTAACAAATTTTAATCCTGTGTGGTTGTTAACGGGTTTTGTCATTACCGTCATCATGCAGTGGATTGCACCAATTTTGTTTTTAAAATCAACGTAACTGGGAAACAACATGATAAGTGGAGAGCAAACTCCGACTCAGTATATTCAACACCACCTTCAAAACTGGACGGTCGGTGAGGGATTCTGGGCGGTTAATGTCGATACTATCTTTTGGTCCGTGTTACTGGGTACGCTGTTTCTGTGGAGTTTCCGCAGAGTAGCGAAAAAATCCTCTGCGGGGGTACCTGGTAAGTGGCAATGCTTTGTCGAGATGATCGTCGAATTCGTCGATAATAGCGTCAAAGAGTCCTTTCACGGTAAAGATAAACTCATTGCACCTTTAGCGTTAACTATTTTCGTCTGGATATTCCTGATGAACTTAATGGACCTTGTGCCGGTTGACTGGCTGCCAACAGCGGCTATGTATATTGGCTATGGTCTTGGTTTCGTGGATGATCCGCACGACGTTTATTTCAAAGTGGTGCCAACCACCGATTTAAACACCACCTTTGCATTGAGTCTGAGTGTTTTTGCTCTAATTATTATCTACTCAATCAAGTACAAAGGCATCAAAGGTTTTACCAAAGAAATGACCCTAAACCCGTTCAATCACTGGGCGCTTATTCCGGTCAACTTTGTGCTTGAAAGCATTACCTTACTGGCAAAACCAGCGTCACTGGCGCTACGTTTGTTCGGTAACCTTTATGCGGGTGAGTTAATCTTCATTCTTATTGCTATGATTGGTTTTTGGCAGCTGCCAGCGCACTTTGCCTGGGCGGTATTCCATATTCTGGTCATTGTATTGCAAGCGTTTATTTTCATGATGCTGACTATTGTTTACTTAAGCATGGCGTCATCTGAACACTAAGTTTTAATACGTTTTAACTGAAAAGTTTTTGTTTTACTTTTTAACTTTAATCTACTGAAAAACTGGAGAAATCAATGGAAACTGTAGTTGCTTTTACTGCTATCGCTGTATCAATCATGATCGGTCTTGCTGCACTAGGTACAGCACTTGGCTTCGGTATGCTGGGTGGTAAATTCCTGGAAGCTGCTGCTCGTCAACCTGAATTAGCGCCTCAGCTGCAAGTTAAAATGTTCATCGTAGCGGGTCTTATCGATGCTATCGCGATGATCGGTGTTGCGGTTGCATTGTTATTCACTTTCGCTAACCCGTTCTTAACTCAGTTAGGCTAAGCGCGATTCGACGGTCACCAGATAAAGGAGGTCCGTTGTGGATATCAACGCAACTCTAATTGGACAAACGATCGCGTTCATCGTGTTCGTGTGGTTCTGCATGAAGTTCGTGTGGCCACCGATCATCAATGCTATCGAAGAGCGTCAGAAGAAAATTGCTGACGGTCTAAATGCGGGCGAACGCGCTCAAAAAGATTTAGAAAAAGCCCAGGAAGAAATTGCTGAGCAGCTAAAAGAAGCGAAACAGCAGGCGGCTGAAATCGTTGAACAGGCGAAAAAACGTGGCGCTAAAATCGTTGAGGAAGAAACTCAACGTGGTCACGAAGAACGTGAAAAAATCGTTGCGTCGGGTCACGAAGAAGTCACTGCTGAGCGTAACCGCGCTCGCGAAGAGCTGCGCAAGCAAGTTGCTGTTCTTGCAGTAACAGGGGCTCAGAAAATCATCGAGCGTGAAATTGATAAAGACGCTCACAGCGACATTGTTGAAAAACTGGTCGCTGAACTTTAATAAAGGGGTTTAGAGCTTATGTCAGAATTGACTACGGTCGCTCGCCCCTACGCTAAAGCAGCTTTTGATTTTGCTTTGGAACAAGGAGCGCTTGATAAGTGGGACGAAATGCTCTCTTTTGCTGCCTCGGTAGCACAGGATGAAGCTATAGCGTCTTTCTTGAGCAGCTCTGCGACTGTTGGAAAAACCACGGAAGTATTTCTTGGTGTTTGCGGCGATGAAATCGACGACAACATGAAGAATTTCCTTAAGGTTATGGCGGAAAACGAACGTTTACCGGCCTTACCAGCAGTAAGTGAGCTTTATCAGGCGTTTCGTGCAGAATATGACAAAGAAGTTACTGTCGATGTCAAATCAGCCACTCGGTTACTGAAAGCACAGCAAACTGAGTTAAGCAAAGCACTGGAAAAACGTCTGCAACGCAAAATTAAGCTGAACTGCAGTGTTGATAAGTCCATCATTGGTGGGCTGGTCATTGAAGCAGGTGACACCGTTATCGATGGCACCTTGCGTGGCAAGCTCGATAGACTTGCCACCGCACTGCAATCCTAATTGGGGACTTGAGCATGCAATTGAATTCAAATGAAATCGCAGAACTTATCAAACAGCGAATTGAGAAGTTCGAAGTCACCAGCGAAGCTCGTAACGAAGGTACCATCATGTCTGTTCAAGACGGTATCATTCGTGTTCACGGACTTGCAGACTGTCTGCAAGGTGAAATGATTGAGCTTCCTGGTAATCGTTACGCTATCGCATTGAACCTTGAACGTGATTCGGTCGGTGCGGTTGTTATGGGCCCTTATGCAGATTTGCAGGAAGGCACCAAAGTAAAATCTACCGGTCGTATCTTAGAAGTTCCGGTTGGTGAAAAACTGTTAGGCCGTGTGGTTAACACGCTGGGTCAACCTATTGATGGTAAAGGCCCTGTTGAAGCGGACGGCTATGAGCCAGTTGAGAAAATCGCACCAGGTGTTATCGAACGTCAATCAGTTGATCAGCCAGTTCAAACGGGTTACAAATCAATTGACTCGATGATCCCAGTCGGTCGTGGTCAGCGTGAGCTTATCATCGGTGACCGTCAAACTGGTAAAACTGCCCTAGCTGTTGACGCCATCATTAACCAGAAAAACTCTGGTATTAAGTGTGTTTACGTAGCCATTGGTCAGAAAAACTCAACCATCTCTGCTGTTGTACGTAAGCTGGAAGAGCACGGCGCATTGGAAAACACCATTGTGGTTGCGGCTTCTGCTTCAGAGTCTGCAGCACTGCAATACCTGGCAGCCTACTCAGGTTGTACTATGGGTGAATACTTCCGTGACCGCGGTGAAGACGCTTTGATCGTATACGATGACCTCTCTAAGCAGGCTGTTGCATATCGTCAAATTTCACTGTTGCTGCGTCGTCCGCCAGGTCGTGAAGCATTCCCTGGTGACGTTTTCTACCTCCACTCTCGCTTACTTGAGCGTGCAGCGCGTGTTAACGCTGACTACGTAGAAAAGTTCACTGACGGTAAAGTCAAAGGCCAAACGGGTTCTTTAACTGCCTTACCTATCATTGAAACTCAGGCAGGTGACGTATCGGCGTTCGTACCGACTAACGTTATCTCAATCACCGATGGTCAGATCTTCTTAGAAACTGACTTGTTTAACTCAGGTATTCGTCCTGCGGTTAACGCTGGTGTTTCGGTTTCTCGTGTTGGTGGTTCAGCACAGACCAAAATCATCAAGAAGCTGGGTGGCGGTATCCGTCTTGCCTTGGCTCAGTATCGTGAATTGGCGGCATTCGCTCAGTTCGCATCTGACCTTGATGAATCGACTCGTTCACAGTTGGAACACGGTCAGCGTGTAACCGAACTGATGAAACAGAAACAGTACAAGCCTATGAGCGTGTCTCAAATGGCTGTATCAATTTATGCCGTTGAAAAAGGCTTCTTGAAAGACGTCGAAATCGACAAAATCATGGATTTTGAAGAGTCGCTGCAATCTTTCATGGCGAGCGAATACGCCGAGCTAATGGCTGAGATTGATAAAACTGGCAACTATAACGACGACATCGATGCGCAACTGAAAGCCGCGCTTGAGAAATTCAAGCAAACGCAATCATGGTAATCGCACCTGGCCGCAGTAGCGGCCATTTGTCGTTGAGTTAACAGGAGAATCGTCATGGCCAGCGGTAAAGAGATAAAAACTCAGATCTCGAGTATCGGTAATACTCAGAAGATCACCAGTGCTATGGAAATGGTCGCTGCGTCGAAAATGAAAAAGGCGCAGGAACGTATGGAGGCAAGTCGCCCCTATGCGGACACCATTCGCAAGGTGATTGGTCATGTGGCGCGCGGTAACCTTGAGTATCGTCATCCATTTATGGAAGAACGTCAGGTTAAGCGTGTGGGTTACATCATTGTTTCTACCGACCGTGGTTTGTGTGGCGGCTTGAACGGTAATGAGTTCAAGAAAGTCGTTAAGCATGCTAACGAATGGAAAGAGCAGGATGTTGAAGCGGATTTTGCCGCAATAGGCAGCAAAGCAACCGGTTTCTTCAAGCGTTTTGGTAAGTTGAAAGCGCAAGTTTCAGGTATGGGCGATAAGCCAGAGCTGAAAGAAATCACCGGTTCTATCCAGGTTATGCTGGATGCCTTTGAAGAAGGTAAAATTGATCGCTTGTACGTCGTATTCAACAAATTTGTGAATACGATGACCCAGGAGCCGACCATTCATCAATTGTTGCCATTGCCGCAAGCAGGATCGGAAGAAGAAGTGCAAACAGGTAGCTGGGATTACCTGTATGAGCCGAATCCAGAAAGTATTCTAGATACGCTAATCCGTCGCTTTGTAGAAATGCAGGTGTATCAGGGTGTCGTAGATAACTTTGCTAGTGAGCAAGCCGCTCGGATGATTGCGATGAAGGCTGCGACTGACAACGCCGAAGATATTATCGATCAGCTGCAATTGCAGTATAACAAGGCGCGTCAGGCAGCAATTACGCAAGAAATTTCGGAAATCGTGTCCGGCGCCGAAGCGGTATAACGCGGCAACGGTTAACAGAATTGAAGAGTTAGAGGAAACGTCATGAGTCAAGGTAAGGTCGTACAAATTATCGGCGCCGTTGTGGATTTAGAATTTCCACAAGACGCTGTACCAAAAGTATACGACGCACTGAAAGTGACCGAAGGTGGTTTAGAAGGTTTGGTTCTTGAAGTTCAGCAGCAGCTGGGCGGCGGAATCGTACGTGCCATCGCAATGGGTACAACTGACGGTCTGCGTCGTGGTATCACCGCTAAAAATACCGGTGAATCAATCATGGTTCCTGTGGGTAAGAAGACCCTGGGCCGTATTATGGATGTATTGGGTAACCCAATTGATGAAGCGGGCCCTATCGGTGAAGACGAGAAAATGTCGATTCACCGTGCAGCACCAAGCTACGAAGAACAGTCAAACACTAACGAGCTGTTAGAAACCGGTATCAAAGTCATTGACTTGATTTGCCCGTTTGCTAAAGGCGGTAAAGTGGGTCTGTTCGGTGGTGCTGGTGTTGGTAAAACCGTTAACATGATGGAGCTTATCCGTAACATCGCTATCGAGCACAGCGGTTACTCAGTATTCGCTGGTGTTGGTGAGCGTACTCGTGAAGGTAATGACTTCTATCACGAGATGAACGATTCAAACGTTCTGGATAAAGTATCACTGGTTTATGGTCAGATGAACGAGCCACCAGGTAACCGTTTACGTGTTGCTTTAACCGGTTTGACTATCGCTGAGAAATTCCGTGACGAAGGTCGCGATGTACTTTTCTTCGTTGATAACATCTACCGTTACACACTGGCCGGTACTGAGGTATCAGCATTGTTAGGCCGTATGCCTTCAGCGGTTGGTTATCAGCCTACTCTAGCCGAAGAAATGGGTGTTCTTCAGGAACGTATCACTTCGACTAAGACAGGCTCAATCACGTCTGTTCAGGCCGTTTACGTACCTGCGGATGACTTAACGGATCCATCACCTGCAACAACCTTCGCTCACTTGGATGCGACTGTTGTATTGAACCGTGACATCGCGTCATTGGGTATCTACCCTGCAGTTGACCCATTGGATTCAACGTCACGTCAATTGGACCCACAGGTTATCGGTGATGAGCACTACGACACCGCAATGGGTGTTCAGGAAGTACTGCAACGCTATAAAGAGCTGAAAGACATCATTGCGATTCTGGGTATGGACGAGCTGTCTGAAGAGGACAAACTGTCTGTATCTCGTGCTCGTAAAATCCAGCGCTTCTTGTCGCAGCCTTTCTTCGTAGCCGAAGTATTTACTGGTGCGCCAGGTAAATACGTATCGTTGAAAGACACTATTGCCGGCTTTAAAGGCATTTTAGATGGCGAATACGACGATATGCCAGAGCAGGCCTTCTACATGGTTGGTACCATCGAAGAAGCGGTAGAAAAAGCCAAAAACCTGTAACCAACCGGGAGGTTTGAATGGCAACACAAACATTAAATCTGGACGTTGTTAGCGCTGAAGAGAAACTGTTCTCAGGCGTCGTACAAACGGTTCAGGTTTCTGGTAGCGAAGGTGAGCTGGGTATTTACCCAGGTCACGCACCTCTACTGACAAAAATTAAGCCAGGTATGGTGCGTTATGTCAGTGAAGCAGGTGATGAAGAGCTTATGTATGTCGCTGGCGGTGTTCTAGAAGTTCAGCCGGGTCATGTCATTGTACTTGCTGATGTTGCAGTACGTGGCGATGAGCTAGATGAGCAAGCCGCAGAAGCTGCGAAAAAACGTGCTGAAGAAGCGATTGCTGACTCGAGTGCTGATGTCACTTATGCGGAAGCTATTGCCGAATTATCACGTGCGTTGGCTCAGCTTGAGGTTATTCGTAAGCTTAAGCGCTAAAAGTTTGTATATAACCTGTAAAAGGCCTTGTTGTGAGTACAACAAGGCCTTTTTTGTCGTTACAATGCCGGTTATGAATGTTTTATTAAGGACTCGATAATTATGAAGTTACGCGTTGTGATTCTGGCGGCTGGTAAAGGAACCAGAATGCGCTCAGACTTACCCAAAGTGCTGCATAAGGTGGCGAATAAACCAATGGTTGAGCACGTGATTGATACCGCGCGTTCGTTAAAGCCTGAGGCAGTAAACCTGATATATGGCCATGGCGGTGAGCAATTACAGCAAAGTATTCAGGGCGACGATTTAACCTGGGTAGAGCAACGCGAACAACTCGGCACCGGACATGCGGTTCAACAAGTTATTCCCTTCCTGAATGATGATGAAAAAGTCGTTATTTTATACGGTGACGTGCCGTTACTAAGTGAGTCCACTCTAATCAAACTATTAACGGCCACACAAACCACTGAGCTGGGTCTTCTTACCATGACGCTCGATGACCCAACCGGTTATGGTCGTATTGTTAGGAACACAGACAAGCAAGTTACCGGGATTGTGGAGCAAAAAGACGCAAGCACAGAGCAACTAGTGATTCAGGAAGTGAACACCGGTATTATGATTGCCGATGGTGCCAAGCTAAAATCGTGGTTAGAAAATTTAAGCAACAACAATGCACAGAAAGAATATTATTTGACGGATATTGTGGCGATGGCCGCTGAACAGGGTGTGACAATTGCCACCGCACAACCCGACGCAACCTATGAAGTTGAGGGGGCGAATAATCGCCAGCAGTTAGCTCAACTAGAACGAGCTTTTCAGCGCCGAAAGGCCGATGAGTTAATGACTCAAGGCGTCACTTTAATTGACCCTGCCCGTTTCGATTGTCGTGGTAAATTAACCGTAGGCAACGATGTGACTTTCGATATTAACGTGGTTATTGAAGGTGATGTCACTATTGGTAATAACGTCACTATTGAGCCTAACTGTGTCATTAAAGACGCTAAAATCGGCGACAACACGGTGGTTCGTGCGAATTCACACATTGAAGGTGCGACAGTAGCGCAAAATTGCAAAGTGGGTCCATTTGCTCGCTTGCGCCCCGGTGCGGAACTTGCTGATGAAGCGCAGGTCGGAAACTTTGTTGAAATGAAGAAAAGCCGCTTAGGTAAAGGCTCGAAAGCAAGTCACTTAACTTATTTGGGCGACGCTCAGGTGGGTGACTATGCGAACATTGGTGCGGGAACCATTACCTGTAACTACGACGGCGTGAATAAATTTTTGACCGAAATAGGTAATGGTGCGTTTATTGGCTCTAACAGCTCATTGGTCGCACCGGTAAAAATTGGCAATAATGCGACCGTTGGTGCTGGCTCAGTGGTCACTCGTGAAGTGGCAGACCAAGAACTTGCAGTAGCGCGTGGTAAACAGCGTAATATCAGTGGCTGGCAACGCCCTCAGAAAAAAGGAAGTTAAGTTATGTGCGGTATAGTAGGTGCAACATCAGAACGCCGTGTCGCCGGTATTTTGTTGGAAGGTCTAAAACGCCTTGAATACAGAGGGTATGACTCGGCAGGCGTTGCCGTCATTGATGCTAACAACGAATTAAAAAGTGTCAGACGAACCGGCAAAGTCCAGGAATTGAAAGACGCGATAGATCAGAACCCACTGGACGGGACTATTGGCATTGCACACACTCGTTGGGCAACACACGGCGGTGTGACCGAAGCGAATGCTCACCCTCACCGCTCTGAGGATGAAATTGCTGTAGTGCATAACGGGATTATTGAAAACCATGAACGTCTACGCGAAGAGTTAAAAGCCGAAGGCTATGTGTTCAATTCACAAACAGACACCGAAGTCATTGCTCACTTAATTCATCATGAGCGCAAAACGAAGGGCGATTTGTTAGAAGCAGTTAAATCGGCTGTTCGCCAGTTGGAAGGCGCTTATGGCACCGTTGTTATGGACACGAAGCATCCTGAACGTCTGGTTGTTGCTCGCTCTGGCAGCCCATTGGTTATCGGTGTTGGAATTGGCGAGAACTTTGTCGCCTCTGATCAGTTGGCACTGTTACCGGTTACCCGCCAGTTTATTTATCTGGAAGAAGGTGATGTCGCCGATATTAACCGGACAAATATTGCTATTTACGATGCTGATGGCAACTCGGTAGAGCGAGAGGTGGTCGAATCTGATGTCAGCTATGACGCTGGCGGTAAAGGTCAGTATCGTCATTTCATGTTGAAAGAAATTTATGAACAGCCAATAGCGGTTCGTAATACACTGGAAGGCCGTTTGTCGGAAACCACGGTGTTGGATAACGCCTTTGGTGAGAACGCAGCGGAAATTCTGAAGGATATTGAGCATGTCCAAATTGTCGCTTGTGGCACCAGTTATCATGCCGGTATGGTTGCCCGCTACTGGCTGGAATCTATGGCCAATGTGTCATGTAATATCGAAATTGCCTCAGAGTTCCGTTATCGCAAGTCCTATGTTCATCCGAACAGCTTATTAGTCACTATTTCTCAAAGTGGTGAAACAGCGGATACGTTGGCAGCACTGCGCTTATCGAAAGAGCTTGGTTATAAAGGTAGCCTGACTATTTGTAACGTCGGCTCTTCGTCTATGGTACGCGAATCTGACTTGGCCTTTTTAACTCGCGCCGGTGCGGAAATTGGCGTGGCGTCGACCAAAGCTTTCACAACACAGCTTACCGGTCTATTAATGCTGACCTTAGGTATTGGTAAATACCGCGGTATGCCAGAGCAACAGCAAGAGGCCGTTGTTCATGCACTGCAAGCCTTACCAACCAAGCTGGAAGAAGCGGTAGCATTAGCCGATGAAATTGAAGAGTTGGCTCAGGACTTTGCTAACAAAGACCACAGCCTATTCCTGGGTCGAGGTAACCAATACCCCATAGCAATGGAAGGCGCTTTAAAACTGAAAGAAATTTCGTACATTCATGCAGAAGCCTATGCTGCTGGTGAGTTAAAACACGGCCCACTGGCACTGATTGACGAAGAAATGCCGGTTATTGTCGTGGCTCCAAACAATGACTTATTGGAAAAGCTGAAGTCGAACGTGGAAGAAGTGCGAGCCCGTGGCGGGTTGATGTACGTTTTTGCTGATAAAAACGCCCACTTCAAGAGTGATGACACAATGAACGTGTTGAACGTTTGTCACTGCGACGAAGTGATAGCGCCTATTGTTTACACCGCTCCGTTGCAGCTGCTGTCTTACTATGTCGCACTGATAAAAGGTACCGATGTGGACCAACCCAGAAACTTGGCTAAGTCAGTGACAGTAGAATAGCTAACTGATTGATTTTTTTGGGTAAAAATTAAAATCTAGTTTGACCTTTTAATAAAACCCAACTACCTTGAGGTGGTTGGGTTTTTTATTTTTAGGAGTCGTTATGGGAAACTTTTTCTCCCTATGGGGCGAATCAGCGTACACCAGTCTCGGTTTTTTCTGGATGGCGCTATGGGCGTTTGTATTAGGTTATTTGATCAGTAGCTTAATTCAAGTGCTTATTACTAAGCGGAGAATGCGTAAGGCGATGGGGGGAAATGACCTCAAATCCGTGTCGCTAGGCACCTTCTTTGGATTTATCTCTAGTTCATGTAGCTTCGCTGCACTCTCAACGACTCGAGCTTTATTTAATAAGGGCGCAGCGTTTAGCGCCTCTATGGCTTTCATGCTGGCCTCTACAAACCTGGTTATTGAACTGGGTTTTGTTATTTCAATATTTCTAGGCTGGCAATTTGTCGTTGGCGAGTATGTCGGCGGACTGTTACTTATTCTCTTTGTCTGGTTATTCATTACCCTAACCAACCCCCAAAACCTCATTAAAAGTGCCCGTAAAGAAGAAAATGAAGACGACGAACATCATCATGAAAGTACGCTTTCCGATTTGCTCAGTGTCGATACGTGGCAAAAAGTTGGTCAGAAGTATGTGATGGAATGGCAGATGGTCTGGCAGGATGTCCTTATTGGCTTTACTGTCGCTGGTGTGATCTCCGCCTTCGTGCCAAGTGCTTTCTTCGAGTGGCTGTTTATTGGAGTGGGTACTCAGGGTGAGCCTGGCTTTTGGTCATTATTACAGCAAGCGGTTGTTGGTCCTATCGCTGCATTTTTCACATTCATAGGTTCCATGGGGAACATCCCATTGGCGGCGGTGCTTTTTGGTGAAGGTGTCGCTTTTGCGGGTGTTATGGCATTCATTTTCTCTGATTTAATTGTCTTGCCGGTATTAAAGATTAATGCGCGCTATTACGGCTGGAAAATGGCCTTGTACATCGCTTTAATGTTGTTCGTTTGTCTGGTCGCTGCGTCGCTGTCTATGCATTATGGCCTGTTAGCTTTTGACGCACTACCCGACGCCTCTCAATGGTCATCACCGGCTGAACAAGAGCATTTCAAACTGAACTATGGTTTTGTCCTCAACATTGTTTTCTTGCTGCTCAGTGTGGTTATGATTGTACTTTGGCGTAAGAAACAAAAAGGGCATGAGCATCATCATCACCATGATCACGGCGGGTCGTCTGTTGGCGAAAAAGTGATGAACACTTTATGTGTTGTGAGCGTCCTTTGGTTAATGGGTGGGCTAATTGTCTATATTCTGTAAAAAGAACTTAACGATAAAGCTTAGTTATGCCATGTTTAGTCTATGAAAGTTCTAATATGTGATGACTCTAAAGTCGCCCGAAAAAGCATTGAGCTTGCCTTACCTAAGGACTGGGACATTGAGGTGAGCTTCGCTGAAAATGGACAAGAAGCGTTAGATCTTATAAAACAAGGTCTTGTAGAGCTGCTGTTTCTTGACTTAACCATGCCAGTAATGGATGGTTTTGAGGTTTTAAAAAGTATTAGGGAACAGCAGTTAGACTGCCTGACAATAGTCATCTCCGGTGATATTCAGGAAGAGTCACAACGCCGGGTAGAAAAACTCGGTGCTTTGGGTTTTATAAAGAAACCTATTGTTTCTGAAGAATTGCACGATGTACTCGAGCGCTATGGTCTTATAAGAGAGTTATTGCCTGGTAACCACCAGCGCCGGAAAGCAAAAACTGAGCCTATTGAGCCTACCGATATTTTAAAGGAGGTCAGCAATATAGCGCTTGGCGATGCGGCAAAACTGCTTGGTGATATGTTGGGTTCCTTTATTCAGCTCCCTGTTCCAGAGGTGGCCAAGCGCCCTTACAATGCGCTGATCCATGAACTTCACGATGACAATGTACGTGTAAACATGGTGTCTGAGGGTTTTGTTGGTAACGCAATAGCCGGAGAAGCCATTCTTTGCGTTGATAATCGAACGCTCAACGACTTACCATCTAAGCTGTCGGCCTACCATGGTTATGAATTTAAGGATGACAGCCGAAGTGTATTGCTAGATGTTGCCTCAACGCTGATAGCCGCTTTTTTAAAGCGGTTCTCCTCACAACTGGATTTAGAATTAAACATCAGTCAGCCAGCCTTTCTGGGAATGAGCGAAACCGTCAATAATGTGTTCAAAGAAGATGTGAAAGACAAAGAAGTTTTAGTCATTACCATCGACTATGAGATCCCTGACTATCATTTGAATTGCGATCTCTATGTTATTTTTACTGAAGCTTCAATTGCAGCACTTGAAGAACGAGCCGGGTACTTTATCGATGAATAAAGATGAGTTAGACATTACTAACCTGCATTGGGTTTTACAAATTCTTCAGAATATTGAGGTTGGACTGATAGTTTTTGACCGCAATTACGAGGTTAAAGTGTGGAACGGTTTTATGGAAAACCACAGTGGCATCAGTAGCGTTGCGGCTAGAGATAAAAACTTGTTCACTCTGTTGCCAACGTTACCTAAAAGCTGGTTTCAATACAAAACCGAGTCCGTTTTAAAGTTGGGGATTCAGGCCCACTGTAACTGGCAGCAAGAGCCCCACATTCTGAACTTTGAAAATACCCGACCGTTTACAGCAGAATCTGAACTAATGTTTCAGAACGTGACGTTATTTCCATTATTTTCTACGGACAAACAAATCCATCATATTTGTGCGCTGGTTTATGATGTCAGTGAGGAAGCGAATAACTTATTAAAGCTAAAAACCATCAGCCAGACGGATGCCTTAACCCAACTCGTTAATCGCGGACATTGGCAAACGCTGTTTGAGCAGGAGTTTCTTCGTTGTAAACGGTACGAAGACACCGCATCTGTCATCATGATGGATATTGATCACTTTAAGCAGGTTAATGATACGTATGGGCACCAAGTTGGTGACCGAGCTATTCAATTGATTGCAGATATCATTTTAGAAAGCCAGCGAGAAACGGATGTTTGTGGTCGTTACGGCGGAGAAGAGTTTGTCATTCTCTTACCTAAGACGTCGTTAAAAGACGGTGTGCTAGTTGCCGATCGATTAAGAAAGCGGATAGAAGAAACGCCCCTGCCGTTAGGCAAAGAATATAACGATGAGCAGCTAAAACTGACAGTAAGCGCAGGCGTTGCTGAATTTTCTAATGAATTTTCAATTGCTGAGAACTGGTTAGAAAAAGCGGACGCAGCCTTATATGAATCAAAAGAAAATGGCCGAAACCAGGTTTCAACGTAAAACCTCCGGCAAATAACCGGAGGCTTTCGTGCTGTGGCTTAGAACGTCGCGATAACTTTCAAATCACCGGATACTTTGCTTTTGTCTGAAACATACCCAATACCTTGCGGGTTGCTCTTCAAAAACTCGATGACCGCATCGTCGTTGTTTAAGGTTTCAAGTGGCGTCGCCCGGCCAGTGAACTTTAATTTAGCCCAATGACGCTTTAACTGGTTGCCGGTTTGACCGACTAACGCTTCTTCAAAAGCGGTACGAGTGGCTGAATCTTCAGGCAGGTTAACGCCTGTTAAAACACGCGACTGCCCCAAATAAATTCGGGCGATGGACTCTTCGTTAATCTCAGTCTGAGACACGACAACACCGTTGTTTGCCGACGCTGAGAAGCTCAGCATACCGGCGAACAACACGATGAGAAATACGGCTAACTTTTTCATCATACTTCCTTAAAATACAAATTGAACGGCAGCTGATGCCAATACATCAGATTCGTCGGTTAACTTGTTGTCAGCGTGAGTAACGTCAAATTTCAAAACCGCACTTGGCGCAATGTTGACGTTAACGCCGATAGAGCTGTAAGCCGTTTCGGTAACCACGATATTGGCTGCTTGATTCACGACGGCTTGTAATTGCGGGTCGGGTACAGCAAAGCGCTCAGGGTTCATGACTTTGTCGTCAGTTTTGCCGTAAGTCGCATGCAGAGCCCAAGAATCGAAACGTTTTCCGGCGGTAATGTAAGCTGAACGTTGTTTTGGAACGTAGCTATTTTCTAACTCTAATTCCGTATATTCAGCGCCAACAAACCAATCGAAATTGTCGTACATAACGCCGACACCAGCGAAAGTGCCTTTGTCTTCCGACGCATCAAGTTCAGTGATGATTTGATCAGCTCCAACTTGCTCTAATAGCGTAAGTAATGCGTCTACATCACCGTCAATACCGCGTAACTGAATGTTTGCGTCATTGGTTTGGTAGTACGCGACTCGCATCGTCAGATTGCTGTATATCGCGCTGGTATTAAAGCCGATAAGGTTGTTCAATTCAGCTTCGGCCGTTTCACCACCAATTACACTAATGTCGTCCTGCATATTGCCGGCAACAATTTGCGTGTTAAAAGTGAAGTCACCAACGAACGCATTATGCTGAAAGCTAACGCCGGTGTAGTTATCGAAAGGCACGCGATAAACGCTCTGAGGGGTGCGCAGCCAGTGGTAGCTGTAACCGACATCCAGGTAATCTGAATACATGTAAAAAGGTAAACGCAGTTTACCGACGTTAACACTGGCGGAGTCAGTCAGCTGATACTGTAGGTATGCCCACTCAACGCCAAGGTCAAAATCTTCAGAGCCGCGTGACATAATTTGTGTGGTGACGCTAAGCTTGTCGGACAAATTCGCTTTTGCTTGCAGTGCAAATAGACTGCCTGGGTTAAAGTCCAAATCGTTATCGTAGCCGAACAGCTGGTCGTCGCTGCCGGTTGTCATGCCGGCGGCAATACTACCAAAGCCACTCCATTCAATTTGATCCTGGGCAAGCGCAGAAGAGCTCATAACCAGTGCGCTTGCACTGATAGAAGCTAATAAAGAGTACTTCATGAAAAACTCCTAAAGGAAGGTTACAACACTATAATTTAGCGATATCTAAAGTTGGCGAAATTTTGGACTGTTCAACGTGTGTAAGCAATACTTCATTTGCGTTATAAATGAGTGTTACATTAACAAGAATTACGTTTTTTAAACGGCTTTTCAGTCATTAAAACAAACCTTTATTAACATTAGGGATAATATGCACCACCACCATCATCATGACACAGCGTCTGAACGCATTGGCTGGGCGTTTTTCTTGAATCTGTGTTTTACCGTTATTGAGTTTATTGGTGGAATACTGACAAACAGTACGGCAATACTCGCAGATGCGGTACACGATTTGGGCGACAGCATATCCATTGGTATGGCTTGGTTGCTGGATAAATTCAGCAAGAAAGACGCGACCAATACCTTCACTTATGGTTACCGGCGTCTTTCGTTAGTCGGTGCTTTTATCAACGCCGTTATTCTTACAGCAGGTTCCATTTGGATTCTATTTGAAGCTATCCCGAGGCTGTGGAATCCGGTTATGCCAATGGCGGAGGGAATGGCATTACTGGCCGTGTTTGGCGTTATTGTGAATGGTTACGCGGCATTTAAACTCTCAAAAGGCCAGTCCCTGAACGAACGGGTTTTAAATTGGCATTTGCTGGAAGACGTTCTGGGCTGGGTTGCCGTACTGATCGTTTCTGTTGTTTTACTGTTTGTCGACTGGCCTATTCTTGACCCTCTGCTTTCTATTGCTTTTACGCTATTTATTCTGGTGAATGTGATACGTCATCTTGGCGCAACGATTAAATTATTTGTTCAAGCTTCCCCTGACCCGGAAGTCTATCAGCAAATTCATAAAAAGTTGGTGGTGCTGGACTTAGTCGATAACGCCCACCATCTGCACTTTTGGTCGCTCGATGGCGAACGCCATGTATTAACCGCTCATATTGTGGTATCAAAGGAATTAACCAGCACGGAGAGAGCGGTGCTGAAAGAAAAAATATCAGAACAACTGGCCGAGTTTGAATTAGCTCATACAACCATAGAGCTGGAGTATCCCGACGAAGCCTGTCGTGATCATTAACGGAGGTTTACCATGGAATTGTTTGGCAGTTACACGTCACCTTATGTAAGACATTGCCGTATTGCACTGTTAGAGACAGATACTAAGTTTTCATTAACAGAAACAGACTACGATACGAGTGCAAAGCTTAGTCCGGCGAAAAAAGTGCCGTTTTTGCACCATAACGATTTAAGACTGCACGACTCCACCAGTATTTTGAAGTATGTGCGGGAAAAAGCGGGTGAACGGTTTTTTGCTGATACGAAGGACTTTGACCAATATTGTCTGGTTAACACCGCAATGGACGCTGCCATTAATATTTTTCTATTGGAAAAAGACGGCGTAAAAAGTACGCAAGCACCTTATTTAGAGCGCCAGCAAGACCGTATTAACGACATACTTCAATTGATGGAAGAAAAAGACCACGCGGTCGCCTATGAAGGCCCCCATCCGTTTAGTGACGGAGAATTAAGGCTAGGATGCTTCTTGAGTTGGGGATTGTTCCGAAAACGGTTTAATTTGGATAAGTACCCACGACTAGAGGCGTTCGTTGATAAGCTCAACGACTACCCCTACTTCGCGGACACGGATCCATCTAAGGTTTAGTAAGTTTTTATTGCCCGGCTGCGTTCAGGAATTTCCTCGTTCAGCAGCCGGTCGTTTTGTGAATAGTCCATGGGAACATCAATCAGGTGTACACCCGGCTTGTTCAGGCACTCTTTCATCATTGGTATCAGGTTATCGATACTGTCCACGCGATACCCTTTGGCACCATAAGACTCAGCGTATTTCACAAAGTCTGGGTTATTGAAGTCCAAACCATAGTCACTTAAGCCCATGTGCTGCTGCTTCCATTTAATCATGCCATAGCCACTGTCGTTGAGAATAACAATGACAATGTCCAGGTTCATGCGCACGGCGGTTTCTAACTCCTGAGAGTTCATCATAAAGCCACCGTCACCGCATATCGCCATGACTTTTTTCTCTGGATTAACCAGTTTCGCAGCCATTGCCGATGGTAAACCCGCGCCCATCGACGCTAATGCGTTATCCAATAATACGGTATTGGGCTCGCGAGCCGGATAATTACGGGCAAACCAAATTTTATAAATGCCATTATCCAGCGCTATAACGCCATCGTCAGGCATGACTTCCCGCACGTCTTCAACTAAGCGTTGAGGTAAAATAGGGAAACGGCTGTCGTCGGCGCCTTCATCGGTATGATCGCGCATGTGGTCGCGAACCTTCAGCATAAAGTCAAAGTCCCAGTGCTCTTGCGGTTCAATGCCTTCTTTTAGCTGCCAAATACTATTACCAATGTCACCAATCATGCTGGCGTGTGGGAAATAGACTGAGTCTACCTGGGCGCCCTGGAAGTTAATATGAACCACTTTTCTGTCGTCGTTGACGCCGGTTTTCATCATAAACGGAGGCTTCTCAACAACATCATGGCCAACGTTCAGAATTAAGTCCGCTTTTTCTATTGCTCGGTGCGGGTAGTCGCCGTCAGATACCGCAGCATTACCTAACCAGCGAGGGTGATCTTCATTAATAACCCCTTTACCCATTTGTGTGGTAATGAAAGGAATGCCGGTTTTGTCGACAAAGGCTCTGAGCATTTTCGCGGTAATTTTGCGGTTTGCCGCAGCACCAATGAGCAGCACTGGGTGTTTCGCGTCTTTTAACAGCTGCAGAACATGACGAACCGCTTTATGCTCAGTAATGGGACGGCGCGAGAAGCTCGGCGTTATTGGGTTAGCGTTAACTTCTTCGCGAGCAATGTCGTCAGACAACTCCAGGTGAGACGCACCCGGCCGCTCGTCTTCTGCACGACGAAACGCTTCCCGAACGTGGGACGGAATGCTGCTGGCGCTGATAATAGGCTGTGTGTATTTGGTAATTGGCGTCATCATATCGACAACGTCGATAATCTGAAACTGACCCTGATGACGTTCTTTAATCGGTTTTTGGCCGGTAATAACCACCATTGGCATAGCGCCCAGTTGCGCATAGGCTACTGGCGTCACCAGGTTGGTTGCGCCCGGACCTAACGTCGATAAACAAACGCCGGGTTTGCCCGTTAAACGGCCATAAGTGGCAGCCATAAAGCCGGCACCTTGTTCGTGGCGTGTTAGAATAAGCTCGATATTAGATTTTGAAAGAGACTCTAATAGGTCCAGATTTTCTTCGCCCGGAATACCGAAAACGTATTCAACACCTTCGTTCTCCAGAGCTTTTACGAATAAATCGGATGCTTTCACGTCGCTGTCTCCTTGCGTTTAATTCTTTTTAGTTTAATGAGTTACGTAAAGCATAGGAGATATGATCAAAAAAATCCGCAATCAGACCAAACTGATTGCGGATTTTACAGTCTGCTAAAACTTAGTTTTTAAAATGAATAACTCACTTTGGTGTAAACAAAGCGACCACGGGGGTTATGAACGCTTGGTGCATAGCCGTATAGGTCGTTGTTAAACGCTTCTGGTGGCTCTTCGTCAAACAAGTTGGTGGTACCAATAGTCAGGCGAAGCTGAGAAGTCACGTCATAGTATCCTTGTAAATCAACCAGTAGTTGTTTATCAACCATACGCGCCTTCTCACTCTCAACTAACGCAGGTGCTTGGTAATCTTCAAACTCGCCAATGTAGTTGAGGTTTAAGTTTACGCCCAATGCATCCTGACTCCACTCAGCACGAGCAGTCCAGCGGTGCTCTGGGTACTCATATTCACCTGCGTAATCAATACCATCTTTTTCGAACTTACTCATGTATGACCAATCAAGACCGAAACGGATCGTACCCATATCTTGAGTATCCCAGTTATAATTCGCTGAGAAATCAAGACCAGCCGCTTCCTGGCTAGATAGGTTTACATATGTGTTGTAAAGCGTTGCCAGTTCACCTAGCTCATCGCCAGGTAAAGGGGCGCGGCGAACACAGACGTCGCTGCTTTGGTCATTACAGTTTTCGTCATAGACAGTTTCGAAGTCGTTTTGAACAATTTTATTGTCTTGCTCAATTGACCAGTAATCCGCAGAAATATCAAAGTCATCGTTAACTTGCCAAACGGCACCTAAGTTATAGTTTGATGACTCTTCGGGCTGCAGGTCATCTGAGCCTGAGAATACGATGGTGTAGTCAAGTGGAACGCAACTTTCACCATCTGTTTCACAGCGGTATTCATCAACGAAGAAAGTTGAAACCTGAGATGGACCTAAACCAATCTGAGCCAGTGATGGCGCTCGGAAACCCTCACCGTATGATGCACGAAGCGTTACATCAGTAGTTGGGCGCCATTGTAATTTAAACTGAGGATTAAAGGTTGAACCAAAGTCGCTGTAGTCATCATAGCGACCTGCTGCGGTTAGCTCTAATGTGTCTGTAATTGGAATTAAGAATTCCATGTAAGCAGCCCACTGGTCTCGTTCTGACTCAGCCTGTACTGACTCGGTACCAAAAATTAAACCACGCTGGAACTGATCATCTGGCTGGTCAAATACGTCTTCTTCACGATACTCAAGACCGGCCGCCATAGATACGTAATGGTTGCCGAGCTGAAACGCTTCGCCGGCTATGCTGGCGTCAATTGCGGTTAAGTGTGACTCACCACGACGAACCAAAGAGGTCGTTATATCGTTGATGACTTCAGGGTCGTTAATCGTACCGCCGAACGGATTGTAGTTGCCCGCGTTAATTTCTTCTTGTAGGAAGTCAGTGCGTACCCAGCCCTGTTCACGAGAGCCTGTCTGCATACCTTCACTGCGCCCTTTTTGGTAAGAAATATCCCAGCCCCAGCCGTTTAAATCGCCACGTAAACCGGCAATAAAGCGTAGGGTGTCTGATTCAACGTCCCAGATACGAGGCCCAGCATCTACAGTACGGAAGAAGTTAATATCGACTCGCTCACCCCAAGGGTTGTTAGGGTGGTCAGCTGGAACATAAAGCCCCGCGTCAGCATCTAAAGGTGTTGGCGCGCCACCCGCTTTAGAGCGGTTATGTTGGGCTGCGATCTCAATGTAACCTTCAATATCACGAGTAAACTCTTTGCGAGACTGAATTATTGCACCCACACGCTCTGCTTCAGGGAATATTTGAGCATAAGGACCGTAATCAAATACACAGCGAGTGCCTACTTCAGAGCTTGGTGGGCAGTCTGGATCTGGCAGTTCCTCACCGTCTACGATAAAGCTTCCCGGGAAGCCACGAGAAGAACGGAAATCGTTACCACCCCACGGTGCCTGGTTTGCTGTGCCGTTACGACCAAACTCCGCACCAATGATAGAGGTGTTTTTCCAGTAGTCGAGAATCATAGTGGTGTTACTGTCATCACTACCTGTACCCCAAACAAGACTCATGCTGGTTTCTTCGTAGTTTACGTCGCCAGTTGTACCACCGTGACTAGCTGTTAGTTCAGTTCCGACGAAATCATCACGTAGAATGATGTTTACAACACCAGCGACAGCGTCAGAGCCATAAATAGCGGACGCACCATCTTTAAGAATATCGATACGCTCAATCGCAGCGACAGGAATAGAGTTAATGTCGACAAAAGAGTTAGCAACGCCTTCTGCGAATGAAGACACTGCAACACGGCGACCATTTAACAGAACTAAGGTTGAATCGGCACCAAAACCACGCAAACTAATTGCTGCGGCACCGTTTGCCGTGGTGTCCTGGCTGTTACCTTGAGTTGAAAAAGTTCCTACACCGGCTGAGGGTAGGCGCTCTAAAAGTTGTTGAAGGTTGTTAAAGCCAGAGGCTTCGATGCTTTCTCTGTCGATAACTTCGACTGGAGAGGCGCCTTCCATCTCGGTTCTTGAAATACGTGAACCGGTTACTTGGATTCGTTCTAAACGCTCATCTTCTGCTTGAGTGTCTTCTTGCGCAAAGCTAGTTGGCGAATGAAATAATGCGCCGACCGCTAGTGCACAAAGTGAATACTTAAATGCTGTTTTCATTGTTGTTCTCCCCGCGATGGATAACATGTTGTTTTTATTGTAACTATCAAAGATAGTACTCATTTGTTATTACACTAAATTAACAATTGATCAAGCGTTACATTGTAAATTTCGGGGGGAGGCCGTCATTATGGTGGGATCACTACGACTAAAGTTGTAGACAAATAAAAAAGCGACCAACTAAATAATTGGCCGCTTTAGAATAAAGTCTCGAAAACGCGAATTAAGAGTCAGACGTTAACTCTTCTAAGCGAGCGCGTAACTCTTCATCATTCTGTGCTTGTTGAATGATCATGTTGTACTGCTGAGGCGTCAGACCCGCCTCTTCAACCGCTGCAATCATTTCTTGCTGAGCAGACTGTTGAATATTACGAGCTTCTTCCTGGTTTTCTGCATTTTGGAATTTTGCACGGTATTTTTCAGTAACGCCCTGTACTTCTTCCATTGCTGAAACAAACTTAACCAGCATACCTTCGGTAATTTCCTGGGTTTGCTGTTGTTGTGTCATGGTGTCTTGCGCTTGTTGCTGCTGTGCCATAGCGGCAGTGCTACCCAGTGCGAATACCGTAGCCAATGCAATGATTGTCTTTTGCATGATAATCTCCTTGTTGATTCTGCCAGATTGATTAACGCACTATTTAAAGCGAAGACTGTGCCAACTCTATAAGATACTGTTATTAATGTGCTTTTTGTTTGATAAGTAATCTTTAAGGCAGACACTTTGGAAAATGTGTATCCTGAGTACACAGCCAAAGGAGGAAAGTGTGACAAAAGTATACAGATGGCCGCTTTCTAGTTTGCAACGCCGCTTACTTGCTTACGTCGTTTTCCCCATGCTGCTTATTTCGGGCGTAGCTATCAGTGTGGGCTTACAGGTGGCTTCAGAGGAAGCTAATGATCGTTTAAAAAGCGACTTAGAACTTTTGGGGCGCGCTATCAGCTTACCGATTAGTGATGCGTTGGTTAATAATGACTTAGATACAGTACAAGCTAACCTCGACTCTGTTTTTAGTATCGGCCGTGTTTACGGCGCATCGGTTTACAACGTTTACGGCGAGCAAGTTGCTGAGGCGGGGGTAACGGAAACCGATTTAAGTAATAGTCAGTTAGCGTTACAAACGGTGCAAACCGGAATAAAACAGGATGACTACCGGCGGGTAGAGGGACGTGATGTTTTCTCACAGTTCCTTCCTATAGTGGACAGAGGCGGCAGAATTATCGGGTTATTGCAAATTAACCGCCGAGCCAGTGACTTTGATGAGTCTTTCGAAGAACTTAGCCAATATGCCTGGTTAACCTGGGGCGCCTTTGCCGTTATTACCATCGCCGTATTGGTATTCGGTCATTATCGAGGTGTGGGGCGACACGTTGTCAAACTGAAAGATGCGATGCTGCAAGTGGCGGAAGGTAACCGCAACGCGCGTGTAGAACCTGAAGGTCCCTCCGAATTGCAGGAAGTTGCCCAGGGGCTGAATCGAATGCTGGACAGTATTGAAAATGCCGAAAAGGAGCTAGAGCAGAGACGTCAGCATGAAACCTCACTTCAGCAGGCATTGCGCGAACAGGAAAAAATGGCGGCTATCGGTAGCGTCGCTAGTGGAGTAGCACACGAACTTGGGGCGCCACTCACCGTAATAGATGGTCGCGCCAGTCGCCTTTTAAGAACCCACAAAGATGAAGAAAGTCAGCGTCAGCTGCAAGCGGTGCGTGGTCAAGTGCAACGCCTAACCGGGTTGGTGAATCAGCTTCTCGCATTCTCCAGAACACCGGTTCAGCAGAGAGAAACCTTATCGCTTCAGTCTTTGGTTGAAACGGCAGTAACCAGTATTCAGTTTGAGCAAGATAAAGGCTCAGCCAAAGTCGAGCTGGGTGAGTTACCGGCTGTCACGTTAAAAGTGGATAGTAAGCGGCTTGAACTGGCGTTGGTGAATGTCATGCGCAATGCGTTACAGGCAGCAAAACATATCGTGCACTTGCATGCCGAGCTCGATAACAGCAATACCTTGAAAATTATTATCGATGATGATGGTGCGGGCTTGCCGGAAAACATGAAAGAGAAAGCCCTGCACCCTTTTGAAACCAATAAACCACAAGGTAAAGGGACCGGTTTGGGGCTGACGATAGTGAAACATGTGTTGAGTGATCATCAGGGTGAACTGACACTAACGAATAATGACAAGGGTGGTTGTCGCGTTATTTTAAGCTTACCAGCCTCAAGCCTGGCTGATACGTCAGTGATAGGAGAACAATAATGGCTGTACTTAAAGCTGTCATTGGTGTGATTGAAGATGACCCGGCTTTGCAGGAGCTTTTGGTCGAAGAACTTGAAGCAGAAGGCTACCAAGTGAACGCATGGGGAAGCTTAGAAGAGTTTCAATGCAGTAAGGCAAGTCCCGATTTAATTGTCAGCGATATACGACTGCCGGGAAAGTCAGGGCTCACTTTGCTGGCAAGCTTAAAACAGCAGGAGAACCCACCGGCGCTGCTGCTGATAACAGCATTTGGCACAGTTGACCAGGCGGTTGATGCGTTGAAAAAAGGCGCCGATGACTTTCTGACTAAACCGCTGGATATTGAGCACCTGCTATTGAGCGTTGATCGGATACTAGAGCATCGTTCATTGCAGCGGGAACTGAAACGTTACAAGCAGCAACAGAAAGGCCCCGGTGGCTTGGTAGGGCAAAGTCCCGCCATGCGTAAGCTTTATGACCAAATTGAACACATTGCGCCAACGGGTGGCAGTGTCCTTATTACCGGCGAAAGCGGCACGGGTAAGGAGTTAGTCGCTAAAGCCCTGCATGAACTGAGCGACAGAGCTGACAAACCATTTCAGGCCGTTAACTGTGCGGGCATTCCTGCTGACTTAATGGAAAGTGAGTTCTTTGGCCATGCTGCGGGGGCTTTTACCGGCGCACAGAATAAACGTCAGGGTCTTTTAAAGCAAGCTGATGGCGGCACCTTGTTGCTCGATGAAATTGGCGAAATGCCGATGGCGCTCCAGGCCAAATTATTGCGTGTTTTACAAGAAGGTACTATAAGAGCTGTTGGTAGCGATAAAGAAGAACAAGTGGACGTTCGCATTCTTGCTGCGACGCACCAGGACTTAGAGCGTTTGGTTGAAGAGGGTAAGTTCCGGCAGGATTTATTTTATCGTCTGGAAACGTTCAGTTTGCGCGTTCCTCCTTTGCGTGAGCGAGGTGAAGATATTGAGCGGCTGGCGAACTTTTTTCTTCAGCAACAGCAAAAAAGTAGCGATAAAGTGGTACGCGGAATTTCGGCGGAGGCTCTCGATTTATTGTATCGGTATCCGTTTCCGGGCAACGTTAGGGAACTTCAAAACGCCATAGAGCGGGCATTTGCGTTCTCCAGTAACGACACTTTGTCAGTCGATGACTTTCCGCAGCGTATCGTTGAAAAAAGTGATACCAGTCAGCCGGCGGCGACCTCGGCCTGGCCAACGCTGGATGAATACCAAAGCCAATATATTAGAAAAGTGTTAGAGCATACCGACGGCAATAAGTCGCAGGCGGCGCAGATACTAGGGGTGACTCGGCGCACGTTATATCGCTGGCTTGATAACGCCTCGGAATGATCAAAAAAGAGCCCGTATTCGTAGAAGGGCGGTAAGTTAATAGAAAATTTCAGACGAAATTTAAGGAGTACCCAGTGAAAGTATTAATGGTTTTAACCTCACACGACAAGCTCGGCGATACCGATCATAAGACCGGCTTTTGGGTTGAGGAATTTGCTGCACCTTACTACGTGTTTGTGGATGCGGGTGTTGAGGTCACGCTGGCGTCTCCAAAAGGTGGTAAGCCGCCGATGGATCCAAACAGCACAGCGCCAGATGCGCAAACAGAAGCCACGGAGCGTTTGGAAAATGACGCTAAGGCGCAACACAAGCTCGAAACAACCTGCACATTGGACGATGTTGACCCCGATGATTTTGACGCTATTTTTTATCCGGGTGGTCACGGACCGTTGTGGGATTTAACCAATAACGAAAAGTCGATTAAATTGATTGAGCAATTCTGGAGTAAAGGAAAGCCGGTTTCTGCGGTGTGCCATGCGCCGGCAGTACTGTTGAATGCGAAAACACCAAGTGGCGACCCCATTGTTCAGGGCCGTACGGTAACGGGCTTTAGTAACTCTGAAGAAGCGGCCGTTGAATTGACGGACGTCGTGCCTTTCTTGTTGGAAGACGAACTGACCGCGAAAGGCGGCCATTATCGTAAAGTTGATGACTGGCAAGCCTATGCGGTTCAGGACGGTATGCTGATTACCGGCCAGAACCCAGCATCATCAGAGCAGACGGCTCAGCGCCTGCTTGATGTGCTGAGAGCGATGGTCTAAAACCACTCAGAAGCGTCGGCGCCAGCTAATGCCGACGCTTGCTTGTCGTCCTATTCCGGGTTCAAACGAGCGCCCGCTTCCCTGATTCACAACCACCGCACTGACGTAATCTTTGTCGGTAATATTGTCGACCCGAACCCATACGTTCAATTCGCTGTTCGACCATTGCCATTCCCGGCTCGCCGCAAAATTCCAAGTGGTGTAAGACGGTGCAAAGGTGTCATTTGCATCATTAACCGGGGTTTCGTCACGATACTGACCTGAAACTTGAACCAACCACTGCTCGGTTGGCTGCCAGTTGAAACGCAAATACCCCTGACTTTCGGCCACACCGGGCAGTTGGTTATCCTGTAACGGACCTTCGCCAAATACCGCATCTATATAGCTGTAGGAAACCAATAGGTTTAACTGCTGTGTCAACGCGCCGTTAATGGTGAGCTCGGCACCTTCGCGAGAGGTCTCAGAGGCATTACGATATGTCGTTCTGCCATCGTTCGACTGATCAACCAATATCTCGTTGTCGCTTTCAATACCAAAGAAGGCTAAATGCAAACGCCAGCCTTTTGGTAGCTGGTGCTTAATGCCCCATTCCCACTGGTCATTGGTGGACGGTCCGAGTTCGCGGTTTAAACCGGAACCTTGATTTCGATAAGCAAGCTCAGTGAGCGTCGGTGTTTCGAAGCCTTGACCAAGGCTTAAATAAGTGGCGGATGTGGGTAAAAACTGCCAAGTCAGAGAGGCTGCTGCGGTGGTTTCCTGAAACTCGCTACTGCCACTGTCATCGGCACCATCAAGCTCCGTAAAGTAGTCTTTAACGTCGTAGCTGATATCGCTGTACCGCACGCCACCGGTTGCTGACCACTCTGCACTTAATTGCCACTGAAAGCGCAGGTAAGCGGATGCGTTGTCTATCCAATTAAATTCGTCACGGCGCAACTCACCCTTTTCACCATTGTCATTCACATAGCCAAAGCGATGATCCTGCTGTCGCTCAAGTTGTGCACCAAAGGTCGCAGACCAGTTATTCCCGCGATGACGCCAGCGTGCGTGCGCGCCTTCAAATTGGCGAGAGACATCAATGACCGCACCGGAGCTGGTGTAAATCCCGTCGTCGTTAACGCTATCGCCAGCGAAAGGCAGGAACTGCTCAATCTCGCGGTCACCTTGCCAAACAGAGACTAAGCCTTCGCCATTGTCTCGCTCGTGAAACCAGCTCAAAGAGCCTTGTCGATGATGAATGTCTTTGCGGGTATTAAAGTCGATAGCACGCTGAACGGTTTGCGTTGGATCCTCACGCCAGGCCTCAGGCGTTAAAGCGCTGGGGTCTTGCAACAGCGGTGCGTCATTATTGTCGTAGCGCAGAATAAAACGGTTATGATCGTCCCATTGATGGTACCAGCGTACGGCCTGTTGCTGGCGCTCTGCAGAATTGTGGCGACGTGGGCCATCGGTCTGAAAGTCGGTTGCCATAAGCTGTAGCTGCTTGGTGTCCGTTGCCCATTGCGCATTGACACGGTAGCGTTGTGTGTCGTTTTCACTGAACTGACCGCCCCACTCTAGCGCCGTTTCGGTGGGTTGGCGACTGAACCACTCAACCACCCCGCCCCCGGAGTTACCATACAGCGTGGCCAAAGGCCCACGGAGCACTTCTAATGAGTCAACATTGTCGAGAATGAAGCTAGAGGTTTGCGCCTGTCCATCGGGCATGGACAGAGGAATGCCATCGACGTTCAGTTGCAAGCCACGCACACCAAAAGCGGCTCTGGAACCGAAACCGCGAACCACTAACCGGGCGTCCTGTGCGTAGTTGTAACGGTTATCGGCCTGAATCCCTGCGACACCTGCTAACGCGTCGCCAGCATCAATGTTCATTGAAGGCAGTGTATTCTCGATGTTCACCCGATCGATACTCGCCGCGGTTGTCAGCCAGGGCGTTTCGCTTTCTGTTGCCGTAACGACAACGGTTTCGTCCACTTCGGCGGACTGCACAACGAAAGAGGCCGCCAGTAAAGGCAGCCCCGTGTAAGTTAGTTTTTTAAATACCGCTGAATACAACATTGTTAATCTGCCGGTTTAATTTGAAGAATTGAGCCATTGGACTCGTCGGTCAGCAAATAAAGAAAGCCATCAGGTCCTTGATTAATATCACGAATACGTGCATCTATTGTGTCCTCAAACAAGCGCTCTTCGTGCATCATTCGCCCTTCGTATAAGTCCAGTCGAGCCACTAACGAGCTTTTCAGAGCGGCCACGAAAAAGTCACCTTTCCAGTCAGGGAAAGCGTCGCCGGTATAAAAAGTCGCGCCAGCGGTAGCAATTGACGGTACCCAGTAATAAAACGGTTGTTCCATGCCTTCTTTCACCGCGTCTTCACTAATAATGGCTCCGCCATAGTCAACACCGTAAGTGATTTCAGGCCAACCATAATTCTTACCGGCTTTAGGGATGTTAACTTCGTCACCGCCTTGTGGACCATGCTCTACCGTCCAGAGCTCACCGGTATCAGGATGAATGTCAGCGCCTTGCACATTGCGGTGGCCATAAGACCAAATCTCATCTAAAGCGTTATCTTGGCCAACAAAGGGGTTATCTTCAGGAATACTGCCGTCGGGCCAAATGCGTACGACTTTACCATGGTGGTTATCCAGTGTTTGAGCGTCATCCATGCGTGAATAACGGTCACCTAAAGTAACAAACAGGTGTCCTTCAGGCGAGAACACTAAGCGCGAACCAAAGTGTGCGTTGCTTTCGTATTTCGGAGCCTGGCGGAAAATCACCTCTTTATCGGTAAAGGCTTTGTCGACCAGCTTTGCTCTCATTACGGCTGTGCTGTTACCTTTGCCACCGTCTTGCGCCGGCTCTGAATAGCTAATATATACCCACTGATTACTCTCAAAGTCTGGATCGATCGTTACATCGAGCAGACCTCCCTGACTCTTTGCGACAACCTCAGGCGTACCACTTATCTTCTCCCGGTATTGACCGTTTTCAGACACCCAATAAAGATCCCCGGAACGTTCGGTGACTAACACACTGTTGTCTGGCAAAAATGTCATGCCCCACGGGTTGGTGAAACCGTCAGCAAAAGTGGATACGGTGACTTTATGGCGTTCCGTTTCAACCGTGTCTGCTACCGCCGTCATGCTTGTAGAGGCTGCCAGCAATGCGGTGAATACGAGTTTTCGATTAAACATAAGGGTCTCCTTTGTTTGTCATTATTTTCAGTATACGCCATTCGTTGAAATTTTGATGACTCTTCGCTTGATCTGTTTATGGCTTTAGCCGTTAATAGACGTATTAATCCATAAAAAAGTGCGAATGGAATGAGCGAGAAGCTTTTTGGTACGGACTCTCTTTTGGTATTAGCGCAATGGCTAGCGGCTATTTTTGTGCTTCTTTTTATTACCCTGATTGTGTCTGTTGGTGTGATGTATGTGGTGGATAAAACCCAGAACAAACACACGATTCGACGTAACTACCCTGTTGTGGGGCGTTTTCGTTATATTTTCGAGCGTATGGGCGAATTTATGCGCCAATATTTCTTTGCCATGGACCGCGAAGAAATGCCGTTTAACCGTGCCCAACGCAGTTGGGTGTATCGGGCGGCTAAAAACGCTGACCGAAACGTTGCTTTTGGCTCAACGCGAGACTTAACCCGTACCGGCACCATTATTTTCAGTAATGCGCCCTATCCACCTCTTGCCGAACAAGCAGCGGCGCCCGAACCTGTGCTTATAGGCCCTTACTGTGAAACACCCTATTCCCCCATTTCGTATTTTCACATTTCAGGAATGAGTTACGGTGCTTTGTCTCCGGTGGCGGTTAAATCTTTATCGCAAGGGGCTGAAAAGGCCGGGTGCTGGATGAATACCGGCGAAGGAGGTTTGTCGCCCTATCACCTGGTTGGTCATTGCGACATTGTATTTCAAATGGGAACCGCGAAGTTCGGTGTTCGCGATAAGGAAGGTCGCCTGGATGAAAATCGTTTGGCAGAGCTTGGCCGTCACGACAACGTCAAAATGTTCGAAATTAAGCTCAGTCAGGGGGCAAAGCCTGGCAAAGGCGGTATTTTGCCTGGCATAAAAGTGAATGAAGAAATCGCGCAAATTCGTGGCATCGAAGTTGGTAAAGATGCGATTAGTCCGAATCGTCATCCGGAAATCAGCAACAACGAGGAGCTGCTCGACTTTATTGACAAGGTTCGAACCATTACCGGTAAACCAACGGGTTTTAAATTTGTTATGGGCGACCCAAGCTGGATCGATGAACTGATTGACTCGATTCTAACGCGGGGCGTTGAATCCGCGCCTGACTTCATTACGCTCGACAGCGCGGACGGAGGCACTGGTGCGGCACCACAACCGCTGATGGACTACGTTGGACTAAAAGTATCTGAGAGCCTTCCGGTTTTGGTTGATAAGCTCACGGAAGCGGGCTTGCATGGGCGGGTTCGAGTGGTTGTTTCCGGTAAAATGATAACGCCGGCTGATGTGGCCTGGGCGATTGCGATGGGAGCTGACTTTGTTACGTCTGCCCGAGGTTTTATGTTCTCGTTAGGTTGTATTCAAGCTATGCAATGCAATAAAAACACCTGTCCCACCGGTGTGACAACTGACGACCCTAAACTGATGAAAGGGCTCGATCCAACGGACAAGTGCGTTCGCGTCGCAAACTATCATAAATACATGGAATACGGGGTAAACATCATTGCGCACTCTTGTGGCGTGACCGATCCACGCCAGCTCAATCGACGCCATGCCCGGGTGATTAAACCGGACGGCGAGAGTATCAGTCTGGCAGAAAGATACCCTCTGCCGCCGGCAAGAAGACGCTAACCGCTTGCGGTTAGCGCAAGGTATTAATTGGCAGTAGTTGAGCGATTTCTTCCGCAACTTTGCGGAATGTTTGACGGCGACTGGTGGTTGGCCGGTATACCAAGCCAATATCACGAGACGCCTCTTGTCCGGTCGGTTTTAACGGCACTAAGTCGGTATTGCTGAGGATGCCCCGGTCTATCGCCATTTGCGGAATAAAGGTTGCCCCTAAACGAGCGTCTGCCATTTGCACCAGGCTGTGCAGGCTGGTGGCGGTAAATGGATTCATTTTTATCGAGTCGGTTAACTGACACGCCGCTACCGCGTGACCGGTCATGCAATGCTCTTTTTCCAGCAGGAATATGCTTCTGTCCGGAAGCTTGTCGTAGTCGACAGGTTCACCAAGGTTGTCCGCCAGGTCTTTGTGGACAACCAGTTTAAAGGGGTCGCGGCCGAGTACCCATTTTTGATTGCCCTGGATGTCCATGGGGAGTGCCAGTAGTAAAATATCGAGCTCACCGTTTTTCAGTCGCAGCAATAAGTTCTGAGTTGTGTCTTCGGAAATCTGCAATAGCAACTTAGGGTATAAATCCTGCAACTGCTTGCTTAACTGGCCAATGATAAAAGGTGCGATAGTGGGTATAACCCCTAAGCGCAATGGACCTTCCATCACATTGCCCTGGCCCTGGGCGTAATGGCTCAGTTCTTCGGCTGCACTGAGAATCTGCCGCGCACGCTCAACCACTTCTTCACCTAATGCCGTAAACAAAAACGACTTGTGGTCACGCTCGATGAGCTGACAGCCCAATTGCTCTTCTAAGTTTTGAATACCGCTGCTTAATGTGGACTGGCTGACATTACATTCAGCTGCCGCGCGATTAAAGTTTTGCTCTTGATGCAACGCCAGCAAATAACTGAGGTTTTTTAAACTGGGTAATTTGCTCATGGTTTTCCCTTTGCAATGAACTTAATTGGTATTTCCGATTATCATAATCCGTTTTATTCGTTTTATCCAATATTCCCCCATCCGTACACTAGCTCTCGACTCGTTAAGGAACGAATAAATTTAAATCCCAATTTAAGGAGACACCTTATGTTAACAGTAGGCGATAAGTTACCAGAATTCAGCGTTGTTGCAGCAAAACCTAAGTTCAACATGCCTGAAGAAAACGGCGAGAGCGCGTTTGAAACCATCGATAACAGCAGCTTTGCCGGTAAATGGAAAATTATTTTCTTCTACCCAAAAGACTTCACGTTCGTTTGCCCAACTGAGATTGTTGAGTTCGCAAAATTGAACGAAGACTTCGCAGATCGTGACGCGGTTGTTATGGGCGGCAGCACAGACAACGAATTTGTGAAATTAGCATGGCGCCGCGAGCACCCGGATCTTGATCGTTTGAACCAGTACTCTTTCGCGGACAACGGCTCTTTAGTCGACGGTCTGGGCGTACGTGACAAAGAAGAGAACGTCGCTTTGCGCGCAACTTTCGTTGTTGACCCACACAACGTGATTCAACACGTATCGGTAAACAACCTGAACGTGGGTCGTAATCCAGCAGAAATTCTGCGTATTTTAGACGGCTTACAAACAGACGAACTGTGCCCATGTAACCGAGCCGTTGGTGGTGACACGCTTTAATAAGGAGTTAATTCATGTCAATTGCCGATTATAAACAGTTACTCGGTGATCACAGCAAAGACACCAAGCTGAACTTGTCGAGCCTGTTCTCTAACGTAGACGCATCAGGTTTAACAACAGACCAGTTTTACGGTACAGCACTGTCTTTGGTGTACAGCTTGGCGGATAACGAACTTATCGAAGCTGTGGAAGAAGAAGCCGAAGGTAAAATCGAAGACAATGTGAAGACAGCGGCAAAAACTGCGGCGTCTTTAATGGCCATGAACAACGTGTATTACCGGTTCCTGCACTTATCTAGCGATAAGCAGTTTGGCAAAATGCCAGCCGGTCTGCGCATGAATGCAATGGCTAACCCGGGTGTTGATAAAGCCGACTTTGAGCTTTTCTCACTGGCGGTGTCAGCACTGAACGGATGTGGAATGTGCATTGACTCGCACGTGCAAACGTTAATGAAACATGACGTAACAGCACAAGCGATTCAATCATCCATTAAGTTGGCGGCGGTACTTAATGCAGCCTTAACTGCACGCAAACTGTCGTAAACCCTCTAGGGGCTCCCCTTTGCCCCATGCAACGCTTGCCCGCACTGTCATGGTGCGGGCTTTTTTATGTTTGTTTGGTTGCTATGCAGGTTTTGTCCTAAGCTTAAAACAAAGGCGAAGGAGGAACTATGCAAGGCATTAATGCTGATCGCTTAAAAAAATCCGTTCTGGAATTATCCAATATTGGCTATAACGACAATGACCACGGTGTTTACCGGTGGGGTTTTACCGACGCCGATATGGAAGCTCGACAATGGATGATGGAACAAGCCAAAGCCGAGGGTTTTGAAACCTTTATGGATGGCGCCGGTAATGTTTTTTTCGGTATTGGTGATTTTACTAAAAAGCCCGCAGTGCTAACCGGATCTCACCTTGATACGGTTCCCGCTGGTGGTATTTTCGATGGTGCTTTAGGTGTGCTGGCCGGCTTCGAAGTTTTGCGCTCGATCAAAGAAAACGACATTAAATTGAAGCATCCTGTATGGGTCGTTGGTACTGCCGAAGAAGAAGGCCGATTCGGTGGTATGATGGGCTCACAGGCAATCGCTGGTGTTATCAATCCAGACTGGCTAATGTCAGCACACGATGCCGATAATGTGTATTTAAAAGACGCGATGGCGGCGCACAGTATGAATGTCATGGATGTGTTGGATGCCGCCTGGCCGCCGGAGCGACTGAAAGCGTTTTATGAGCTGCATATTGAGCAAGGCCCGGTGTTGTTTCAAAAAGAAATAACCATTGGTGCCGTGGAAGGTATTTCCGGTGTGTTTAAATGGATAGTGCACTTGAAAGGCAAAGCGGATCATGCCGGTACGGCGCCTATGAATATGCGCAGTGATGCGTTTATGGGTCTGGCGGACTTTGCCCATGAAATTGACCGGATTATTGCCGAGGATGGTACCGATAAAACCCGAATTACCGTGGGTAAAGTCGACTTAAAACCCGGCAGTCCCCATACCGTGCCGGGGGAAGCCATTTTTACCATTGTCGGGCGTGATATGAGCAATGAGGTGATGAAAGAGCTGGCTGACTCGTGCAATAAAGCCCTGTCAGCCATTGCGCGAAAACACCGGCTGAAGTTTGAGTATGAAGAAGTCAGTTGGCTTGATCCTAAAGATTGTTCAAAGGCATTGACTCAGAAAATTATGGATAAGGCGAAAGCACGTAAATATTCGTGTTTGAAAATGCCCAGCGGTGCCGGTCACGACACACAGTTTTTGGCGGAATTAACCGATGCCGGGCTTATTTTTATTCCGTCTGTTAATGGTGTCAGCCATGCGCCGGACGAGTGGTCGCACTGGCACGATGTGGAAGCAGGTTGTAACATACTTTTTGATTGTATAATTGATTCAGCTCAGTGAGCTGCGCTTCTCAGTATGATCCGTTATACTAGGCGCACCTCGCCGTGACACTAAGTGGTATTGTTCATGGAACAAAAGCAAAAGATAACGGTTCAGTCTGCGGACAAAGTCAAAATCCAGCGTCCCGACGGACAAAAGCACAACAATAATTACTCCCCCCGTAGTCGCATTTATGTGCGTAGCGTAAAAGGTGCTCTAGAGTACTTTAGGCGTAGCTTTGGCTTTATTCTTCTGGGCGTATTTGCGCTGCTGCCCTGGCTTACTTATCAGGGCGAGCAAGCCATTTTGCTCGACATTATGGAGCAACGCTTCCGTATTTACGGTCTGACGCTGTGGCCGCAGGACTTCACCGTTGTTGCCTGGTTTGCCATTGTCGCGGCCGTTGCGTTGTTTTTTGTGACCACGATATTTGGCCGAGTTTGGTGCGGTTTTATGTGCCCCCAAACCACCTGGACCTTTATTTTTATGTGGTTTGAAAAGAAATTTGAAGGTCCGCGAAATAAGCGTATAAAGCTTGATGAACGAAAAATGGATTTTGACAAGCTGTGGCGCAAAACCGGTAAGCAACTAAGCTGGGTGTTGGTCGCTTTGCTGACATCCATGACGTTCGTTGGTTACTTTACCGATATTCGCGAACTCTTTATTAACTTCTTCACATTAGATGCCGGCTTCTGGGCAACCTTCAGTGTGCTTTTCTTCACCTTTTGCACCTACGGAAACGCCGGTTACATGCGCGAGATTATGTGTACGCACATGTGCCCGTACGCGCGCTTCCAGTCCGCCATGTTCGACAAAGACACCTACACGGTCTCTTATGATGCAGAGCGTGGCGAACCGCGCGGACCTCGTTCTCGTAAAGCAGACCCGGAGGAGAAAGGGTTAGGTCACTGTATAGACTGTTATATGTGTGTGCAGGTTTGCCCCACAGGCATTGATATCCGTAACGGGCTCCAGTACGAGTGCATTGACTGCGGAGCCTGTATTGATGCCTGTAATGAAGTAATGGATAAAATGAACTATCCACGAGGGCTTATTCGCTTCACCACCGAGCGCAACTTGGCGGCAAAAGAGAAAAAGCAGAAGACCAATCCATGGCGCATGAAAAGTATTGGTTACTTCATTATGTTGCTGGCGGTAAGTGCCGTTTTAATCTGGGATGTGGCGACGCGTATACCTTTGGAAGTTGATGTACTGCGTGACCGTAATCAGTTGTATCGTGAGAACATCGAAGGGCAGATTGAGAATGTATTCACGTTGAAGTTGGTGAATAAATCTCAGCAGGATCAAACCTATCGCATAGAAGTAAAAGGCTTTGAAGAGTTTGAGCTCATCGGTGAAACCACGAAAGACGTTTCTGCTGGTGAGGTAGGTACAATGCCGGTGACATTGGCGGTACCTCCGACGTTACTCGATGGTCAGGTGACAGAGTTTTACTTTGTGGTGACAGCCGTTGATAATGCGGACATCACAACTGAGCACCAAAGCCGTTTCTTATATGAGTAATTTGCTGGATCATTCGTCAGACTTTGCATTTCAGGGTCTGACGCCAGATATTGTTGTTAATGCGCTGGAATCTGTCGGACTGTATCCTGCTTCGGGATTGCTGGCGCTTAACAGTTATGAAAACCGTGTGTATCAATTCACCGATGACGACCGCAAACGTTATGTCGCGAAATTCTATCGTCCCAGTCGCTGGACCACAGAGCAAATACAAGAAGAGCTAAACTTTGCTGAAGAATTGGCGCAAGCGGAAGTACCGGCGGTATCGGCTTTGGCGCTGCAAGGTCAGCGCCTGCATGAATTCGATGGCTATCGCTTTTGTGTTTACCCAAGTGTTGGTGGACGCGCTTTTGAGCCGAATGATTTAGACGAGTTAGAGCGCCTGGGTCGCCAAATTGGTCGTATGCATGCGGTAGCAAAAGCTGGCCGTTTTGAAAGCCGTGAGACAATGACTTATGACGGCTTCGTTGCGCAGTCAGTGGTTGAACTGAAGCAATCTGAATTGTTGCCAGCGGAGCTTAAAGAGGCCTTCTTTGCCATTTTAGACCCCTTAGCGGAGCGCCTGAAAGACACGCCTTTGAATCAATTCGAGTTTCAACGCTTGCACGGAGACTGCCATATCGGCAACATTCTTCAATACGATGACAAACTGACTTTTGTCGACTTCGATGATTGTCGCTCCGGCCCGGCGTTGCAGGATCTCTGGATGATGCTGAGCGGACCTAAAGAAGAGCAGACGCTGCAACTCGATGCGTTAGTCTGTGGTTATGAAGATTTTTGCGATTTTGACACCGAACAAGTGGTTTTAATTGAACCTTTGCGCAGTTTCAGAATCATTCAATATATGGCATGGTTGTCGCGGCGTTGGCAAGACAGTGCATTTCAGCGGGCATTTCCGTGGTTTGCGGAAAGTCGTTATTGGGAGCAGCAAATTCTTGCGCTCAAAGAACAACTGGCGGGGCTTGACGATGCACCGCTAAACCTTGGTTTTAACGGATAATTTTAACGAGTAGTTTTAACAGATAACAGGAAGATGTAATGAAGAATTGGTTAGTCAGTATTATTGGCTCTTTATTGTTAGTGGTTGGTGTCGCTCAGGCTCAGGACTTTGAGGAAGGTGTACACTACGAAGTGATTGCAGACGAAGCGACCAGCAAGCCTGAAATTACAGAGTTCTTCTCTTTTTACTGTGTGCATTGCTTCCGCTTTGAACCTATTGCGAAAGAGATGAAATCTGAATATCCAAATGCGTTTCAAAAAGCGCATGTGTCCTTTATTAGCCCGCGCGGTAATGTCGGCGAGGAAATGACTCAGGCGTTTGTGGTAGCGGAAAAGCTGGGTAAAAGCGACGAATTGTCAGCCGCTATTTTTGATTACAACTTCAACAAGAATAATATGCTGACCAGCAAAGAAGACATTCGTAACGTATTTATTGTGAACGGTGTTTCTGGCGAAGAGTTTGATAAAGCAATGAAAAGCTTCACGGTAAGAACAGCAGCCGCAAGAATGGATCGCCGAGCGACTAATTTGGGTGTTAATGCGACGCCAACTTTTATCGTCAACGGTAAGTACAAAATGCTGCCGCAGGGGTTCCGCGACAGCGATGATTTTGTTGGTGATTTTACTGACTTAGCGGGTTACTTACTCGAAAAGTAAACCGCTTGGTTATTAGCTTTTAGGCTTGTAGTTACAATAAGCGCCTTCTTCATTTTTGGAGAAGGCGTTTTGGTTATTAAGATACTGATAATTTCTTAAGCCAAATTCAGGTAACACACTGTATAAATGCTCAATGATAGAGCTTTGAATCGCTTCGTATTTTGTCCAGGCCGTTTCTTTTGAAAAGGCGTAAATTTCTAAGGGAATCCCTGCGGCTGTAGGCTGCATTAGCCTTGCCATGCAAGTTAAGTCTTCGCGCACTTTCGGGTGGTTCTTCAAGTAACCATCGGCAAAGATTCGAAACGCTGTCAGGTTACTGATCGGCTTTTCTAAGTCATTCTCTTTGAGCCACTCATCGACTGATTTTCCGAAATACGTATCAGTAATGTTGTCGAGTTCATCATCGGAAAGAAGCTTAGAGCTGTCTAAGTCAATCATCAATGATCGTTTCATACGGCGACCGCCGGTTTCGATCATGCCCTGCCAATTTTTAAACGACTGATGAATTAATACATAGGTTGGCAGGTAAACAATGGTTTTATCCCAGTTTTCTACTTTCAGGGTGATAAGGCCAACTTCTTGTATGGTGCCATCCACGTTGTGATCAGGCAGTTCTATCCAGTCTCCAATAGCGACCATGCGGTTCGTAGCCAGCTGTACACCAGCGACAAAGCCCATCAGTGTGTCTCTGAACACTACCATGAGAATGGCAGTCATGGCGCCGAAACCGCTGAGTAAGTACATGGGGGACTTATTCATGATAATAGCCACGGTAATAATAATGGCCATTAGCACCAGAACCAATTTAACAACCTGGATAACGCCTGTTATTGGCACATCTCGTGTTTTTGGCGTGTAGTCGTAAGCTATCGACACAAAGTTAGCAATAGAGGTCAGAATACTAGTGATAACCCAGGTAAGATAAATACCAACAGCGGTTTGCAGCGGAGACTGCCAGCTTTCGAAGTCATCAGTGAACAGAACCGGAATAAAGCTGTTAATAATAACGACCGGTGCTAAGTTAGCACAACGCTTAAAGAATCCGCTATCGACCAGTGCGCGATACCAGCGTTCCGGCGCTTTTCGTAAGGCGCGTTCAATTGCATGATCAAACACCCAGCGAGCAATCGTGTAAGTAATATAGCTTGCGACCAAGATAATAGTGACACCGATGACCAGGCTGAGCCCCTGCAAATTGTTCTCGATGCCCATACTTTCCAGCCATTGCTTTATAAACTTAAAGTCCATTGCAACGTTCCTTATCGGTTTTCCGTGATGGTTTTACGGATAGCACTAATGGTTTGATCTTTCTCGTGCCAACGCAAGTTAAGCCAGTTTTGAAAGTGCTCTTTAAACTCTGGATCATTAGCGTAGTCGCCAATTAAGTCTGCTGTAACCGGCAGCGTTTTGATATCCACATAAACGTTTTTGAGTCGCCCGGTCAGTAAATGCCAAACAACGGGACGCGAGTCGTTACCCGGGTAAACAATAGTGACGTCTAAAATGGCCTCAAACTGTTCGCCCATGATTTGCATAGAAAAAGCGGTGCCGCCCGCTTTTGGAGGAAGTAGATTTTTAAACGGGCTGTTCTTTTTCTTATGTTTCTCTGGTGTGAAACGAGTACCTTCGCAGAAATTAACGACGGTTGTCGGAATATGTCGGAATTTAGCGCACGAGCGTGTCGTGGTTGCGATATCTTTGCCTTTAAGATGAGGCTTTTTCTTTATCAGTTCCTTTGAGTAGCGCTTCATAAAAGGCATGTCTAGGACCCAGCAACCCCAACCGATAACCGGTATCCACATAAGCTGAGATTTCAGGAAGAAGCGGGGTGTTGGCATATGGCGGCGAGTGAGGTGCATCAGCACAAGCACATCCACCCAGCTGCGGTGGTTTGCCATGACCATGTACCAGCCGTTTTCGTGAAGATCTAAGTCGCCTTTTATATGCCATTCCATGCGTTGAGTCAGTTGGAACATCATTGACATACAGTAAGCCCAGATGCGGAATAGACCGTTAGCAGCGGCTGAACACAAACGCTGAGTTACAGGAAAAGGCAAAAGAATTTTGAAAACACCAACACCGATAATCGAAACGCCAATAATAGCGGTTGTGATAACTCCCCACAGCAAGTGAGCGACGACTCTGAAGGGAATAAGTAACGATGTCAGCATATTTACTGGTGCCTTCCTAAAAGTGAATAGTTTCAGAAATAATAACTTAAGCCGTGCTTTATGTCTGTTGCGAAAGGGTAAAAAATAATGATACTGTATATATGTACAGTATTGAGGGGTTAGTATGCAGCCAAATCTACAGCGACTCATAGAACAAGGGGTTGTTTGGCAAGGGCAGACAAAAGCAGAGCAAACGACCGGCTATGTAAAAACAGGTTTTTCAAAGCTTGATGAACTGTTAGGTGGCGGCTGGCAAACTCCCGGTTTGCATGAGTGGCAATTGAATGACTCATTTTCTGAACAGCGGTTGTTGTTGCCGTTGGCGCAACAAGCTATTGAACAGGGGCTCGCTGTATTCTGGGTGAACCCACCAGCGCAGTTGTCCGCGGCTGGCCTTCATTATCATGACTTAGGTAATGCGATGCATATCGTGGTTGAAGCCAAACAGAGTGATGCGTGCTGGGCACTTGAGCAGATATTGCGAACCAAAAACACCATGGCTTTTGCCTGGCTTTCGCAAAAAGAGACGACGGCCTCAAACGTCCGGCGTTGGTATAAAGCGGCGGAATCCGGGCAAACGGGCATAGTCATTACTGAATTTAGCCATAATCTTGAGGCTCGTCCCTATAGTAACCGATTAAAAGTACGTTTAACGGAAGGTGGTTTCGCTCTGGATATTTTAAAGCGCAAGTCGGGTTGGCCTGTTGAGAATATAGAGTTGAAGTAATGTGGTTATATTGTCATTTCCCCCAATTACAGCTGGATAACTTACTGATATCTCAGCCTGAATTTGCAAAACAGGCGGTAGCGCTTTACCGGGTGAAAAATGGACAATCTCTTATTGAACAAACTAATTTGGTTGCGCAAGAGGCCGGTGTCAGTCGCGGCATTTCCAGTGTTATGGCAATAGCACTTTATGAGGCGTTGTTACTGAAAGAGTATGAAGCAGAAAAAGAAGAAATGCTCCTTTCAGCGGTCGCCGATCACCTTTATCAATGGGCGGCGAAATTGATTTTGGATCCGCCACAAGGAATATACCTAGAGCTGAAGAGCATCGAAAAGCTGTATGGAGGTTTGTCGAATACGGTCAGAACACTGAACTTGGCCGTTCAACAGTTGGGTTTCCAGTGCCAGCGAGCCGTTGCGAAGAATACACTAGCAGCCAGAGTTTTGGCTCAGGCAAACACACCACTGGTTATTAATAAAGCGCAAGCCGAGCGTCAGTTAAAAGATTTATCCATAAAAAATAGCGGGTTGCCGAATAAAACAATTCGGAATTGTTTATCGGTGGGTATTTTTTCCATTGGTGATTTACTGACTATTCCCGCTAGTGATATTGGCCGTCAGTTCGGAAAAGAAACATTGGTGTATGTGCAAGCGTTAAGAGATGACCTGAACATTCAGCGGGCTAATCACTTTTATGAGCCATCAGAATACTTCTTTCAACAAATCGATTTAGTCTCAGAGGTCTCTAATTGGCAAGGCTTGCGTTTCCCTATGAAACGCTTGCTTAATGACTTGGAGAGCTTTTTATACCAACGCCAAAAGGCGGTTCAACATATCACGTTTCAACTTTTCCAACGGGATAACCACTGTACAGAGTTGAGTGTATCAACAGCTACGGCCAGTTGGCGCGCTCAAAGCTTTTGGTCATTGTTGCAACTGAAAATGGAGCGTTCGCCTTTAGCCGCTCCTGTTTTGGAGCTTTCTTTAAAGGCATCCGAGTTCTCGCAACTGAGTGCAAAAAGTCAGCACTTTTTTCATGAGGCTCAGGATACCCAGAGCTTATTTCCGCTTATTGGCAAGTTACAGGTGAAACTGGGCGAGCGTGCGGTTTATACCCCGGCCATTAGCGATGATCCCAGACCCGGTTTTAATGAATGTCGACAGCCACCCTGCCGTTCCCAAGCGCCCTCTATAACGCCAATTAAGAGACCTCTTTGGTTACAACGAGAGCCACAGTCAGTCAATTTGAATGAATGGCGTTTACAGGAGGGACCAGAAAGAAAACATTGTGGTTGGTGGGACTCTCAGCCTATACAGCGGGATTACTGGTTAGCGATGGATACACAGCATCGCAAAGGTTGGCTTTTCTATGAGTCAGGGCATTGGTATTTGCAGGGCTGGTTTAGCTGAGCTGCCGGTGAAACGTGAGGCTGAATTATGGCGTTCGCAGAGTTACATGCACTGAGTCATTACAGTTTTCTGCGCTCATCCGCTGCGCCGGAAGCTTTAGTGCGCCGGGCGGATGAATTGGAGTACGCCGCTATAGCCATTACCGATGAGTGCTCTGTTGCTGGGGTGGTAAAAGCTTACGAAGAAGCCCAGCAGCGAGACATTAAACTGATTATAGGCAGCGAGTTTCGTATTGCTGATTACGGCACTTTTGTTGTTATTGCGCCAACCCGGGATGCCTATGCTGAGTTGAGTCAGAAAATTACCGAGTTTCGGGGGCGCTCAAAGAAGGGTCACTATCAGGCAAGCATAGATGATTTCTTCTCTGGTTTTGGTGAGTGCCTATTATTATGGCTTCCTGACCTTCGCCAACCGCAATTAGTGGCAACTGGGAAAAAGCTTAGCAGCGTCTGGTCGTCACGGTTTTGGCTATTGTATGAACGTCACTATCAGGCCGATGACAGTGAAACATTCAGCGCACTAGTGGAACTTAAGAAGTCGCTGCATGCAAAAGTGGTCTGTGCAACCGGTGTGGTGATGGCCGCAGAACACGAACAGCCACTGCTGGATACTATGCGAGCCATAGGTAGTGGCCAAAACCTATACGAAAATAGTGGGGTCGCAAGTGCCAATGCAGAACGTCACCTGCGGAGCCTGCAAGAGTTAAAACAATGCTATCCCGCCGCATGGATGAAAGAGTCTGTGGATATTGCAGAGCAATGCCGCTTTTGTTTGTCCGAACTTCGTTATGAATACCCTGCGGAGCTTACCCCAAGAGGCATGTCCGCGACCCATTACCTACGACAGCTAACAGAAGATGGGGCTCGGCGACGTTACCCGGAAGGTATTCCTGAAAGCGTTCAAGCACAGTATGAGAAAGAGCTGGCACTTATACGGGAAATGCAATACGAAGCATTTTTTCTAACCATCTACGACCTGGTTCAGTTTGCCAGTAACCAAGGTATTTTATATCAGGGGCGAGGCTCAGCGGCTAACTCGGTAGTTTGCTTTTGTTTAGGCATTACTGCAGTTAACCCATCGCAAATTGAAGTGCTGTTCGAGCGGTTTATTTCTAAGGAGCGTAACGAACCGCCGGACATTGATGTCGACTTTGAACACGAGCGCCGGGAAGAAATCATTCAGTATATTTACCAGAAATACACTCGAAAGCGAGCTGCATTGGCGGCAACAGTGATTACTTATCGGTTTAAAAGCGCCTTCCGTGATGTAGGCAAAGCATTGGGCTTTTCTGAGCAACAATTGCAGTTTTACAGCCAAAACCTAGATACCAGAGATAAAGAAGACAGTTGGCAGGAGCAGCTAATACAGCAACATCCAGGTGTGTTTCGGTCTAAAAAAGGCACACTACTGTTGTCATTGGTTGAACAGCTAAAAGGGACGCCACGACATTTGTCTCAGCATGTTGGTGGTTTTGTTATAGCTTCTGACGATGTTGCCCGGTTAGTGCCGGTGGAAAATGCGTCCATGCCCGAGCGCACTGTTATTCAGTGGGATAAGACCGACTTAGAAACACTGGGTCTTTTAAAGGTCGATGTGCTGGCGCTGGGTATGCTCACTGCCTTACGAAAGATGCTGGCGCTAGTGAATGAAAAAGGCTTAATCGATAGTCAGCCGTTAACACTTGCTCGTATCCCACAAGAAGATCAACGCGTTTATCAGCAGCTGCACCAAGCCGATTCTATGGGCATTTTCCAAATTGAGTCGAGAGCTCAAATGACGATGTTGCCAAGGCTGAAGCCCAAAACGTTTTACGACTTGGTGATTCAAATAGCTATCGTCAGACCGGGCCCTATTCAGGGCGATATGGTTCACCCTTATTTGCGACGTAGAGATGGTCTTGAGCAAGTCGATTACCCGAGCAGAGAAGTGAAGTCGGTATTAAAGCGCACGTTAGGCGTTCCTATTTTTCAGGAGCAAGTTATTAAACTGGCTATGGTTGCGGCGGGCTTTACTGGTGGAGAGGCTGATCAGCTGCGCCGGGCTATGGCCTCTTGGGGGAAGCGGGGGCAACTGACGCATTTCGAGCATAAGCTTATAAAAGGAATGCTGGAGCGAGGCTATACGCGGGACTTTGCAGAGCGCTTATTTCGGCAAATTTGTGGTTTCGGGCAGTACGGCTTCCCTGAGTCCCATTCTGCCAGTTTTGCCAACCTTGCCTATGCGTCAGCCTGGTTTAAAACGCATTATCCTGCCGCATTTTATGTCGGTTTACTGAATAGCTTGCCGATGGGCTTCTATTCAGCATCGCAGTTGGTACAGGACGGGCAGCGACACCGCGTGACATTTTTACCGGCTGATATAAATCATAGCCAGTGGGACTACGAGTGGCTTAGCGATAACCCTAATGTTGTCAGAATTGGACTGCGGCAAATAAAGAGCCTGTCGGAGTCTCGCCTGAAAGAGGCGTTAAAAAGCCGGCCCGAATCAGGCTTTAAAGGACTCAAAAGCTTAGAAGATGCTGGATTGAATAAGTTCGATATTCAGGCTCTGGCTAAAGCAGACGCGTTACGAAGTGTTTTAGGTCATCGGTATCAGGCTCACTGGGAAAGTCTCAGCGAAAGGGACGATCAAATGCCGTTATTTGCTCACGTACAAGAGGTCTCTAGCCGTGAGGTACAAGCACCACAAGAAGTCGAAGACATAAAGGCCGACTATGAAACACAGGGGCTCAGCTTAAGACGACACCCCATTACCTTATTAAGGGCGCACTCAAAAGAATTAAGTCGATGCGTTGTTGCTGAAGAGTTAGCTGGCTGTCGCTCTGGTCAGGTATTATCCGTAGCGGGTTTAGTGACTTGTCGGCAGCGACCGGGTACAAGTAGTGGCGTCACCTTTTTTACCTTAGAAGATGAAACGGGGAACATCAATGTCGTGGTGTGGGCGCATACAGCTAGGCAGTTTAGGCAAGCCTATTTAACCAGCAAGCTGTTATGGGTAAAAGGTGTTGTCGAAATTAAATCGGGCGTCGTTCATGTTATAGCGGGGAGGTTAAAAGACTTAACCTCCCTACTCAACATAGAACGCATTGATAACCGACGGTTTCACTGAATTAGGAAACAGGACTTACTTGCAGTAAGTAGTCATCTTTTAAGTCGACGTAGTTTTGCGCGGACTGACTGAGAAACGCAGCCTCGCCTTTATTGAGTTTGCGTTTCTTTTCGACCGGGCTTCCGACATATAAGTACCCACTTTCAAGACGCTTGCCCGGCGGTACAAGACTCCCGGCACCAATAATCACATCATCCTCGACAATAACATCGTCCATAATAACTGCAGACATACCTACGAGTATACGGTTACCGAGTTGGCAGCCGTGAAGCATACAATGATGCCCTACGGTAACTTCATCACCAATAATTAGAGGGTGGCCATCTGGATTTGATGGTGACTTACGGGTCACGTGTAATACGGTTCCGTCCTGAATATTGGTTCTTTTGCCAATGCTTATTGAGTTCACATCACCCCGGGCAGCAACCATGGGCCAGACACTGCTGTCGTCCCCCAGCGTTACATTGCCTACGATAACCGCACTTGGATCTAAATAGACGCGTTCGCCAATTATAGGCTCATGCTCCTGATAACTGCGTAAGTCTGCCATATTGGGCTCCAACGTTAATAAAGCGTTACTCATTTTATAGCAGATGATGCGAGTAAGATCATGCATCGCCTTATTCTGCACATAAAAACAGCGTGTTGCTGAAACTTTACGCAGTCAGCAAAAAAACAGTTAAAAAGGCATAAAAAGCGCTTGACGGTGAGAGTTAAACCTCTAAAATGCGCTCCACGTTCGAGGCAGGCAACGAAGCCGCCGAAAACCTAAGTTTTCTAAAAAATCTTTTTTCAAAAAAGTATTGACGGAAAACACACGGTGTGTAGAATACGCACCTCTCGCAGCCAAGGCTGCTGAGAAACGCTCTTTAACAATTATATCAAGCCAAGCAAACTGTGTGGGCACTTGCAGAAGTTACGCAAAACAGAAATATGTATTGCAACTTTTGAATGAGTGTTCAGCTACATTAAGTAGCAAAACGCGTAATTCATTGAGTTGATTGAACTGCTTTTAATTGAAGAGTTTGATCATGGCTCAGATTGAACGCTGGCGGCAGGCCTAACACATGCAAGTCGAGCGGTAACAGAGAGAAGCTTGCTTCTCTGCTGACGAGCGGCGGACGGGTGAGTAATACTTGGGAATTTGCCTTTAGGCGGGGGACAACCACTGGAAACGGTGGCTAATACCGCATAATGTCTACGGACCAAAGTGGGGGACCTTCGGGCCTCACACCTAAAGATGAGCCCAAGCGGGATTAGCTAGTTGGTGAGGTAAAGGCTCACCAAGGCGACGATCCCTAGCTGTTCTGAGAGGATGATCAGCCACACTGGGACTGAGACACGGCCCAGACTCCTACGGGAGGCAGCAGTGGGGAATATTGCACAATGGGCGCAAGCCTGATGCAGCCATGCCGCGTGTGTGAAGAAGGCCTTCGGGTTGTAAAGCACTTTCAGTGGTGAGGAAAGGGTGATAGTTAATAGCTATCACAGTTGACGTTAGCCACAGAAGAAGCACCGGCTAACTCCGTGCCAGCAGCCGCGGTAATACGGAGGGTGCAAGCGTTAATCGGAATTACTGGGCGTAAAGCGTACGTAGGCGGTGTGTTAAGCTAGATGTGAAAGCCCCGGGCTCAACCTGGGAATTGCATTTAGAACTGGCACGCTAGAGTCCTGAAGAGGGTGGTAGAATTTCCAGTGTAGCGGTGAAATGCGTAGATATTGGAAGGAATACCGGTGGCGAAGGCGGCCACCTGGTCAGAGACTGACGCTGAGGTACGAAAGCGTGGGGAGCAAACAGGATTAGATACCCTGGTAGTCCACGCCGTAAACGATGTCAACTAGTTGTTCGTGTCATTAAGACGTGAGTAACGCAGCTAACGCACTAAGTTGACCGCCTGGGGAGTACGGCCGCAAGGTTAAAACTCAAATGAATTGACGGGGGCCCGCACAAGCGGTGGAGCATGTGGTTTAATTCGATGCAACGCGAAGAACCTTACCATCCCTTGACATCCAGTGAATTTTCCAGAGATGGATTAGTGCCTTCGGGAACACTGAGACAGGTGCTGCATGGCTGTCGTCAGCTCGTGTTGTGAGATGTTGGGTTAAGTCCCGCAACGAGCGCAACCCTTATCCTTAGTTGCCAGCGGTTCGGCCGGGAACTCTGGGGAGACTGCCGGTGATAAACCGGAGGAAGGTGGGGACGACGTCAAGTCATCATGGCCCTTACGGGATGGGCTACACACGTGCTACAATGGCGCGTACAAAGGGCAGCGAACCTGCGAGGGTAAGCGAATCTCATAAAGCGCGTCGTAGTCCGGATTGGAGTCTGCAACTCGACTCCATGAAGTCGGAATCGCTAGTAATCGTGGATCAGAATGCCACGGTGAATACGTTCCCGGGCCTTGTACACACCGCCCGTCACACCATGGGAGTGGGCTGCACCAGAAGTGGTTAGTTTAACCTTCGGGAGAACGATCACCACGGTGTGGTTCATGACTGGGGTGAAGTCGTAACAAGGTAGCCGTAGGGGAACCTGCGGCTGGATCACCTCCTTACATTATTGCGAACGGACGTGAGTGCTCACACAGTTTGCAGGCTTGATATTAAAAGAGAAGAAACTGGGTCTGTAGCTCAGCTGGTTAGAGCGCACCCCTGATAAGGGTGAGGTCGGCAGTTCAAGTCTGCCCAGACCCACCATTTTGAGCGTCTGGGCTGCGTTGGAAAGCCACTTGCATAGCAGGCTATGCGTCGTGCCTTCCCGTCTTGCCAGTCACTCAAAACCCCTTGTCGGGGGTGGTCGAAAGCCCACAACGGGGCCATAGCTCAGCTGGGAGAGCGCCTGCCTTGCACGCAGGAGGTCAGCGGTTCGATCCCGCTTGGCTCCACCACTTCTTCTCTTGTAACCGTTAGCGTTAAGTGTTCTTGGTTAAGAATGTTTACCGGTAACTTTGTGTTACACGCTCTTTAACAACATGGAAAGCTGATTGTAAATAAAGTAAGAAATGCCACTCTACTTGAACAAACCGTAAGGTAGAGGCGTATCGAACTTGTGTACAGCGAGAACAAACAATCTTGGTCATGTATTCCAGACACCTTCGGGTTGTATGGTTAAGTGACTAAGCGTACACGGTGGATGCCTAGGCAGTTGGAGGCGATGAAGGACGTACTAACTTGCGATAAGCCATGACGAGGCAGTAAGAGCCACTTGAGTCATGGATTTCCGAATGGGGCAACCCACTGAGCTTGCTCAGTATCCGGCACTGAATAAAATAGGTGCCAGGAGGCGAACCCGGAGAACTGAAACATCTAAGTACCCGGAGGAAAAGAAATCAACCGAGATTTCCCTAGTAGCGGCGAGCGAACGGGAAGCAGCCCTTAAGCTTTACATGTGCTAACAGAATCTGTTGGGAAGCAGAGCCATAGACGGTGATAGCCCGGTATGTGAAGGTGCATGAAAAGTGAAAACGAGTAGGTCGGGACACGTGTTATCTTGACTGAATATGGGGGGACCATCCTCCAAGGCTAAATACTCCCAACTGACCGATAGTGAACCAGTACCGTGAGGGAAAGGCGAAAAGAACCCCGGCGAGGGGAGTGAAACAGAACCTGAAACCGTGTACGTACAAGCAGTAGGAGCGGACTTGTTCCGTGACTGCGTACCTTTTGTATAATGGGTCAGCGACTTATATTTTGTAGCAAGGTTAACCGTATAGGGTAGCCGTAGGGAAACCGAGTCTTAACTGGGCGTTGAGTTGCAGGGTATAGACCCGAAACCGGGCGATCTAACCATGAGCAGGTTGAAGATTGAGTAACATCAATTGGAGGACCGAACCCACTAATGTTGAAAAATTAGGGGATGACTTGTGGCTAGGAGTGAAAGGCTAATCAAGCCCGGAGATAGCTGGTTCTCCCCGAAATCTATTTAGGTAGAGCCTCGGACGAATACCATTGGGGGTAGAGCACTGTTTGGGCTAGGGGGTCATCCCGACTTACCAACCCCATGCAAACTCCGAATACCAATGAGTACTATCCGGGAGACACACGGCGGGTGCTAACGTCCGTCGTGGAGAGGGAAACAACCCAGACCGCCAGCTAAGGTCCCAAAGTTATGGCTCAGTGGGAAACGATGTGGGAAGGCACAGACAGCTAGGAGGTTGGCTTAGAAGCAGCCACCCTTTAAAGAAAGCGTAATAGCTCACTAGTCGAGTCGGCCTGCGCGGAAGATGTAACGGGGCTAAGCCATACACCGAAGCTGCGGCAGTAGTTTACTACTGGGTAGGGGAGCGTTCTGTAAGCGGATGAAGGTGAATCGAGAGGTTTGCTGGACGTATCAGAAGTGCGAATGCTGACATGAGTAACGATAATGCGGGTGAAAAACCCGCACGCCGGAAGACCAAGGTTTCCTATCCCATGCTAATCAGGGTAGGGTAAGTCGGCCCCTAAGGCGAGGCGGAAACGCGTAGTCGATGGGAAACAGGTTAATATTCCTGTACCGATGTTCATTGCGATGGGGGGACGGAGAAGGCTAGGCAAGCGCGGCGTTGGTTGTCCGCGTGAAAGTGCGTAGGCTGGTGACTTAGGCAAATCCGGGTCGCTAAGGCTGAGACACGAGACGAGCACCTACGGGTGTGAAGTTGCTGGTGCCCTGCTTCCGGGAAAAGCCTCTAAGCTTCAGATGAACATCGACCGTACCCGAAACCGACACAGGTGGTCAGGTAGAGAATACTAAGGCGCTTGAGAGAACTCGGGTGAAGGAACTAGGCAAAATAGTACCGTAACTTCGGGAGAAGGTACGCCGCTGGTGGTGATTGACTTCGCGTCATAAGCTGCTGGCGGTCGCAGTGACCAGGTGGCTGGGACTGTTTATTAAAAACACAGCACTCTGCTAACTCGAAAGAGGACGTATAGGGTGTGACACCTGCCCGGTGCCGGAAGGTTAATTGATGGGGTTAGCTTAGGCGAAGCTCTTGATCGAAGCCCCGGTAAACGGCGGCCGTAACTATAACGGTCCTAAGGTAGCGAAATTCCTTGTCGGGTAAGTTCCGACCTGCACGAATGGTGTAACCATGGCCACGCTGTCTCCACCCGAGACTCAGTGAAATTGAAATCGCAGTGAAGATGCTGTGTACCCGCGGCTAGACGGAAAGACCCCGTGAACCTTTACTACAGCTTGGCACTGAACATTGAACCTACATGTGTAGGATAGGTGGGAGGCTTAGAAGCACTGGCGCTAGTTGGTGTGGAGCCATCCTTGAAATACCACCCTTGTATGTTTGATGTTCTAACATAGGCCCCTTATCGGGGTTGTGGACAGTGCCTGGTGGGTAGTTTGACTGGGGCGGTCTCCTCCCAAAGAGTAACGGAGGAGCACGAAGGTTGGCTAAGTACGGTCGGACATCGTACGGTTAGTGCAATGGCAGAAGCCAGCTTAACTGCGAGACAGACACGTCGAGCAGATACGAAAGTAGGTCATAGTGATCCGGTGGTTCTGAATGGAAGGGCCATCGCTCAACGGATAAAAGGTACTCCGGGGATAACAGGCTGATACCGCCCAAGAGTTCATATCGACGGCGGTGTTTGGCACCTCGATGTCGGCTCATCACATCCTGGGGCTGAAGTCGGTCCCAAGGGTATGGCTGTTCGCCATTTAAAGTGGTACGCGAGCTGGGTTTAGAACGTCGTGAGACAGTTCGGTCCCTATCTGCCGTGGGCGTTTGAGAGTTGAGAGGAGCTGCTCCTAGTACGAGAGGACCGGAGTGGACGAACCTCTGGTGTTCGGGTTGTCACGCCAGTGGCACTGCCCGGTAGCTATGTTCGGAATCGATAACCGCTGAAAGCATCTAAGCGGGAAGCGAGCCTCGAGATAAGCTCTCACTAGCACTTAGAGTGCTCTGAAGGGTCGTTGAAGACTACGACGTTGATAGGCGGGGTGTGGAAGCGTAGTAATGCGTTGAGCTAACCCGTACTAATTGCCCGTGAGACTTAACCATACAACACCGAAGTTGTTTGAGACGTTACGCACAAGCGAGCGACTCTGCTAAGCGGCAAGAGAGTGGCAAATTAGTTAGAATCAGTTTTTTATGTTGTGACAGTTTATGTCTGGCGGCCATAGCGGTGTGGCACCACCTGAATCCATCCCGAACTCAGAAGTGAAACACACCAGCGCCGATGGTAGTGTGGGGTCTCCCCATGTGAGAGTAGGTCACCGCCAGACTTCAAATAAATAACCCCGGTGCAGATGCATCGGGGTTTTTTATTTCTGGTGGTGGCCTACTGAGAGTAGGGTGAAGCGGGTCCCCGGTAAAGCCAACAATTTGGCTTTACCCCGCTGAACAGGTTGAGCTCTGCGAAACCTTGTCCAGACTTCAAATCGAAGAAGCCCTCAGCTGACGCCGGGGGCTTTTTTTATGCCTGCTCCTCTGCCTCTCGGTAGCCTGAGGCGACACTACGTCACCCGCAATGTTAAGCCAGCCCAATGGCTTGCTCATGCTAAAAATCTTAACCAACTCAATTAATGTAATGGCATAACGCCACTATATTCTATGAAATAGAAGATCCCATCCTATTTATAATTAATTTCTAAAGTGAAATATTGAACTAGACTGTATGCATATCAATAAGGAAGGTTTTAATGCTTCAAAACTCGCAACAACGATATGGATTAGTAAGCATCATTATACACTGGCTATCCGCTGTCATAGTGTTTTGTTTATTTGCCCTGGGTTGGTGGATGCTCACGTTAACCTATTACGATCAATGGTATCGATTAGGTCCCTGGTGGCATAAATCATTTGGTATTTGTTTACTGATTATTACCATTCTCCGAGTGTTATGGGTAATAACTAGTACAAAGCCTGCACTACAAGGAACAAAGCTTGAAGTCGTCGGTGCAAAAATTGGACACGGACTGCTGTATCTATTGTTGTTCAGCGTGATGATAAGTGGCTATTTGATCTCAACGGCTGATGGTAGTTCGATATCGGTTTTTGATCTGTTTTCAGTCCCGGCAACGTTAAGTGACATACCTGGTCAAGAAGACATTGCAGGCGAAGTGCATTGGTATTCGGCATTAGCATTGGTGATTCTAGCGGGCGGTCACGCTTTGGCGGCCTTAAAGCACCATTTTATAAATCGAGATACGACTCTGATTCGTATGTTTGGAAAATCAAAGAGGAAATAGTTATGAAAAAGACATTATTAGCAGCGGCTATCGTAAGCACCGCAATGTTCAGTACATCCACATTAGCTGAAGACTATAAAATCGATATTGAAGGTCAGCATGCGTTTATCGAGTTTAAGATTAGTCACCTTGGCTATAGCTGGTTATATGGCCGTTTCAACGACTTTGAGGGTAGCTTTAGCTACGATGAAAACGCCCCTGAAAATGCTTCGGTCAACGTTACTATAGATACTGCCAGCGTAGACACCAACCACGCTGAGCGCGATAAACATTTACGAGGAGAGGATTTCTTAAACGTGTCTGAATTCCCTCAGGCAACATTCAAGAGCACCAAGTACGTGCCTGATGAAGATGATAAAGGCGAAGGTACACTTTATGGTGACTTTACTTTAAATGGCGTTACCAAAGAAATTGCTATTGAAGTTGAGCACGTTGGGGCCGGCGAAGACCCTTGGGGCGGCTTTCGCCGCGGTTTCCACGGCGAAGTTGACTTAACTTTGGCTGACTACAATATCGACTACAACCTTGGCCCAGCTGCTAAAGAAGTTGAGCTGGAGCTTTCAATTGAAGGCATTCGTCAATAAAGCACGCCTGTAAAATTTAGTCTGCTAACGCTTGTTTATAAGCGTTAGCGGCTAATTGGCTATCCCCTAGTGCATAGTACGCATCGCCGAGTAAGCGATAAGTCTTAGCATTTGGCTCTACATCTACCAGCTTTTTAAGAGCCCGTTGGGCTAATGAATAATCTTGATTATCCATTGCGATTAAAGCAAACGCATACAAATAATCTTTATCATCCGGGTTCTGCTTCAGCTTTTCTTGAACGAACTCAACCAGTTTTGCATACTTGCCGTTAAATAACTTCAGCGCATTGACACCTGACGGGTGGATGTCTTCTCTCTTAAGACCTTTCAATATCACTTTTGCAGAGAGCTCTTGCTCACCTAAATGCTTTAACGCAGCAGCATAAGCCAGGCGCGTCGTTGCGTCTCCACGTTGTTTGCTAGAAAGGCTTTGCCAAGCGTCTTTTAGTGCGTCGTTGCCATTACGGCCGATCGATACGAAGTAATCTAAATAGACGTCATACTCCAGTCGCTCAAACTCGGCAGGGCTCAATTCGGCGTGCTGTTTTAGTTTAGGAAGCAGATCTTTAAGGGCTTTATAATTACCCGATGCTTTATAGGCAGTCTTAGCCAGGAAGGCGACATGCGCAGAGTTCGGGTGTTTATCCAGTAGCTCTTGAACTGCTGTATCGGCACTGTGGGGATCGTTATTGACTTGTTGAGAGACTTTTAAAATGCTCAGTAACGTGTCCGAGCCTTTGGCAAAGTCCCCTGCCTCCTCATGCCAGTACTGCGCCTTTCCAGTGTCGTTCGCTAAACAGGATGCCAAGGCTGCCATTGCCGCTGTTTCTTGTATCGGTCGCTTTTTATAGGACGATGCAAAGCGCAATGAGGCTGCTTCTGCAGAATCATCTAGCAATAACCGAATACCTTCTTCATAAAGCTGCTTGGCCTTTCTGTCAGAGCGATTCGAAAACCATGCGGCGCCCCTTTGAGTTTTACTGAGCAGTCGACGCAAAATGGATATGGCAACGGCTGCTATCAAAGCTGCTGCAACAACGACAACAATAAGCCCGACAACGGTTGCTTCAATAGACCAACCAGCAAACTGAATCAGGACATAACCCGCGTTTCCAGACGCAGCAGGGCCTAATACCGCCCCAATAATCAATAAAACAACGAGCGCAATTAACCACTTCATAGCGCATCCCCTTGTTCAATTGCCCGGCTGATAAAGTCCAACGACTCCAAACTCTCGACGGTAGACCGTGTCTTCGGCGCCTTCTCAAGGCTTTCAAGTCGAGTGAGCACATCACGGCTTGCCGCACTGTCGCCTTTTACCTGACTAATGAGTGTTGGCAATTGGCTGATATATCGCTTAAAGAGTTCATCATTACCCTTAAGAGCAGCGTCTTGTGCCAGTGTGAACGTCAGCGAAATACGAGCATTAATTGCGGCTCTGTGTGCTTTGTTTAACAGCGGCTCCGGGTCGGATTCGACAGGCTGAATACGGATAAAGTTATCCAGAAAGTCGTTCCAGTTCGACTCTAAATTGGCTTGCCAACTGTTGCCAGTAGCGGTGTTTTCATTATTATCCGCTTCAATACGGTATTCGTTGTTAATCGTGTCAGGCAAACTGTCGACGCGATCTTGCAAGCCGATTAAGGTCATGACCAAATCGGTGTTATTGGTTGAAGACAGCGCAGTCACTTTTTCGATGTCCTTGGCCAGCAACTCACGAGTGCGAAGTGCTTCGCGGCTGTCCATGCCTGACAGTTGGTTGTCAGCTAAGCGAAGCAGCTTACCAGCCAACTCATAATCTTCCCGTACCCACAGTAGACGAGCCGCCGTTGCGAGCATTTGTTTTATTTCAAGTAAACGCCAATGAGCTGCACGGTCGGCCGGGCTCTGACGCACTTCATCACGCAGACTTTCTAAACCAGAGCGAAGCGCTAAGTAGTCCTCGCGCAATTGCTGTGCCGAGTTAGAGAGCTTATTCAGATCTTGAGAGTTAGGCGTTTCCTGCAACTGACGTTCAAAGTTAGCAAGAGATTGCTCCAACTGTTGAAGGCGATTCTCCAGTGGGTCAATTTTTTCAGGGGTTTGCTGAGCCGACTTCTGCTCTGATGAGGCAACTTGATTGCTATCGTCCGCCGAGAATAGACTCGGGAAACGCGTATACCCATAATAGGCGGCAGCGACTATCGCAATCAAAATAATAAGCCATAGCAACCGCTTAAAAAAACGCCGGCTGCTTTTCTTCGCCGTCACGGTTTCGTCTTTCTCTGTCTCTACTGATGACTCTACGTGTTCTTCGTTTGTCGTGTCTTCGCTGTTCATGTGTGCGTTTCCGTTTGCTACAAGCGCATCTAAAATAATAGCATCTGATGCACTTTCTGTGACTTCGATACTGGCTGATTGTTTAACGGGAATCAAACTTTTCAGGCGCTCACTGGGGACTACCCAATGGCAGCTTTCCAGCCATAGGCTTGCCGATTCCGGTAACTCTGACAAAAAATAGTCCAGTTGCTCGGCGCTCGTGACCACAATGGTGTCGACCGACGATACCCATTTATCCACAACTGAAGCATCTGATAGCGGAACGGGTTGTCGCTCATAAACTTCCCAGTAACTGACATCACCGCCGTGCATTTTCAGGTGTTCTGAAAGCACCTCTCGCCCGCCAATGCCTCTTATAATTAACCACTTTTGACCATTAACATTGTTGAGTTCAGGTAGTGCCAGTAACCCCTCTGATCGATGCGCAAAGGCCGGGCTCGTGACGGGTACATTAAGCTTGTCTGCTGCGTATCTTGCGGTGCTTGATCCCACCGCAAAGTACTGGCTTTGTCTCGCGTTAAAACCACTTGCCAACGCATAATCAACGGCCGTTTTGCTGACTAAAATAATACCGTCCCAGGCGGTTTCATTAACGCGCTGCACCTCACTTTTATCCACTTGCTTGGGTGTAACCCGAACAAAGCTGTGAATAAAGTGAGCTATACCCGCTTTTGTTAGCCCCTCAGATATGTGCTGCGCACGGTCTTCGGGACGTAATAATAAAACGGTCTTATTATTTTTCCGCATCGCTGTCATATATCGCCGACAAAATATCTCCCGCGCCTTTCGCCAGCAAACGCTCAGCTAACTCTGTACCAAGAGCCTCAGCCTCACTCGCAGGACCTTCTATTTCATCACGCAGTACTTGCTTTCCGTCAGGGTCTCCAACCAAGCCACGCAGATAAACACTGTCACCTTTAAGTTCCGCATAAGCACCAATAGGCACCTGGCAGCCGCCTTCTAAGCGACGGTTCATGGCTCGCTCTGCCAATACGCGTATACGCGTTTCCTGACACTGCAGAGGTTGAAGCAGTTGTTTCATGGCGTCATCGTCGCTACGACATTCAATACCGAGTGCGCCCTGCCCATTTGCTGGCAGTGATTGCTCTACGGGAATGAACGATGTAATGCGGTCACCGAGCTCCAGACGAATAAGTCCAGATGCAGCTAAAATAATGGCATCAAACTCACCGTCGTCGAGTTTGCGTAACCGTGTTTGTACGTTACCGCGTAAGTCCTTAATAACCAGATGTGGAAACTGCTCCATAACCTGACAACGGCGGCGCAAACTGCAAGTACCGACAACCGTCCCCTCCGGCATTTCATCTAAGTTGTTGTACTTACCTGAAACAAAGGCATCGCGAGGGTCTTCGCGTTCGCAAATGGTGTGCAGCTCTAAGCCGTCAGGAAACTCAACAGGCAAGTCTTTCATACTGTGCACAGCAATGTCTGCCCGACCTTCAAGCATCGCAACTTCCAGCTCTTTGACAAATAAGCCCTTACCACCAATTTTAGCCAGCGGTGTATCGAGAATAACGTCCCCTTTTGTGGACATAGGCACGAGCTCTACAGTGAGGTCCGGGTGTAGCTCTTCCAGCCGTTGCTGAATGTGCTCTGCCTGCCATAACGCCAGCTTACTTTTACGTGTTGCGATTCTTACAGTTTGAGTCATGGTTTTCCTTACAACGCTTAATGACTTTTTCGGGCTCGGGTGCGATGATAGACACTATAGAACCCTTAAGAGAATAGTCATAGTTTAGCGATGTTTAGTCGAATTGTAATCAAGACGCTGGTATTAACCACGGTTTTTATGATTGTGGTCGGGTGTGGTCAAAAAGGGCCGCTTGAACCTGTGCCAATGCCTGAGAAAAATGACGTGGAAACGGTGCCAACGGATAAAGACGAATGAGTGAGTCTATTTCTTACAAAAATAATCAGCTTCATGTTGAAGATATCGGCTGCCAAAGCTTGGTAGAGCGTTTCGGTTCACCCTTGTATGTGTATTCGAAATCTCAGCTGGTGAATAACTGGCAACAGTTTCAGCAGCACTGGCCGAGTCCTCATAAACTGTGTTACGCGGTTAAAGCCAATAGTAATCTGGCGGTTTTGCAGGTGCTGGCTCATCAAGGCGCTGGTTTTGACATCGTTTCTGGCGGTGAGTTACAGCGTGTGCTTGCGGCCGGCGGTAAGCCAGAAAGCATTGTGTTCTCCGGCGTTGCCAAGTCAAAAGATGAAATTATTTTAGCGCTGGAAACCGGTATTGGTTGCTTTAACGTCGAGTCTGAAGCTGAGCTGGAGCGCATTCAGGATATTGCCGCCGCCATGAATAAGCAGGCGCCGGTGTCGCTCAGAGTGAACCCGGATGTTGATGCAAAAACACATCCGTACATTTCAACTGGAATGAAAGCCAATAAATTCGGTATCGGGATGAAGCAGTCCCGAGCCGTATTTAAGAGGGCTGCGGAGTTACCTAATATTCGGTTGATTGGAGCGGACTGTCATATTGGCTCACAAATTATGACGCCAGAGCCGTTTTTAGATGCCGCCAGGCTAATGTTTGAGTTAGTGTTGGATCTGAAAAAAGAGGGTATTGAGCTAACGCACCTTGATTTAGGCGGTGGTTTTGGTGTGTCGTATCAAAACGAAGCACCTTTGGATAAATCGCATTACCTGACCCAGCTGGTTGAGATGGCAAAGGACTTTCCGGATGTGACGATGATGCTTGAGCCTGGCCGGGCGATAGCCGCAAACGCTGGTGTACTGCTGACGTCGGTGGAATACATTAAAGCATCAGAGGAAAAGCGGTTTGTGTTAGTCGATGCGGGCATGAACGATATGTTGAGACCCTCGTTGTACCAAGCCTGGCATGACATCGTTCCCGTTAAAGAGAAAAATGATGAAGCACCGCAAATTAGCGATATTGTCGGGCCTGTTTGCGAAACCGGTGACTTTCTCGGGCATGCGCGGCATTTGAATGTCGTTCAGGATGATATTCTTGCGGTAAAACATGCCGGCGCTTATGGTTTCACGATGGCGTCAAACTATAATTCGCGCGGGCGACCGGCAGAAGTCATGGTGTCCGGAAATGATGCACGTTTGGTCAGAGAACGTGAAAACTTTGACGATCTTATTCGTGGCGAGCATTTGCTAGATAAGGATTACATCTAATTATGTTATTGCACTTTTCTAAAATGCACGGACTCGGCAATGACTTTATGGTCGTCGATAATGTCACACAGAACTTGTATGTGAACCCTGATCAAATCCGTCAGTGGGCCAATCGGCATACCGGTGTTGGTTTCGATCAACTGCTGTTAGTCGAGCCCCCTTATGATCCCGACTTAGACTTTCATTACCGCATATTTAATGCCGACGGTAGCGAGGTTTCCCAGTGTGGTAACGGCGCCCGCTGTTTCGCAAAGTTTGTTAAAGCCAAAGGTCTGAGCAATAAAAATCATCTGAAAGTCAGCACTAAAGCGGGCAAAGTGGTTCTGCACTTGGAAAAAGATGGCCAGGTCACTGTTGATATGGGAGAGCCCTTATTTGAACCCGCCCAAGTGCCCTTCAAAGCGCAAAAAGCGGAGCAAACTTACGTTCTGCGCGTGAATGATGAAACGGTGATGTGTGGTGTTGTTGGCTTGGGTAATCCACACTGTGTTATCGCCGTTGATAGTGTTGATACAGCCCCGGTGGATACTTTGGGCGCCGCGGTTGCTGCGCATGAGCGCTTTCCTGAAAGCGTGAACGTTGGTTTTATGCAGCAGCTTTCCGCCGATGAAATAAAACTGCGTGTTTTTGAACGTGGCGTTGGCGAAACCCAGGCTTGTGGTAGTGGTGCTTGTGCCGCAGCCGTTGCAGGCATACAGCAAGGCTTATTAAACGAACGGGTAAAAGTGTCGTTACCAGGCGGTGACTTACTGATTCGCTGGCAACAAGGGCAGCCTGTTAAAATGACGGGTCCGGCAGAGCTGATTTACGATGGACAGATGGTGTTATGAGTAACGAATTAAACTCAATGTTAAACGAGAAAATTGACGACAGCCTGATACGCGAGTATTTGCAGGAAAACCCTGATTTTTTCACCCGCAATGAAGACCTGTTGGCGCAACTGCAATTCCGCCACAGTGAAAAAGGCGCGGTGTCGTTAATTGAAAGACAGCAACAAAAACTCAGACAACGAGTTCAGCAGCTGGAAGAAGAAATTACCGAGTTGATGATTAACGCTCGTCGTAACGAAGCCATTTTTAACGCCTACAGTAACCTTTATGTTCAGCTTCTGCGCTGTAACAGCTTGAGCGACGTGCTCTCGCAATTGAAAAACACGTTTGAAAATGAACTCGATATGCCGGTGTTGACGCTCAAGTTCTTTGAAAGCCCGGTAGAGCTCGATGAACAATACACTTTTGCGTCTGATACTCATAAGCAACTACTGAGTAAGCGCTTTAGTGACGAGTCCATCTACTTAGGACGGCTAACCGAGCAAGAGCATAAGCTTTTGTTTAACGATGAGAGTATTCAGTCTGTGGCTTTGTTGTTGCTTGGTGAAGACGGTGAGCTCGGTATGTTAGCGGTAGGCAGTAGCAGCGCAGGACACTTTGAGCCAGCAATGGACAAACTGCTGATTAAGCAGCTGCAGGCATTGTTGGGCGCTGTTTTGCCGGAGCTTATTAAACGTCATGACGCTGCTTGAGTGGCAACAAAAATGGTTACAACAGTTACGCGGCGAGCGTGGCCTCGCCGAATTAACGCTTAAAAATTACGACAGGCTCATAACCGCCGATCTTAGCGAGCTTGAGCAGCAGACAATTACGGATCCGAAGCAGTTGAGGGTGCCCGTCATTGAGCGCTTACTGGTTGGCTGGAGACGCTCGGGACTTGGTGAGCGCAGTATCGCGTTAAAGCTGTCTGCGTGGCGGACTTTCTGCCAGTTTTTAGTTGAGTCGGATGCGTTAGATGATAACCCTGCAGCGTCAATTTCTGCGCCTAAAATTCCTAAAAGGCTACCGAAAAACCTTGATGTCGATAGCATCTCCCATTTACTAGACTTGCCCCATGACGACGAAATCGCGATTCGCGATGCGGCTATGATGGAGTTGCTATACGCCAGCGGCATTCGGTTGGCTGAGTTGGTCAGTTTGAACCGGGATGATATCGACCATCGTATGATGCAGTTAAGAGTGACTGGTAAAGGCAGTAAAACACGCATAGTACCATTTGGCCGGTGTGCTGAAAAAGCGTTAAAGCAGTGGTTGAAAGTAAGACAGGCATGGCTTGTGGATAAGCCCGAGTTAGCGTTATTTATTAGTAAGCGGTTACAACGCATTAGCCCAAGAACGGTTCAGCAGCGGTTGAATCACTGGGGACAACAGCAAGGTATCGTCGGTGACTTACACCCGCACAAATTAAGACATTCGTTTGCATCGCATATGCTGGAAGCAAGCGGTGATTTACGCGCTGTGCAGGAAATGCTGGGGCACGCCAATTTATCCACAACGCAGGTTTATACGCACTTAGACTTTCAGCGACTGGCTAGCGTATACGACAATGCTCACCCCAGAGCTCGCAAAAAATAAAGGCATCGGGAGTTTTCTTTTATGCAGTTTTTTCGTCGTTGGCAACCGCCTAAAGTCATTAGTTTCGACCTTGATGACACGCTTTACGACAATGTGCCGGTGATGCAGACCGCTGAGCGTTCTGTTCAGCAGTACATTGTTGACAAATTTCCTGAAACCTCGCAATGGGACGTGAGTCACTGGCGGCAATTAAGAGACAAAGTCAGTCAGAGTGATCCGGCGCTTGCCAGTGACATGACACAATTGCGTATTCGGACATTACAGCAGGGGTTAGAGCAGTTCGGTGTTGCGAATGCAATGGCGCATGCGCACGATATTATGAACCAGTTTTTGCTGCATCGAAGTAATTTTGAGCCACCGCAGGAAAGTATTGAGCTATTGCAACAATTAGCCGAGCGATATGAGCTTATTGCGTTGAGTAATGGCAATGTGGATACGCGAAAAATAGGCTTGTCCGACTATTTCAGTTTAATCGTGCAGCCGGGAAATGGCGTTCGAGGTAAGCCATTGCCAGACATGTTTTTAAAGGCACAGCAACACTTCCCGGCGATTAAGCCAGAGGAGTTTCTCCATGTGGGTGACCACCCCTATTCCGATGTGCTTGGTGCGCAGCGGCATGGCTGGCAGTCAGTATGGCTGACCTCTGGTTTGGGACGACCACAACATCTGTCGATATTACCGACCGTCAAAATTGACCACTTAGCCCAGCTTACGTCGTTGCTGCTTTCGTAAAAGGTCCTGACACGACACTACTGGTTGCTTATACAGTGATTCGTTATTACACTGGCGGCAGATCTTTGAATTGAATACATCAGGTGAACGTTAATGAGTACACACCCTCTTCTGGCAGAACTGAATGAAAGGCAGCAGCAAGCTGTATCGGCACCCGACGGGCATATGCTGGTGCTGGCTGGCGCCGGAAGTGGTAAAACTCGGGTGCTGGTACACCGTATTGCCTGGCTCATTCAACAACAAAACTATTCTCCGTTCAGTATCTTAGCGGTTACTTTTACCAACAAAGCGGCGGCGGAAATGCGTGGCCGGGTTGAGCAGCTGGTGGGCAGCTCCGTGCGAGGCATGTGGATTGGCACCTTCCATGGTTTAGCGCATAGGTTGTTACGAGCGCATTATATGGATGTCGGGCTGCCACAGAACTTTCAAATACTCGACAGTGATGACCAGCAGCGACTGATTAAACGCCTGATAAAAAGCCTCAACTTAGACGACAAGCGCTGGCCGGCAAAACAAGCTCAGTGGTACATCAACGGCAAAAAAGACGAGGGTCTGCGTGCCGAGCACATAGAAACTTACGACCCAACCGAGCAGACACTGAAAGAAATTTATCAGCTGTACCAGGAAAGCTGTGACCGCGCTGGTTTGGTCGACTTTGCCGAACTGTTGTTAAGGGCGCATGAGCTGCTAAGAAATAACCGCATTGTGCGAGAGCATTATCAAAACCGCTTTCGTCATATTTTGGTGGACGAGTTTCAGGATACTAACTCCATTCAGTATGCCTGGGTGAGGTTGTTAGCCGGGGCGCAGAACAGCGTGACCATTGTCGGTGATGATGACCAGTCTATTTATGGCTGGCGTGGCGCCAAAGTTGAGAATATTCATCAGTTCTTAGAGGACTTTGCTGGCGCACAAACCATTCGCCTGGAGCAGAACTACCGTTCAACCAGTACTATTTTGAAAGCAGCAAACTCAGTTATTTCGAATAACTCCGGCCGTTTGGGTAAAGACTTATGGACGGAGGGAAATGAAGGCGAGCCTATTAGCCTGTATGCGGGCTTTAATGAAATGGATGAGGCGCGTTACATCGTTTCGCAAATTGAAGGCTGGCGAGATAAAGGTAATTCACTGCAAGATGTCGCTATTTTGTACCGAAGTAATGCGCAATCGCGTATTTTAGAGGAGGCTTTACTGCATGCAAGACTGCCGTATCGCATTTACGGTGGCTTACGCTTCTTCGAGCGTCAGGAAATTAAGGACGCATTGGCCTACTTGAGAATTTTAGGCAATCGGGACGATGACGCTGCACTTGAGCGTGTTATTAATACCCCTGCCCGAGGCATTGGCGGGCGCACCATGGATATTATTCGGCAGGCGTCACGGGAGCGCGCTGAGTCATTATGGAATGCGGCTAAATACATGGTGAACGAAAAGCAGTTAGCCGGGCGTGCGCGAAACGCGGTAGGCAGCTTCCTCGACTTTATTGAAGCGCTGGATGATGAAACCGAAGAATTTAGCTTAGGCCGCTTAAGTGACGAAGTTATAAAGAAAAGCGGCTTAATGGCCATGTACGAGGCAGAAAAAGGCGAAAAAGCGGAGACCCGGGTCGAAAACTTAAAGGAGCTGGTCACCGCCTGTGAGAACTTTGTACTGGATGACGCCGAAGAGGACATGACGCCGCTTAACGCATTTCTGGCGCATGCAGCCTTAGAAGCGGGTGAAGAACAAGCGGACGAATATCAGGATGCTGTCCAGCTAATGACCTTACACAGTGCAAAAGGTCTGGAATTTCCTTTGGTATTCATGACGGGCGTGGAAGAAGGTATGTTTCCGTCGCAGCAGTCGATGGATGAACCCGGCAGACTCGAAGAAGAGCGCCGTCTTTGTTACGTGGGTATGACTCGGGCAATGGAGAAGTTGGTGCTTACTTATGCGGAGCAGCGCCGTATTTATGGTCAGGAGCTATTTCACAGAATCAGTCGTTTTATTGCGGAAATTCCACCCGATACGCTGCACGAAGTCCGTGCGCAAACCAGCGTAGAAAAGCCGTCGAGTTACAGCCGTTTTAATAACGCCGCCAGCCATGAAGCTTTTGATCAGACCGGTTACACGCTGGGCCAGCGGGTTCGCCACCCGAAGTTTGGGGAAGGCACCGTGCTAAATTATGAAGGTACTGGCCCGCAGTCTCGTGTTCAAATTAACTTCGATAACGTGGGGAGCAAATGGCTGGTGGTTGCTTACGCTCGACTGGATCCGGTTTTCTAAGTGTAAAGTCGTGATCAAAAAGTACATTTTTCAACTATGTTTATAGTACACACATAAAAGTTGGAGGTGCTTTATGAAACGCACAGCAAATGCACATTGGAAAGGCAGTATTAAAGAAGGCTCAGGTGTTGTTTCGACGCAAAGTGGTATTTTGGATAAAACTCAGTATTCATTTAAAAGCCGCTTTGAAGAAGGCAAAGGCACCAACCCTGAAGAGCTCATTGGTGCCGCTCACGCTGGCTGCTACGCCATGGCGTTTTCCTTAATGTTAGGAGAAGCGGGTTATGAGCCTGACAATATCGATGCAAAAGCAGAGGTCTCTCTGGTCGAGCAAGATGATGGCTTTGCAATCGATAAAATTCATCTGACCGTAAAAGCCAGTATCCCCGATATTAGTGACGACAAGTTTCAGGAGTTGGCAAACAACGCCAAAGAAGGTTGTCCGGTCAGCAAGGTACTAAACGCTGACATCTCAATGGATGCCAGCCTCAGCTGAAGCTAACTTCTTCGCTTTTCTATCTCGCTGGCGCTGTATAATTGAGTCGAAACTGTACAGTGCCAGCGCACTCCAGATAATAACGAAAGTCACTAGCTTACTTTCCTCAAGAGGCTCGCCATAAATAGCGACTGCTAATGCGAACATCAGCGTCGGGGCGATATACTGGAAGAAGCCTAAGGTTGCATAGCGCAGTCGTTGTGCGGCAGCGGTAAAGCACAGCAGCGGAATGGTCGTGACAAGTCCGGCTGCTACCAGCAATAAATTCAGTGTCCATGGGTTGGTCGTTAAGTCGCTCGATGCTGAGCTGGCAAACCCGAACAAATAAATCAGCATAACGGGCAGTAGTATCGCGGTTTCCAGCCACAACCCACTAATAGAATCGACAGGCAAACGTTTACGAATCGCTCCGTAGGTAGCGAAGCTGGAGGCCAGTGCCAAAGCCACCCACGGTACTGAACCAAAGGTAATGACCTGAATAGCCACGCCAACCACGGCTAAACCGATAGCGACCAGTTGCAGGCGGCGCATACGTTCAGAGAAAAAGATCATACCAATGGCGACATTCAGTAAGGGGTTAATGTAATAACCAAGGCTGGCATCCAGCATGTGGTTGCTGTTAACTGCCCAGATGAACAAAAACCAGTTGCCACCAAGCAGACAAGTGGCCAGTGTGAGTCGAATGACGAGCTTACGGCTTTTTAGAATGGGGCGAATTCGATCCAGTCGCTTCATAGCAACAATTAACACGAAGACCATTAAAAACGCCCAAATAATACGATGAGCGAGTATTTCAAAAGCCGGAACTTGCTTTACGAGTTTGAAGTAAACAGGCGCAACGCCCCAGAATGTGTAGGCGGCAAGTGCGAAGAAAACGCCTTGCCGGGCCCGAACAGCGTCATCGGACATACTGGCTTTCCTTAATCAGAGCTTAACCGACCAGGTAGGTACCGGTTCCAAAAGCGATGTGTGTGCCTTCTTCGTTATGCAGTTCCATTCGGGCAACCGCCACTTTATTGCCCGAGCGAATAATCGTGGCGCTGGCGATAAAGGTTTTACCCCGGCCTGGGCGAAGAAAATCAACACGAAGGTCAATTGTACCACAACGACTCAGGCGCTCCATCAGGTAGCTTTCACTGGGGTCTTCTAAACGGTCAACCATACCCGCTATGGCCACCAAACCACCCGCCGTATCTAACGCGGTTGCGGTGACACCACCGTGCAAAATGCGTTGTGGGACATTGCCTAATAACTCGTCTTTCCATTGGAACTTTAGCTCGCCACGTGCCGGGTTAAACTCCGTAATTTCAAAGCCAAGTAACTGTTGAAACGGCACCCGCGTGTTCATAAAGTCGGAAACTTTTGTCAGTATTGTTTGTGTATCCATTTTGGGCATGGTTATTAATGAACAGGACGCTTACAATAAGAGGATGTTACTTCATAAGTCAATAAACGATGCCGACCATGAGTAGTACCGCAGTCAGCACTGCCGAACAACTGGCGCACGATCCGCTTCAGTCGAAGCTTGAATCAGTCTTTGGTTACCATGAGTTTCGTGAGGGCCAAAGGGGCATTATGGACGCGGCTCTGGACGGACGTGACTCACTGGTGCTCATGCCGACAGGCGGTGGTAAGTCATTATGTTACCAGCTGCCGGCAATATGCAGCGAAGGTGTGGCTGTGGTTATTTCGCCGCTGTTGTCGCTCATGCAAGATCAAGTGGAAGCACTGAATGCGCTTGATATAAACGCCGCCACCTTGCACTCAGGTGTATCAGCTGAACAGTCAATGAACACGTTGCAGGCATTACAGCGCGGCGACATTAAACTGCTGTACGTTAGCCCTGAGCGTATTTTGCAGCCGAGTTTTATTGAACGCTTACAAACGCTGAATCTGTCGTTTATCGCTGTTGATGAAGCGCATTGTATTAGCCAGTGGGGGCATGACTTCAGACCTGAGTATGGGCAGCTGGGTGTGTTGCGCAGCTATTTGCCGAACACACCTTTTATGGCCTTAACGGCCACCGCGGACTCAGCCACCCAGCATGACATTATTGAACGGCTGCATTTGAATGCGCCATTAGTGCACCGCAGCTCATTTGACCGCCCCAATATTCGTTATGTGGTTCAGGAAAAGTATAAACCGCTAAAACAGGTTAAAGACTACGTCAAAAAACAAAAAGGCGTGGCCGGTATCATTTATTGTGGTAGCCGCAAGAAAACCGAAGAACTGGCGGAAAGCTTGCAGCAGTCCGGCGTTCGGGCGGCGCCTTATCATGCGGGACTGGAGCATACGCTCAAGGAAACGACTCTGCGGCAGTTTCTGCGTGACGATATTGATGTTGTGGTGGCCACGGTGGCGTTTGGTATGGGTATCAATAAGCCGAACATCCGTTTTGTCGTGCATTTTGATATTCCGCGTAGCGTCGAGTCGTACTATCAGGAAACCGGGCGAGCCGGACGGGACGGTCTGCCAGCGGAAGCGATGATGCTTTACGATCCGCGAGACGCACAGTGGATACGCCGGATGATAGACGAGCAAGATAATGAGCAGCGTCGGGCCGTGGAAGCGCAGAAGTTCTCAGCCATGCAGGCCATGGCGGAAGCGCAAACCTGTCGCCGCCTAGTCGTATTGAACTACTTTAATGAGTACTCCGATAAAGAGTGCGGAAACTGTGATTTGTGTTTGGATCCACCAACCCGGTACGACGCTCTGGAAGACGCCCAAAAAGCGCTTAGTTGTGTTTACCGTGTGGGGCAACAGTTTGGTATTAACCATGTGGTTGAAGTATTGCGAGGCTCCAAAGCTCAGCGAGTCCTTGAGCTTGGTCATGACACATTGACCACCTACGGGCTCGGTAAGGCAAAACCACAGGAGCATTGGTTTTCGGTATTGCGCCAACTGATTCACCGGGGGCTGATTATTCAGGATATTCGTCGGTTTGCGGCCTTACAGCTGACCGAGGCGGCGCGCCCGGTGTTAAAAGGTGAAGTGCCGTTAGAGTTAGCCAAACCAAGGCTCGAGCTTACTGCAACTAAAACCCGAATTACCGACCGTGGGGACTATAATAAAATACTCTTCCGGCGTTTGCGGAAACTTCGTAAAGACATTGCGGACAAAGAACAAGTGGCACCTTTTGTGGTGTTCAGTGACGCAGCATTGGTGGAAATGTGTGTTCATTATCCGACAACCGCCGCCGACATGTTGGATATCAATGGTGTTGGTGAAGTGAAACTGGCTCGTTATGGTCAGGAATTTATGAGCGCTATTGAAGCGTTTTTAGCCGGAGCAAGTGAGCGGCAGTTATTTAATGGTTGAATCTCAAGAGAACTCAGTCGTCACCGTGAAAAACACACCGGCCGAGCACGAGCTTGACAGCTGGGTGGCGACCTTATGCGATGTGATTAACGCTGACATTCGGGAAAAAGAGGTGGCGGCTGATCAGTTTTGCTGGCGCCTGACTATTAATAACCAGCATTGGCTATTATTCTATTCAGAAATCTGTGACGCAGTCTGGTTACAGGCACTAGAAGGTATGAGTGACGAGGTTATAAAGAACTTACGACATGCAGACTATCTTTAAACACGCACTATGGTTGTTACTGTTGCTTCCGCTGCTGGCGGGTGCAGAAGTTCGCACGCCCGTTTCCGTGTCTGCGCAAACCTCGAAAGTCACTCTGAATCAGCACTTTAAATACCGCGTCGTCGATGCGTCAGTTCCGGTTGACAGGCTTGCTGTTAATGAACCGTCGCGCTGGTTAAGCTCAGAAGAGCTCAGCCAGCATAATTACGCCGGTACAAAACCGAACATTTGGAGTAGTGTACCGCTTTACAACCGAAGTAACCGCTCACAAACTTTCTATGTGAAATTCAGCGACCCGTTTTTACAGTCGGTCAGTGTTTTCGTGCTCGATACCAGCGGTAAAGTGCTGAGTCAGCTTTCCAATAGCTTTTCAACCCCTCTCATGCAGCGCCCTCATTTATCTCATGAGCAGGTGCTGCCGGTGACTTTACCGGCGAACAAGACCGTTTGGTTAGTGACCGCGGTTCAGCAGTGGCCGGAGCAAATGCCGACCATCAGTTTGTGGCAATCGACCGAACTAGAGCTTCGCCAACAGCAACAACAAACCGCATTGGGTGTAAACGCCGGTATTCTCATTTTGTTGGCGCTGGCTGCTTTTGTCTCGGCGCAGCTTTTCAAAAGTCGGTTATTGTTGACGTTTGGTTGTGTGAGTGCTGCATTTACCTTGTCTCTGCTACTGCACAGTGGGGTCTGGATTACTTATTTCTCACCTTATTCACCTGATATCGCAGCATCATTAAAAACTTATGTGAGTCAGCTGCTTATATTAACCATGGCCTGGTTCATCTGGGAATGGGGGCGCTTTCGCTTCCGGCTGTCCCGATTCAATCGAATTGGGTATGTGGTTTTGGCAGCCGTGTTAGGTTTTACCATTGGCTTGCCGTGGCTGGATGACCGTTGGCAGAGTGCGCTGGTTATCGCTCAGGTTAACGGGTTACTGATATGGACTACCGTGGTCGTATTGAGAAGTGTCCAGAAGCAGCCGATTTCTGGCTTTCGCTGGCAAACGTTTTTACTGGCAATAACCGTTATTGTCGCCTGGCTACTGATATCTCCTCGGTATAACCCTATCTGGGAAGGGATATCTGGCCTGTTACTTTACAGCGCAATGACAGTAACCGTCATGATGTTCTTGTTGGCGCTGGAAAGGCATCGCCTTAACCGGTTGATGCGCCGTATTGCCGGGCTCAAAAAGAACAGAAAAACCTTAAGGCGGCGACTGTGGCAGTTGTTACAGCGTACCGGGGAGGGTTGGTTCCGTCTGAACGATGACGGCTCGTTTAAACAGGTTAACCAGCAAATGCTAAATATTCTCGCCGCTCACTCGCTTGACCAAATCAAAGCGCATTGGCCCAAGGGGTTTGTTATTGAAGGAAAACGGCAGCTAACTTCTGTGGATCGGATCGATGGCCGCAATATCTGGTTAGATGTTGAGTATTTCGGTGACAAGACAGGCCGTATTACCGACGTTACTAAACGTATGGAAGCCGAAATTCACCTGGACTTTTTAGCGCATCATGACGCTGTCACAGGCCTGTTAAATGTGCGTGAATTCAGGCGCTTGCTACAGTCCCGGCTTGACGCCAATAAAGCCGTTTGCATAACAATTATAAAACTATCGGGCTTGGATATTATTGCGGATCAAGCGGGCACCGATGCCCGAGACCAGGCAATTCTGCAGTTGGCAATCAATCTGAAGCGAAAGGCCCCGAAGTATTCGCGTATCGCAAGAATCAGTGAGCATGAAATTGCACTGTTGAATACCGAAGACGAACAGTCCGTTTTCGCTCAGGCGCATCGCTTAGTGCAATATTGTAAAGAGTTCCGGTTCAACAGTGACAAACGTATTTATCAGCTCACTGCCCATGCTGGTATTGCTTATTCGGACTCATCGGAAGTGTCTGCCAGTACCTTACTAAGACAAGGTCGTGAGGCTTTAAAACTCGCCATGCAGCAAGGTGACTATCGAGTGCACTCATACAGTGAGGCCGATCAAAGGCGCCTATTAGGCGAGGCCGAATTGGAGTGGGAGCAAAAACTCAAAAAGGCGTTGCGGGAAGAAAACTGGGCATTGTTTGCGCAGCCAATCATAAGCGCTGCCCGTAATGCCGACAAACATTGTATTGAACTTCTGCTGCGCTTACCCGACTCAACGACAGATGAGCCTGTTGCGCCCCAACAGTTTTTGCGAGCAGCTCTGAGGGCCGGTGTTATGGGCAAAGCTGACCGCTGGTTAGTGCGAGAGGCCGTTGAGCACTTCAATGAGAATCCATTTGAAGCGACCCGAACCTGGCGTTGCCATATTAATTTGTCGACTCAGAGTCTTGAAGATGACGGCTTTATTCAATTCATTGAAGCGGCTTTGAAAAACTCGGTTATTCAGCCTAATCAATTGGTATTTGAAGTGTCTGAACCCGATGCTTTTAAGCACTTCGACCAAACGTACCAGCTGTTTAAAAATTTAACAGAGTTGGGTATTGGAACGGCGGTGGATCAGTTTGGCAGCAGCTATAATTCATTTCAGTTATTACGACAGCTGCCGCTGACGCAAATAAAGGTGAATCGTTTCTGGGTTCAGAATATGCTTATTGACCCTGTTGACGCCGAGCTTGTCGCCAGCTGTGTTCGTTTAGCCAAAGCGGCGAACGTGGAGGTTTGTGCGGTTGGCGTAGAAAGTGACGAGATTCGCATTAAACTCACTCAGCTGGGCGTAGACTATATCCAGGGCTTTGTCTGTGGGCACCCAGTCGAGTGGCAACGTTAAAAAGAGGCGGTTATTCACCGCCCCTCATCCAGTGCATGAATTTACGCAGCACCTTCTTGGCTTTTAGAACGGTTCTCAAGCAGCTCTTTTGTTGAGCTACCAATGCTAATACGTTTTGGCTTCATGGCTTCAGGAATGTTCTTCACTAAGCCAATAGTCAGCAGACCGTTTTTCAACGCCGCGCCGGTGACTTCAATGTGTTCAGCTAAGCTGAACTTACGTTCGAAGGCACGGTTGGCAATGCCGCGATGCAGAAATTCACGTTTTTCGTTTTCTTCGGCTTTTTTACCGGTTACACGAAGAACGCCATTTTCTACTTCAATTTCTAAGTCATTATCCTCGAAACCTGCAACCGCCAGCGTAATGGCGTATTGGTTTTCGGCCACCAATTCAATGTTGTAGGGAGGATACCCAGTTGCACCAGTATCTGAGCGTAGTGCCGAGTCCAGCAAGGATGCCATACGGTCAAAACCTACACTGCTACGATATAGAGGGCTTAAGTCGATAGTTGCCATAGTCATTCTCCTTAGAAGCAATAACTGTTAAATGGTTAATAAAGTGACACAGCGTGTGTCGTTTAAGGCGGCTCTCTTTGAGACACCGACCTTAACTCCTATATGTGTACTGCCCAAATAGCTTTCAAGAGGTCTTTTTAATATTTTTTCGTTGGACTCACTTAAAAGGCGCTCTATTATCGACGGATAGGAAGTTATTTTGCTGGCGAACAGAACAGGGAAAAAATGATGGCAGAAGCGCCTAAAAAAGCCTGGCAGTGGGTAACGGTTAATGAGTTTGAACGGCCTGCGGTGCCAACGGTTATTACCGTTAAAAAGTGGTGGCAACACTTTACCCACTGGTTGTCCTCAGAACATGAAAGTGACGAGCAAAACGAGCATGAAAATGCGTATGAATTAAACCTGGATACGGCGATAAAAGAGCTGGATAGCGCTTTTTCAAGCTGGCTGAAGGACAAAGATGACAACAGTTTGCGCTGGGTTATTGCGCCGCCTCATTCGGGCGTTGCTGAAGCCGCGCAACAGTGGGCGAAGCAAAACGGTATGTCGACAATGAAGCTGCCGGATCGAGACACCCTCTGCCAGTCGAATGACCTCCCTTCCCCGAAATTCACCAAAACCAAAGTGTGGCTCATGCCACAATTGGCTCATACCTTTTTAAGGCAGACGAACGGTCTGCGCTGGACTCGGGAGTTTTTTACAAAAGCTTTGGCCGGAGATGCGGGCAAAGGACTCATCGTTTGTGACAGCTGGGCATGGGCGTTCTTAGAAAAAGTTTGGCCAGTTCCGGTCTCTGACTTATGGACTCTGCAAGGGCTTGACGACCAGGCGCTTGAGCAGATTGGCTTGGCGCGTGGTGAAGGTCGGCTAAGGGCATTAGCTGCGCTTAGTCGGGGCAACCCGGGCATCGCTGCGGCTTACTCCGATCGTTACCACCGAAACAGCGATAAAGCCTTTGAAACCCCGCAGCTCCCTCATGAAGCGAGTGACGCAACGGCCTTTGTCTGTTATGCCCTGTTAGTTCATAAGGGGCTTACCACGGAGCAGCTCGCGCAGACTTTGCCGATTGTTTCCGGGAGCCAGCTACAGGTTCAGCTGCAACTTTTGCAGCAGCAGTCGCTTATAACGAAGCATGACGATAAAGCGCTTAGCCAGAGCTGGTATGTCACCGCCAGAGGCTATCCGGTTGTCCGTGATTTTTTAGCGTCTCGCGGCTTTTGGCTCGATAAATTTTAAGGGGCTCAGTAATGGAAACGGAATCTCTGAAAAACGTTGCCGGTATATTTAAGTCACTCGATGCGTTTGCCATCTTTGAAATCGCCGTCATTATTGCGTTTGCGGTTGCTTTCGTCTGGCTTACACAAAAAGTACTGCCATGGGTAGCCTCACAATTGCACGGCAAACGCCGACTGTATACGCTGGCGCTGGTACCCATGCTACGCATTGTCATTTTAGTGCTGGCGCTGGTGATGATAGTGCCGAGAATTATAGAGCCCACACTGCAGAACATGGTTGCAACGCTGGGCGCGGCTGGTTTAGCCATAGGCTTTGCGTTGAAAGATTATGTGAGTAGTTTAATCGCAGGCGTTGTGGCCATTCATGAAATGCCCTATCGACCGGGCGACTGGATAGAGGTTGACGGGACTTACGGCGAAGTGACTCATATCGGCATGCGTACGGTCGAACTGGTGACCAATGACGACACGGTTATCTGGGTACCACACCTCAAGCTGTGGGATAACCTAATACACAATGCGAATAATGGTGGTCCCAGCTTAATGTGTATTGCCGAATTTTATACTCAGCCGGAAGCGGATGCTTTTCAAATTCGCGATGCGCTGGAAGAAGTTGCTTTGACCAGCCCATACCTGCAACTTGGTAAGCCCATAGCTGTAACCGCAGCTGAGCAACCGTGGGGCACTAAATATCGCTTAAAAGCCTATCCAATTGACCCACGGCAGCAGTTCCAGTTCATTACCGACATGACCGCAAGAGGAAAGCGCCGTTTACTCGAGCTTGGCATTCAGTTTGCCAAAGTGGAGTCCGATGAAGCGTTAGAACTTTCCTCTTAGTAAGAGCAGCGCTACTGACCCAGGTAGCGCTGTAACTCACTTCGCCATTGCGCTGACTGTACAGTGTCTAATAGTGCCCTATTTAACGGCTCCCATAGTTCGCTCCCTTGCGGTAAAACGAAACCATAATCCTGGGGTAGAACTCGTTCAGGCAATAGTCTGATATTGTTAAGCGCATTCGTGCGCATTGAGTAACGTAAAATGGGCTCGTCATAGACAACCGCGTCAAGCTGCCCAGCATTGAGCTTTTTAAGCGCCGCATTTAAATCGGTAAAGCTTTCATAGCCTATATTCTGTTGCTCTAACCACGCTGCCGTTGCTGAATTACCTAATGTCGCCACACGAGCATTGGGGAGATCGCTTGCGCTGCTAACTTTCGATTGAAACTGCGACACGGTGAGCGATGAAGCAATCGATGCGGTAAAGCTTGAAATGATGATGACACAGGTAAACATCCAAATAAGACTGACCGCTCGCCCGCCAAGACTACGTGGCGATTTATCGCCATAACCAACGGTGGTCATGGTCACCGCCGCCCACCAAAAGCCGGAGCCTAAGCCATTTATCGGCTGCTCGGAAAATTCTTCAGGGTTTTCTTTGCGCTCAAAGAACCAGACTAAAGCACCTGCCACAAAAAGGACGCCACTTAGCACCAAGATGACTTTTAAAAACTCGAAGGATACGAAACGCTTAGTGACCGCCCACCAGGTTGATGTGTTATTGCTCGGCACGGCAACGGCGAGGCCAGCATTGTGGAAGGGCTGGCTAAAATCGATGACGGACTCTCGTTGTGACGTAATGGTCAAAGCGCCAATACCAATATCGTATTTCCCGGCTTCAACTCCCGTCAGTAGATTATTTAAAGAAACGGGGTGTAATTCGTATGGCCGCTCGAGCTGAGTGGCTACGTCTTTCCATAACGTTACGGCGAGTCCTTGGTAGTCGCCATTTTTTTCAATAACAAATGGCGCATTAACCCTGACCGCCACCTTTAACGGCTCTTCAGGTTGCGCATGTGCATTAAGCGTAAAAGTTGACGATAACGCCATTATTAGAAGAGCTAAGCCAAAACGGAGCGACATTGCGTATACCTATTGTGGATTGATGAGTATCAAAGGAATACTATCAGGTAATGAACGAATTGTTGACTCACCTTTGCGTATGCAAGAGAATGAGAATTATTGTTATTTTAGGAGGTTTTATGAAGCTATTTTACACCATCGTAGCGGCTTTCGTTTTCGCCACGTCAATGCCAAGTTTTGCCCAGGAAGAACAGCAGTACCAGCATTTTAAGCCAGAGCCATCTGACAATTTGCATCAGGCGATTATGAACCTGAACAAATACAATGCGGAATTGCAGAAAATCATCGAAGGCGATATGCCACCAAAAGACATGGCAAAAGTGCATGAGCTGACCTATACACTCGAGGTGGCACTTGCTCGTTTGAGCAAGGAATTGGATGTTGCTGCTAACTCGCTGGAAGAGGTACACCTGGGCTCGGAGGCTATGAATAAACAACGTGTTGAAGGCTTCGGTAAAAGCTATCTTGAAACGTTGAATCACGTGCTAGGGAAGCATAATCAACACCACAATGGAAACCATAAAGAGCATATGAAGCACAATGAGCACAGTGGCCATAGCGACCACTAAGCATCACAGTGTCTCTAAAAATGCTTTAAAGTGTCGTAGCCAGAAGCTTTGTGGCTGCGACATTGCATTCCTTCCAATGGGGATCTCGCAAATCGATTCGCCATTTATCTCCGCTCTGGGCAGAGGCAGAACCGTCACACCCGTATTGCTGACGTACGCAGCGATTTTTTCACTCAACGTTTCCGCGTTCATCGCGAAGTGCAGGTGAAACATGGCTGTTTGTGGTTTTTGAGGGTTGACCCGAACGCCATCCAGCTCATTCAGCGCATCGCCTAACGCTTTGGAATAATTCACAGCGTCTTCCATAAGTGGCAGGTTCTCACGCAAACTCCGGCGAGCTGAAATCACTTGTGGGTATTGGGTAATGACATTACCACCGGCTCGACGAGTCCAGACTTTGGCTTGCTCAATAAATGCCTCTGAGCCCGCCAGGATAGCCCCGGAAATAGCGCCTAAGTCTTTGTAAAAACTGACATACACTGAGTCGAAAAGCTCACAAACCTCCGCCAGAGAACACTTGTAAGCTTTCGGCACCTGCCATAATCGGGCTCCGTCCAAGTGCATGGCGATATTATTTGCACGAGCCCATTGTGATTGCTCAACCAGGTCGTCCCATTCTGGCAGTTGACCGCCAATTTCGCGCATAGGAAGCTCAATAAGGACGCTACCAAGGTCATTGGTTTGAACCGCTTGCAAATCACCGAGAGTTATTGGCTGGTTCGGCTTTCCTGTGGTGGTACCATTCAGTCGCCATAATGCTTCAAACCCCATTTGTTCGTGCAGCATTAAGTGCGACGTTGGGTGCAAGGCAACGCCATTGCGCTGGCGCTGATCCGCATGAATACGCAATGCCATTGGCTGCGCCAGAGTGCCTGTTGGCAAAAATAACGCCGCAGGTTTGCCGAGCAGCTTAGCCAGCTCATCTTCAAAATCATTAATAAGCGCGCCACTGCCGTAAACATCGCGTTTTTCGTTTTGCACGATCTCATCGGCTAATAAGTGCAGTTCATCTGCCATACTCCGCTGTGGTTGACGCAGCAGAGAAGAGCTTGCCTGATCGGCTGCTCGAGAATACGCCTGTTTGGTTTTTTCCGGAATAGAGAGTGTCATAGTTACCTACTTTGAGTGCACCTTGCCGCCAATGATTTTATAAGCCGGCGTGCCACGAATCATTGTCTCGCGCGCAAATTCCTGCCCACAACCGGGGCAATGGCACGGTTGGGTGGTGTGGTCTTCAACAATGCGTTCAATAAAGCACTTTACCAACGCACCCTTACCACCCTTTCTGTATTTAAAAATGGGCGTTTTGCACTGCAGACAAGAAATCTGCACGGTGCGAACCGGCCCCTTCTTGTTCGGTTTCGCCATAAAACAGTCGGTTACAATTTAAGCATTTCCTTTAGTGTAACAAGCGCGCTATAGTTTTTCTTCCTAATCAAAAAGAAGAATTAAAGGACACCCCTATGCGTTATTCCATCGTTGCCCTGGCTGTTTTGGGCTTATTAACTGCTTGCGGACAACCGCAAGAGAACAACTCTGGCCAAAATTCTCAAACGACTGCTGAGCAACCTAAACAGACTGAGCAAAGATCGCAGTCTGAAACTGAACGCCTGAATCAGTGGTTTGAAGAAAAATACGAAGAGGAGCTTCAGCAAAGCCCCATTCAAATGACCTTCCTGGGTCGTAAAGACCGCTACGGGGACATAGATGACATGACCGTGGCTGCCGAGAAGAAGCAGCTGCAGTGGCTTGAGAATAGCGTTGAAGAGTTAAAAGCGAATTTCGACTACGATAAGCTGGGACAGGAAGCGCAAACGTCGTACGATGTTTGGGTTTATCAATACGAGCAAGCAAAGCGCAATGCGGAATTCCGTGGCATGGGTTATGTGTTCGATCAAATGCGTGGTGCCCATACTTTCCTTCCTCAGTTTTTGATTAATTTCCACCGGGTTGATGATGCGGAAGATATGGAAGCTTATATTTCACGCATTAACGGTGGTGCAACAGCCATCGAACAGTTATTGCAGCGCGCGAAGCAGCAGGTTGAAAACGGCGTTCGTGCCCCGCGCTTTGCCTATGAGCAAGTGATTAAAGAAGCGAAGGGGCTTATTTCAGGCGCGCCATTCGATGAAGAAGGTGACTCGAGTTTACTGAATGATGCTAAGAATAAACTGAGCGCTCTTCAGGAAAATGACAAGATCTCCGCCGAACAAGCCGATAAATACGAGAAAGAAGTACGCAAAGCGCTATTAGAACGCTTTCGCCCAAGTTATGAAGCGCTCATTAACTTTCTTGAAAGCGACATTGAAAATACCGACGAAGTTGCCACCGGCGTGCATCGCCTGGAAAACGGTAAAGCCTACTACAACGCCTTACTGAAAAATTATACGACGACCGACCTGACCGCAGACGAGATTCACCAAATTGGTTTAGATGAAGTGGAACGACTGACTCAGGAAATGATAGCGATTAAAGATAAAGTGGGCTTTGAAGGTGATTTGCAGGCGTTTTTCACCTTTATTCGCACTGACGAGCAATTTTTCTACCCGAATAACGACGAAGGCGCGGAGATGTATCTGGAAGATTCTCGGGAATATCTGGCGTACATTAATGAAAAGTTGCCAGAGTATTTCGGAATTCTGCCAAAAGCAGACTTGGTCGTGAAACGCGTTGAGCCTTTCCGTGAGCAAGACGGTGCGGCCCAGCATTACTACCCTGGTTCGCCTGACGGTGAGCGTCCGGGCATTTACTATGCGCATTTGTCGGACATGAGCTCGATGCCGAAAAATGAGATGGAAGCCATTGCGTATCATGAAGGTAATCCGGGTCATCATATGCAAATCTCCATTGCGCAGGAGCTGGAATCCGTACCGGAGTTCCGTACCCAGGCTGGCTTTACGGTCTACAGTGAGGGCTGGGGCTTGTACGCAGAGCAGTTAGCGAAAGAGATGGGCGCTTATGAAAATCCTTACTCAGACTTTGGTCGCTTAACCACGGAAATTTGGCGCGCGGTGCGTTTAGTTGTGGATACCGGCATGCACGCAAAAGGCTGGACGGAAGAGGAAGCGGTGAAGTACTTCCAGGAGCATACCCCCATCGCAGAAGGAGCGGTGCGCTCAGAAGTCCGTCGCTATCTGGTGATGCCAGGTCAGGCAACCGCCTACAAAATTGGCATGATCCGCATACTGGAACTGCGTGAAGAAGCCAAAGAAGCATTAGGCGATAGGTTCGATATTCGTGGTTTCCACGACACCGTTCTGGGTGGTGGCGCATTACCACTGCACATTCTGGAGCGTCGCGTTGACCAGTGGGTTGAGAAGCAGAAGCAAGCCTAGTTTACAGTAGGCCTATATCAATCGCTTTAAGCACAGCTCGGGTGCGGTCACGCACCCCAAGCTTTGCCATCAGCGACGAGACTTGATTCTTGACCGTCCCGGTTGATTTAAACAAGCTTTCTGCAATTTCGTGATTACTTAATCCCGCTGCAATCAGTCTCAATACGGCAATTTCTTTATCTGTCAGGGGCTCCACAAGCGTTTTATCGTCAGTGCTCTCTGTGCTCTTGTTGTTTTTTAAACCGGTTAGAATGCGCTCCGTAATGGCCGGTTGCAGCCATGTTTTTCCCTGAGACAGCGCGGCAATTGCGTCAACCAGCATCTCCAGAGAGACATCTTTTAACAGATACCCTTCTGCACCCGCTTGAATCGCTCTCATAATGGACTCGTGGTCATCAAACGTCGTGAGCATTAACACTGGAGTCTGGCAACCGCCACTTCTTAATGTTTCTACCGCTTCTATACCATCCATGTCGGGCATGCGAATATCCATCAAAATAACGTCAATGGAGTGTTGGGCATTTTTCTCAAGAGCTTCCTTGCCCGAGCTCGCTTGCGCAACAACAGTCACATTGTCCGATAGCGATAAGAGTGAGCTAAGACCCTCCCGAACTAATGTTTGGTCGTCAACTAACAGAACATTAATGCTCATACATTATCCTCAAGCGTGAGTTGAAGGTTAAAGCCTTTGCTTTTTGCTTCTACGATGAGTTCTGCACCAAGGTCATTAGCACGCTCTTGCATACCCGTCAGTCCATTTCCTTCCTTAAAGTGCTGAGTAGACCCGTTATCTTCAATAAAAAGACAAAGCGTATTACCTTGGCGAGACAACGAAATACTTTGTCGGTTGCCATTGGAGTGTTTCAGGAAGTTTGTCACGGCTTCTTGCGATATCCTCAAAACTGCCTCGGCAATATCAATGGCTTGAATACCGAGGTTTTTCTGACACCTAACCTCAACTTGTTTATCTGCTGAGCGATAAGCCAGCGACTGCAATGCTTTTTCTATATCCAGTACGGCCGAGTCGCGTAAGTCGGAAACCGCTTCACGAACATCTGAAAGCAATAACTTGGTAATACTCTGGCTCTTTTCTAACGTCGGTTTTAGATCGTCGCCGGCTTTTCGGGAAGCCACCTGTAAGTTAATGGACAACGCCGTTAAGTGGTGGCCTATTAAATCGTGAATATTGCGAGCTATTCTTGTCCGTTCGTTCTGTTTACTGGCTTCTTCCAACAACATTTGTGTTGCCCGAAGCTCCCGGTTTATTGCCAGCTCGCGCTCTAATGCTTCTGTCTCTCTCAGGCGGGTGCCCATGGTCACTATGGCGAATAAATTAAATGCCCAGAACAGAATGGCGGATACCCAAGCATAACTGTCGCCCCAGCCAAACTGGTAAATCAACCATAATGGCACCGATAGCGGAATAGAGATAAGAACAGAGTTTCGAATACTGGTGTAATAAGGCAGCTGCGCCACGCAAATGGTCATCAATATGGCGACAACACTATAGGGTATTAAGTAATACAAGCTGAAAATAGCCACCAATTGGACAAAGACAAGGCTGAGACGCAGCCAGGGCTCGTTTTTGTAGGGCTGTTCTCGAGTCGCAATTGTGAAGCAAACCATGAAAACTACAAAGAATACGGCGGCAATGATCCAGTGCGGGCTAAAAAACGGTGTTTGCTCTCTTTGACCCAGTAAGTAAAGACAAAACGAGGACAGCAGCGCCCAGGACAGTACCGCAACCCACTGCTCTTGATCGATGTATTTGGATGTAACTGATTTTATATTCATGCGTTCAGTATGCCCGCAGCTCGGCATTTCGCAATAGGCCAAAAGTCACGTTTGAGAAAGTGACTTCTTGCACTCACTGACACCCGGGAATAGCCCTAACCTGTATAAAAACAGGAGGGGTTATTATGTTGACACTACACAGCGTTTTACTTTATTTGCACATTGTCTTTGGGGCCATCGCCATGGCGCTATTTTGGATACCGGTGATGACCAAAAAAGGTGCACTGAATCATCGCCGGTTTGGTAAGGCGTATGTCTGGACCATGAATACGGTAGCGATTTCAGCCATTGTCATGTCAGTCATGGTATTAGTGGCGCCGGGTTATTTTAAAGCGGATATCATTGCCAATAGCCAAAGACCTGAGGCCGTTACCGAGGGGATTCGGTTCTTCTGGACCTTGCTGTTGTTCCTTTCCGTGTTTACTTTTGCGTCGGTTCGGAACGCAACCGTTGTTTTGCGGTCGAAACGAAGTCGCGATAATTTGCGTACATTCCGCTATTTATCGATGATTGGGTGTTTGGCGGTGATGTCTCTGGTGCTGCTATGGCAGAGTATGAATACGCCTGCTATTCAGTTTGTCAGCCCTTGGCTACACATTATTTTTGGGCTTTTAGGGTTAGTCAACGTGTATCAAATGTTGCGTTTTGCATTTTCGCCCTCAGTTAAGAAGAATGCCTGGTTGATAGAGCATTTAAGTTCAATGTGTGGGTCAGGTATAGCCGTTTATACGGCGTTTTTCGCCTTTGGCGCGCGGCATGTGCTGGCTCATTTAGGGCATTGGCAATTGTTATTCTGGGTAGTACCGGGTGTTGTAGGTACGGTGCTTATATTTTTATGGTCACAAAAATACGAACAAGGAGAACTCTCGTGAGGTGGCTTTTATTTTTACTTACAACATTAGTTTTTGCGCCCGGTGTTTATGCTGAGGTGGAAACGAAGCAGGTTATTCAACAGCAGTTGGCTGATGGCTCACTCGATAGCGCTGAAGACAGCGTTGAAGAATGGGTGAAAAAAGAACCGGAAAACGCGGAAGCCTGGCATACCCGTGGGGTGGTGATGGCGCAACAGGCACAAAATGCCTTTTTCAGTGCGATGAGCTACGCCGGCAAGTCAGTGGACTCCTTTGAGAAAGCCGTTGAGCTGGCGCCTGACAGTATTAAATACCGTCGAGCCCTGATGCAGTTTTATTTAATGGCGCCTTCTATTGCCGGCGGTGATGATGAAAAAGCGCTGGCGCAAATTGAAAAAATGATGGCGTTAGACCCGGCACAAGGGGCGCTCGCTAAAGTTGGGTATTTTCGTAAGCATGAAAAAATGACGGAAGCTGAGTCTTTGCTGGAAGAAACCATAGCAGCACACCCCGATAATGCCGATGTTTTGCTTTATGCCGGTCTACAGAAACAGCGCGCGGAGGAATTTGACGCTGCTTTCACGTTGTTTGAAAGAGCTAAAGCCGGTGTGTCTGATGACGGTTCGGCAGTCAGTATGGCGTTGTATCAGATTGGAAAAACCGCCGTTTTAGCAGAGAGTCATATTGATGCAGGCATTGCCGCGCTCAATAATTATTTGGAGAAAGCGTCGTTAGAGAACCTACCTGAGCCGCACTGGGCACAGTTTAGAAAAGCGCAATTGCTGGCGTTAAAAGGTGATACAGAAACGTCAGAGCAACTGCTAGCAGAACTTAAAGGTGTTGACGATAAAGAACTGCAAGAACAGTTGGCGCAATAAACTTAGTAATCTAAACACCCTCGATTTCGGCCATCCGACTTGGCGCGATACAGCGCCGAGTCTGCTTTGGCTATCATTTTCTCGGCAAGCGCATCGATGTCTTCATCAGTTTCTGGGCTATGAATATAGCCTCCGACGCTAACGGTCAAATAGGGGGCTATACCTGAGGTCTCGTGAGGTATTTGTAACGCTCTAACGGACTCAAGCAAATGGTTAATGCTGTCTTCGGTCTTCTTTCTGTCCGTCGCTGAAATCACAGCAACAAACTCTTCCCCACCGTAACGCGCCACAAAGTCAGTATTACGTTGAAATAAATCAAAGAGGGCATTGGCGACGCCTTTAAGGGCCTGATCCCCCTGTAAATGTCCGTAATGGTCGTTATAGTGTTTAAAATGGTCAATATCTATAATCAGTAGCGACAGTGCTGACTGCTCTCGCATTGAGCGCTGAATTTCATTGTGGATACGCTCGTCAAAAGCACGTCGGTTGGCAATGCCGGTTAAGCCGTCCTGAGAGACTTGGGCATGAAGAAGGCGGTTGGCTTTTTCTAGTTCACGCTGAGTATGAATAAGCTCTGCGTAGGTTCGTTGTCGCTCTAGCGTATTGGCAATAATATTGGCAACCAATTTTAAACAGCGAACTTCTTCTGGTGTCCACCGATGCTTTTTCTGGACCCTGTCACAGCCGACAAAACCCAGTAATTGGTGCTTCGCTACGATGCCCACACAGATAACGGACTTAATGTGTTCGCGCCGGAATTCTTGCTTTTCGGCATCAGCTTCGGGAGGGAGTAATTCGACATCGTTAACAATGAACAGTTGGTGCGTCTTTATTTCATTGAAAAACCAGGGAAGATCATCGATACCGACAGACTGCAGGTCGTCTATATGTGCTTCAAACCCATCCCGCACCCATTCGTGCGTGTTGGTCATATTGACAACGGCATCATCAAACTCGAATACATAACACCTATCAGCACCGGCATAGCTGCCAAATGCCTCTATAACTTCTTCAATGCATTCGTACGTTTCTGCTGGCTCGCTATTAATCAAACGAGACGAAAGCTCAGATATTAATTGGTTAAAAGTAACTTGAGTATTTATGGCGTCCATGAATCCTTCCGACCGTTTACACTGTCAGTTAAGCACAGACACAGGACAAGGTAAATGTTATTTTTCTGTTATTTGAAGAGTTATTCAGTCTGTGTAAAACGTCCAAATATCGTATACGACCGGTAGTACGGAAAAGACCAACAGGAGAGCCATTGAAACATTAAAAATGCGCTGCGCCGTATGATTGGTCAGTAGTTGACGCAAGCCAGCACCGGCAACCAGCCAAACACCAACACAAGGAAAGGCCACCGCCAAAAACGCGGCGGTTATTTCCATGACTTCAGACCAGAGTGTACCCGCTACGGTGGTGAATGCGGCGACTGCGCCGGTCGCCATGACCCAGGCTTTACCATTCACCCACTGAAAGAGAACTGCCTGCCAAAACGTCAGTGGTTTACGGTCACCCTTCTCTATTGCTTTGGGTGTTTGCGAACCAATCACCCAGGCGAGCCAAAGCAAATAGAGCGTGCCGGCAATTTTTATCATTTGGTGCAGCAACGGGAATTGTTCCAACACCGAGCCAAAGCCCATACCGACGACCAACACCATCGCCGGAAACCCCAAACAGATACCGAGGAAATGCGGCAAACTGGACTTTACCCCGTAGTTCACACCAGAAGACATGATCATTATATTGTTGGGACCCGGCGTAATGGTGGTCGAAAACGCAAAGAAAAATACCGCGATAAAAATTTCCATAACCTTCCTTATTACGACATAAAGTGACGCATCGAGTCTTATACTGGTGTCTTTAGAAATATACGATACCATGGCATTTCATGGAACCGGTTTTAAGGAGAGCAGCGAGTGAGTGAATTAACCCCCGGCTTTATTGTCGCGCACGGACACCGTTTGGAAGACTTAACGGATGTGGCCGTCAAATTCACTCAGAACTATCCGCTGGCGCCGCTGGAGCAGGAAACCGTGCTGGTGCAAAGCAATGGTATTGCACAGTGGCTGAAAATTAACTTAGCGCAAGCCAGTGGCATTGCTGCCATGGTAGATGTCACGCTCCCCGCACGCTTTCAGTGGCAGGCTTATCGCGCCATTTTAGGTGACGACATTCCCAAAACCTCGCCGTTTGATAAAGACCGCCTGACTTGGCGGTTAATGCGTTTATTACCCGACCTTATTGCCGAGAACAAGCACTTCGCGCCGCTGAAGCACTACACTTCGGACGACAACGACGGGCGTAAGCTTTATCAGCTCAGTGGGCGCTTAGCCGATTTATTTGACCAGTACGCGGTGTATCGCGCCGACTGGCTCGATAACTGGGTTAAAGGCCATGACGTTTTGGAAAACAATGAGCCGCTTGAAGCGGAACAATTGTGGCAGCCGGAATTGTGGCGCGCGGTAAGTAATGACATTGGCATTGATGATTACTGGAATAACCGGGCGGAGCTGCATCAGCGTTTTATTGATACGGCAAAAAGTTTGTCGCAACGTCCTTCCGGTATGCCCCCTCGCGTGGTTGTTTTTGGTATCTCGTCACTGCCGCAACAAATGCTGCAAGTGCTGGATGCGATAAAAGGGTATACGCAGATTTTGCTGTGCGTGCACAACCCGTCGCAGTTTCACTGGGCCGATATTGTTGACGGTAAAGAAGCACTGCGCGAGGCCGTTAAAACCGCTTCCCGTTTAAAACACAAACCGGAACTGCCGGATGAACCGGATGATGACGAACTGCATCAGCTGGCGCATCCGCTGCTGGCGTCCTGGGGTAAACAAGGTCGTGATTATATTCGTCTGCTCGACTTATACGATGAAACGCTCGCCAAGCAGGAAGCCTTTAATACCGTAAAACTAGAACTGTTTGAGCCTCACGACACCGATCACTTACTGGCTCAGATACAGGATGATATTTTAAACCTGCGTCCGGTTCAGGAAACGCGTGAATGTTGGCCAACTCCGCCAGAAACGGATAAGTCGTTGCAGTTTCATGTCTGCCATAGCCCGCAACGCGAGCTGGAAGTGCTGCATGATCAGTTATTGGACGCGTTCGCTCGCGATCCGGAATTAAAACCGCGCGATGTGATGGTCATGCTGCCCGATGTGAACACCTACGCGCCCTACATTGACGCGGTATTTGGGCGTTATCATCATCGCGCCGGCGAGCGTGACCCGCGCGCCATTCCTTATACCATTGCCGACCAGGGCGAGCGCCATCAGCGGCCGTTAATGATAGCGCTGGAGTTGTTGTTGCAGGCCGACCAGCTGCGTTTTACCCAAACCGATTTGTTCAACCTGTTGTCGGCGCCGGCAGTGCAGCAGCGCTTTGATATTCATGATGACGACCTGCCGCAATTAAAGCGCTGGGTGAGCGAAGCTGGTGCGCGATGGGGTTTGAACAGCCAACAGCGTGAGCAGTTTTATATGCCGCCGACAGAGGAAAGGAATAGCTGGTGGTTTGCGCTTAAACGAATGATTGCAGGTTATGCTATTGGAGAGCTGGAGGCAAATGACGCCTCACCATGGCATGACATTGAGCCTTATGCTGAAGTATCGGGCCTGAGCGCTGCTCTCGTTGGTTGCCTGGCGGATGTTGTACGCACGATAGAGTCATGGTGGCGGCGCACGCAATCTGCACAGCCATTAACGGACTGGGTGTTGCATGGCGAGTGGCTGTTACAGCAATTCTTTGAGACCGACGACGACAGTGACCGCTTACTGTTGGCCAAGCTTAGCGATGAGTTGTATCAGCTGCGGGATATTGGCGTTGAAGCTGACAATGACTCGCTGTTGCGCTTACCGATATTCAAAGACGCTTGGCTGGAGCGTGTTGACCAGCAAAACCTGAACCAACGGTTTTTAGCCGGTGCAGTGAATTTTGCTACGCTGATGCCCATGCGCGCCATTCCTTTTAAATACGTTTGTGTGTTGGGAATGAACGAAAGCGATTATCCGCGCTCGGTGCCGCGGGTGGACTTTGATTTAATGACGGATCGCTATCGCCCCGGGGACCGTTCCCGGCGTGACGATGACCGCTATTTGTTTTTGGAAGCGATGCTGTCAGCGCGAAACTGTTTTTACGTCAGCTGGGTGGGGTACAGCGCCAAAGATAACAGTGAGCGCACACCGTCGGTATTAGTCGCGCAGTTGCGTGACCATCTTGAGCAGGGCTGGGGTATTGACGTTAAAAGCCTGACCGTGGAACATAAGCTGCAACCCTTTAACTCGTCATACTTCATTCAGGAGCGGCCTGAGTATTTCACTTACGCCAGTGAGTGGGCGTTGGCGCATAATGGCTCTAAAAACACCCACTCAACAACGTCTCAGAGTAAGCCGGAAAGTGTCGAACGCACCCTCAGTATTAACGACATTAAACGTTTTATCGAAGAGCCTGCGCGACTTTACTTTAACTGGCATCTTGATACCTATTTTGGTAGCGAAAGCGAAGACCTGGACGACAGTGAAGCCTTCGTGATGGATAACCTGCAAAGCTGGACACTTATTACTCGTATGGTCGAATGCGGTAAACGTGCCTTGTTGCAAGGTGGGGGCACGGAAGCGGCCTTGTTAAAGGAGCTGAACCGAATCAATCGCGAAGGCGCGTTGGGTATAGGCGCTATTGCCGAGCAAAATGGCTTGGAGCTGCTTGATCAAGCCGACAAAATACTGGGTTCTTATCAGCAGGGTATTGCCGGTTACAGTCAGTTTAATGAGTTCCCTATTGAAGTCGGCTTCGAACATAACGGCCTGATTATCGACGACACCATTACCGGCTTGCACACCAATGAGCAGGGCGAGCGGCTTTGGGTGATGACCTCAGCGAGTAAAATCGCAAAAAATACGAAAAAAGGCGGTGTCGAAGACGGTGGTTGGAAACATATCAGTGCGTATTACATCGGCTTGATGCTGCTGAATTTGCAGCAACCCACTCGTTTACTCATTGTTTCCAAAGGTGGTTGCCAGTTGCCGGTCGCGGCGATACCGGCAGAGCTGGCGCTGCAACAGCTCGAGCAACTGCTGGAGCTGGTGACGTTGTCGGTGCAGCGCCCGCAACCCATGCACCTGGAAGTTGCTTTAGCCTGGCTAAACACCTTAGATAAAAAAGACAACGACGAAGCGTTGGCGCACGAAGCGGCTCGGCAGAAATACGAAGAAGGCGGCTTTAATATGCCAGCCACAGTGACAAAAAGTGATTACTGCGGCCGGGTTGCAGATACTTACGAGACGATTATGACGTCGCCGCATTTCCGCCGATTTTTAAATGAACTCTACGACCCACTGCGTTTAACCATGGTGCCGGAGGAGAAGTCATGAGCCAATCGTCAACGCATATTTTGGAGAATCCGCTCGACTTTCCGCTGAACAGCAGTCGCCTGATTGAAGCGAGCGCCGGCACCGGTAAAACCTACACCATTGCAGCGCTTTATGTGCGGTTAGTGATAGGTCACGGCACGCAGGACACAGCCTTTGAGCGAGAGCTTGTGCCCAAAAATATTCTGGTCATGACCTTTACTAAAGCGGCGACAGAAGAGTTGAGTGACCGCATTCGTGCGCGCTTAGCCGAAGCGGCCGCCTACTTTCGTGACCCGGACTCGGTCGACAGTGACCCGTTCTTAGCCAGTTTGCGGGAAGACTGCGTAGCGAAAGAGCAGAACTTAAAACACTTAGCGCGATTACTGGATTTAGCGTCGCAGTCGATGGACGAAGCCGCGGTTAAAACCATTCACGGCTGGTGTCAGTCCATGTTGAAAGAACATGCCTTTGCCAGCGGCAGTTTGTTTAGTCAGGACGTCGAAACCGATAATGAGGAGCTGCGTTTGCAGGCAGCCGAGGACTATTTTCGTCGCTTTATCTACCCGGCCGATGCCGAGTTGAGTGAAAAGTTGCTGGAAGACTTTACCTCGCCTGAAGCCCTATTAGGTTTGACGTACAGTTTAAGCAAAAGCGGGCAGGCACCGGTTGAGGGAGATTTGCAAACGCTATTAATTGAGGCGGAGCGTGGCCATAAGCAACGAATTGCGGCGATAAAGCAAGAAGTTGCGCCTATTTTCAATGAATTGATTGATAAGGCGTCACAAGCCAAAGGCACTGCCACCAAACTTAAGCAATTTCAGAAATTTGCAAATTGGTGCACAGTCGCAGAGTTGGTTGAGCCGGATGTCACAGCAGCAAACTGGAAAAATATCAGCGCAGATGAGTTACAAACCTTTGCTGAGGCCAAATTGGGCGGTATGCCGGACAGTTGGAGCGTCTTAGGGCAGCTGCAAGAACGCATTAAGCAAAGCAAAGTCCAACAAACGCAAGAACTGGCTAAAGTAAAACAGCACGCTGCATTTTGGGTGAATAAACGCTTTGCTGAATTGCAAAATCAGCGCGCCGAAATGGGGCATGACGACATGCTTACGCGCTTGCGCGATGCGTTAAAAGGTCCTGGCGGTGAAGCGTTGGCGGCGGCTATTCGTAAGCAGTACCCCATCGCCATGGTAGACGAGTTTCAGGATACTGACCCCGTTCAGTATGAAATATTCAACCGCATCTACAATTTGGCAGAACCGCATCCAGGCACCGGAATTTTCCTGATTGGTGACCCAAAGCAGGCCATATACAGCTTCCGAAATGCCGACATCTATACCTACTTAAAAGCTCGGCGAGACACCGCAGGTCGTCACTATAACCTGGCGAAAAACTTCCGTTCGTCGCAGTCTATGGTGGACAGTGTTAATGCTCTATTTGAGCGTGCAGAGGAGCTACCGCACGGCGCCTTTTTGTTCAAATCCAAAGACGACAACCAACTGCCCTTTAACCGTGTGGCTGCCAACGGACTGAAGCGTACGTTCAAGCATTGCTTGTTATCGAGCTATTTAAAAACCGCGCCGGCGTTACTTTGGTCGGTATCAAACGAAGAAAAACGCAATAAAGCCACCTTATTTAAAGCGGCGGCGAACCATCATGCCAACCTAATAGCGTCGCTGCTGAATGACCCGCAAGCCGGTTATTACAACGCAGACAATGTGCTTGAGCAGCGTGTTAAAACGAGCGACATTGCGGTACTGGTGAATAACTTCAGCGAAGCGAATGCCATTAAAAAAGCACTGAGTGACCGCGGCCTTAAAAGCGTTTATTTATCGGATCGCGAGTCGGTATTTGCACAGCGCGTGGCTAAAGACTTATTGGCACTGGTTAGCGCTTGTGCGGAGCCGCGTGATCCTTCACTTATTCGTAGTGCCCTGGCAACGCGGCTGTTAGGGCTGCCGTTTGCAGAATTAGAGCATATTCACAGTAACGAACAAGCGTGGGAAGCACGTGTCGAGCAGTTTTTAAGTTATCACGACCAGTGGTTGCGCCAGGGCGTATTGGCGATGTTGCACAATGTATTGCACGACCATCAGGTACCCGCGACCTTGTTGGAAGACCGTATTTATGGCGAACGCCAGCTATCAGACGTGCTTCATATTGCTGAATTACTGCAACAGCAGAGCCTCGTTTTAGATGGTATTCCGGCGTTGGTGAATCATTTTGCGGAGCAGGTGAATGAGCGTCACGGCTTTGGTAGCAACAGCCGCACTCAAAGTGACGAGCAGCAGCTACGCCTGGAAAGTGACGATGAACTGATAAAAATTATCACCATTCATAAGTCCAAAGGGTTGCAGTATCCGCTGGTATTTATGCCTTTTGTGGCTTATACCCAGGCAGAGACTCACCGCATAAAGCCGCCGGCGGTATATCACGATGAAAACGGTGAGTTGCAAGTGCTTTGGTCTAAAGACGACGACAATAAACAGCGTTTAAGCGACGAAATTCTCGCAGAGGATTTACGCAAAATGTACGTCGCAGTGACTCGTGCACAGTATGCCACCTTCATTGCGCTAGAGGCCACCAGTGAGCACCGTAATAATCCGCTGTTTTACTTGTTGAACGGCGGTGAAGCTTTGTCTGACGAGCTTTACAATGTTGTAAATGAGCGCTGGCAGCAGAGCGCGCATACGCAGGTGACACGCCTGGAAGATGATGAGCCCCTGGTCCGTGCGCTAGAGCAGGAGCAGCAGACGCCTAAATTGACGCCTAAAAAGATGCCGGCAGGCCGAAAACTCGAACGTTGGTGGGTGGCTAGCTACAGCGCGCTGAAGTATGAAGGCGCGGTGACGAAAAACACACAGGCACCGCAGTCGCCCGACGAAATGAACCTGCTGGATGAGCGAGAAGACGAGGACGAGCAAGTCGCCAGTGTCGCAGAGCCGAGTGCGGACAGCATTCACCATTTACCCAAAGGCGCCGGGCCGGGCACCTTTTTGCATAACTTACTGGAAGAGTCGGCGAATCAGGGCTTTGAAGTAATCGCTCACGACGCCACCGAGCGCACTGAGCTGGTACAGCGTTTTTGTGTCAGCCCTTTTTGGCAGGAGCATGAGCAGAGTATTGAGCGTTGGTTAAATGCCTACTTGCAGACAGAGTTTGTGCTTAATGCGGACGGCGAGACTGTCAGTCTGGGTCAGTTGCAGCAATACAAAGCGGAGCCCGAGTTTTGGTTTGGTGCCAGTGTCGTTAACGCACAAACGCTCGATAACCTAGTGCAACAACACACATTACCGGGTTACGGGCGCCCCTCGCTAGAGCCTAACTTGCTGAACGGCATGCTAAAAGGTTTTATCGACTTGGTCTTTGAGCATAACGGTAAATATTATGTGGCCGACTACAAGTCGAACTGGCTGGGTGAAGACGACCACGCCTACAGCGAGGAGGCCATGCGCGAGAAAATACTGCACAGCCGTTATGATCTTCAATACGTGATTTATACGCTGGCACTGCACCGCTTGCTAAAAGCACGGCTTGGCGATGAATACGATTACGACACCCACATCGGTGGTGCGGTTTATCTCTTTTTACGGGGGCACAGAGCCGAAACCGCAGGCGCCTTTTGTGACAGGCCATCCCGTGAATTGATAGAGCAGCTGGATGCGTTATTTGCCGGAGAAAGCGCGACAGACAAGGAGTCAGTATGAGCAACTTAACTACCCAAAGCGTGTTCGATGCCCTGAGTCAGTGGCGAGATGCCGGCTGGATACGCTCTATTGATTTAGCCTTTGTCGACTTTTTGCAGCAAGCGGGTGAGCGCAATGACGCTGTATTACTCGCCGCCTGCTGTGTGTCGCATCAAGCGGGTCGCGGACACACGCAAGTCGACTTAACGGCGTTGATGGATACCCCGGAAACCCTACTGAACCTGCCACCAGAGAATCGACACGCCGCGGACTGCGCCTTGCCGAGTGAGCTTTTTAAGCTATACGGATTAGACCTGACCGACGCACTGGCAACCAGCCAAAGCGTCGACGTGAACGGTCACGGAACTGAGCCTCTGGTACTCAACGAAAACACCTTGTACCTGCGCCGCTATTGGCAGTACGAAACCTTTATAGAGCAAAGCGTTCAGGCGCGCATGCAGGACCGGCCAGTCATTAACGACGAACTGCTAAAAAGTACGCTGGCTAAGCTTTTTACGCCGACCGAAAACGGCGATATTAATTGGCAGCGAGTGGCCTGTGCTAATACCGTGCGTAACCGTTTTAGTGTTATTACTGGCGGGCCCGGCACTGGCAAAACCTATACCGTGGTGCGCTTGTTGACCGCATTGCAGCATCAAGCGCTGACGCTGGGTTTGCCACCGTTGCGGGTATCACTGGCGGCACCGACCGGTAAAGCGGCAGCTCGCTTGACTGAGTCTATTGAAAATGAGCTGGAGCAGTTGGTAAAGAACGACAAACTCTCCAGCCTGAAAGACGCATTACTTTCGATTCAGCCGGAAGGTAAAACCCTGCATCGGTTACTCGGTGTGAAGCCTAATTCTCGCGCCTTTAAACACAATGCGGAAAACCCGCTACGTACGGATGTGGTTATTGTCGACGAAGCCTCAATGATCGACATAGAAATGATGACGGCATTGCTGAAAGCAGCGCCGAAGCTCGCCCGGTTGGTACTCATTGGCGACAAAGACCAGTTGGCATCGGTAGAAGCTGGCGCCGTGCTCGGTAACTTATGCGCAGGCGCCGATGAAGGGCATTACCACAGCGACACCGCTAAGTGGCTGCAAGACATTGCTGACACACCAACATTTCCGGCAGAGCTTATCGATGACAAGGGTGAGCAACGCTTGCAACACGTGGTGAAGTTTCGCAAAAGCTACCGCTTTAAAGGCCCTATTGCCGACTTGGCAAACGCCATTAACCGCCAGGACGATGTGGCCACACAACAAGAAATTGAAAAAGCCAAAGCCGCCGAAGGTGAGCACCCGGTCAGTGTTTACGAAGTCGACAGCTTAGACGATTCAAGCTTTGAAGCCTTGATTCGCCGTAACCTGACAGCACCGGGTAGCCTGACGTTACACGTCAGGAACAATATCGAAACCACCACCAATGCCAACAACATCAACGAAATCGCCCACGAAGCTCTGCAAAACCTAAGCAACTTCCAAATTCTCACTGCCCTGCGCGAAGGCCCCTGGGGCATGAAAGCCGTAAACCAAAAAGTCGGTGACATACTCGGCGTAAACGCCAATACCTGGTACGAAGGCCGACCCGTTATGGTCACCAAAAACGACTACGGGTTGAAGCTCAACAACGGCGACATTGGCATTGCCCTAACAGACCCAGAGCATGGACATCTGCGCGTTGCCTTCCCGGACCAAGAGCACGGCGTACGCTGGATACTGCCCAGTCGCCTCGCCCACATAGAAACCGTATACGCCATGACCGTACACAAATCACAGGGCTCGGAGTTCAAACACACCGTCATGGTACTGCCCGATCACGATAGCCCCGTGATGAGCAAAGAGCTGCTGTACACAGGTATTACGAGGGCTAAAGAGCGGTTGAGTTTGGTGGGGAGCAACTTCTTGCTTTGGAGCTAAGCAATAAAGCGTGCTAACTTCTAGGTAAGCTATATCGTACAAACTCTGAGGTTAGTGCCGTTGCCTATTTCCTTCAGTAATATTGTTATTAATAGATCCTACACCAGACCTCAATTAGCTGACATTTGGGGGTTGGGTGGTCAACAGGCTATTGCTAGAGGTGTTTTTACTCCAGCTAAAGATAAAAAAATTGTTCTATTTGTGACCCACGATAAACGAGATGATTCGACACCTTATGATGACCATATATTAGGTGATGTTCTGTATTGGGAAGGTGAAAAAGGCCACGCAAATGATTACAGAATAGCTAACGCTCACGCGAGTTCAGATAAAGTTCATTTGTTTTACCGTGTCCATCACCGCGATGCATTCACTTACATGGGTTTATTGACTTTAATCGAATTTAAAGAAAAAGAAGATAAACCGAGTGAATTTCAGTTTTTTATTAATCAATTTTCGTATTCTTATGATGATGAATTAAGAGAAGTCTTAACTAGCTCCGAACAAGCTATTTCAGAAACTAAGCGGGAAGTAATAGTTAATGCTCGTTTGGGCCAAGACCATTTTAGGAGACAATTGATTAGAAGGTGGCAATCATGCTCAGTGACGGGTGTTGAGAAAGCGGATGTATTACTGGCCTCTCACATTAAGCCATGGTCTTTAAGTTCGGATGGCGAAAAGCTTGACGCTTACAATGGCTTGCTCCTTACACCAGCTTTAGATCGACTCTTTGACAAGGGGTTTGTAACGTTTAAACGAAATAGAGAAATAATCCTCTCTAATCAGTTAGCTTCTTGGGAATATCAAAAAATGGGGATTGATGCCTCGATGAAATTAAGAGAGCTCCCAATAAGAACCGGTGATTATCTTGAGTATCATCGAGATATTATTTTTAAGCATATTTGATGTAACAGGGGATTCGTTAAACTCCAGTAAGGTGTCTATTCTGCTTAGCCTTAGTTGCCACCCAACTAAAATAGCTCTAGCATATCCCCACTAGCCAGTAACCGACTGATCTCATGTTCCTTTCTTATAAGAGATTAACTCAAGCATTTGTCTGTCTATTATTCCTTTTTGTCACTGCCGGCGCGTATGCCGTTGAAACCTCACAGATAAACTCCAAATACATTAACGAAACCGTTACTGCCCGCGTTGCACTCCCGGAAAGCTATCACCACTCCGACCGCTTTCAGTATCCGGTCATGCTGGTTATGGATGGCTCGACGCAGTTTGAACATATTGCGGGTAACGTCAATTTTTTAAGTACGTTTTCGATAGTGCCGGAAATGATTGTGGTTGGAGTGAGTGCGAAACGTCGCCTAAAGCACTTCACTCACACCGAGTTAGCGGGTTACGAGGGGCGTTCGGGTGGTGCTCAGCATTACACTCGGTTCTTGCAAGACGAGCTGCTGCCTGAGTTAAAAAAGCAGTACCGCATTTCGCCGTATACGTTGGTTACCGGACACTCGCTGTCGGGCCTTTATACCAGTTACTTGGCAACTCACCATGCGGATTTTATCAATGCGTCAATATCGGTGAGCCCAAGTTTATGGTGGGATGGTTTTGCGCTTATCAACGACATTAAGGCGGCAGAACAACAATTAGAAAAGCCGCCGGTGCGTTGGTTTGTCAGCATGGCGAATGAGCCTAATGAAATGGCTGAGGGCTATAATCGTTTAACGAACGTGCTAGGGGTAAAGTCCGAACGTGTTTTTGATTGGGAGTCCCGGGAGTTTCCTAAGGAAACCCACGACAGCGCGCCTTTAATTGGCAACGTCGAAGGGCTTAAGTCAATTTTTCGGGGCTATAACGCGGTGCCGAATATCGAAATTAAGTCACTGGAGCAGTTACAGGCTTATTATGGCAATTATGCAAAGGCGATGGGTTACAACTTTCCCATGTCGGTGCATCAGTACAATGTTTATGGCTTGAAAGCGGCGTACGAAGGCGAGTTGGAGTGGGGTGTCGAGATTCTTGAGAAAGGCGTTGAGGTGTTCGTTCAGTCCGAAATTCTGTGGGACAGCTTGGCTACGGTGTACTCAATGAATGATGACACAGAAAGTGCTCTTCAGGCATCGAATAAGGCGTTAAAACTGGCTCGCCAGCATCAGTCAAAATACCTCAGTGAAATTGAAGCGCAGAATATCGAGTTAAAGCTTAAATAAACGTTTCACTGGGCAAACGGCTGAAAATTTGTTTTGCTGTGGGTAGTTTTTAGCAACTGACTGCCAACATGAACAAAGCCATGCTTCAACGACGCTCAGGAAAGACGACGCCATTTAATGCAGCAACGCCGGACAGTGATGCACAGCGCGATCGTGCGCGAATCATCCACGCCTCGGCGTTCCGCAGGTTGCAGTCGAAAACTCAAGTGTTGGGTGTGGGCGACAATGACTTTTATCGTACGCGGCTGACCCATTCGATGGAGGTTGCTCAGATTGGCTCAGGTATTTGTGAGCATTTAAAGCAAACTTACGCCGATAATGAAGCTATTTCGCAGCAAATCCCGTCATTCTTCCAAATAGAGGCGACCTGCCTGGCGCATGATTTAGGGCACCCGCCGTTCGGTCATGGTGGCGAGGTTGCGCTTAACTATCACATGCTGGGTCACGGCGGTTTTGAAGGAAACGGGCAAACGCTGCGTATTTTAAGCAAGCTGGGCGAATATTCTGGACAGCACGGCCTGGATTTAACGCGGCGTACTCTGCTGGGGGTATTAAAGTATCCGGTGCTGCACAGCGAGGTACAACCGACGGGTTTAACCTCAAACTCTCCGCTAAACGCCTTTAAGCCACCTAAATCGATTCATGACGATGAAAAAGACGTCCTGGAATGGATTTTAAAAGAATTTTCGCCGCACGATCGCGACAAGTTCCGCACAAAAATGGAAAAAGATGGTAAGCGCCGCTCGCAATTCAAAGCCTTTGATACCTCGATAATGGAGTTGGCAGACGACATTTCTTACGGCGTGCACGATTTAGAGGATGCGCTGGCGCTGGGCTTGGTGACAGAAAGGCAATGGCGTGAAGATGTATTGCAACTGGCGCGGGAAGACAGTCCTTTCATAAAGGAAGCGTCGTTTTATAACGACAAACTCTTCTCGCCGGACAGCCGTGATCGTAAACATGCCATTAGCAAGCTCATTGGTTATTTAGTACCGCAAATTTCGGTTGAACGACAGCAACAATTCGAGCACCCACAACTGGATTTACAGGCGACACTACCTGCAGAAGCGGAGCATACGCTGGAGTTACTCAAGCGTTTCGTCTTCAAGCACGTTATTCGAAGCGCCGAGGTAAAAGCCATGGAGTTTAAAGGTCAGCGCATCATTATGGCGTTGTTCGAAGCGTTGAATGATGCGCCCGAGCAGCTCCTGCAGCCGTCGACACTGAAAAAATACCAGCAGGCGACGAACCCCAAACGTGTCATCTGTGACTACATTTCCGGAATGACAGACCACTATGCTCGTAAGCAATACAGCCAACTGTTTAGTAACGGGAGTGAGCAAGCATGACAATCTATTGGATGCTACTACTCGCTTGGGGGGCGGGCTTGATGGCCTTCCTAGGTGGGACAATCGCTTACCTTGAGGGCTCAGCAAACACCGTTACTAAACGCGAATTTGTACATGGAATAACAGCTTTTGGTGGCGGTATTCTGATGGCCGCCGTTGCTTTCGCGCTGGTTCCCGAAGGCATAAAAGAATTGAATGCGTGGCAGTTAGCGCTTTTATTTGCGCTCGGTGGGCTGAGCTTTGCGATTGTTGATGCCTGGCTAACCAAACATGGCGGCAATGTCGCTCAGTTTATGGCGATGTTGCTCGACTTTCTGCCAGAAGCTATCTCTTTGGGCGCACTCTTTGCGGTCAGCCCAAACACCGCTATTTTACTCGCCGTATTTATTGCGGCTCAAAACTTACCGGAAGGCTTTAACGCGTATCGCGAATTGCGGTTCGCACAGTTAAGCAGCAAAACCGCTTTGGCAGGCTTATTCGGGGTATCGTTATTTGGGCCGGTTGCCGCTTTGATGGGCTACTGGTGGCTGCGCGATGCACCGGAAATTACGGCCATGATAATGAGCTTTGCGGCAGGTGGCATTCTTTATTTGGTGTTTCAGGATATCGCCCCCACGCGCGTATGCGCAGACATTGGACACCGTCGCTTGGCGCTGTCTTTGGATTTATTGTTGGAATGCTAAGCAAACAGTTGTTGGGATAAAAAAAGGGCGCCAATTCGGCGCCCTTTTCGTTCAAGGAGTTGCTTTAAATCGAGAAGAAACTTATTCCCATTCTACGAATAAGTCGACGCCAGAATAGGCGCTGTAGCCTCGAATACTGATGTACCAACGGTCTTCAGCTGGGTTATCAATGCTACAAGACTCGTCATTACCTGAGCGGTACGGACGGCACTCGTAGTTTGATTCAGTTGGTTGAGAGCCTTGGCGAACGTATAGGTCCGCGTCGCCCGTACCACCTGACATAGTCGCGTTAAGAACTGACATGCCGGCTGGAACGTCAACGTAGTAATGCGACCATTCACCGCTAGCACCTGATAAGTCAGTTGCTGAAGCTGAACCGCCATCACCGCCACCAGTGCTTGGTTCAGTGAATGAACCGGTCAGGTTAACACCAGAGAAGCTTGAGTATGCGTTCAGCATGACGTGGTAAGTACCGGCTTGTACGTTCGAAATAGTACAAGTTTCAGTGTTACCGCTTTGATACGGACGGCAGTCATAGCTTGACTGGGTTGGCTGAGAGCCAAAACGAACGTATAAATCAGCGTCGCCTGAGCCACCATTAATGTTGAAGCTTAGGTCTGTCGCGCCTGCCGGAACATTCAATGTGTAGTACAGAGAATCGCCGGTAGTTGCAGACAAGTTACTGACCGTTTGACCATTGCTCAGTTCGTTGTCTGTTGGTGGCTCTGGATCTCCACCGCCACCGCCTGAGCCGTCACAGCCGTTCGCGTCAATGTAATCAATAGCGTCTTTAGACTGCGCTAAGCCGTAACCAAATTTAACGTCACGACCGGCAGCACCTAAGTCTTGTGCTGTATTGTTGAGCACACTACGAATTTCCTGCGCGCTACAGGTTGGGTGGTGTGACCAAACCAACGCCGCAACACCCGCAACGTGAGGTGATGCCATAGAGGTACCGCTCATGGTGCCGTAGTTGCCTTGCTGACCAGTGCCTTCAGGATAGGTTGAAAGAACATCAACACCCGGGCCGGCAATTTCAACTTGGCTGTTCTTCTGTGAGAAAGACGCCAGGTTTTTGCTGCTATCGACCGCCGCAACGGACATAACCGCGTTGTAAGACGCAGGGTAAGACATTGGGTCAGTTGAGCTGTAAGCAGAACCGTCGTTACCCGCTGCCGCAATCAATAAAACGCCTTGGTTATACAGGTTTTGCATCGCGTTGGCTTCAGTCTGGCTTGAGCCACCACCGCCAAGACTCATGTTAACAACGTCAGCACCATTGTCGGCACAAGTTTCAATAGCAGAAACCAATGAAGACGAATAACCCCAACCACTGGAATTGAATACTTTGACAATATGCAGGTTAGGATCGCTACCAATAACGCCACGAACGCCAAAACCGTTATCTAGCGCAGCAATAGTACCGGCAACGTGCGTACCGTGAGGGCCGCCATTGTCGTACCAGTTGCCGGTGCCGCTATCATTCGTGCCATTAATAGTACCGCCTAAAGTACCCATGTCTTCGTGTGGTAGCTCTAAGCCTGAATCGATAACACAGACTTTTTTACCACCTGCGGCCGCAGAAGCAACGCTGTCATCGACCTGATCAGCTTGTACCTGGCTAATGCCGTAAGGCACGTCTTGCGCCATAAAACGACGGATACGGTCAACTTCAACGTATTCAATGTTTGGGTTTTTCTCAAGACGCTTTCTCTGCTTTTCAGTCAGCTCGGCGGCAACCGCCAAGTTGTGGCGCATGCTAAGTTTTACCTTACCGCCAGCTTTTCTGACCACGTTGTTTGCTCGGGAAATGGCCAATTCAGAACGTCCTCTGTTGCCCATTTTGTTGACCGCGTTACCATTATTTTTAAATTTAATGATGTAACGCTGAGGTGCTGAGCTGTCCACTTGCGCTTGAATTTGAGCCTGCTCTTTTACCAGCGGCTGCGCTTGTGAATGGTCAGGAGGTTTAGCAAAAGCTGATGAAACTGATACTGCCAGGGCAGTCAGTGTAAGATATTGGATTTTTCTCATACCAGATTAGTCTCTTTTTGTTTTTATTTGTGGCTGTAAGAAGCCATGAATGAAAGCAGCAGGGGATACGACGTTTGGCTGCCTGAAAATGACGTCATTTGACATCATTTGCAACATTTAATAACAAAAAATGAACAATTTAAAGGGTTAGAACGTAAAGATTGTTTAAATTTTTAACAAAAATGACACATGAGTCGGTTTTTTAACCGGGTGTGGAGGAGGTAGCGTTGGCTGAAATAAATCAATATTTAATGCGCTGCATTGAGTTAGCAGAAGAGGCCTTGGCTGCGGGAGATGCCCCTTTTGGTTCGGTATTAGTCGATTCTGAAGGAGCGATATTAAAAGAAGACCGCAATAGAGTGAATACGGTTGATAAAACCTACCACCCTGAAATTGAGCTGGCGCGTTGGGCGGCGAAAAACCTCACTTTGGAACAGCGCCGGAACACAACCATGTACACATCAGGGGAGCACTGCCCGATGTGCTCTGCAGCACATGGCTGGGCGGAGCTGGGGAAAGTCGTTTACATCCACTCCACTGAACAACTGACAAAATGGCATAACGAGTTTGGTATTAATGGCTCTCGTGTCAGTCAGCTGCCTATTCAGCAAGTTGCGCCAGAGGTTATGGTTGAGGGGCCGGTTGATAACCTAGTGCCTATTATGTACGAACTACATAAGGCACATGTAGAAAAGAGTGCCTAACTAACGGTAGCCTGGTTTTTGCGTTCATTCATTTCCGCTATACTCTGCTTAAATTCAGTAGCGCAGCCAAGTTATGTCCAAGAAAAAACAAGAGTCGATTGTACTAGAAACCCCAACAGGGTCTGATCACGTTTTACTCCACTCCTGCTGTGCGCCATGCTCGGGTGAAGTCATGGAGCGTATGGCTGAGGCGGGCATCAAGTTCACGATTTTCTTCTATAACCCGAATATTCACCCGGAAAAAGAGTATTTGCTGCGTAAAGAAGAAAACATTCGGTTTGCCGAAAAACTGGGTGTGGATTTTATCGATTGTGACTACGACACCAAAAACTGGTTTGAGCGAGTGAAAGGTCTCGAGTGGGAGCCCGAACGTGGTGAGCGCTGCACGGTTTGTTTTGATATGCGCTTTGAGCGCACAGCCTTATACGCACATGAAAACGGCTTTGACACCATTACCAGCTGTTTAGGCATTTCACGCTGGAAAAACATGCAGCAAATAAATGACTGTGGTCAGCGTGCGGTTGCGCGTTATCCCGGATTGCATTACTGGACGTTTAACTGGCGTAAAAAAGGCGGCTCTGCCCGTATGGTGGAAATTGCCAAGCGTGAACGTTTTTATCAGCAGGAGTATTGTGGTTGTGTTTATTCGCTTCGCGATACCAACCGCTGGCGCCTGCAGAACGGGCGCGATCGCATTAAAATTGGTGTGGAGTATTATACTGCCGATTAAAAAAAGCCCCAGACGCTGGGAAGAGAGACGTCCGGGGCCACACGTGAAAGCGTTAATTTATGCTTTAGAAGTTGTAACGGAAATTCGCCATAATTGTGCGCTGTTGACCGTAAAAGCAGTCACCGCGAGCGAGACATGACGTTAAGACCGTTTTGTCGGTTAGGTTATCAACATCGAGACTGAAACTATAATTATCCCACTCGTAGCCAATCATGGCGTCGAATAAGGTATAGCTCGGTGTTTCTAAAAAGATGTTCTCGCCGTTATAACTTACGTAGCCGTCAGACGTATTGCCGACGTAACGAACACCTGCACCGACTTTAAAACCACCCCAACTTTCCGGGCGATAAGTAGCCCAAACTGACGCTTGTTGGTCAGGAGTTGCTGACAATGCTTTACCGACTTCCGACGGGTTATTACTCTTACTAATTACCGCATCCGTGTAGGCATAGCTTGCGTATACATCCATAGAGTCCCAGGCTAACTGAGCTTCAAGTTCTACCCCTTCAATTTCGACTTCGCCAACTTGGACTTGGCCGTTAGGGTTCGGCGCGTCGGGGTCGTTAACTTGTGTCGTGCGGTTCTCCTCAGTGATCTGGTAAGCCGATAAGGTAATTAAATGCTCGGTTCCTTGAGGCTGGTATTTTACACCCGCTTCCCATTGTTTACCCTCTAACGGGACATAAGCGTTATCGTAAGCATCACGGCCGATGAGCGGTGAGAAGGATTCACTATAACTCAAGTATGGCGATACTCCGCCGTCCATTAAGTACATAGCGCCAAGGCGGCCGGTCGTCGCATATTGATCGGTAGCCGATCCTCCTTCAGGGTTCGTTGTAGCACGATCCCTGCGTAGCGCTGCGGAGACTAACCACTTATCCGCGATACGCATATTATCTTGTGCATAAAAGCCAAGTTGATAGGTCGTTGTCGAAGGAAGGTCTGTAACGTCTGCTTCTGTCGGCAGACCAGTGGCTTGACCGTACTCTGGAGCGTACAAATCAAGGGGATTCATTGCACCGTAAGCATAGTCGTTATCGGTGTAAGCATCCTGGAAGTCTAAACCGAAGACCAAGTCATGCTCTACTGCACCTGTGATCAGAGAGCCATGCAACTGAACGTCCGTTGTCCAAGCGTTTGCGTCGGCTCGAGATAAGTAAGACACACGGTTAACGGTGCGGTTGTCTTCGGCAAAAACAGGCGGCCAACCGTACATTGTATTGTAGTCAGCGTGACTGTCACTGTATCTGCTGGCAAAACGAAGGTGCCAATTCAGATTAATGTCGTGTTCAACAATAGCGGTTAACGCGTCCTGCTCAGTATCGTACTTATCGAACCCTGGTTCTGACACAAATGTTGAGCTGTCGATTTGACCAAACTCGTTAGAGAACAGGGTGCCTTGCCATGGAAAAAACTGGGTGCTGGAGCCCGATTCATTTCTTTGGATATTTCCAATGAATGTGATTTTCGTATCTGCTGACGCATGCCAGCTTAGAGATGGGTTCAAAACCAGGCTGTTATCGGGGACGTAATCAGTTTGTGTATCACTGTCCCTGTATAAACCGATAAAGCGCCCCGTTAGGGAAGCGTCTTGGTTTAAAGCCCCGGTTATGTCGCCCGCGACTTGTTTGCGGGAATAATTACCAAGCTGAGCCCAAAACTCACCCTGAGTTTCGGCCTGAGGACGTTTGCTGACTAAATTAATGATACCGCCAGTTGAGCCTTGACCGTACAAGACAGAACTTGGCCCTTTAAGAATTTCAATTTGGCCAAGTGAATAAGGATTCACGCGTACGTTATTGTAGTAACCAAACAGCGACTTCAGGCCGTCTAAGTATTGGACTGGAGCGACACCTCTGACTTGAGCCCAATCGCCACGAGTATCGACGCCGTATGGACCATTGTATAGACCGGCAACATACCCGATGGCATCTTGAACCGTTACCGCTCCTAAATCTTCGATACGTGCTTCTGTTAATACAGACACGGATAGAGGTGTTTCAATGATGGGAGTGTCAGACTTTGAACCGGTCGCACTAACGTATGAAATCAAACCTCGAGAGCTGACCTCGATGGTTTCCATCATTTCTTCTTTTTCTTTTTTCGTCTGTTGTGGCTCTTCAGCAAAAGCTGGAGTAGTGGTTAAAGCGGTCAAAACGCTGACCGCTAATAGAGACTTCTGGATTTTCATAATTCCCCTCAAAATCACAAGCGTTTATGTCGAGGTGGATCCTAAATGAAAACAATTCGTATTTAAAGTTTTATTTTAACCAATTCTCGGGAAGTTCCCACGAGGCCTTGTGAACACTCCCGTCCCAGGTCTGCAAAGTGACCCAAACGCGGTGTTCAGATTCATATTTTTGTGGTGCAATAGCGTGCACATGCTGCAGTAATTCGCTGCCATGCAAAATGCCGACGTCGTCACTTTCAAGTGTGTCTAAAGGGACGGGCTCTTCACCAATATTCACATACCCCTGACGAATGTCGCTAACCTGACCTTCATTGATATACGCAGAAAAATCTTTCACCCAGTCTTCGTGATGGGCGTACGGCGCCTCGTTATTTAACGGCTGTATGGCAACTTCAAAAGGCCCTACCGACTTTTCCTCCCAGACGTCCGGGAATTCCGGCGGTTGGAGTTGCTCGTACAAAAAGTAAAAAGGCAGAATGAGAATTAAGCCACTCAACTTAAATTTATTACGATTCCAAAATGTATTCTTACGGCGCGCCATTAATTTGCTCCCTCACTTTGCAGAGACTCTCGCAGTGGTGTCTTTTTCTCTTTTGCGGCTTTAACGGTGCGAGATCCCCAAATTAAGAAACCCGTAATCGACATGGCGGACAGTATCAGCCCGAAAATGAACCAAATGGCTTTAGTCCAAATACCACCAATAGTCCCGTAGTGAAGTGGGTCAACAATATGCTGAATGGTCTGTAATGCACCCATGGTCTCGGGTGTCGTTTCGCTCGCTATCTCGCCGGTCCATGGGTTTATGTTGACGCGGTAAGAGTAGTCATCGAAGAACACGGTGTCGCCACCGCCCATAATTTTGAACATGTCGCGATTATGCTCCGGCATCATAATGTAGCTTGGGCGGAACTCAGGGAAGCGTGCTTCCGTTGTTTTCATAGCGTCAGCAAAGGTCACTGGTGGGTCAGCTTTCTCGCCAAGTGGTATGTCAGAAGCTTCCACTAACGGCGGATGCGCTTCAATATCTATGTCGGCGTGCCACATAACCTGCTGAGTAAAGTACCAGAGGCCGGTCAGGCTCATGACAATAAGGAACCAAATTGACCAAACTCCGCCGTGTTTGTGCAAGTCGGTTAGCAGTGTTTTTTTACCTTGTTTCGCGCGGATCTTCGGTTGTGTATAAGCGCGCCAAAAGCGCTTATAAATAACCAAACCGGTGACCAAAGCGCCAATCATTACAAATGACATGGCGGAAACCAGGTAATAACCCACGCTGTAGCTGCTTTGCCATGGGAATAACAACCAACCGTGCAATGAACGCATGAAGTTAATAAAGGTAATGCCTTGGTTGACTTCCTGAATTTCGCCGGTGTATTGGTTTACGTAAGCAATGCCCGACGGAATGGTCTCGGTCGAGAAAATAACGGCATTAATGAGGTAAGGCTCAAAGGTCATGACCGTTGTAATGTTGGCTGACGGATAAGCGTTTTGCACCGTCGCAACTAACTCAGAAATAGGTTGGGCGGCTAGGTTATTCGGGTTAACCGCGCGCGCATTTTCGTTAAATAGCCAGGTTAACTCGTGGCTGAACACTGCTATCGTTCCCGTAATACAGATAAAACAAAACAGTATCCAGATGGGTAGCGAGCACCATCCGTGCAGTTTGAACCATTGCCTTTGCGTCATTTTTTCTACTCTCTAAAAAACTTTCCGCAAATGATATTGCTAATAGGAACGATTATCAAATACAATTACAAAAAGTAATAGTTCTCATTTGTGGTTTAGGGGTGGATTTTCAAATGAATCAGTTTTCAAAAAGTTCTTTAGCGTTAGCCATTGCGTCAATCATGCTTTCATCGGCTGCTATTGCGCAGGAAAATGACAGTGCAGAGTCGGAAAAATCAGAAGGCCAACAGAAAGAAAAGATTTTTGAGCATATTAAGGTAACCGGCAGTCCGCTGGATCGTGCGACAACAGCCACAGGGTTGCCACTCACGTTGCGTCAGACGCCTCAGTCTATTTCGGTGATTGATCGCGAATTCATTGATGGCTTCGCATTAGACACGGTAGCCGATGTTATGCAGTTTGCACCAGGTATTCAGGCACAACAGGCTGAAACGGATCGCTTCTTCTTCCGCTCACGCGGTCGTGACGTGACGAACTTCCAGTTCGACGGCGTACCCATTGCGTACAATAGTTTCTTTAGTGAAGCCTTGGCGGACTCAGTCGTTTTTGAGCGGGTGGAAATTGTGCGTGGTGCTACCGGTCTGTTAACCGGCGCGGGTGAACCTTCTGCAGCCATTAACCTGATTCGTAAGCGTCCTAAATATGAAGACGGCGGCTATGCGAGTGTGGGTGTCGGTTCATGGAGTAATTATCGCTTTGAGGCTGACCATTCTCAAACATTGACGGAAGACGGCAATGTGAAAGCACGAGTGGCAATGGCCTATGAAGAAGGCGAAAGCTACGTCGACCTGTCGGAAAAAGAAAATGCGCAAATTTACGCGGTAGTAACCGCTGATTTAACGACCCAAACTCGTTTGACGGTAGGTGCTGATTACAGCGAACGTAACCCGAAAGGCAGCATGTGGGGTGCATTGCCACTGTTTTATGCTGACGGTACTCAAGCCGATGATTTGCCGGTAAGTACGACAACCGCATCACCATGGAATAAGTGGGACAGAGAAAGCACGAATGCTTTTGTGCAACTTGAGCACGCCTTCGATAACGGCTGGGATATTCAAATGGATGTTGAACGCCGTGAAGGTGAGATGGATGGGTATCTATTATACTTCTCAGGGTTTCCGAATAAAGAAACTGGAGAAGGCTTAAGCGCCTCGCCAAACCATTATGTTTCAGACAGAGAGCAAACCTCATTTCGTGTGTTAGCTTCGGGGCCGTTTGAGCTACTTGGTCGCGAGCACCAGTTAACGGCAGGTGCTCTTTATGCTGAGCAGGATGTTAACGCCACGTCTTACGGTATTACCGATACCATTATTATTCCTAGCCTGTTCGACTGGGGGAATGGTGTTCCGCGTCCAAACTTTAGCGATACACCCTCGTACAGTACGTTGGAGTCTCATACTCAGGAAGGTATTTACGCGGCGGCTCAGTTGAGTTTAACGGACGAATTTACTGCAATTATTGGTAACCGCTTAACCAACTACGACTCGCTGTCTGAGTCACCTTGGGCAACCAGCGACTACGAGAACTCAAGCGTCAATACGCCGTATCTCGGCCTTGTTTACGATGTTACCGACATTATCTCTACGTACGCCAGCTACACCGAAATTTTCCAGCCCCAAAATGCATTTAATGCGGATGGAGAGTTGATTGGTCCAATTGAAGGGTCTAACTCAGAGCTTGGTATTAAAGGTGACTTCTTTAATGAAGCGCTTTCTGCCAGCTTTGCTGTTTATAAAGTCAAAGAAGATAACTTAGCCATCAATGATCCGGATAACACGGACCCGCTGCCAGGTACGACCGTTTTTCCGTCTATTGGTGTGGATGGGGCAGAAAGCGAAGGTTATGAGCTAGAGCTTAACGGTAAGCCAACGGATACTGTGAATATTTTCTTCAGTTATACGCATAACGAATCGACTGATCGCGACGGTTCAGATTACGCGCCATACCTGCCGGAAGATATGATGAAAGCCAGTGTGCTTTACACGGCTACTAATGCGCTTAAGCTTGGTGTTAATGCGAACTGGCAAAGTGAGGTATCTAACCCGGGTATTGGTCCTAATGGTGAAACCTTTACTCAGGACAGTTATACAGTGGTAAACGCCATGGCGAATTACAACTTAGGTAAAAACCTCGAGCTAAGCCTGAACGTCAACAACCTGTTCGATGAGAAGTATTATTCAAGTATCGACTTTTACGACCAAGGGTTTTTCGGCGCAGAGCGCAACGTTGAGCTGAGCCTTAAATACGCCTGGTAAATTAACTGGGTAATTACAGAAAGGGCAGTGCAACAACACTGCCCTTTTCTTTTGCCCGTTGCTAAGCCCCCTGCAACTTGCTATAAATGCGCGCAAATTCTGCAACGCTTTAAATCTCATGAGCCAGTCGTCCGATACCGTTGTTATGGTGCGCCCGTATCACTTTGCGTCGAACCCGGAAACCATGGGTGACAATGCCTTTCAGTCGCTGGCGAAAGACGGGGTTGATATCGCTGAGGCGGCTTATAACGAAGTGACTGAAGCGGTCGGTAAGCTGCGTGAACATGGCGTTCAGGTGCACTTATTTGAAGATGAAACCACAGCAACGCCCGACTCGGTTTTCCCCAATAACTGGTTCAGCACCCATGCCTCTGGCGAACTGATTTTATACCCGATGTATTGTGAAAACCGTCGCAAAGAACGTCGCCCGGATATTATTGAGTTTCTTTGCAGTCAATATGGTTACCACGAACTTATTGATTGTAGCGCGCAGGAAAATGACGGTGTTTTTCTGGAAGGCACAGGCTCAATTGTGTTCGACCATGAACATAAGCTTGCTTACGCTGCCCGCTCTAAGCGTATGCATGAAAGCGCATTGAAAGCGCTTTGCCAAAAACTGGGTTACGAACCTGTGGCGTTTGACGCCACCAGCCGAGGTGGCAAGCCAGTGTACCATACCAATGTGCTGATGGCCGTTGGCAGTGACTTTGTCATGGCGTCTGTTGATATGATTCGCGATGATAAGGAACGGCGCCAGTTTGTGGATACGGTGGCGAGAAGTCGTAAAACTCTGGTCGAACTGACAGAAGAGCAAATTGAACACTTTGCCGGCAATACTCTGGAGTTAACGGTAAATGGCAGCAATTTATTAGCCATTTCCTCAACAGCCTATAACACTTTAAGCACTGATCAGGTACAAGTACTGGAACAGTGGGTGACATTAGTGCCCATTAACGTGCCTACCATTGAGCTAGGCGGCGGCTCAATTCGTTGTATGCTGGCGCAGGTTTTCTAAGCCGATTTTACTATAAGTTAGCTTTATAAAATAAATTGAAAATATTCTTTGACATTATAATAAATGAGCGTACAGTGGACGGCGTTGGATAAGAAACAGTTAGTTAAACACTCCTCTACGTAACATTATTAGAAGTAATCGTCTCGTCCTGTAGTTTTAAGTTTCACATTTTTTACCCCGCACGATCATCGGCGTCGAGATTGTCTCGGTCCGGTACTTATATATTTTTAAAATTTCAGGATATTATTATGTCTAATACAGTAAACGGTGTTGTTAAGTGGTTTAACGAAGCAAAAGGTTTTGGTTTTATCGAGCAGCAAGGTGGCGCAGACGTATTTGCTCACTTTAGCGCGATTGTAAGCGACGGTTTCAAAACCTTAGCTGAAGGCCAACGCGTTTCTTTCTCAGTGACCCAAGGCCCGAAAGGCCCTCAAGCTGAGAACATTCAAGCGCTATAACTCCTTGCGAGTAGAGCCCTTGAAGTCGCTTTAAGCGAACCAAATTTAAGAAGCAGCCTACGGGCTGCTTTTTTTGTGCCTGAATTTTGTCACGAAACCCCGTAAACTTAAGTTTTAAAATTGATAAGAGCTTCCGCCGTGATACAGCCGTTTGACCAACTCATTTGCCCTCTGGACAAGCAACCTTTGCAACTGAACGAGCGCACCTGGTGCTGTGAAAACGGGCATAGCTATGACGTGGCAAAACAGGGCTACGTGAACTTGCTGCCGGTCCAGAATAAACGCTCGAAAGACCCCGGTGACAGCAAAGCGATGGTACAGGCAAGGCGGGAATACTTGAGTAAAGGTTGCTACCAGCCGCTTGCGCAGGCATTAGCTGATACAGTGTTAGCAATGGGCTCACAGGCTTTACTCGATGCGGGTTGCGGTGAAGGGTATTACTTGCGCTATCTTGTTGAACAGGCCGAGCAAACAGAGACAGAGTTAAGTGTGGCCGCTCTGGATATTTCAAAATGGGCGGTACAGGCAGCAGCAAAGCAGGATAAGCGGTTGAGCTGGATGGTGGCATCGAATAACGCGATTCCGCTGGCAGACAATAGTGTCGATACCATTTTGTGCGTATTTGGTTTCCCGGTAGAAGCTGAGTTTAAGCGGGTTTTAAAACCGGGTGGGCGATTGATTATGGTTGATCCGGCGGTGAACCATCTAACGGAGCTAAAAGCCATAATTTACCCTGAGCTAAAGAACAAAAGTGAGACGTTGCCGATAACCGACCCAGATTATGAACTGACTTCAGAACAACGTGTTAACTTTCAGGTTGAACTGGATAATAACGACTCCATTAAAAACCTCCTGACTATGACGCCTCACCTCTACCGCGCTAGTAAAGAAGGCAGGGAGCGAGCAGAAAGCTTACAAAGCTTGACCATAACGGTCGACGCCTGGGTACGAACTTTTAGAGTAAGCACATAGCTCATGCGCGCCGTTGTTCACTCAACAATAACGTCAATACCTAAGGCGGACTGGAACCGGTTGTTCAGCAGTGGCTATCCGTTTGCGCAATATGATTTCCTGCTGGCGCTTGAGCAGGGCGGTAGTCTTGGGCTGCAGCGAGGCTGGTTGCCTCAATACGTTGCGGTACATGATAATAGCGACACACTGGTTGCCATGATGCCGTGGTTTAAAAAGACCCATTCCTATGGTGAGTATTTGTTCGACTGGGCGTTCGCTGAGGCCTTTGACCGTTACGGTTTTCAGTACTACCCCAAGCTGATTAACGCCATACCTTTTACTCCGTGTCAGGGACCTCGCCTGGCGACCGCTAAGGGCGTTAATGCCGCTGATGTTCTGCCGGTTATTGAATCTGCGCTGATGCAGGAGCACGATGTCAGCAACTTACAATGTCTGTACATTGAACCGAATGTAAGCGAGGCACTGGCAGAAGAGGGTTGGTGGCAGCGCTTTGATATTCAGTTTCTCTGGCAAAACCGAGGTTATGACTCCTTTGACGACTTTCTAGGGGCTTTGGTGTCACGCAAGCGTAAGTCCATACGCAAAGAGCGGCAAAAGGTGTCAGAGCAAAGGGTCGAGATGCGAACCTTGCCGGGCAACGAGCTGACCGCAGATTTCTGGCATCAGTTCATTGTGTTTTATCAGCGTACTTACTTAAAGCGTTCGGGCCATGGCGGCTATTTAACACCAGCGACATTTCAGCTCTGGGGTGAGTTATTGGCGGAATATATTGTTGTGTTTGCAGCTTACCGAAACGACGAAATGCTGGCGGCGTCATTGTGCTTTAAAAGTGACAACACGCTTTACGGGCGCTACTGGGGCTGTCAGGAAGAGCTTGAGTTTTTGCATTTTGAAGCCTGTTATTATCAGGGTATTGAATACTGCATCAACCATAACCTTGACTACTTTGACGCCGGAGCCCAGGGGGAACATAAGCTGCATAGAGGCTTTGAACCGGTATTGCGTGAAGGTTTTTATCGGTTTATGCCGTCTCCTCTTAACGACGCCATTGAGCAGTACTGTCAGGATGAGCGCGCTGCACTAAACGAACACATAAAAACATTACGAGCTTATCTGCCTTATAAAAATTGCGATTAATACAACGGCCAAACCAGCAGAATCATGACCAAAGCAACCGCGGTAACAACCAGCGATAGCGGCAAGCCTAACCGCCAATAATCACTGAAGTTATAACCGCCCGGCCCCATGACCAGAATATTCGACTGGTGCCCAATGGGTGTTAAAAATGGCACAGCAGCGCCAATGGCAACCGCCATTAAAAACGGATCCATACTGGCACCGAAACTACCGGCCATGCTGATACCGATAGGTGCCATAAGCACCGCGGCAGCAGCGTTATTAACGATATTCGACAGCAGCATGGTAACAACCAGCAATAAACCAACGGCCACAAACTCTGGCGCACCGGAGCTGATATAGAGCACACCGTTGGCAATGGTGTCAGCGGCACCGCTGCGCTCTAATGCTGAACCCAGCGGTATGGTTGCGCCAAGCAGCACAATAATAGGCCAGTCGATAGCATCGTATAGCTCGCGCAGGGGCAGAATATTGGTAATCACCATAAGCCCCGCTGCCAGTGCGAAGGCAACCGGTACAGAGAGTAATCCCAGAGCCGCCGATAAAATCGTTGCGGCAAAGATACCCAGTGGCAACGCCAGCTTTTTGGACGATCCGATACGCAAGCTGCGTTGCGCAAGCGGAAAACACCCAAAGCGCTGAAATACATCGGTCAGTGTCTCTGCATCGCCCTGCAATAACAGAACGTCGCCTGGCTTGAAGCGAATATTACCTAAAGCCGTACCGAGTTTTTGGCCTTCCCGCGCGACCCCAAGCACATTGATACCGTAGCGGCTGCGCAGTTTAATATCCGCCGCAGAGCGACCAATAAGCCGTGAGTCGTGACCAACGATACCTTCAATAACGGTAATATCGTCTGATTTCAAAAAGCGTTCATCAATTTTTTCTTCGGCGTTGAGTTCTAAACCGGTTCCGTCAATCACCTGTTGAATGGTTTCAGCGTTGGCTTCGACAATTAACACGTCTTCGGCTCTGAGTCTTAAATACCGAGCCGGTGCCGACCATCGCTTTTCACCGCGCTGCAATGCCACAATAACAAAGTCGTCTTCGGTGCGGTTCTCCAACTCGTAGAGTGTTTCGCCGATAAAGTCGGACTCTTTTGGGACATACAATTCGGTGAGGTAACTGCTGACATCATAAAGCGATGCCGATTTGGATTTCCCGCTTTTCTCTGGAACCAGCCAATGGCTTAGAAACCACATAAACAATAGGCCGGCAACGGCAATACCTAAGCCCACAGGGGTAAACTCGAAAATACCAAAAGACTCGCCCATGGCTTCGCGCCGTATATCCGAAATAATAATATTGGGCGGTGTACCGACCATGGTTATGGTTCCACCGAGTAGCGAACCAAACGCCATTGGCATGAGCAGTTTAGAAGGGTTATTGCCGCTGGCACGGGCCAGTTGCAGTGCGACGGGAATCATTATGGCCATGGTGCCGGTATTACTGATAAACGCTGAACAGACGGTCGTGACAGATGTGAGCGCTATCATTTGAATCCAACGTTTGTCGCCAACTTTTTTCATGCCGGCCGCAAGAGCATCGACAACACCGGAGCGCCATAGCGCATGACTTATAATAAGAACGGCGGCGACGGTAATAACCGCAGCATTGCCGAAACCGCTGAAAACCTCAGCCGCCGGAACTAGACCCAGAACGGCGGCCGACACAAGCGCCATCATGGCAACGAGGTCATAACGCCATTTATCAATGACAAATAAAGCCAGCATTGCCAGCAAGATAATACCAATAAGCCATTGATCCAGCATACAAAGCCCGTCGTTTACTATTTATACAGTGAACATTGCATAAGATACGATCGGGTGCAATATTTAGATGATGACCTAATCAGGAGGCATAACGATGAAGTACCTTAGTTTAGCAAGTGCAGTAGTCGTTGGCCTGGCGGGATTAAGCAGTGCGCCGGCAAACAGTGATGATCATAAAGAAACTGGATTGGCAAACGCTGACATCCGGGAATGGCAGGTGCCGTGGGAGGACTCCCGGCCGCGTGACCCTTGGGTACATGACGGTATTGTCTGGTTTGTTGGTCAGGGAAGCCACTACGCAGCAACCTTTAATCCGGAAACAGAAGAATTCAAACGCTACGACTTGCCTGATGGCGCGGGACCTCACACGGTTATCGTCGACGACAGGGGCGCCTGGTATGCGGGTAACTTGAAAGAGCATATTGGCCTTATTGACCCGGGTACCGGTGATATTAAGCAATTTGAATTACCCGGCAGTGGGCCAAAAGACAGTCACACCATGGACTTTACTGCGGCGGGTGATATTTGGTTTACCGTTCAGGGCGGTAATCAAATCGGCTTTTTAGAGACGACTGGCGGCGAAATGATGCTGTGGGAGGTACCGACAGACTCTGCAAGGCCTTATGGCCTCATTGTTGAAAATGACCGACCCTGGGCAACGCTATTCGGGACGAATAAGCTGGCCACCATTGAAAATGGCAATTTAAAAGAGTTTGAACTGAAGCGGGAAAAATCGCGTCCTCGTCGTTTGGGTATGACCGATGACGGCACGATTTGGTATGTCGATTATAACCAGGGATACGTCGGTAGCTACGACCCGGTAACGGGCGACAACAAAGACTGGCGAGCACCGGCGGCAGGGAATTCACGTCCTTATGGCATGGCAGTCGACAAGCGCAATGATGTTTGGTTTGTGGAAACCGGTGTGCAGCCGAATCGTTTAGTGGGCTTTGACACAGCAACACACGAGTTTTCTGAGCCTATTGAATTAGAGAGTGGCGGCGGTACCGTTCGTCATATGTTTTATGACGAAAACACCGACTCCATTTGGTTCGGCACCGACGCCAATACACTGGGCGTGGTCCGCCTAAGCGAACCACCGGTCGTCACCGCCGATTAATTACATCGGCAACACTTCCAAAACGGCGACATAAGAGCCCTGGCGTTTGGTCGCTGGGGCTTTCCCGTTATTGTCTGAGTATTCAGCTTCCAGCCAATACATGCCGGCGTCGTCAACAGAAAACGTTACTTCGCCTTTTGCGTTGGTTTTAAGCTTGGTTGGCTCAGAGCGATCACGATACCGTTCACCGCCCTTCACCAAGACCAGCTCAGTACCTGCAGCGGCTTTGCCGTCCATAGTGAATTTAAAGGTAATATTTTCACCGGTGTATAAGTCATTAGGGTGGGTCACTGGTTCGAGTTCTAAGCCGTTGCCCGTCGGTCCTAACGTGTCATAAGTCGGAGCGCCTGATGTCACAAATGTCTCAACGCGATGTGAGCGTTCACTGACTTCTAAATCTTTGGCATCTTGCGGAACTTCTTTATAAAAATCGTCATTGGTTTTCTGTGAACCACGCGGCGGCCAGTATTGGCGTTCGCCATTGTCGTCTACCCAGCGGGCAGATAACCCTGAGCTCGCTGAGTACACGGTGTAAGTGCCTTCCTTTTCTAGCTCAACATCAAACACTGAGCGTAGTTTGCCTTTGTACCCGTTCTCTAATGTTACCGCAGAGCCATCCGGCGCCATCGCTTCCACTCGGTCTAAGCTCAATGGATAGTGGTCGGGGTAAAAAATGCCATTCGCTATAGCTGCGTCAAAGGTGACCCATTCAGAGTCGCCGGAGACAACGGTAGCACTTGGTTTAATCCATACACGGTGTGCTTCACTGCTGGCGCTGGCGAACAGTGTTAGTACGGCAAGACTTGTCGTTATTACAGAAGATAATTTCATGCTTAAGGCTCCAGTTTTAGGGACACACGGCCGAGTTCGTGCTCGCCGCTGTCTGTTATGGATATTGGGTGGTTAAGAGGTAAAGACAATGGCAGGCGCAGCATTTCACGCCCGCCAAGCTCACGAGCTGCTTCTACGTATAGGTAGTATTTACCTTCATTTAGCTCGGGTAATTGATTCAGCATGGGAGTTAAGTCGACCCGTTGAACACCGGGACGGCGGGTTGCACCAGACACGCCGTCTATAGGCATATCGGTCATGCGTCCACTGCGGCGCCACCATTGACGCATGTCTTTCAGCCACTTTTCCCCTTCGTTATTTTCAAGGTTTACGTCATACCACACGGCAATATCGACAACACGCTGATGACGCTCGTTGGCTAGCCAAACGGCAACATAAGGTACGTGATATTCGGCAACAGACAGACGTGGAATTTCCACAGTGAGTTCATTTTCAGCGGCATGAGCCGAACCAATAACGGCGAAAAATGGAATGATGAATCCGGCCAGGACCAGTGGCCAGGTTGATTTGCGGCCCTTACTGTATTTTTTCAAAAGCAATAACCCCGTAATAGTGAAAACAATGCTCGCGATAGCAAAAGCATCAATAAATAAACTCCATAAGAACCCGGTATTCCGCGCCTTGTGCAGATCATTAAAATAGGCAATCCACCCGCGATCAGTACTTTCGGAATAAAAAGCACCGCTGGCTAAATCGACACTGAACCAGCTGTCCCCGCCAGGTCGGGGCATGGCGACGTACACTTCGTAGTCACTCCACTCTATTTGGGCATTTGAACTGATGCTGTTATGTGTCTTTGCTTCGTACCAGCGATGAAAGGAAGTTGGCAGAACGTCATTCCCTGACGCATTCACTAACCGTTCCAAGTCCTTTTGAGGGAGAGACCCTTCGTAACGTTCGATGCTCGGTGCAGACTCTATCCACCCTGCATGATTCAACGTAATACCTGTGACAGAGAACAGCAGCATACCAATAAGGCAAACCGCTGAGCTTATCCAGTGCCAGTCTTTGAGTGACCAACCTCGCTTTTTTGATCTGTTTCTGCGCGCCATAATCTACTGCTGTTAAAATTGGCTGAGGCCAATGTTTTTAATTGATGTTTTACGAATATGGCGTTAGTCTATATGAAAATCATTCTTATTCGCAATTTAGAAATAGTGAACTGATTTTTCAGTTTTTAAGCGCATAGCGTTACTTTTGCCGTAATCTGCAGGAGCAGGAGTTTTCATGAGAAGTACTATTGCCGAGACCGTGACTCAGGTACGTCACTGGAATGACACTTTATTCAGTTTTAGAACCACCCGTAAGCCCAGTTTCACCTTTGAAAACGGTCAGTTTGTGATGATGGGTCTGCAATTGGAAGACAAGCCGCTGTTAAGAGCCTACTCAATTGCCAGTGCTAACTACGAAGAAGAATTGGAGTTTTTCAGCATAAAAGTACCTGATGGCGCGCTAACGTCGCGGCTGCAGCACATTCAGGTGGGCGATGAAGTGGTGTTGTCGACGCGCCCTACCGGAACCCTTGTTCCGGGACATTTGTTACCGGGTAAGAACCTGTACTTGCTGAGCACAGGCACCGGGTTGGCGCCATTCATGAGTGTCATTAAAGATCCGGATATCTACGAGCAATACGACAAGGTGATTCTCGTGCACGGCGTACGTTATGTCTCTGAGTTAGCCTACCAAAAAGAAATCGGTGAAGACTTACCCAATAACGAGTTTTTTGGTGATTGGGTAAAAGAAAAGCTGATTTACTATCCAACGGTAACGCGTGAACCATTTAGGGATGAAGCGCATCAGCAGCGCATTACTGATTTGCTGACCTCCGGCACCTTGACGCGCACCATTGGCATGCCCGATTTGAACCCGGCGCATGACCGTTTTATGCTGTGCGGTAATGACGCTATGCTGCAGGACTTAATGGCGATATTGAACGAGCGTGGCTTTACAAAGGCAACGTCGCGTAAGCAAGGCGATTACGTTATTGAGCAAGCATTTATTGAGAAATAACCAATGAGGTAACCATGAGCTCCTGGCAAAACTTGCTGACCGAGGTTCGTCAATGCACGCTATGCGAACCGGAATTGCCAATGGGAGCTCGACCGGTTGTTCAGTTACATCCCAACGCCAAAATTTTAGTCGCCGGTCAGGCCCCTGGCCGACGGGTTCATGCCTCCGGTAAACCGTTCGATGACCCCAGTGGTGACCGTCTTCGTCAGTGGATGGGCGTTGATAAATCGACGTTTTATGACGCTGAAAAGCTGGCTATTATTCCTATGGGGTTGTGTTACCCGGGCACCGGCAAGTCCGGCGACTTACCGCCACGCCCCGAATGTGCTCCGGCGTGGCGGCACAAGCTCCTTGAGCAGTTACCGAATTTAGAACTGACGTTAGCCGTTGGGCAGTACGCCCAAAGTTGGCATATTGACGAACCAAAACAGACGCTTACTGAGCGAGTAAAAAACTGGGAGCATTATTGGCCTGACGTCTTGCCGTTGCCGCACCCCAGCCCACGTAATAACTTGTGGTTGAAGCGTAACCTCTGGTTTGAAGACACCATTATTCCGACGTTGCAGAAGCGCATTGCCGAATTGCTCAGCGCCTGACTACCACCAGCGACCGGTCTCCCGGCAATAACTTTTGTACGCTTCGCCAAAGGCATTGATAAGAGCGCGCTCTTCAGGCTGAATCTGGAACTTACTCATGTACGCAACATAAAGCACCAAGCCCCATAGCGAAAACACGCTGCCTAAAAATACACCCCAAGCCATAAGCACAAAGAAAAAGCCAAGGTACATTGGGTTTCGGGTGCGCTGATAAATTCCCGTTGTGACCAATTCGGTACTTTTGTTCGGGTCTCGCGGGTCGACCGTGGTTTTTGCCCGGCGAAAGCTCATAACGCCTAGTAAAGGCAGTAAGACACCTAATACTAATAAGAAAATTGCCGCAGCACGCTGGCCAACATAGAAAGCATTAAACTCTGCGGTATAATGCGCTGTTAACCACATCAGTCCTGCCACAATGGCAACAACAATGACGGGCGGAACTTTGAGTTCTAAAAACTTCATAGAAAGAAGCGTCCTTTTGGTGATACGAAAATGACGACTGAAACTTCTACAATTATTGAGCAAACCGAGCGCTGGGTGCAACAGCTCATTGTGAAATACAATATTTGTCCATTCGCCCGCCGCGAAGTTGAGCGCAAACGTGTTCGCTACGTTGTTGCGGAACAACCGGACATGGCTTCGGTATTACAGCAATTACTGTTTGAAGCGAAACACTTAGACGAAACCGCTGATACTGAGACCACACTTTTTATGATCCCTCAGGGCTTTGAAGGCTTCCATGGCTTTTTAGAGTTGGTCGACATGGCTGACTCGCTGCTTATAGAGGAAGGCTATGAAGGTATTTATCAATTAGCGCATTTTCACCCTGATTACTGTTTTGATGGGGAACCCCAGGACGACCCGGCGAACTATACCAACCGCTCTCCATTTCCGACGTTGCATTTATTAAGGGAAGCGAGCTTAGAGAAAGCGATTGAGCAGCATGACGACCCCGAGTCGATACCTGAGCGTAATATTGAGTTTTGCCGGCGTAAGGGTGCTGAGTTTTTTGTAAAGATTTTAAACGGTTAGCTTGGGCTGACGAATTGAATGGCGTAGGCTATGCTTTAGTTATAAACAAAGGTGATTGTCATGCCAGAGCGTCAGCTGTCGAATAAAATTCTGGAAAAGTTACCCACGATGGTCGCGTTCATCGATGAAAAGCGGCGCTATCGTTACGTCAATAAAGCTTATTGCCAGTTCTTCAGCCTGAAAAAAGCCGACATTCTGGGTCGGTTCGTATCCGACGTTCTTGACGATGAGTCTTACGCGCGTGTCAAAACCCGACACGATAAAGTCTTTAAAACCGGTAAGGTTAACTCGTTTTCCGAAACGGTGAAGTTCAGAGACGGCCGCAAGTGCTTTTTGGATGTACGGTATCTACCTGAACTGAATGACGAAAATAAGCCGATCGGCTTGTATGTGGTTATTGAAGACGTGACCGAATACTACGCGTCAGTTGATTTGATGCGCACCATTCACGAGATTATTCACAAACGAGGTCGGCGTATTGATCCCGCTTCTATTGATGAACTTTTGAAGTTTGGTGTGGAATATCTGGACGTTGATATTGGCACCGCAAGTTCAATCATTGACGGCGTATACACCATTGAGTGGATACAGACGGCAAAGTTAGAGTTCGATGCGGGTACTCAACTTCCTCTGGATACGACCTATTGCTCTGTTGTCCTAAAGGAAAATGAATTAGTACATACTAATGAAGCCGGCAAAGATGCGCGCTTTAAAGATCATAAATCTTTCCTGACGTACGGGCTTCAGTCTTATATCGGTACGCCGCTGGTTATTAACGATGTTGTTTGGGGCGTGTTAGGGTTTGCGCGTAAAACCGCTCGCCGGGAAGCTTTCAGCGAACTGGAAATAGAAATGGTGCGTATGATGGGCACCGCTGTGGAGACGGTTATAGCGGAGCAGGCCGTACGGCATGATCTGATACGACAACGTGACGATATGGCAGCCATCGCATACACGGACTCGCTCACTGGATTGAAAAACCGCTCGGCAGGCATGCAAATGCTTGAGCAAGGGCTGGCAACCCATTACAAGGACAGTTGTTGCGTGGTCGCAGTTATCGACTTTGACCACTTTAAGTCAATTAATGACACCTACGGCCACGACATTGGGGACCGGGTGCTCATTGCTGGCGCTAACGCCATGAATGACAGCTTAAGGGGTAGCGACACGGTGATTCGGGTGGGCGGTGAAGAGTTTATGATTATTTTACCTCACACCGATAAAGAAAATGCTTCAACGGTACTTGAGCGCGTACGAGAAGCCGTGGAGACAACGGTTGTCACGCTGGAATCAGGCGACGTCATTAATCCCACTGTCAGCATTGGCGCTACCGCCAGTGAAACGAATGACGACGTGTCGAGTATTTACCGCCGCGCCGACCAAGCGCTCTATAAAGCCAAGCATGCGGGGAGAAACTGCATTGTTTGGTCAGACAATGCAGTGAGTTAAGCCAAACGGTTCTCTATCGGTTGGTTAGCCATAGCGTTAATCCAATGCCGATAGCCATACCAAGTAATAATGTAATCAGCATTGGCAATGCATCGATCCAGCTTGGTGCCCGCTCGGGAGCGTCTTGGGACAGTAGTGTTTGCTCGGCACTAAAGCTTGACTCAATCGTCTTACGCTCAACCTCTAAAACGCTGCATAAAGCCAGTACGGTTTCTGATGAAGCCATACCTTCTTTCTCAACTCGTTGTATTGTGCGAAGGCTCACGGCGCACGCATCGGCAAGGTGCTGCTGAGTCCAACCTTTGTCATTTCGAAGCTCTACAATTTTAGTCGCATCAATACGCATAGCCTACCCCAAAAACGTTAATGCGGCGGTGGCAGCGAGGTAGCCGAATATCAGCCCAATAAAGAAGAAAATAACTAAGTTCCTGACAAAGGCTTTCTTGTTATCGAAGGCAGAGCGCGTTTCCGTGCTGACGGTTTCACCATTTACTATCAGCCGACATTCCACGCGGCAAAAGAGAAAGCCTGTTACATTAAAGTGAAGTTCATAGTCAGTACCGCCGACGTGAAACTTATGGCAGCTTGATAACCCAAGGTTACGCTTCTTTGACACTGAAGCTCCGTCAACAAGTACTTCCTCTTTGCCTGTGAGACTTGATGCATTTGCCGTTATTGTGTGTCCATTGTCGTTAAACTTAAAACGATAGGCGAGGTTTAGTTTTTCCAGTAAAGATTGTTTCATGAGTTTGTCCTTTTATTTAGTGTAAAGAGTACAGCGTTCTTTCGATGAATAAAGCTATCAGTACCAGAAAAATATCGTGACGCCAGTTTTGAGTCTGTCATATGACACACTGCTGTCATATCGGCTGCAGCTCTTAATTTTCTTGAGTTTACAGTAGGGTAGCGATCTAATCCGACACCTCAGTGCGTATGATCAGATATAAAAAGCATGGAGGTGAATTATGAATGTTGCCGTTATTGGTGCGAATGGAAAAATTGGTCAACATCTTGTTGAACAATTGCAAAACGACGACAAACACAAGGTTGTTGCTGTGGTACGGAAGCAGGAACAAAAACAATCGTGGGAAGAGAAAGGTGTTGAAGCCAGGTTAGCCGACTTAGAAGGCTCCGTTGACGACTTGCAGACTGCTCTTAACGGCTCAGATGCGGTGGTATTCACAGCAGGGTCCGGGGCTAACACGGGTGATGACAAAACGCTTTTAGTGGATTTAGATGGCGCCGTGAAAACTGTTGAAGCGGCTGAAAAAATTGGCGCGAAACGTTTTATTATGGTCAGCGCATGGCAAGCGAATAGCCGCGAGAATTGGGCGGAACAGCTACTGCCTTACTACGCGGCGAAGCATTACGCTGACAAAGAGTTAATGCGCAGCAACCTTAATTGGACGATAGTACGTCCCGGCGCATTAACGGATGATCCTGCCAGCGGCAAGGTGGTTGTTGGAGAATCATTGGCTCCGGGCTCAGTGCCTCGCGAGGATGTGGCGAACGTGTTACATCGCTGCCTCGACGAATCAGGAACGGAACGCAAAGCGTTTGATTTGATGTCGGGCGAGAGTGACGTTCAGCAGTCCTTACAAGCGATGAAAGAACTCGCTTAGTACCTCAACAGTCCGTTCAGTTTTTGCGGGAATATTGTCTTTAACCGGCAATACTGCGTGAACACTGTACGGGCTGCCTGTCCATTCCGGTAGCAGTCGAAGTAAGTGACCGCTTTCAATGTAGTGCTTGACTTCAGGCTCTGGCAGTAATGCGTAACCCACCCCATCTAGTGTCAGTTGCACCACAGTTTGCATGTTGTTGAGCATGATTTTCGGTTGCGGGAATTCAAGCTCTGATGAGTTCGACATGTGCCCAATAAAGCAGTCTTCGGGAAGGTCGTTAAAACGACTGATAGGCTTCTGCGCAGCCGGGTGCGAAGCAGCTATACAAGGAATCATGTTCCAATCTACTAAGTGCCTAGCATAAAGCGATGAGTCGACAAGAGGGCCAATCCGAATGGCCAAGTCGGCGCCGGCGGTAATTAAATCAATAGGCTCGTCCGTCATGTGCAGTTGAAAATGGACATTTTTAAACTCTTGTTGCAGCTTTTTTAATGGCTCGCTGAGCAAGCCACCACCAAAACCGACTGGCGCTATCATTTTAATTTGCCCCTGCGGCGTTTTGGTCAGCGCTTCCCATTGCTCTTGGTTACGCGAAGCAATATTGAGCATGTCTAAGCATGATTGGTAAAACACTTTTCCGGCTTCGGTCAACGTCAGCGTCCGCGTGTTTCTGTGAAACAGCGCAATACCGTTGTCTTTTTCCAGGCGCTGTAACTGTTGGCTAACCGCAGACACCGTCATGTGCAGTTCCTTTGCTGCTCCACTCATACTGTTCAGCTCAACCGTTCGGGTAAAAGCCTTCATTGACCGAATCATTTTTGGATTCATGTTTTAGTCCCGCTTAAAACCTATTTCAGAATTTCGACGTTGATGAATTCATCTTAACATTTATGATCGCCAATGAAAATTATTCTCATTTAATAGAGGGGCGATTTGTGAACGTTTTTAAGAATGGCTTGAAACTGGGTGTACTTTCAATGGCTATTTTTTCTGCCTTGGGTACCGCTTATGCACAGGATGGTGCAAACGACGATCGTGAAAAGCGACGTCATAAACACAAAGACATGGAAGTGATGGTGGTGACGGCCTCTGGTGTCGCACAGCATATCAAGAAGGCGCCGGCTTCTATTTCCGTTATCGATAAAGACGAGTTGTCACAGCGCTTCTACAAAGACTTAACCGACGCCATGACGGATGCGCCAGGGGTTGTAGTCACCGGCGGTGGTGACCGTCAGGATATCAGTCTGCGGGGGATGGGAGCCGACTACACCTTAATTTTGGTGGACGGTCAGCGTCAGAGTTCCAGAGAAACCCGTCCAAATAGCGACGGTCCGGGTGTGGAAGGCGCCTGGACGCCACCACTGGCTGCCATCGATCGCATTGAAATTATTCGTGGACCGATGTCGTCTCTTTACGGCTCGGACGCAATAGGTGGTGTGATTAACATCATTACGCGAAAAACACCGGACGAATGGCGCTCTGAAATTCGCGTTGACGGCACATTGCAGGAACGATCGGAGTCCGGTAACAGCTATCAAACGAACTTTTATACGGCAGGTTCACTCATTAAAGATACTTTGGGGCTTCAGTTGTCGGCCGGCTACACACGGCGCCTTGAAGATGACATTGTCGATGGCTTTCGTGATAAAACCGCGCAAGATGCCGATATGAAGCTGGCTTATACGCCAAATCGCGACCATGAGATTCTGTTTGAAGTTGGGACGGCGAAACAAACGATAGACGCTTCTTTAGGCAAGACGATTGAACCGCTGGCGCCAGGTGAAGAATGCGGTCGCCGCGGGTGCCCTGAGTCTTCAAGCACTGTGTACGATAGTCAGTCCGTATCGATTGCCCACAATGGTCAATGGGGCTTAGTGGGTGCACGCAGCTACTTAAAACGCGACGAGTATGAAAACGAAGCGCGCTTAATGACCATTACCAATACCGACTTTCAAAGTCACTGGAATTTACCGCTATTTGATGACAATTCAGTCAATACCGGGGTTTCCTACTTTAAGGAAGAGCTGGAAGACTTAACCAGCAATCAAATCAGTGACCGTACGCGAGTTGAAGGCTCGCAATGGTCGGTATTTGCAGAAACGGCCTGGCCATTGTTTAAAGGGTTCGACTTAACCACCGGCGTTCGTTATGACGACGATGACATTTTCGGCGGTCATTGGAGCCCCCGTGTCTATGGTGTTTATACCTTAAGCCGGGCAACAACCATAAAAGGTGGGGTTTCAACGGGCTTCCGAGCACCAGGCCTGCGTGAAACCACCCCTGACTGGGGTCAGGTCAGCCGAGGTGGCGATGTTTACGGCAACCCAAATTTAGAAGCAGAAACGTCAACAAACTATGAGTTGGGTTTGTATACCGACTGGAGTCGGCACACCTCAACCTCTGCTACTGTTTTTTACAACCAATTTGACGATAAAATCACTCGCGTCGCCTGCCCGGCAACGGTGTGTGATGCCGGACCGAATCAGTTTGGCTCCATGCCAACGACTCGTGTGAATATTGATGAAGCGGTGACCCGCGGGGTTGAGCTGACATTCAATTCACGCCTTAGCCGCCATTGGTCAGTTAAAGGGAACTATACGTACACCGACTCTGAACAGAAATCGGGTGAATATGCCGGCGAGCCTTTAAACCAATTGCCTAAGCACTTAATACAAACGTCGTTAAACTGGAAACCGAATAAGCGCTGGAACAGTTGGATACGTGTGCATTATCGCGGTAAAGAAAGCCAGCCAACAACAGGGCCATCACAGAGTGCATTGGTTGCGCCGTCCTACACACTGGCAGACTTCGGTGTGAATTATTATGTCACCCGTGACTTAAAGCTAGCGGCAGGTATCTATAATCTATTGGACAAAGAGATTGGTGTGGAAGAGTACGGCTATGTTGAAGACGGCCGACGTCTTTGGCTATCGGCCGCCTACAACTTTTAACCGTTAAAGTACGTTATTTAACGCAATACCTAAACCGAAGCGAGTCTGTTTGTGGTTGTAGTCAATCAGGCTCTCTCCGTATCCGGTGAAAATTGACGTATAACCAATAAACTTACCGCCGAGTGGAAACGTCCAGTTAAGCTCGGCGGAGCCTCTACCAGTATCTATGGCGTGTTTAAGCCTTAAAATGTATTCGAAATCACCGTCGCTGTAGGCGGTGGTGAATTCGTAGTCACCTACATAATCGGTAATGTTGGGGTTGTCGTCGCCACTGGACTGAAGCGGGTCGGTTTTTGCGTCTTCTTGTAAACGAATCCATGGCTTGAACGAGAAAACGAAACGCCCCTTTTCAACGACAAATTGAGCATAAAAGCGGTTCCAACTGCGTGACAGTGGTTGGCTGCGGCCATTCGACAAGTGTTCTGCCCCAAATACTAAGGCCGTATTAGTACCAAATGGATGCCAGCCGGTTGGTGTTCCGTAGAAAAATTCGGGCATGTAGTTCGTTTCGCGGAATGGCTTAGAAATATCATTTGAATAAACTTGCCACCAGGATTGTACTGTAAAGCCGAAGAAAAACTGGTCGTCTTCGAACAGCAAGCTTTCTTTATTGAGCGGCACTTTAAAGCTGAGCTGGAATTTGGCTTCGTACTCTTCTAAGTTTTCTTCATAACCTTCAATATCGGCGTACTGTATACGGTTAATATTGTTTGTGGTCAGCACAGGCAGCATGTAATTTCGGCGGTGTGGAGTCAGCACATAAGGGTCAAATTGGGTGACCTTTTCACTTTTCATCCGGTTGGTGAGCACACCCGGCTCTTGTACGGCATCGACTTCAACCACTTCCTCTTCTTCAGCGCTGCGGAGCTGTTGTTCACACTGGCTACGAATATCGGCAATAGTGGTTTTTTCCGCTTTGGTCGTATTCATTTTGTCCAGTAGACATTGCTGCATTTCAGACAGCTGCTGTGCGTGAGCCACTGTAAAAAGAAATAGACAAGAGGCTGTTGCACTAAGACGAATCCATGTTTTCATAAAGGTACGACTCCAAACGGTAAGCTTCTGTGTACTATAGTGGAATTAACAATTTTAGATCACTCATTCAGGTTTATTTTGTTATACACTTACAAAAAGTAGGTGTATAACGCTTATCGAGATGAGCAAAGGAGAACAAGTATTTCATACCGCGCGCTCGAATTATTCGACAAACTGCCACTTTCTTACCGTTTTGCAGCGGCATTATTATTGCCGATTATCGCGGTTATCTGGATGTCAGGCTCTAATATTCTGGATCTGAGGCAGTCGGCTAACCGGCTGGATGCGCTGAATGATAATATCACACTGGTCACAGCGGCCGGTCAGCTCGTCGGCACATTACAACGTGAACGTGGCTTGAGTGTGCTCATTACGGACACCGGCACTGAGCGCTTACGGTCGCGGTTAGTGCAAAGCCGTGAGAGAACGAACCAGCAGCTGATAAACCTAAAGCAAAAGTTGGGGTCAGTAGATATCACGTCGGAAACCAAAGCGCTTCACCAGGGCTTAAAACTAGCGACTGACGCATTGGGTCAGCTACCGGTTATGCGTGAGCGTGTCGATAATGAACAAGCGACCCCTGATGAAATACTTCAGTTCTATACGGCGATTATTCGGCAAACCAATAGCCAGTTGAATGAATTGGCACGTGATTTATCGATAGTCAGCCTTTCGCGCGAAGTGAATGCGTACTTTATTTTAAACCGACTGCGAGAATTACTCGGACAAGAACGCGTCATTGTCGGTAAAGGGCTATTAAACGGCAAAATGAGCCACGAAGACATTCGTCAGTTGGCTTATAACGCCGGCCGCCAGCGCAGCTTGCTGATTGGCTTTGAAAGTCAAACCACGGTGGAGCCTAGTGGTGAGTTGTCTGCGTTAACAACGGAGTTTCGGCAAAAGCTACTCGCAACACGAACGCCTAATGAGTTACTTCAGGGCATGGACGCTGACGTGTGGATAGCTCAGCAGACACAGCTTATTGCGACCGTTCAGGACGTTGAGCAACGGTTAATCACGAGCATTAAAGAAACGGCGACGAGCTCTTATGAATCGTCCCTCAACGAGCTCTGGCGTTACGTCATTATTTCACCATTGGTGTTGCTGACGGCGCTGTTTTTAAGCTGGCTCATTCTGCGCTATGTGCGTCGCCAAATAATGTTGGCAGACTCCGTTTTTCAATACACACAAGACCGCATTACTATCACGGATGCCGATGGCCGAATTCTGGATGTTAACCCGGCCTTTACGCGCATTACCGGCTATAAAAAACGTGAAGTGCTGGGCAAAAACCCCCGGTTCCTGAAGTCTGGGCGTCAGGGCAAGTCGTTTTATCGCTCTATGTTCCAGCAGCTGATAAAAGACGGCTTCTGGCAGGGAGAGTTGTGGAACCGCCGTAAAAATGGCGAGTTTTATGCGGAACTGGCGTCCATGAGCGCTATTAAGAATAAGCGCGGCGAAGTACAAAACTTTGTCGGCATTAGTTCGGACGTAACAGAACGAGCGTTTGCCCATAAGGAAGAATTAGAATTCAGAACCTACCACGACGCTCTGACCGGGCTTCCTAATATCTTACTTGTACGAGACCGCCTGGAACACGCATTGAGCATTGCTGGTCGTAAAGGCGACATGGTCGTGGTCGCGTCTATCGACGTCGATAATTTCAAAAATATCAACGCTCAGTTTGGCCATGCGGTGGGTGATAAAGTCATAGAGCAGCTTGCCCGGCGGCTCAACGCCACCATACGCGACGGCGATACGGTCGGAAGGCTCAGCGGCGATGAATTTTTATTGGTCATTGAAGGTGGAGAGAGTGAACTGCAGGTGAATGAGGTTCTCGAGCGAATAAAGTCCGAGCTCTCCGAAACCATCACCGTTGGTTCTTACACCATGGATATTACCGTCAGTATGGGCGTTACTGCGTATCCGCAGGACAACAACGATGCCGATACCCTCATTCGCCACTCCAGCCAGTCACTGCATCAGTCTAAGCGCAACGGCCGTGACCGCATAACGTGGTTTGATACGCATCGCGAGCAAGAGCAGGCGAAGTTGACCGAGCTTATTAAGCGTATGGAACTGGCTGTTAGTCATGATGAGCTGGAGCTTTTTTACCAACCCAAAGTGAATATGGAAACCTGTGAGGTCATAGGCGTTGAGGCGCTACTGCGCTGGCGCGACCCTGAGCGCGGGTTGGTACCACCGGGTGACTTTTTGCCATTTATAGAAGAACATCCGTTCTCTATTACGATTGGTAACTGGGTGCTCAATGAAGCACTGAAGCAAGTGAGTGAATGGCGTTCACAAGGCGTTGAGCTGCCCGTTAGTGTGAATATCAATGCATTGCAGTTGCTCGACAACCAGTTCTTAGATTCGGTCAGTACGCACCTCAGTCATTACACCAATGTGTCACCGAAATATTTAGAGATAGAAGTGCTAGAAAGCGCCGCCATTGGTGAAATTCATAAGGCGGCTGACGTGTTGGCGAAATGCAAAAAAATGGGTATCCCTGTGTCTCTGGATGACTTTGGCACCGGCTATGCCGCACTCGATTACCTGAAGCGCTTACCGGCGCAGACGCTCAAAATAGACCAAAGCTTTGTCCGTGACATGCTGACAGACGAAGGTGATTTGGCCATTGTGAAAGGCATTATTGGTTTGGCTAAGGCCTTTAGATTTGAAGTTATTGCGGAAGGTGTAGAAACCGAGCCACAGGGTAAAACACTGGTTGAGCTAGGTTGCGTTCTGGGTCAAGGGTATGGCATTGCGAAACCGATGCCGGCAAACGAAGTACTGCCATGGCTTAAAAACTGGAAATGCCCTGAAGGTTGGGGTGGGTATGAGAGTTTGTGAGGTGAGGGTGTGATTTGTTTGTGGCGGGTTAGTGCTGAGCGGACATTTTTAGCATATGAGGGCCCCTTCGTGTTTACTGTTTCTGGGTGATGCGAAATAGTTTCTTAGCAAGACCAATGCACAGCATCGTCATGGTCGTAACAACAAAAAACTGTCCGAACATTTGGAGCGCAAACTTAGGCCAAAAGTTAATTTCTTCGGTGAAGAGTGGATGCCAAACATATATCAACGTTAAACTCCCCGGGAACAGTAGCACCTTAGAGCCGGGCACGGGACCGCCAAGAACGTTGTATAAATTCCAACTCAACGCAAATGCGGCTGCACCAATAACGACAGAGATTAAACCCGCGTATACGGCAATAGTTATCGTTTTAGTATTTATCATGAATTAACTCGACAGCCCGTGCCGTTTAGAAAATTATCTATAACGTTAGTAATTTCATCTTTAAGCCATTTGGGGCCGTAATCAGTCATGTCGTTGTGACGGGATTTTGGTATTTCGGTAACGCACATACTGTATTCTTTTGCCTCTTTCTTTGAAGGCAATACGCCTTCGTCAGCAGGGTAATCACTACCTCGAATTGAGAGGACGTTAATCCCCCTTCTCTTGGGAAGCGGAACGCGACGATGGTCAAGTGTAATCACTATGTCGATGTAATCCTTGCCGGCATTCGCAAGCCAGGAGGAAATATCCCCACCATTTGAATGACCAATAAGTAGCAAGTCGTTGAAGTTATAGTTTTGGTAAGTAGATGCCAGTCTGAGTTTTATAAAGTCCAGTGTTTCGGCGCCTCTCTTCCAGTTTTCACTGCGAGTTTCATACAAATTACCCGATACCGACAACGGAGGATCGTTCTCTAGTTCATGTCCAATAGCCACAACCATGTAACCAAGTTGGCTTAGCTGTTCGGACAAAAAAGTGTATTTAGTATGTGATACGCCGTAACCCGCGCTAAGTAATGCCACTGGGCACTTCTGGGTCTCGTTGCAATGTTCTTTTTCAATAGGATGCGAAACTTCTATCGGAATATGTCTGTCCCTGGATTCATCGTAAATCTCGTCGCTTGCGAAGCTAAAAGTGCTGAAAAGTAAACTTGCGAATAATGTGACGAGTTTCAAATTATAGTCCTTTACGATTTGATTTTTGGCGACTCGTGACTGTACTACGGTTTGTAATAAATGTCCGCTGCTCGTTCTTAGCGGACACTACCAATATTATCTGGCAATTTATTCTTAGCCAGTGCAAGCCAGCAAACACGCTGGCTTTATAGCTAGTTACATTCAGGGCCCATGACACGTTGTAGGTGAGTCAAGACAGTATCCATTGTTTCCTTGTTATAACTGTAATGGTCTCCATCCAAAGCGACATGCAGAACGGGGGGCTCATAGCTATTATCCGACAATCTTTGTTCAACTTTATTAGCCATATCGAATGAAGGCCAAATTTGGTCTTGCCTTGCTGAGACCAGCGTAACCGAGCCGCTAATCTTCTCGACAGGAATTGCAGCATCGTTTAACTCTTTTGAGGAAGCTTCAGATAAAGCCTCAGTAAAGGCAGCTCGATACTCGCCGGTAAAAATGCCGGATAGCATATCAAAAGATAATAATGGGGCCTCAATGTAAGGTAGTGGCTGTCCGTCGATGCTCCAGCTTGAATGGCTCATTGGTGTTTTCACGGCATTCCAGACAACATGACTCGGGTATGCAGCAACAATGTGATTAACCGTATTAAAATGGCTGCCAAGCAACAAAGATAATTCTGCACCTTTAGAGAAACCGAGAAGTGCGACACACCGACCTTTAATGCTCGGGTCTTCAGTTATTGCCTTAATACGCGCGTCAATTTCGTTTAAAGACAGCTCAATAGGGCTATCGGGCGTTCCCGACGTATCAAAGTAACCCATTGATGCAACTGAGAATCCATAATCGTGATATCTATCCATCAACGGCTTCATATTTGGATTGGCAAAGTAGTTACCACCGTCGCTTCCACCTACCAAAATGACTAACGGGTGCGCTTCGCCATCGTTAATGTAGTTGGTGTATAAATCAGGTGCTGTCGCGTTTTCGCAGGACGCAAGAGCCCCCACCAGTAAAAATGGTGTTATTAATTTTTTCATTGTTGTTCCTTATTTTTTAGGGTTAAGCACTACACCTTTAAGTGCCTTTTTAGTTGGCGTGCGCCATTACGGCTGGTTAATACTTCCAGCTCGGAGTGAATAAATCGTAAGAGCAAGCGCCCATTAAGCCAGCGCTCAGCTTCGCTCAATCGGAGCCGATTAATGATTGCGCCACGATGGACTCGGAGAAAGTGAGGAGGCAGTTGTTGCTCCAATTCAGTTAAGGTTGTGTCTAGAGGGTAAGTCTGTGAACCGCTATGAGCCACTTGCGTCCCGTTGTCGATAATAATGGCATCAATATCCTCAACCTTTACGTTTCTCATACGGTGCCCGACCTGACTAATCAATGTTTGCGGCAGTGTCTGGGTTCGTTTAAGTCGCAGCCGCTCAGCGACTCGTTCAAGTGCCAGCTGCAGCCGCTCTAGGCTAATCGGCTTGAGAATATAATCAGCAGCTGCACCGCTGAAGGCCTCAACTGCATAGCGGCTATGTGCCGTTGTGAAAATAACTTCGCTATTGCAGTGGTGCTGGTTTAATTGCGACAGCACATCGATTCCATCAAGTCCTGGCATATTAATGTCGAGTAAAATGACATCGGGTTGTGACTCCGAAAGGCGCTGAAAAAGCTCCTTTCCCGATTTTAGTTCGGCGTCAATACGCCACCCGGCTAATGTACTAATAAGTTGATTCAGCTTGAGTCTGCTTGCGTATTCATCGTCAACGATAAAAAGGGTATTAAGCATGATTAGCCTCCAAGCTGATGTTGACGATTGCTCCCGTAGACTTTGGGACATTCGACAGCTGGATATTGGCATGGCGCATAAGCCCAATCCGTTGGATTGTCGTGCTCAAACCGAGTCCCGAATGTTTTAAATCTTCAGGTTGAGTAGCCAGCACGGTGTCAGGAAAACCGGGACCATTGTCGCGGATAGTAACCTGTAGAGCACTTCCACGAGTTTTACACACTAACGTTAATTTAATTGGAAACCGCGTGGCATGTTTAATTGAGTTTTCCAGTATTGGTTGCAACAAAAATGGTGGAATTTTCACGTCTAGAGTTGCTTCATCAATGTCTATATCTATTTTCAAATCATCACCGAGCCTAGCACGCTCTATATTCAGCCACTTTTGTAGGATCATTAATTCATGTTTGAGGCTTATGGTATCGACATTATTGGTATCAAGGATATGTCGTAGTACGGAGGCTAAATCGTGAGTCAGCCGCTCTGCCTTTTTCGGATTCGAAGTAATGAAAGCCGTTAACGTATTAAGGCTGTTAAACAAGAAATGAGGATGCAAGGCATGCTTTAGTTGATTCAACTCAGCATGCTGGCGCAGCAAACGTTCGATTTGTAATGCTTTGTAGGCTCTATAGGCACGATAAAGAATATAGGTTCCAATAGCCCAGGGAATTGACATGAAAAAGACATCAAGCCAACCAAAGTTAACAGCTGAGTAAATGCCTGCTAGAGCAAAACCCCAGATTCGATAGCCGATATAAAAGCAACCAAACCATAGAAGCAACTCATAGAAAATATTGTTGATGGCGAGCCTTTTGATAGCGAATATGGCCGAAGAAATAGGTACCCAAAATAGGAAGACAATCGCAACAGCCCCAGCTAACAGAGCGTCATTGGTTCCTGCCTGCCCTCGTTGCCACCAGTCGAGAAAGGTAATCGTGGCACTGATAAAACTTAACCCGAGTAATGCAATAAACAGTTCTTTTTTAGTGATTTCTGGCATCGGTGTGTCCGCTGCTTTGGTTATGCAGACATTATTAAAGCCCTGAAGCTGAGTGTCACTGTGTTTCTGACTGAATGGTTAAAATAAAGGGTTGAACTGTCGCTAGGGTTCGTCCGCTTTGAGCGATGAGCAGACGTTGGGTTTGCTCTGACCTGCCGCATACTAAATAATAGCTCTAGCCTCTGTGTTTTCAGCAGGAAAATGCGACTACTAATATTCGGCTTTACCAGATAGTAGCGATCTTTTTTCACCGCTATTTCACCTTTGCTCTGATAATTTCATTTGAAATTACATAAAGGAGCAATTCATGCGTCTACATAAAATTATTTATTGTTTGTTTTTACTAATCCCGACTTACTCGTTTGCGGCAGAAGAAGTAACTGTTATTTTTGAATCTGGGTTCGGTATCGACGGAGAAGTTTGGAACCCAGTCATCGAACAGCTACCGGCCAATATCAAAGTCATCAATCCAACTCGCCTTAGCCTGGCCTCTGCAAACACTCAGCCGACAACTATTCAGCAAGACGTTAGTTCATTAATAAAAAAGATTCAGCATGAGAGTGAACAGCGTCAAGTTATTGTGGTAGGTCACTCCTACGGAGGTTTAATTGTGACCGAAGCTATTCGCGAGGCAAGCTCGCAGGTGCTTGGCGTGGTGCTTATTGAACCAACAGTTAAGGTTCAACGCGTGCGTTATCGAAAACTTGATTCTGAGCGCGTCGCACGTGATGACAAAGTGATGGCAAAATACATGCCACCGCATCTATTGTCGCACTATAAGTTGCTCATGCAAGAACTCGATAGCACTGATGAAAATTTGATACCGTTACCTGCTGATCTGCGTGTGACACTTTATACTTCGACGCAGCTCCATCCTGAGCCAATGTTTATCGAGGAGACTAAAGCTGGCAAAGAATTATGGATGCAAATGCATAACGAGCTATTTAGTTTAATTCGGGCTGGCCAGCATATTCGTTCCGACAAATGGGGTCACTCGATTCATATTGAATATCCAGCAGAGATAGCGAATGCTATTTTGAATCTTGCCGCCGAAGGCCCATAATAAGAAAGTCTTTAGGAGGAGCACACCATGCCCAAAGAGCGTTCAATTTTACTGATCGAGGATAACTTAGCGATTGCCAGACAGGTCGTCGACTTTCTCGAAGGATTGGGTTGGAACGTGGATTTTGCCTCCTCTGGACAGTTAGGAATAAAACTAGCATTAAACGCGCAATTTAACGTAATCTTACTTGATTTGAATCTTCCTGACACAGATGGCCTAGCCGTCTGTCAGGCTATCAAAGAACAAGCCCAACGCAATCAGCCCATATTAATGGTAACTGCGCGTGATGCCTTTGAAGATAAAGCCAAAGGCTTTGGTCATGGTGCCGATGATTACCTGACGAAACCATATGATTTACGTGAACTAGCACTGCGCTGCGAGGCGCTCTCTCGACGCCCCGAACTCCACCGGGACAGCTTATTAATCGAAGGCGGGTTGCGAGTCGATATGCGTGCGATGACCGCACACTGGCAGCAGACATTAATACCACTGACGGGCATCGGCTTAAAGCTTTTGAGCGAGTTGCTCGTTGCCCATCCTTATCCAGTGAGTCGCTCCGACCTGATAAGTACTATTTGGGGCGCAGACCCACCTGAAAGTAATGCATTGAAGTCCCATATCTATTCTTTGCGTAAGGTGTTAGAGCATGTGAGCGGGCGACAGCTTCTGTTTACCATCAGTAATGTGGGCTACCAACTTAAAGGACTGGATTAAGATGAGGGCTAATAGCATAAGAGCCAAGTTATTCATCTCATTTGGCGTTTTGGTTGTCATCATTAGCTTCGTCTACATGCGTCTGAGCTATCTCGCGATCACCACATCTGAAGCCGTTATAGCGTCAGTCTTGTTAGAGACTGACCCACCCGGAATGACAACGACAGTGTATTCCGAAGTAGACTTGCCAGCGTGCAATTCAACGTCTTTACTCCATGATACGAAGATAACTGTCTATGAATGCGCAGAGCAGACGGTTTATAGCTACCCAACCAAAGACGCGCAAGGTGTCCCGGTATGGAAACTGTTAGATGCAACCGAGGCCTTACCTTTTTCCAGGTTTAATGACGTGTTAAATTTATTTAACACGAGTTTGGCGCTGGTTGCTATCGTATTGGCTTTGCTAGCTACTTGGGTTATCGCGAACCGAATAGCTCAGCCCATTCGCAACCTGACGGAACAGGTTCTTCGGCAACGTGACAATGCTGACGCGTCGATTAAACGTTTATCTCGTGAGGACGAAATTGGCCAATTAGCGGATGCTTTTTATCACACCTACTCTGAATTGCAGAGCGCTTTGCAACGTGAAAAAGACTTTACGCGGGACGTTAGCCATGAATTGCGTACACCGATTACGTTAATCAAAAACACTCTGACACTCACTCGTGATGACGCCCTACAACCTGACACGATGAAGCTTTTGCAGCAGGCAACGAGTGAACTCCAACAAACAATCAATGTGTTACTTGCTCTGGCTCGCAAGGAAAACCTCAACTTTACTGAATTGGTTTTTGTGCCGCTGCTTGAGGAGGCCATTTTAGGAGTTCATCGTGTGCATCCGGACCTTGTTTTTGACTGTCATGTCGATCTTCCACCCCAACTTAGAGTATACGGTAATCAACATTTAATCAGCTTGTTGTGTCAGAACCTGATAAGTAACGGTTTTTACCATGGCGATGCTAGCGGTCTCAAGATTCATCAAAGTGATGGTGGGGCGATTGTTTTTGAAAATAGTTTGGGGGAGTCCTCAGAGCGTCCTTACTATCAGGGCTTGGGTCACGGTCAGTATTTAGTTAAACGCATCGCTAAAGTTATGAACTGGAGCGTGAGTATCGAACAAACTAGCGATATTTATCGCGTCAAAATAACTCCCACTACGGTACTCGAGTAAGTTAATTGAAGCGCCGAAGGTAGTTTGGCGCTTTACCTGACATAATGCTCTAAGGTGCCCAATTTCACAGTCCTTGTGGATGTTTTTCTTGAAAGAGCGTCTGTCATTGCATCAAACAAAGCCGTTTGGTTTCAAAAAAGCAGCGAGGTCAGGTGATACCACGGTCCGCTCTTGGCACTTAACAGCCATCCGCAGTGCCCATTTACAACTCCGACCCACAAGCAAAACCACTACTCCAGGCCCATTGAAAATTAAAGCCTCCTAGCCAGCCTGTTACGTCCAGCACTTCGCCAATGAAGTACAGACCCGGTTGCTTTTGGCTTTCCATGGTTTTGGAGCTGACTTCGTCGACGTTCACGCCGCCTAGGGTGACTTCGGCGGTGCGATACCCCTCGGTGCCGTTGGGTTTGAGCTGCCAGCGGTTCAGGTTGTCGGCTATGGTCTGGAACTGTGCGTTCGAGGTATCAGCCAGTTTATTGCTTAATGGCCATTGGTGGTGCTCGGCCAGTGCGGTCACCACGCGTTTCGGGAACTGCGCTTGCAGAATCGTATTAAGTTGGGTTTTCGGTTGCTGGCGCTGCTGGTCTTTCAGCCATTCGTAAGCGTCTAAGTCGGGCAGCAGGTTAATGGTCACGGCTTCGCCGGGCTGCCAGTAGGACGACACCTGTAGAATAGCGGGACCGCTGACGCCTCGGTGCGTAAACAACATGGCTTCACGGAAATAGCCGTCGTTAGCCTCTGCGGTCACTGGTACCGCAACGCCGGAAAGCTCTGCAAAGCGCTCTTTGTCTTCTTCTTGCAAGGTAAACGGGACTAGGCCCGCGCGTACGGGCACAATGGAGTGCCCAAACTGTTCGGCAATTTGATAACCCAGGGGGGTAGCGCCGAGTTTCGGCATGGAAAGCCCGCCACAGGCAACCACCAGTTTATCGCTGCGGTATTCACCACGGCTGGTGTCTAGGCAATACTCGTCGTCAAAGTCTACCGACACAATGTCAGTACGTAACTGTACCCGCGCGCCGTAGCGGTCGCACTCGCTCATGAGCATACGCACTATGTCTTTGGCGGAGTCGTCGCAAAACAACTGGCCTAAGGTTTTCTCATGGTAGGGAATGCCGTATTCAGCCACTAACCCAATGAAGTCCCACTGGGTGTAGCGGCTAAGCGCAGACTTACAAAAGTGCGGGTTGGATGACAAAAAGTTATCGGGACCGGCGTACATATTGGTGAAATTACAGCGGCCGCCGCCGGATATCAGTATCTTCTTGCCCGCTTGCTTGGCGTGATCAAGTACTAATACCGACTTACCGCGTTTAGCGGCATGGGCAGCGCAGTGAAGCCCTGCCGCCCCGGCACCGATAACAATGACATCCCAGTTCGACATTATTGTTGCAACTGCTCCAGAATGTATTCCGCTTTGCTGACTTCAAAGGCTTTTTCGTCTTCAACGTATAAGCCTGTTACGGTGCCGTCGGTAATGATCATGGCATAGCGTTTTGAGCGAATGCCGCCAAAATTGCCAGTGTCCATTGCCAGGCCGAGCATTTGGTTATAGGCGCCGTTACCGTCGGACAATAACCGAACGTTTTCTCCGATCCCCAACGACTCGCCCCAGGCTTTCATGACAAACGCGTCATTAACAGCCACGCAGTTAATGCTCAAAACACCAGCTTCTTCAAGTGCTTCCGCGTGTTCGACATAGCCGGGTAAGTGTTTCTCCGAACAGGTCGGAGTAAAGGCGCCGGGTACGGAGAACAAGATGTGGGTGCCTTTAGCAAATATCTCTGCCGGGTCGTAATTTTGAATGCCAAGCTCACCTTTGCTGGTCAGTGAACCGGATGGAATTTTATCGCCTTCTTTAATTTGCTGACTCATTGAAACCTCGTTTTATATAAACATCAAAGCGATGCTTTTTACTCTTAATTTGGCTGTTTGGTTCACGCTCTGCCAGAAACGGCGCGCTGTTTGGGCGCTTAACCACCACCCGGAACTTCGCATGAGCCAATGCAGGCTCTAGCAGCGCGTCAGCGTCGTCGTCACTGCCGACCAACTGCTGAAACATCTGCATGTCTTTTTTCACCTGGGCTTTCTGCTTGCCGGTTTTGGGGTACATGGGGTCTAAATACACCACGTCGGGCTCGTGGGTAAAGCCTTTGCCGGTGTATAAGTTGTCAGTGCCTATTAAATGCATTCGCTGACAGGCTTCGCCAATATCGTCAGCTTCTAGCTGAGCTCTGTGCAGGCCGTTATCGAGCAGCGCAGCGACCACCGGATGGCGCTCTATAAGCTGCACATTGCAGCCTAAACCGGCCAGTACAAAGGCGTCTCGGCCAAGGCCGGCAGTGCCGTCAACCACCGACGGCTTAAATTGCCCGGTGACCCCCACCGCCTTAGCAATGGCTTCGTTTTTTAATTGCGTGTTCTGCGCACGGTAGGCCGCTTTTCCCTGATGAAAGTCGACCACTAACGGTGACATTTTTTGTGGGCTTTGCAGCCAGTGCAGGGCTAACACACCGTCATTCAACCACAGCTGAAAAGCGTCGTCGTCTCTGGCCTCCGATGGCAGCCCCCAACGCTCAGCAATCGTCTTTGCAGTGACGATGTCCGCGTCGCTGTTGGCAAGAACGGGAACCCGGGTGGTAACGGTCATTGAGCAGCCTTGCGTTGCATATCAATGTGTGGAATGTCGTCTTCCAGATACTCTTCGCTAATCGGTTCAAAACCGAAGCTTTTGTAGAACGTTAGCAAATACACTTGCGCACCCACTTGAATGGGCGCTTGGGGCGCATATTTCTCAAGATAGTCGATGCTGCGCTGCATCAGCTCAATGCCGAGCTTTTGGCGGCGCACTTTCTCGTGCGTTATGACACGACCAATACGAGAGTAACCGGTATCGGTCGTCGCTAGGTAAAGTCGAGCGTAGGCGACCATCTCTCCGGCGCTGTTGCGAGCGTATAAATGTAAGGCTTGTTCGTCAGCACCGTCGGCGTCCAGATACGGACAGGTTTGCTCAACGACGAAAACCTCTTGTCTAAGTTTCAGTAAGTCGTAGAGATCGTGCAGTGAAAGGTCGTTAAATGCTTTTAAATGCCAGTTCATGTGCCTACTTTCTTCAGTGTCTTATTAAGAGAAACGACGTTGCTGGTTGCCGGCTCGGTATTATAAAGAGCCAGCAGCTCGGTAACGGGCTTTCGGCCGTCACCCTTTTGACTAATACTGCGCGACACCGACAAACTGCTGATATCTGCTTGTTTGTATAACGCACGCGTTAGTTCGGTGTCGTGGTTGCTAATGAGTACCGGGATATCACGCTTTTTAGCCACTTGCGCAGCACGACGCGCGAGCTCGTGTTGGTCGGTGAGCCCAAAGCCGCCGGTCGCGTAACTGGTGAAGTTAGAGGCCTGTACTAACGGCGCGTACGGTGGGTCGCAATAAATAACGTCGCCCTGACGTGCGCGACGGAAAACCTGCTCGAACGGACGGCAAATAAACTTAGCTTTACGGGCCTTTTCCGCAAAATGCTCGAGCTCCTTTTCCGGGAAGTACGGTTTTCGATAATCACCGAAAGGAACGTTGAAAATGCCTTTGCTGTTGTAGCGGCATAAACCGTTATAACCATGTCGGTTCATATACAAAAACAGCAAAGAACGATAATACGGGTCACTGCTGGCATTAAACGCGGCTCGCAGCGCGTAGTAAGCGTCGGGCTGGTTATTGCGGTCAACGAAAAGCTTGCGGGCGTCCTGAATAAAGGTTTTAGGGCGACGCTTCACGAACTGATACAGGGTAATTAGGTCCTGGTTAATGTCGTTCAGCAGGTAACTGTCATAGTCTGTGTTCAGAAACACGGAGCCGGCACCCACAAAGGGCTCAATGAGCTTTTTACCTTGCGGCAAGCGTGCTGATATTGGCTCGATAAGTGAGTACTTACCGCCTGCCCATTTTAAAAATGCCCGATTCTTCTTCATGCGCCGGCCGTTGGTTGATCCTCAACGGATTGTAACCCAAAGGCTGGGGATGAAAATTGCTGTAAGTATTAACGTCCCTGAATATCGGCATGAACGCTGGCAAATGACTTAGCCCAGGGCTCCATTTGCTGAACAGCTTGAGGCATTTCACTAGCGGCATTGCGGGCTTGTTCAATACTATTGTGGCTGCCAAAAATAATGACATAGCGGTTATCGGCGCGCTGATATACCTGGGTAGTGTCAGTCAGGCCGTAGTCCTGGCGAAAATCTGACAGCAACTGAGTGTCGCTGATAATACTAATTTGCAAGGTGTAACTGTCGGCCGGCTGACTCAGAGCCCATTCGGTGTTAAAAGGTAATTCCTGAGCGGGTGCCGTTTGAGTTGCCGCCGGTTCGACTTGTTCAGGCTGAGTGGTTTCTGCTTCCGCTGCGGCCTCATTTGTGTTGCCGGACTCAGCAACTACGGTGCCTACCGGATCTGCTTCTTTCGGTTGTTGCTCTTTAATGAAACCAACGCTGATATCACCCTCTGTGACTTCAGCGGCGGCTCGGTTGTTTAGTGTACCTAACGACGAGCGGTAAGACGATGCCAGCTCCTCAGGAACAAGCTCTAAAGAACGTTCGTTAATCGGCTCAAAGGTGGGTAACTCGGTTGTTTGTGGCTCTTCTGCCTGAACCTGAGCAGGTTCACTTTGGCTTTCGCCTTCGTTTACTTGTGCAGATGCTGCGTCAGTTGCCTCTGGCAACGCTTCCTCTTGGGTCGTGTTGGCGGCTGAACTATTGAACTGATCCCATAATGGTAGTAACTGGTCTTTGTTCAGGTAGCCGGCGACCGCGGTGCTGATAAGTGCGGCAATTAAAATAAGAGGCCAAAGCTTCGTCTTTGATTGTGTCTTCTGGGTGTTTGATTCGGCAACACTTGCTGGCGCGCTTTGCTCTTGCTCGGCGGGCGAGGTGTCGCGATAGCGTGCCGCCTGAGTCGCCAACGCCAGCTGTAACCGTTGCTGAATTTCGCCGGGGTAGCCGTTAATTGAGTTCAAAAACTGCTGAATGCGCTCTAAATTCCAGAAGCTGCGTTGTTTCTCAGGCAATAGTGCCTGAACGAAACGAATTTGTTCTTCGTGGCTGAATGGCTGAACTTCGACCAATGCAGGGCCTTGTACACGAAGATGCGGCGCTGGACGTTGTTGCTGTGCCCATCGCGAACTGCCGACCACAATAATGCTGGTGCGTTGACCAATGGCACTGAGTTGTGAAACGGTGGATATACATTCGGCGAGAAAACTTTCAGACAGGTATTCGCCGTTATCTATCACAATAATCGCGTGGTTGAGCGGACGCTGACGTTGTATTTGGCGGCTGAGCGACTCGTCACTAATGCTGATAGTACCAAACAGCTGATTCAGGATTTGTGCACGCAGACGGTCGTTGGTGGAGCGCTCGTTGGCTGAAATGAAAGCAACTTCGGCGTAGTCGGACGCTTGTTCCAGAAACAGCTCGGCAACGGTGGTTTTACCGCTTCCTTCGGCGCCGTGCAGCATAATTAAAGAAACACTTTGCTGGCATTGTTGATGAAGTTGATCAATCGCCTGCTGTTGGCTCGGCTTATTTTTTACCGGCGCGGCAACAATGTGCTGTGTGGTCGCAAGTGCTTGCATCGTTTCGTTCCTGTCTGTTTAACCGAATAGAGATAACGCGGGTGCGTTAGCAACATTCAGTGATCACAGCAGCAACGGTAGTATGCTCTATATCTTTGACAACGTCTGCCTGACCAATGGCGGTCGGCAATACAAAATGCAGTTGGCCGTCTTTGACCTTTTTGTCTCGCTGCATGTACTCCAACCAAGATTCCCAAGGCATCTCTGGCGCTTTAGTTGGCAGTTCAAACGCTGTCAGCAGCTCTTTAATTCGTCGAAAATCTGACGCCGATAGCCGCTGAGTCACTTCTGATAGTTTCGATGCAATTATGATGCCAGCAGAAACAGCTTCGCCATGCGTCCACTCGCCATAGGTTGTGGCGGCCTCAATAGCGTGGCCAAAAGTGTGACCGAGGTTCAGCAGCGCCCGTAAGCCTTTTTCGCGTTCATCTTTAGCCACGACGTCGGCTTTAATTTCGCAGCTGCGCTTTATGGCATAGGTTAAGGCGTCAGGATCTTGTTGTTTTAATTCCGCCGCGTGGTGCTCCAGCCAGTGGAAAAAGTCGGTGTCATAAATGATGCCGTACTTAACAATTTCTGCCAGACCACTGCGAAAGTCTCGTTCGGTTAGCGTTTGCAGGCAGTCTATGTCGATGACAACCGACTTAGGTTGGTAAAACGCACCAATAAGATTCTTACCATGAGGATGGTTGACGGCGGTTTTCCCACCGACTGATGAGTCCACTTGTGACAGCAGTGTTGTCGGTATTTGGTAAAAGTCGACGCCGCGTTGGAACGTTGCGGCGACAAATCCTGCTAAGTCACCAACCACACCGCCGCCTAAGGCAATAATCCCGCAATCGCGGTTGTAGCCTTTACTGATTAACCGGTCCATTATTTCAGCGTAACTGTCGAGGTTCTTAAACTGCTCGCCGTCGCGCATTTCAAAAAAGTCGACCTGGTGGTCGGTCAGCACACTCAGTAATGGCTTCAGATAATACTGGCTCACCGTTGGGTTGGTGATAATGAACAGCTGCTTATTGAGTCTATTGGCGTTGTTCGTGCGGAAGTTGGCAAGTTGTTCGTTGCCAATATGGATAGTGTAGCTGCGTTCGCCTAATGAGACTTGAACCTCGGCCATGAACGCAGCTCCTTTGTTTTATCCCAGCCCGTTGATGGTATCGAGCTGATCAATAATGTCATTGACGACAAACTTTGCGCTTTGGTCGTCAGTTTGTACGGTAATGTCCGCAATTTCTTCGTAAAGCGGGCAACGCACTTCGGACAGTTCTTCTAATACCTGACGTGGGTCATCGGCTTCTGCAATAAGAGGGCGACGTTTATCACGCTGAGTACGTGCTAACTGCTTCTCGATAGGGGTTTTCAGATAAACCACGATACCCCGCGCAGACAGGCGGTTACGGCTTTCTTTACTCATTACCGAGCCGCCACCGGTTGCAAGCACTATGCCCATTTTCTCAGTGAGTTCTTCGATGACTTTTTCTTCACGTGCGCGGAAGCCTTCTTCGCCTTCCAGCTCAAACACCCAGCTGATATCCGCACCGGTACGGCGCTCTATCTCTGAGTCAGAGTCATAAAAGTCTAAATGCAATTGTCTGGCGATTTGACGGCCAATCGTACTTTTGCCAGCCCCCATGGGCCCAACAAGAAAAATATTACGTTTCTCAGCCATATTCCTGCTTACATCATTGGTTAAAAGTAGCTGTAACTCACGAATCCGGAGTGTCTGGAGAATCTCCCAACCCAACGAAAAGAAGCGGGATTATCTCAACTCGGAGTCACTTTAGCAATAGCCATTGGTAGCCGTGTTAGTTTTGCTGCAGAATCGTTGGTGTGACGAATATCATCAACTCACGTTTCTCTTTGCGCTGCTGCTCGTGAGAGAACAGACTGCCTAACACTGGAACAGACCCTAAGATGGGGACGCGACTGTCATCATTCAACCTATGCTCCTGAAATATTCCGCCCAGTACAATCGTCTCGCCATTTCGGGCGAGCACTCGGGTCGACATTTCCTGGGTGTCGATAGCAACGGCCGGGCCGGTCGGCGTGGCAACCGTATCGCCGCGGGTGTTTTGAGTAATGGTTAAATCCATTAAAACGTGATTATTGGGTGTAATAAGCGGTGTGACGCTCAAGCCCATTACCGCCTTTTTAAATTGCACAGCGGTGGCACCATGCGCGGCGGTTTCTACATAAGGAATTTCGGTGCCTTGCTCAATATACGCAGGCTGCTGATTTGAGGTGAATATTTTCGGGCTGGTAATAATTTCCGCTTTATTTTCCTGCTCCAGAGCGGTGAGCTCTAAGTCGAGCAAAATGTCGTCGCTGAGCCGCGCCAAATTGGCGGAAAAAGTGCCGGCCGGGTTGGTAACAGGTAAGTCGACGTGCATGCCTTTAATAAACCCGGCACCTTCTTCTGGTGCCGACAACCCATAGTTGGATGCGCCCCAGCGAACTCCAAGCGCTTTACTCACATTGGCTTTCACCGTCACCATGCGAGCCTCTATTAATACCTGCTGCACGGGAATATCGAGTTGTTCAATCACTCGACGGACCGACTCAACTTGCTCGGGCGTGTCGCGAATAATCAAGGTGTTGGTGCGTTCATCGACACTAACCGCCCCGTTTTCTGACAGGAAGCTTTGCTGGTCGTTTTTCAGTAGTGTCGCTAAGTCAGCGGCTTTGGCAAAGTTGATCCGCAATAACGTCGATGTGCGTTCATCAATGGTGGTTTCTTCTTGGCGTTCTCTGGTCACCCAGAGCAAATCTCCCTGTCGCTTTAAATGCAGGCCGTGTGTATTGATCACGCTTTCAAAGGCGTCCTGCCAGGCGACTTCGTTAAATTTTAACGTCGACTCGCCGCCTATATCGTTACCGATAAGCACATTCAGTTGATGTTGGTCGGCCAGTAATTGCAGTAGCTGTCTAAGGGGCAGGCTTTCTGTGGAAAGCGAGACCGGTTCGTTCAACTGTTGTGGCGACAACAACAGCGTCCAGTCAATGCTGCGGGCGTGCACCGAAGCGTTTTGCAAACAGAATAAAACTATAAAGAAACCAAGAGTCATAAAATGCTTCATGTCGCGTCACTTTCCTTGTTGATGCGCAGTTGTTGAGAATGCTTTTGCCAGCAGTTGCCGGACTGTCTCCACTGAGACAGGTTTAAGCTATCCGTGTTGATGATGTCGATTTGAGTCCGCGACCCTAGCCAGTCTCCTTCACGTGTGGTTATCCACTGGTTATTTTTAGTTTTAAAAATGGCCTTGCGGGTCGGGTGGGTCTGTATGGCCGTGAGTACTACGTTACCCTGTTCGTTGGTAACCTCTTCGCCAATAGTCTCCTGGCCAAAAGAAAGGGAGGGCCGGGCACCCCGAAAGGGTTTTTCATGGCACGACAAAGCGGGGACATGAACCGGCGTGAAGTGATTCGCGTGTATCGGCTTATTTAAAGGCTCATTGGTTGCCTCTGTCTGCCAGCGGAACTGCCATTTGAGCACACCGTACGCATCTGCGTTTTTTGTTTCGATAGCCTCCCAGAAAAGGCTGTCCGTTTCAGGAAAATGCGACTGTTTCTTATATTGAGCGCCCATAACCTCAGCGACAAAACGCATCGCCTGCTGGGGCTCTGCTTCAACGGTCACGAGCCAAACTGCGCTTGACGGGGCGGTGTGTTGATAATGAAGTTTAACGGGGTAGCGCTGAGCAACCGTCGACAACAATTCGTCGACTGGGGAGGACGGCAGCAATGGATTAAGCGTCTCTGAAACGGTTGGCACAGGCGCCGCTAACTGCTGGGCATTTTCAGACAAAATCCGCTGCAATTTTTGCGACTGGTGTTTGGTAAAAAAGTAGGCTGCGGTGGCGCAAAGCACACAAACGACAAGGAAGAGTATCGCCCAGAAGCGCAGGGCTTTGGTGACGGAAGCTATCATAATGGCGACCTTTGCAGTGACAGCTGTACTTGTTGCTTTGGTAGCAGTTGTTTTTGCACTGAGGCCTTAATGTCTGAGTTCACCCAATGAGAATGAAGCCAGTTTTTCAGTGAGTCGGTTTGCGTAATACGGTGATAACCCCCGGCAATATTCAGCTGGTCTTTACTCAGCTTTATCTCAGCGTTATTAAAATGGTGATGCACCCGGGTGAGCAGCGCCGCAAACGCATTAAGTGCTTCACGGTTTTGTTGCTGCCGCTGTATAAACGCACGGCGTTGGGATAACGCTTGTTGGTGACGCCTGTGAGCCTGTTGTGCCGACTTAAGTGACGCAAGCTGCTGCAATTGCTGCTGAACAATGCGGCGTTTGTTATCGAGCATGGGCTGATACCCGCTAACCAGTTGCAAGGTTAACGCAGTGACACAGATACAGGCGACCAAGCCAATCAGGTTGATAACAGGGTGCTTAAGGAAAGACGGGCGATTGCTTTTAGCCACTAAGTTTAACGATGCCACTGACTAAACCCCCGAAGTGCCAGCCCGACAAGGGCGATCTCGTTGTCTAACGCAGCCGCCGTCGGAGCCGGCTCGTCCTCGAAAAGAACGGCTGCCGATAAGCGAATGTGCTGAGTATAGGCGTGGGACTCGCAGGTGGTTTGCAGAGCCGACTGAGCGACTTTATCGCCAAAACTGAACAACCAGTACTCGTCCATTTCGCTGATACGGGCAAGTAAGTCAGCGGTGGCCACCTTTTCAAACCGTTGAAAGCGGCCATGCTCACAGTAAATGAGCGTGGATACCTTTTGACGCAATTCTGCAATGATCCACTTCATGCGTGACGTAAAACGCGCTTCGTTCGGCCATAAGTATGGAAGTAATGCATTGGTGGTGCGGATAATAGAGGAGTAAATTGGCTCGACAACCTTCACTGGAATCTTCATCGGTTCCAGCTCTGACATTAAGTTATTCAGGGCTCGCTCTGAGCTGACGGCTGCCTCTATATTGCCGTTGTTGTGTTGAATGTAGTCGTAAGAAAAGCCGCTTTCGTTATCCAGTGATGACGGAAGCTGCTGAAAAATACTTTCTTCGACACTGGCAGTCGAACTCTGACGGGGTAATTGCTGGTAATGCACTGCCTGATAGTCGAGGGCAGATATCAAGCCAAAGCGTTTTAATCGCTGTTTGTTTATGTGAGCCGTTAATTCGTGTGCGAAATGTTGAACTTTAAAGCGTCCCTGGCTTCTTATGAGCTGCAAAACTTTGCAGTTTTCCTGTTGAATACAGACCGCAATGGGCGTTTGCTCGAGCAACGACATGAAACAATATCCTTATTGTGTAAAAGCCAGATGCAATCGTAGTGTTCTGAACAAAAATCCGCCATAATATGGGGGTAGGATTTAAGCGGTACGTAGTGTCGGAAAATGCTTATTTTGCCGATAGTTACATTTTAAGTGGTTATGGAGCAGGTCATTGAAGTGGTTTAAACGGCTACTCTACACAATGCTAATTTGTGTGGTTCTTGGTGGTGCAACAGTTGGTGGGCTTTATTTATACGTCAAACCGGAGTTACCCAGCGTCGAAACGCTGCGTGATGTTCGTTGGCAGACCCCAATGCAGGTGTTTACCGCCGACGGGCAGCTTATCTCACAATTTGGTGAGAAGCGCCGCATTCCTATTAAACTCGAAGATGTTCCACAGCCACTGATTGATGCCTTCCTGGCAACCGAAGACAGCCGCTTTTATCAGCATTTTGGTGTTGACCCTATTGGCGTGATGCGGGCGTTTAGCGTGCTCATAACAACCGGCGAAGTGCAGCAAGGGGCCAGTACCATCACCATGCAGCTGGCGCGGAACTTCTTTTTGACGTTTGAGCGTGCGCTCATGCGTAAAATTAAAGAGTCTTTTATTGCGGTTCACATCGAACAGCAACTGAGTAAAGACGAAATTCTGGAGCTTTACTTAAACAAAATCACCTTTGGTCACCGGGCACATGGTATTGGCGCGGCGGCGCAAGTGTATTACGGCAAAGAGCTGCATGAATTAACGCTGGCACAAATGGCGACCTTAGCAGGCTTGCCAAAAGCACCGTCTAATTTAAACCCAATCTCTAATCCGCAAGCGTCAAAAGAGCGTCGCAGAGTCGTGCTGTTGCGCATGCTGGATGAAAACAAAATTACCCGTCAACAATTCGAGGAAGCCGCGAGTGCGCCGGTGACGGCACGTCGTCATGGTGCGGAAGTGACCGTCAGTGCTCCTTATCTTGCTGAGATGGTGCGTCAGGAAATGGTCGATCGCTACGGCGAAGAGGAAGCCTACACTGGCGGGTACAACGTTTATACAACGGTAAAAAGTGATGTTCAGTTGGCGGCTCGGCAGGCGGTGTGGGATAACCTGCACAGCTACGATGAGCGTCATGGTTATCGCGGGCCTATCAGTATTCTGTGGTCTGAAGAAGACGGGCGTAGTGCGTTATCCGCTGAGGAAATTGAGCAGTATTTAGAGCAACTCAAGCGCATTGGCGATGTCACACCTGCTGTTGTGACTGGGGTCGAAGAAAAGACGGCAACGGTCATGGTAAAAGACAAGGGCGTTGTGACCCTGCCCTGGGAGTCGATGCACTGGGCACGTGAATATTTGAATGAAGAGCGTCAGGGCGAACCGCCGGAAAAGGCCTCTGACATTATGCAGCCGGGCCACGTTATTTGGCTGCGTACCGTTAATGAGCAGTGGCGCTTAGCGCAAATACCCGAGCCGAGTTCCGCCATTGCGTCGTTAAGGCCCGATGACGGTGCCGTGGCCGCTGTTGTCGGTGGTTACAGCTTTACTCTGAGTCAATACAACCGAGCCTTGCAGGCTGAGCGTCAGGTGGGTTCGAACATTAAACCACTGATTTATTCAGCCGCTTTTGATAAAGGCCTGACGTTAGCGACGCTGGTGAATGATGCCCCCATTAACCAATGGAATCCGGGGTCGGGTATTGCCTGGCGCCCTAAAAACTCTCCGGAAGTTTACGAGGGGCCTATCCGTTTGCGAAAAGGCCTGGCGAAGTCGAAAAACGTGGTATCAGTACGCTTGATTCGCGAGGTTGGCGTTGAGCAGGTGGCTGACCATATTGCCAAGTTTGGTTTAAGCAGAGACGCAATCCCTGAAAACGAGTCGTTGTCTCTGGGCTCGATGTCAATGACACCAATGGAAGTGGCGCGAGCTTACGCGGTGTTCGCCAACGGGGGCTTTTTGATCGAGCCTTACTTCATTTCAAAAATTGAAAATTTAGGCGGTGACGTTGTTTATGAAGCGGAGCCAGTAAGAGCGTGTTATGACTGTGAGAACCCGGCACCGCAAATTATCAGTGAGCAAAATGCCTTCTTGGTTGAGCAGGCAATGAACTCTGCCGTTTGGGGTGGTGGTAGCTGGCCAAATGGCACGGGCTGGAACGGCACGTCCTGGCGCATTCAGCGCTCAAAGCCTATCACTCAGGAAGTGGGCCGCAATATTGCGGGTAAAACGGGTACTACCAACGACGTTCGGGACACCTGGTTTTCGGGCTTTACCTCGGGCTTGGTGACGACTACCTGGGTTGGTTTTGATGACGTTTCAAGAAAGCTGGGTCGCACCAGCAAACACCCTGACGTTGACTCAAGCCAACAAGCGATAACCGGTGGTGAAGCGGGTGCAAAAACGGCGCTACCGGGCTGGATACTCTTTATGGAGAAGGCTATTCCTCAATACCCTGCGAGAGAGTTCAGTATTCCACCAGGGGTGGTGAATGTTCGTATCGATTTGGAAACGGGCAAACTGTCACGTAAGAATGACTACACCTCGCGGTTCGAGTACTTTATTAAAGGTACGGAACCGACGGAGTATGTGCGGGGCAGTGACAAAAACGAGAATATTTTTGACGATGACGGCGGGCTGTTTTAGCGCCTGCCATCCGTCAATTGAGCTGTTAATGACCGACCGACAATTTACCAAGCAGCTGGTTAAGGTCGGACTGCACACCGCCAGCGGTAACATGCTTACCGGCTCCGGGTCCGCTGATCACTAGCGGCATTTCTGAATACCAGTCGGTGTAAATCACGAAGATATTCTCGCCCGGAATGAGGTTGGCGAGCATATCGCCTTCCGGAATGTACTCAATGCCGATGCTGGCCGTGACTTTATTGTCCTGGCTGACCGAAAAACTGGCCAGTAAGCGAGGCACTTTGCCGTCTTTTGCCGCTTCTTCCAGCATTTTATTCATTGGCTCATCCATTTCGGTGACGTTGCTCATGAAGTCAGCCGCTGAGATATCACGCAAGTGCTGTGGTACAAGTGACTGAACCTGTATGTCTTGCCAGTCCAGTTTTAAGCCAATTTCACGCGCCAGAATCAGCAGCTTCCGCACGAGATCCTGACAGGAAAGATCTTCACGCGGGTCTGGCTCTGTGTAACCACGAGTTTTCGCTTCTTTGACTAAGTCACTGAAGTTCACGCCTTTGGTGAAATTTTCAAACAACCACGACATGGTGCCGGAGAATATGCCCGAAATACTACGAATTTCGTCGCCTGAGTTGCGTAGATCATTAATGGCGTAGTTAAGTGGCAGCCCCGCGCCAACCGTGGTGTTGTAAAGCCACTCGCGTTTGTATTCGTGCTGAATGGTGCGTATTTCACGGTACAGAGCCTCGTCGGCAGAGCCGGCGCGTTTATTCGCACTAATGATGTGCATGCCGTTGGCAAACAAGCTTGGGTAGAGTTGTGCTACCTGTTTGGCGTCGGTCAAATCAATAACGACGAGTTCGTCATACGGCGCATTGGGTAACTCCCGGAGTAACTCGGTTAAGACGTAAGGACGAGCGAGGCGATCAAAATCGCTCGCCCACTCGCCCAAATCGACGCCGTTGTAGTCCAGCCACAGCTGACGTGAGTTGGCGATACCAATGACTCGCACATCCATGACTTGGTTAATCCGGTCGCGTTGTTGTCTGAAAAGCTCCAGCCAGGCGCTGCCGATATTGCCGCGGCCAATGACCAAAACGCCTAAACTACGGCGATAGTTAAAGAGCTGGCTGTGCAGACGGTTAAGCAGTCGGCTGTCGAGTGACTGTTCTAAAATAGCCACCGCCGAATCGCCTTTTTCACTTAAGACAAAGCGACGTACTTTCTGCTCCGATAATTGCAGTTTAAACGTCGAGAACTGATCGGTTTCCTGAATGCGATTACCCACAATGGCCAGCATCGAATAGCCGCGAATTTGTGTAATAGCGTCGTTGGCATCAGCGTCGTCCAGCCATTCGCTCAGATAATCCGCATGGTTTTGGTGAAAGACCAAATACTGGGTGTGGTTTTCCGGCTCGACCCAGCTGACCAAAGGCGTTAAATCCAGCTGGTCGAGTTTCTTGACCAGGGCTTTATCCTGCAGTTGAACTTTAAACAGCAACACCTCAGAAAGTGAGGTAAAGACTTTACCGCGAGGTTCGGTATCGTGAAATTGGCCAATACGGGTCTTTTGGTTTTCTACTTTTAAGCTGGAGCGAACAGAAATAACCATGCGGTTACGGTCGACTGGCTGAAAAGTTCGAGGGTGCAGAACCGGGCTGCCCAGACGAGCCAATTCTTCGGCTTCGGTCCAGTCGAGCGTTGGTAGACTGACAACTCGTTCGACTTTGCGCGGATCGGCTGAGTAAACGCCGGCAACGTCTTTCCAAATCGTGACTTGCTTTACGTCGAGCAAACTGCCGACCAAGGTAGCGGAGTAGTCACTGCCGTTACGACCCAAGGTCAGGCTTTCGCCGTTTAATCCGCGTGCAATAAAGCCAGTGACAATAAAGCGGGTGCCTGAATGCGGCGCAACGCGTTTGAGCAAGTTTTCCCGCGATGTTTTCACTTGAATTACTGGCTCTGGGGCGTCGGCGGCCAGTAAAAAGTCGCGCGCATCAATGTAGTCGGCGCGCGTTCCCTGCTTCTGAAGCAGAGCGGCTAATAAACGAGCAGACCAAAGTTCACCGTATGACAGAAGCTCTGCATTGTGCGTTATGGTTTCTTCGCCAGCTAACCACTGACGCCAGCGTTTGAAGTCGGTTTGCGACTGTTTCATCAGCCGCTCTGCGAGGTCGCCACTTAACAGTTCTTTAATAAGCCCTTGCTGAAACTGTTCGAGTTGGTCGAGTAAAATAGAGGCAGTATCACCCGGAGTGTCTTTCGCATTAATAATGGCGAGTATGCGGTTGGTGGTATCGCCTGCTGCAGAGACAACAACGAGATCACTGGCGCCGGCGTATTCTGTTACAATACGCGCAACACGACGGTAGCAGAATGCATCGGCTAAACTACTGCCGCCAAATTTATGCACCTGCACGCTGTCAGCCACGTTTTGTTTTTCTGCGTCAGTGATTGGTACGTCTGTCATCCTTTTTCCTTAATAACTCTGCGTCTACTGTGGCTTTCGAAAGCGCTGTTTCCCTAAGGCTAAAATATTGTGAGGCAAATGTCAGCAATTTTTAGCCATCTAGACGGATAAAAATTGACGGGGCCGCTCAGTTGGGTACAATTCAATATAACTTATGTGGTTTTGTTATAACGCAGGGCAAAAATAATGAAGTGGAACGGTGAATACATCTACCCATACGCTGAGCACGGTCTTAAGAGCCAACAGGTAAAAAAAGTGACGGTGTCTATTCCGACCCGTGTACTGAAAGTTCTTACGGATGAGCGAACTCGCCGTCAGGTCAACAATTTGCGCCATGCTACCAACAGTGAGTTGCTCTGTGAGGCATTTTTACACGCTTTTACGGGGCAACCGCTACCCACCGATGATGACTTGAAAAAGACAAACTCGGAGAAAATACCAAAAGCGGTGCGAGATGAGCTGGAAAAACGTGGTTTGCCCATCCCCACCGACGACGAATTAGACGATTAATCCATCATGTAATTTTCCGGCATGTCGATTTTGGCAACGCCGGACTTCACTGCTGCCTCTGCCACCGCGCGGGCAACACGTTGGCACAAGCGCGGATCAATAGGCTTAGGAATAATGTAATCTCTGCCAAAGCTGAGTGATTTTTCGCCCGCACCTTTTAACACGGATTCTGGCACTTCTTCTTTGGCCAATTGACGAATGGCTTCTACCGCCGCCACTTTCATTTCGTCATTAATTGCCGTTGCGCGGACATCCAGCGCGCCACGGAACATGAACGGGAAGCAAAGCACGTTATTCACCTGGTTTGGATAGTCCGAGCGACCTGTCCCCATGATGAGATCATCCCGCGCCTCTTTCGCCACTTCAGGTTTAATTTCAGGGTCGGGGTTAGAGCAGGCAAATATGACCGGGTTTGGCGCCATGAGCTTTAGTTCTTCCGGGCTTAACAAGTCAGGGCCGGACACGCCAACAAAAATATCGGCACCGTCAATAACGTCTTTTAACGTGCGCTTGTCGGTGTTGTTTGCAAACAGTTGCTTGTACTCGTTTAAGTCGTCGCGGCGGGTATGAATCACGCCTTTTGAGTCCAGCATATAAATGTGTTCGCGCTGCGCACCGCATTTAATCAACAACTCCATACAAGCGATAGCGGCAGCCCCGGCACCTAAACAAACAATGAGTGAGTCAGCCAGTTTTTTACCCTGAATTTCCAGTGCATTGAGCATACCGGCAGCGGTGACAATAGCGGTACCGTGTTGGTCGTCATGAAAAACCGGGACGTTGCAGCGTTCAATCAGCGCCTGTTCAATCTCAAAGCACTCGGGTGCTTTAATGTCTTCTAAATTAATACCACCGAAGGTATCGGCAATATTAGCCACGGTATTGATAAAGTCCTGTGTGGTGCGGTGACTAACTTCGATATCAATGGAGTCCAAACCTGCAAAACGTTTGAACAACAGTGCCTTCCCTTCCATAACCGGCTTCGAGGCGAGCGGACCTAAGTTACCTAAACCAAGAATGGCGGTGCCGTTAGATATAACCGCAACTATATTGCCCTTTGCGGTATAGCGATAGGCGTTGTCAGGGTCTTGAGCTATCTCGCGAACGGGCTCTGCGACGCCAGGGCTATAGGCTAATGCTAAGTCTTTGCTGGTTTCAGCAGGGGTTGTTAGTTCGACGGAAATTTTTCCGGGGGTTGGGTATTCGTGGTAGTCCAGTGCCTGTTGGCGAAAGTCAGTCATGAGGTACGTTGCCCAATTTGCTTTGCTGAGAATAATGATAGTCTATCGCTTCTCAGTGAAGAAACAAATCATACCTCCCGTTTGTGAGTGGACAGTAAACTTTTCGGGTGGTTAAAAGTACACCGCTTAACTTTTCTTTAACAATAGGCTGTTCAGCGAAGCGGGTAATAAAAAAGGCGCTGTTTAGCGCCTTTTCTAATGAATCTACTATAAAGTAGCGTTTTTTACAGGTTTTCTTAGGCTTATTTCTTGCCCAAAGTACCGAAACGCTTCTTAAATTTGTCAACACGACCGCCAGTGTCCATTACACGTTGCTTACCAGTGTAGAACGGGTGGCACTCTGAACATACGTCAACCAGCAAGTCTTCAGTGCGAGTTGAACGCGTTTCAAATTTATTGCCGCAAGAGCAAGTTACGTTAATTGCTTCGTACTTAGGATGAATACCTTGTTTCATGGGGTTACCTCAGTTATGGGCCGCATCGCCATTCGATCCAAAGCCGAACACCATGCGCAAAAAAACATCAATGATTTAAGAGTCGCGCATTTTATGCGATCCGGGGCTTGTGATCAAGCACAATCTATTGCCTTGTATTATCCGTTCGGGCGTTTCAAAATAGGCGTATGACGCAAGCCAGTACCAGCGGTGAACGGCGCTATAAAATCGCGTTGCCGCTACCTCTTCGACAAACGTACGATTATCTGTGCAAAAGCCCCGACCCTTTGCAGCAGGGCGTGCGCGTGCGTGTGCCCTTTGGTCAACGCCAACTTGTTGGTTATGTCGTGAATGAAGCCAATGACCCTGCGCCTAAGTTTGAGCTGAAGTACGTAAAAGCAGTGCTTGATCAACAGCGTATTTTTCCCGATGACGTGTGGCAGCTCGTGAATTGGGCAGCAGACTACTATCATCATTCTCTCGGTGATGCGGCGGCAAATAGCCTACCGGTGCTGTTACGTAAAGGCGATGCGCCGGAATATCTGACAGAAACCTTCTATGCGCTGACCGACTTAGGGTTGGCGCAGTCCATTAACGAATTAAAAGGCGCGACACGTCAGCAACAGGTATTGGCAGCATTAAAACATCAACCTTTAAGACGCAGTGACTTAAGCGATATTGGCGTAAGCTCAGCGGTGCTCAGAACGTTGCAGGACAAAGGCTGGATAACGGTTCAGGAGCGAGCACCTAAAAAACCAAAAGACTGGCGCAATCAAGAAACGGTATTGCGAGAAGACGGTCATGCGTTAAATACGGAGCAGGCGGTAGCGGTTTCAACCATCAACCAACAGAGTCAGCACAGTACGCTGTTGCTTGAGGGGGTAACAGGCAGCGGTAAAACAGAAGTGTATTTACAGGCCATGCAGCCGGTGCTGGAGCGTGGTGAACAAGTGTTGGTATTGGTGCCGGAAATTGGTCTGACACCGCAGACTTTGCAACGCTTTAAAGAGCGCTTCGATGTGCCCGTGGTGATGCTGCATTCCGCTATGAGCGATCGTGAGCGCTTGAATACCTGGCTGGATGCAAAGCGCGGTCATGCTGCTATTGTTATTGGCACCCGTTCGGCGGTGTTTACCCCCTGCCAGAAGCTGGGTCTCATTGTTGTGGATGAAGAGCATGACTTGTCTTACAAACAGCAGGACGGCTTCCGTTACCACGCTCGGGACTTAGCCACAAAGCGTGCGGCGCTTTTAGACATACCACTGGTATTGGGCAGTGCGACAGCTTCGTTAGAAACGCTGAATAATGCGGTGAGTAAGCGCTTCCACTGGCTTAAGCTGGGGCAACGGGCCGGCGGCGCGAAAATGGTTAAGCACGAGCTTATCGACCTAAAGCAGCAATCAATAAAAGCCGGTATTTCAAAAGCGTTGCAGGAGCAAATTCAAACCGAAATTGAGCGTGGCAACCAGGTATTATTGTTTTTAAACCGCCGAGGTTTTGCACCGGCGCTGATGTGTCATGAATGCGGTTGGTTGGCGCAGTGTCATCGTTGTGACGCTTATTATACGGTACATAAGACACACCAGCAGTTGCAGTGTCACCATTGTGGTAGCCAGCAGCGAATACCACGACAATGCGGTTCGTGTGGATCGCCGCAGCTTATCTCACACGGTGTTGGAACCGAGCAACTGGAACATACGTTAAAAGACTTGTTCCCGGGGCGCGGAGTCTTGCGTATTGACCGGGACTCCACACGTCGCAAAGGCCAGCTTGACGAGTACCTGCAAAGAGCCACCAATAACGAATACCCGCTGCTGGTAGGTACGCAAATGCTGGCAAAAGGGCATCATTTTCCCAATGTCACCCTGGTCGCTTTGCTGGACGTTGATGGCGCGTTATACAGTGCCGACTTTCGAGCCGCAGAGCGACTGGGGCAACTGTATACGCAAGTCGCCGGACGCGCCGGACGAGAACATAAAGCGGGCAAGGTGGTGTTGCAGACTCACCATCCGGAGCACGAGCTCATTCAGGACTTGCTTAATAACGGGTATTCGCACTTTGCGTTAACCGCCCTCGCGGAACGCCAGCAAAGCGAGCTGCCGCCCTTTTCGTATTTGGCATTATTTCGGGCGGAAGCGACCGATCGCGACGCGGTGATACAAGCAATGACTCAAATTCAGCAGTTAATGCCCGACGTTGAAGGGGCCTTCTTGTTGGGTCCAATGCCGGCACTAATGGAACGTAAAGCTGGTCGTTACCGGTATCAATTGCTGTTACATTGTTCTTCGCGAAAACTACGCTTTCAGCTTATTGAGCACTTGCTGCCGCAAATTAACGCGTTGCCATTATTGAAAAAAGTCCGCTGGTCGCTGGATATTGACCCACAAGACTTTAGCTGATTAACACTTAAGCGGTTTTTTTTATCGGGCGTAGCGATTAAACTATACGCTTTGAATTTGAGCGTCTTGAATTCCCTCGTCGATTTTTCATATAGGTAGTCGCATTAATGAAAGAACAACTGGAACAGTTACTGGCCGAAGCGATTGGTCAACTTAAAGCACAGGACACTTTGCCTGATGATCTCCCGGTAAATATTAAGTTGGACCGTCCACGAGACAAATCGCACGGTGATTTTGCGACGAACCTCGCACTGATGTTGGCGAAGCCTGCTAAGTCGAACCCGCGTCAGTTAGCCGAAGCCATTATTGAGGCGATTCCAGAAAATACGTTGCTGGCAAAAACCGATATTGCCGGACCGGGTTTTATTAATTTCACGATTTCACAAGACCAGTTGAAAGATCAGCTGAGCGCGATGTTCAGTAGCGACCGCCTGAACGTCGATGTTGCAGATAACAGCGAAACCATTGTTATTGATTATTCGTCGCCGAATTTGGCGAAAGAGATGCACGTTGGTCATTTACGTTCAGCCATTATCGGCGACGCAGTGTCTCGGGTCAGCGAGTTTTTAGGGCATAAAGTCATTCGTCAAAACCATGTCGGCGACTGGGGTACTCAGTTTGGTATGTTGCTGGCGTACATGGAAGCGCTGGACAACCAGTCAGCAGAGTACGAACTGAGCAACCTGGAAACTTTCTACAAAGCGGCGAAACAACGTTTCGATGAAAGTGAAGAATTTGCCGATCGCGCACGCCAGTTGGTGGTGAAGCTGCAGTCTGGCGACGAGTATTGCCTGAAGCTTTGGAACCAGTTTATTGATGTATCTCTCAGCCATTGTCAGGACGTTTATGACCGTTTAGGCGTTAAGTTAACGCGCGACGATGTCATGGCAGAAAGTGCTTACAACGATAAGCTGCCGGGTGTAATTGAACACCTGAAAGAAAAAGGACTGCTGACCGAGGATCAGGGCGCACAGTGTGTGTTCTTGGACGAGTTTAAAGGCAAAGAAGATGAGCCGTTGCCGATTATCGTGCAGAAAAAAGGCGGTGGCTATTTGTATGCCACTACGGACTTAGCGGCTATTGAATACCGCCAAAAAGTATTAGGCGGCGACCACCTGATGTACTTTGTCGACGCGCGTCAGTCGTTGCACTTTGACCAGATTTTTACGCTGGCTCGCAAAGCCGGTTTTGTCGAAGGCGATATTAAACTGGACCATTACGGTTTCGGAACCGTTATGGGCAAAGACGGTAAGCCATACAAAAGCCGTGATGGCGGTGTGACTAAGCTGGCCGACTTGCTGGACGAAGCCGAGCGCCGGGCGCTGGAATTACTGCAGCAAAAGACGACGGATTTAACGGAAGAAGAGCAACAGCGCGTTGCGGAAGTGGTCGGTATTAGCTCAGTGAAGTACGCTGACTTATCGAAAAACCGTACCAGCGATTACATTTTCGACTGGGATCACATGCTGACTTTCGAAGGAAATACGGCTCCGTATTTGTTGTATGCCTTTACCCGCGTCAACAGCATTTTTTATCGTCTGGGTGAAACCGGTTTTGATGAAAGTGCCGACTTCATTTTAGACGACGAGCGAGAGCTGGCATTAGCGAATCAGCTGGTGCGTTTCAACGAAGTGTTGGTGCAGGTTCAGAACAAAGCCATGCCGCACTTTTTATGCGGTTACCTGTTTGATCTTGCCGGTCGTTTCTCAAGTTTCTACGAAGCTTGTCCAATTTTGAATCAGGAAGATGAATCACTTCGTAACAGTCGTTTGAAGTTAGCACGGTTAACGGCCAATGTGCTGAAGCAGGGCTTAGATTTACTGGGTATTCCAACGCTGGAGAAAATGTAGTTGAGTATGGACTACGCGAATCGTAAGCCGAAGCAAAATAAGCGCAAGCCGTCGAAGAAAAAAGGCAGTAGTAAGAAAACGCAACGTGGCGCCAAGCCGGTTAACGACAGACAGCCAGTGCCCTGGGCTATCGTGGTTATCGCGATCGCTATCATTGCTGGCTTTGTCTATTTTCTGGTGTCGATTAGCGGCAAGTCTGAGGAGCAGACCAACCAGCCAGAAGTACAGGCACCACCGGCGGACTTGCTTCCGGAGAAGTCAGCTGAGCGCTGGCGCTATATTGAAGAGCTGGAAAGCAAAGAAGTCGAAGTGGACGTGCCTGAACGCGAAGTGGGACCGCCTAAGCTTATGCAGTGTGGCTCATTCCGTCAGCAGTCAGACGCTGAACGTTTGCGTGCCCAAATTGCGATGGCGGGGTTAGAGTCACAAGTTCGCGCCACCGAAGGCAATAACGGCTTGTGGTATCGCGTTATTCTGGGTCCTTATGAAACCAAACGTGATGCGGAACGCGATCGCCATAAGTTGCAGCGTAATCAGGTATTTGGCTGCGCCATATGGAACTGGAACATCGATTAGTCCCCACCCACCATTGAAAAATCCTCAAAGGACCCTCAGATACTGGTCATCGTTGTCATAAATTGACGCAAAGACAAAAGAGGGTCCTGATTTGACTACTATCGTATCGGTACGCCGCGGTGACAAAGTTGTCATTGGTGGTGATGGCCAGGTTTCACTTGGCAACACTGTAATGAAAGGCAATGCACGCAAAGTTCGTCGTCTCTACAACGACCAGGTTTTGGCTGGTTTTGCCGGCGGCACGGCGGATGCTTTTACCTTATTTGAACGTTTTGAAGCGAAGCTGGAACAGCACCAGGGCAACCTGATGCGTGCGGCTGTCGAGTTGGCAAAAGATTGGCGCACCGACAGAGCGTTGAGACGCCTGGAAGCCTTGCTGGCGGTTGCGGACAAAGAGTCCTCCTTAATCATTACCGGGAACGGAGATGTCGTGCAACCGGAAAATGACCTTATTGCGATCGGCTCGGGTGGTCCGTTTGCCCAGTCTGCCGCCCGCGCTTTATTAGAAAATACAGACTTAAACGCTCGCGACATAGTGGAGAAGTCACTGACCATAGCGGGTGATATATGCGTTTACACCAACGGCAATCAAACCATTGAAGAGCAAGAGTCGATTGTCGAAGACAAGACAGCTAAGGGGAAAAGTTAAGATGTCTGAGATGACCCCAAGAGAAATCGTTGATGAATTGAACCGCCATATTATTGGTCAGGACAATGCAAAAAAAGCGGTGGCAGTGGCGTTAAGAAATCGCTGGCGCCGCATGCAGCTCGATGATGACCTGCGTCAGGAAGTGACGCCTAAAAACATTTTGATGATTGGCCCAACGGGTGTGGGTAAAACTGAAATTGCCCGCCGCTTAGCGAAGTTGGCAAAGGCGCCTTTTATTAAAGTGGAAGCGACCAAATTCACCGAAGTGGGTTACGTCGGTAAAGAGATTGAGTCCATTATTAAAGACTTAACTGATGTAGCGGTGAAGCAAACGCGCGAAGAAATGATGCAGCGTGTGCGCTACCGTGCGGAAGAAGCGGCAGAAGAACGTATTCTGGACGTGCTGTTGCCGCCGGCTAAAACCGCGAATCAATCGGGTTGGGCGCAGCAGGAAGAAAAGACTGAAAGTGAAGAGCAGCGCGGTACGCGCCAGGTGTTCCGCAAGAAGCTACGCGAAGGCCAGTTGGACGACAAAGAAATTGAAATTGATTTAGCCATGCCGCAAATGGGTGTTGAAATTATGGCGCCACCGGGTATGGAAGAAATGACGTCTCAGCTACAAAACATGTTCCAGAACATGGGTAGCGAGAAGACCAAAGCGCGCAAAATGCGCATAAAAGACGCTTACAAACAGCTGGTTGAAGAAGAAGCGGCCAAGCTTTTGAACCCCGATGACGTGAAAGAAGCCGCTATTGAGTCGGTTGAGCAGAACGGCATTGTCTTTTTAGACGAGATTGACAAAATTTGTAAGCGTGGCGACACCAGTGGTCCGGATGTTTCGCGGGAAGGCGTGCAGCGTGACCTGTTGCCGTTGGTTGAAGGTACGACGGTAAACACCAAGCACGGCATGATTAAAACCGACCATATTCTGTTTATTGCCTCTGGTGCTTTCCAGATGAGCAAGCCGTCGGATTTAATCCCTGAGTTGCAGGGGCGCTTGCCTATTCGGGTAGAGCTTGAAGCATTAACCAGCGGTGACTTTGTTCGCATTCTGACTGAGCCAAGCGCCTCGCTAACAACGCAGTATCATGCGTTATTAAACACCGAGGGTGTTGAGGTGAACTTTACCGAAGACGGTATTCAACGCATTGCGGAAGTGGCTTTCCACGTGAACGAAACGACCGAAAACATCGGTGCACGTCGTTTACACACGGTGCTGGAGCGTTTAATGGAAGAAATTTCATTCAATGCAACCGACCACAGTGGTGAGAAATTGACGGTCGATGCGGCCTACGTAGATGAACACGTTGGGCAGCTGTCACAAGATGAAGACTTGAGTCGCTTCATCCTGTAACACCATTTAAGTGAGTTAATAAGCCGCTACTGCCTCGGGTCGTAGCGGTTTTTTATTGCTTTGAATTTGGCGTTCAATAAATTGCTCGGCAAATTGTTGACGCATCGGCGGCGAGTAGAAGTAGCCCTGCATCATGTCACAGCCAAGCTTTTGCAAAATATCCTGCTGCTCTTCGGTCTCAATGCCTTCAGCAATGACTCGCTTGCCCAAACCGTGAGCCAAACGAATCATGGCTTTTAGGATGGTTACATCGTTATTGCTTTGCTGAAGTTCACTGACAAAACTGCGGTCAATTTTGATTTTATTGATAGGCAATGAGCGCAAGTAGGCCAATGAAGAATGCCCTGTCCCAAAGTCATCAATGGCGATACCGTAGCCCATTTCACGCAGTCGCTGAACCACACTCATACCATTGTGTAAGTCAGACATAGCAACATTTTCAGTAATTTCGAGTTCCAGCCACTCGGGTTCAATACCGTATTCTTTTTGCAGGCGCTCCATTTTCTCTATGAGCTGGAAGTGCTGGAATTGCGGCGCTGATAAATTAACGGCGATGGGCCAACACATACCGAACAAACGTTTCCAGTGCATCAATATATTGGCGGCTTCATTTAACACCCAGTCATCTAATTCTGCTGAAAGTCCAAGCTGTTCAATGTACGGCAAAAACTCGACAGGGCTAAGCAGGCCGCGTTCAGGGTGCTGCCATCGAATGAGCGCTTCAAACCCGCACAGTTGTTGATGATCAAAGTCGAACTGGGGCTGAAGATATAGCTGAAACTCGTTGTCGCTCATCGCTTTACGCAGCACCGGCTCCATATCCACTAAGTGTGAATACATTTCGTCCATACCACGCTCGTAAAAGGTGGCTTTGGGTTGATGTGACTCTTTCGACTGCGTTAGTGCGATAGTGGCTTTATTGATCAGTAGTTCTGATCGGGTTCCATGTTGTGGGTAACGTGAGATACCAACGCCGGCGACAATATTGACGGTTTCATCATTGATTTCAATAGGTTCTGCAATGCGGTTTTGGATTTCAACCGCCAAGTCTTTAATGCGGTTGCGGCTTTTCAAGTGGTCAAAAGCGACGGCAAAAACATCACCGCTAATACGAGCGACAGTCAGTGGTTGTTTGTAAAAGTTCTGCAGACGTCTGGCAACTTCTTTTAGTACTTGGTCACCGCCACGAATACCGAAGTTCTCGTTCACAACCTTAAAGCGGCTAATACCGACCAGCATGACCGTTAAATGGCGATTATTACTGCGACAGTATTCAATGAATAATGGAATTTTACTAACCAGCTGGTCACGATTTGACACACCGGTCAGAGCATCGTGCGTATGCAGGTATTCAGCGCGTTGAATAGCGCGAACGGCTGTGTTGCGCTCTGATTCAAGTAGCCAAATGATGACTCCAACCAAGACTATGGCAATGATAATAACGGTGAACAGCGCCTGGAAGCTTAATAGCCAGTCCAGCGCGTTGCCGCTAATGGAGTACATACCGTAAAGTACGATGAAGTTTTTGACACCGATGCTTAAAAAGCCAGCAGACACTAACTTAGGCCCCACGCCTGAGCCGAGACGACGCCACATGAATACGCCGATAGTGAATAAAGCAAGACCAGTGACTAAGAACCGCATAAAGCCGGCATTAACAGTACTGGAGATGTAACTAATAGAAGGTTCTAGCCAGAAATACGAAATAATACCGCCGAGCAAAGAGACCGCGTAAGCAACATAAAGCCAATATTGCTTCGGTTTGTTATTAAAAACGGCAGAGCTAGCACCCAAGCCAATAAAACTAATAGCGAGGTATTGTAGCGTAAGGGCTATGCCTTGTAAGCCGCTGGACCATCCGAGAGTAGACTCAGGGTCGACCATAGCACTGCCGGCGGTCAGTGCTCGAATGAACTCACTGGGACCAAATGCAAAACAGGCGAATGACCAATAACGTAGGTAATCATGTCGATAAAAATTATGATAATACAGAAGCAGCATCGCGAAACCCAACAAAAGCAATGCTTGTATCGTATGAGTAAAGGATTCTATGGCCAGACTAGTGATCAAATCGAGCTGAGGCATTAAGATTGGTTCTGCTTTTATTATTCTTATAGTTACCTAGATTAAACGGGTTTTTATTCTATAATTCAAGAGGTTCGTGCATTGCTATTGAATCCTTTAGTAATATGAGGATAGCAGGTATACTCCTAGCCCAAGCCAACAGTGACTTTAGGATACGCTCATGGAATACAATACTTCGGAACTTTGTGACCTTTATCCCGACATGGTGGATGTGGTCGAGCCCATGTTTGAATCCTACGGTGGCCGCGCCTCTTTCGGCGGACGCTTAGTGATTGTTAAATGTCATGAAGACAAAGGCATTATTGAAGAAACGGTCGCGGAAGATGGCGGCGGAAAAGTTCTTTTGGTTGATGGCGGAGGCTCTTCACGCCGAGCGCTAATTGATGCCGCTATTGCTGAGCAAGCAATGGACAACGACTGGGAAGGTATCGTGTGCTATGGCTCCGTGCGTGATGTTGATGCGTTAGAAGAACTCGATATCGGCATTTTAGGTGTCTCTTCAATCCCAGTTGCGGCAATGAGCGACGGTATTGGCGAATTGAATGTGCCGGTGAATTTCGGCGGTGTTACCTTCCTGCCTGATGACCATTTATACGTAGACACCACCGGCGTTATCTTGTCACCTGAACCACTTGATATTGAGTAATGAGTAATATTTCATTTCTGGAACTGACGGACCCGGCAAAGTGGGTCAATGTCAGAGAGCATGAAACGAAAATAGGTCAGGCAATACGGGTGCTTTCAGAAGAAGGTACCTATGAAGAAAGCCTTCAAGAAGCCTGGAATGATGGTCAGCGCGTTGCCTTAGTGGGTATTCCGGAAAGTATCGGAGTACGCGGTAATTTAGGGCGCGGTGGCGCTGAAGATGGTTGGCAAGCGTTCTTAAAAAGCTTTTTGAATCTGCAAAAAACGGGTCTTCTGTCGACTCACGAATTGTTGCTGGTCGGTGCGGTTAACTGCGCTGATTTGATGGAAAAAACGAGTCATCTGGACGCAACAGAGCCTCACGATCTAGCCGAGTTGAGAGCGCTTTGTGCTCAAGTCGATGTCCGTGTGCAGGCTGTGATTAAGCCTTTGTTTGAGCAAGGCTTCGAAGTTATCGTCATTGGTGGTGGTCACAACAATGCGTATCCTCTGCTAAAAAGCTTATCTGATATATCAAAAGAAGCTTGTGGCGCCGTCAATTTAGATCCTCATGCCGACTTCCGCCCGCGAGAGGGCCGGCATTCTGGTAATGGTTTCAGCTATGCCTACATGGAAGGCGCGCTGGAGTATTATCATGTTGTCGGTCTTCACCAGGGCAAAAACTCGGCGGACAGTTTGCGACAATTACAGGACGCTGGCATGCGGTACCACACCCTACACCGACTGTATGAGCGTCCCTTTTATGAAGTGATGGACGAAGTCGTCGCCAAGGCAGACTCCTGGCAACGACCTTTGGGTATTGAAGTGGATGTCGACGCGTTAAATGCCGTGCCGGCAAGCGCCGTGAATTATGCAGGGCTTAGTCTGGCGCAAGGGTTTCAGTACGTAAAGCGCTTAGCTGAAGTGAATGAAACCCGCTATTTGCATCTGGCCGAAGCGGCACCGTCGTTATGCAGCGCCGGCTTTGAAGAAGGCCTGAAAATATGTGGCCAGCTGCTTAGCGAGCTGACCACGGCTTACTTACACGGTCGTGAGCGACGCCGTTAAACCACAAGGTTTGCAGCGGGTTAACGCCGGTTTGGTAAGTTAGCTCGGCTGCACCCTGGCATTTCCACAAGGCTAAATCGGCGTAGTTACCTTCCGCAATAACACCTCGTTGCGTTTCCCCCAGCGCTTTAGCCGCATTGACTGTCACACCGCGCAGGCATTCTTCAGGCGTTAAATGGAAGAAGGTTGCCGCCATTTGTAACATCAGTGGCAAATGATGAATGGGCGACGAGCCCGGGTTGGCATCCGTTGCTACCGCCATAGGCACTTTATATTTCCTGAGTAGCTCAATGGGTGGCTTTTGCGTATCCCGCAGGAAGTAAAATGCGCCGGGTAACAATACGGCCACTGTACCGTTCTCCGCCATCGCTTTAACGCTGTCTTCGTCCAGTTGTTCTAAGTGATCAGCCGACAACGCGTTATATTCCGCCGCCAGTTTTGCACCTTGTTGGTTTGTTATCTGCTCGGCATGAAGTTTCACCGGCAAATCAAGCGCTTTTGCCTGCTCAAAAACGCGACGCGTTTGTTCAATACTAAAGCCGATGCTTTCACAAAAGGCATCGACCGCATCGACAAGCCCTTCCTGAGTGAGTGTTGGCAGAATATTGTTGACGATATCGTCCACATAGCCGTCAGCGTTGCCTTGATACTCAGGAGGCACAGCATGGGCGGCCAGTAACGTTGTTTTCACATGCACGGGTAGCCTTTCGGCCAACTGACGTGCGACTTTCAACTGCTTTCGCTCATTTTCCAAATCGAGGCCGTACCCGGATTTCACTTCCAGTGTTGTGACGCCTTGTGACATTAGAGTTTCTGCTCGTTCTAAAGCCAGTGCCATTAACTGTTCTTCGCTGGCTTCGCGAGTGGCCTTTACGGTGCTTTTGATACCGCCACCCTGCTCTGCAATTTCCTGGTAACTCATGCCGTGCAGGCGCTGAGCAAACTCATTAGCACGGGAACCAGCCCAAACCAGATGAGTGTGGCAGTCGATAAGCCCGGGGGTCAGTAATCCACCGTTACCATCGACAACGTCCGCTGTGGGTGTTGCCGGTGCGTCATACGCCGGGCCCACAAACTCAACTTTACCGTCGTTAATAATCACTACGGCGTCTTTTATAAGCCCATAGCCGGTGTCATCGGACATGGTCGCGGCAGTAATATTTTCGATGCGCTGCATAATTATCCTTACTGATTACAATGCTAAAAAGAATAGCAAAACAAGCTTGTATATACAATTGTTCTCAACTAAACTTTCTCTCCACAACTGCCTGTTTAGCGGTGAGGGATGCAGTGAACAAATTTACCAAAATCAAAGAACATATTTACCACAAAATTGAGTCTGGAGAGTGGCCTGAGAATCATCCGGTTAGCTCGGAAAACGCGTTGTGTAAGCAGTTTTCGGTAAGCCGAATGACCGCTCGCAGAGCCTTGCAGGAATTGGCTGATGAAGGATTAGTCATACGCACTCAAGGCTCGGGTACTTATGTGGCACCGATTAAGTCACAAACATCGTTTATGGCTATTCGCAATATTGCTGACGAAGTGCGCTCGCGCGGGCATGACTACCGTGCCAAAGTACATTTACTGAAAGAGCAATCCGCCTCAGCACAAATTGCCGAAGCATTAGAGCTTGAAGAAGGTGCCCCTGTTTATCATTCGTTGATAACGCACTATGAGAATGACCAGCCGGTGCAACTGGAAGAACGTTTTGTGAACCCAACACTGGTCCCTGATTACCTCAAACAAGACTACAGCAAAGTGACGCCGCATGAATACCTCTGTGTGGTGAGTCCACTGACCGAAGCTAGCCATCAAATTGAAGCCATTTTGCCGGTTCACTCGGTCTGCCAATACTTGAGCATTGACCGTCATGAGCCTTGTTTACGCATTTTTCGCCGCACCTGGAGCTCGGGCGGCGTGGTGACTTTTGCCACGCTGACGCATCCGGGTTCTCGTTTTAAGTTAGGCGGCCACTTAACGTTTAAGGAGTAACGTATGTCATTCACCCGTTTGGATAAAAGTCGCAAAATCAGCGCACCTCATGGAACCGAGCTCACCACCTGTAACTGGCAGGTAGAGGCGGCCAAGCGCATGTTGATGAATAACCTGGACGACGAAGTAGCGGAGCACCCGCAAGCGTTAGTTGTTTATGGTGGTATTGGCCGCGCGGCACGCAGCTGGGAATGCTATGACAAAATTATTGAGACGTTAGAGCGCCTGAAACCTAATGAGTCGCTATTGATTCAGTCCGGTAAACCGGTGGGTGTCTTTCCAACACACGAAGATGCTCCGCGCGTACTGATTGCAAACTCTAACCTGGTGCCCGAATGGGCGAACTGGGACCACTTTAACGAGCTCGATAAAAAAGGTCTGATGATGTATGGCCAGATGACCGCCGGCTCGTGGATCTATATTGGCTCACAAGGCATCGTTCAAGGTACTTACGAAACCTTTGGTGCGGTGTCACGCCAGCATTTCAATGGTGATGCAAAAGGTAAGTGGATACTGACAGGCGGTCTGGGTGGTATGGGCGGCGCTCAACCGCTGGCGGCGACGATGGCCGGTTTTTGTATGCTGGCAGTTGAATGTGACGAGACGCGCATCGATTTCCGTCTGCGTACCCGTTATGTCGATCACAAGGCGACCAGCCTCGATCAAGCGTTGCAACTGATTAACGACGCTAAAGCCAAAGGCGAAGCCATTTCTGTTGGTTTGTTAGGTAACGCCGCTGATGTTTACGCAGAACTGCAAAAACGTGGTGTAACGCCGGATGTGGTGACGGACCAAACGTCCGCACATGACCCTTTGCATGGTTACTTGCCACAAGGCTGGACACTGGATGACTACAAAGCGAAGCAGGAAAGCGACCCAAGCGGCACCGTAGCCGCTGCGAAAGAGTCGATGGCGGTGCAGGTGCGCGCCATGCTGCACTTCCAAAAAGACGGTGCGGCGGTACTGGACTATGGCAACAACATTCGCCAAATGGCGAAAGACGTTGGCGTCGATCACGCCTTCGACTTCCCGGGGTTCGTGCCGGCTTATATTCGTCCACTGTTCTGCGAAGGTATAGGTCCATTTCGTTGGGTAGCGCTTTCGGGCGACCCGGAAGACATTTACAAAACTGACCAAAAAGTGAAAGAACTGATTCCGGACAACGAGCACCTGCACAACTGGCTGGATATGGCTAAAGAACGTATTAGCTTCCAGGGCTTGCCGTCACGTATTTGCTGGATTGGCCTGAAAGATCGTGCCCGCATTGCTCGTGCGTTTAACGACATGGTTAAAAGCGGTGAGTTAAAAGCACCAATCGTGATTGGTCGGGACCACTTAGACTCAGGCTCGGTAGCCAGTCCTAACCGTGAAACAGAAGCCATGCAGGATGGTTCAGACGCCGTTTCTGACTGGCCGTTGTTGAATGCCCTGTTAAACACCGCAGGCGGTGCAACCTGGGTAAGCCTGCACCACGGAGGCGGTGTTGGCATGGGGTACTCTCAGCACGCCGGTGTGGTGATTGTGGCTGATGGTACCGAAGAAGCCGACAAGCGGTTAAGCCGAGTGCTCTGGAATGACCCGGGAACCGGTGTTATGCGTCATGCGGATGCCGGCTACGACATCGCAAAGAACTGCGCTCGCGAGCAAGGTCTTGATTTACCTATGCTGGATACGAAGTAAGGAGGTTGCATGAGTCATTTTGAATTACAGCCAGGAAAGCTGCAGCTGAGCGATTTGCGCCGCTGGTTTTACGAGCATCAGACGTTGACGCTGTCTGATGAAGCGAACGACAACATTGCGACTTCCGCAAAAACCGTTGCCGATGTGCTTGAGCAGGGGCGTGTGGTTTACGGTATTAATACGGGCTTTGGGCTGCTGGCGAATACGCGTATTCCGCCGGAGCGCCTGACCGATCTTCAGCGCCGCATTGTCTTGTCGCACGCTGCGGGTACCGGCGATTTAATGGAAGACGCGGTTGTGCGCTTAATGCTGCTGTTAAAAGTCAATTCACTGTCGCGCGGCTTTTCCGGTGTGCGGCCGGTGGTTATTGATGCGCTCATTAAGCTGTTGAACGCTGAAGTGTACCCATGTGTTCCGGAAAAAGGGTCGGTAGGCGCATCGGGCGACTTGGCTCCATTGGCGCACATGGTGTTACCGCTGTTGGGTGAAGGTACGGTTCGCTATAAAGGTGAAGTGTACGACGCTAAAGAAGGGATTAAACACGCCGGTTTGGAGCCGTTTGAGTTGGCGCCGAAAGAAGGTCTGGCTTTGTTAAATGGTACTCAGGCGTCCACTGCGTTAGCGTTAGCCGGACTGTTCCGCATTGAGCGCAATTATCACGCTGCCATTTTGGTAGGCGCAACATCCGTAGAAGCCGCCATGGGTTCCCGCTCACCGTTTGATGAGCGTGTACATGCGGTACGTGGTCAGCCTGGGCAAATGAAAGCGGCGGAAATGTTCCGCCATGTATTGACCGAAACGTCTGAAATTGCCAAAGATCACGAAGACTGCGAAAAAGTACAGGACCCTTATTCATTGCGCTGTCAGCCTCAGGTTATGGGGGCGGTGCTTGATCAAATCGAGCATGCGTCAGCCATTTTAGAGCGTGAAGCCAATGGGGTAACCGATAACCCGCTGGTATTCAGTGAAGAGCAGGACATCATCTCAGGTGGTAACTTCCACGCGGAACCTGTCGCTATGGCGGCTGATGTTCTGGCGATTGCCGCGAGCGAAATTGGTGCTTTGTCAGAGCGCCGTAGTGCTTTGCTGATAGACAGCAATTTAAGCAAGCTGCCGGCATTTTTGGTGAATGATGGCGGCGTCAACTCGGGCTTTATGCTGGCGCAGGTGACTGCAGCGGCACTGGCGTCTGAGAACAAAACCTTGGCGCATCCGGCCTCTGTCGACAGCATGCCAACGTCTGCTAATCAGGAAGATCATGTGTCGATGGCCACCTTTGCGGCACGTCGCCTGACGGATATAGCAAACAATGTCAGCGACATTATTGCCATTGAGTGGCTAGAAGCGGCGCAAGGTCTGGACTTCCGTCGCCCGTTAAAAGCGTCCGCAGCGGTCGAAACGGCCTTTAACTGCTTGCGTGAACACGTCGCCTATTATGACCAGGACCGCTATTTTGCGCCGGACATTAAGGCGGCGAGTGACTTAATTAAACATGGTGAGTTGGCGGCGGTGGTGACACTACCGCATATGTTGTCTTAAGCTTTGGTTGTAAGCGCTAATCGCGTTTAGCCAGTACAACAAAGCGGCCGGTGAATTCTGCCACCGGTCGCTCTTCATCCAGAATTTGTGCTTTCATCATTAAGCGCGCATTTTTCCCTTCTTTAAGCGCCGAAAAGTCTCCCGTGACATCGCTTAATCGAGCCACTGCCCGCGGCTCTTGCGTGACCGGTTTATGATAGTGAATATTCCCATCGCCCAGTACGACTGCGCCTTCCAACTCCCGCTCGAGCAGTTGTAAGTGCAATAACCCCCAACAGGTTAGCGTGCCCAGTGAATAGATACTGCCGGCGAACATGGTGCCATGCACATTCACGTTACGTGACAATTGGGCGCGGGTTTCGAAAACGCGACCCGTGTATTGATGAATTTTGATGCCCATCGCGTCAGAAATAGGAATGTCATCTTGCCATGTCTTTTGAAGTTCGGCGCACCAGTCGGGGCGGTAAATAATGCGGTTGTAGTCGTTAAATGACTTGCGCAACTGGTGCTCAGCCATGGGGTTGTTAACGGTATCCGCTTCCTCGACAATGTCGTACCCACACTTTCGATAAAACCCGATGGTATTGTCGCGCGAGTTAATGACAACATGGGTAGCGCCTTCCTGACGCGCCGCTATTTCCAATGCGTAAATAATGGCAACGCCGTGGCCTTCACCCCGATACTCTGGCGCAACGGCCATGAAGCGAATTTGTGCTTCCTCCGGGCTGTTAAAGTGCAGCCGTCCGACCGCGACAGCCTCGTCGGCTTCGTTCACCACCATGCGGTGATGACCGACTTGATCGTACTCGTCCTGTTCAGAGCCTAAGGGGCGTTGAAAGGGCTCGCGCAGTACTCGCCAGCGCAGGTAAAAGTAGCGTTCCAGCTCAGTTTCATTCTGTGGTGTGATCACGCGGTACATAACATTACACCCTTAACTCAAACGTAACGGGGCCGTCATTGACCAGTTCAACCTGCATATCGGCGGCAAACTGACCGGTTTCGACCGGCAAACCCTGTTTTTTCATAGCGTCGCAGAAGTGCAAGTAGAGCGCTTTCGCCTGCTCTGGCGTTGCGGCCGATGAAAAGCTGGGACGGCGGCCTTTTCGGGTGTCTGCTGCTAATGTGAACTGCGACACCACCAGTACAGAGCCTGACTCGTCGATAACGCTGTTATTCATCTTGCCTTCGCTATCGGTGAAAACGCGGTAATTGGCAATGCGTTGAGCCAACTTGTCAGCCGCTGTTTCGTCATCTGCGTGTTCGACACCCAACAAAACAAGCAGCCCTTTGTCTATAGAACCAACGGTTTGGTTGTCGACGGTGACTTGTGCGCGAGATACCCGCTGAATCAGTCCTATCATGTTAACCCGAGTTTGTTTAAACGAACCTGTTATGGTGTTTTAAAAACTGCCGCAGGTCAATCGGAAGTCGGCTCTTCCGGTAATTGCTGGTATTCCTCGAGGCTGACCGTTAGCACCGCGCCTGTGAGGACAATCATCCAGGACAGGTAAACCCAAATAATCAGAATGGGTACGGTGGCCAACGCCCCGTAAATGGCTTGATAGGTCGGGAATGAGGTGATGTATAACGAGAAAAGTTGCTTGCTGAGTTCAAATAAAATGGCCGCGATAACGGCGCCAAAAGCAGCGTACCGAAGTTTTACCTGGCGGTTCGGGACCAACTGATACATTAACGTGAAAAATATAAACGACGTAGCGACCGGCACCATCCATAAAGTAAAACTGCGGGCGCCGGAAATATACTCATCAGCGAACTGGCTGAGTGAAATGAGGTAAGACGTCGCGGCAAGTCCTGAACCAATCAGTAACGGCCCCAGAGTTAATAGCATCCAGTACACTGCGAAAGAGACCAGCCAGTGACGCTTGTTGACGTCGCGCCAGATATTATTTAATGCCTTATCAATGGCCGACATGAGCGTAATGGCAACAATAAACAAAAAGCCGACACCCACCGCCGTCATTTTTGACGCATTGGCGACAAATTCATTGATGTATTCCTGCAGCTGTTCGCCAGAGGTTGGTAATAAATTCGCGAACAACGCTTGTTCCAAATTACCTTTTAGTTCTTCAAAAACGGGAAACGCTGAAAAAATGGTAAACATAACAACCAACAGCGGCACTAGTGAGAGCAGGCTAACATAGGTTAAATGCCCCGCCGTCACGTTGATGCTGTCGCTGTTAAACCGGCGCCCGAAATAGGTTAAAAACCGCCAAGTCTCACCCGCGTAATGTTTCCAGTCTGTTTGTTTCATGCGATTGAGCCGCTTACCTTTCTTTTGCGTAGTCATTAAAGACTATCATGATTGAGGACACGTTAAATGGCAATGGTGATATTGGGTGCCGGCGGCGGGCTTGGAAAAGCCCTGACAAATGCACTCACTGCCGAATACCCTGAAGAAACCATCGTTACTGTATCGAGACAGGCATTGGAAGCGCCGGGTGAGCGTATACAGCGGATACAAGTAAAGGATTACAGCGAAGACGCTTTGAATACCCTTGTTGATGACTTCCACAGCCAGGGGCTCAAGTTGACCGGGCTTATTTCAACGATAGGTATGCTGCACGACGACGATACGTTTCCGGAAAAGAAATTGGGCGACTTAAGCGAAGCCAATTTACGCAAGCTTTTTGATGTGAATGCCATTCAGCCAATTTTGGCATTGAAGTCATTCCGTTCAGTTTTAGACAGAAAGCACACGGCGTTCTGGGTGCAGCTATCGGCGAAAGTCGGCAGTATTGAAGACAACTATTTGGGCGGTTGGTACGCCTACAGAGCCAGTAAAGCCGCGTTAAATATGTTACTGAAAACAGCCTCTATAGAGCTCAAACGCACCCATAAGCGCTTAGTTGTTGCGGCTATTCACCCTGGCACCACAGATACCGCCCTCTCAAAACCGTTTCAAAGCAGGATTCCTGACGAAAAATTGTATACACCGGAATTGTCTGCTAAAAGAATTCTTAAGGTTATCAATGAGATTCAACCAGAGGATACCGGTAAATTATGGCATTGGGATGGGACAGAGTTGCCTTATTAATCGCCTGAGGGGTTGATCTGGTTTCGTTGCTTTTGGGTAAGAAACGGTAATCGTTATTTGCTTTTACACTGAGAATATCGGTTAATTGGTAGCAAGGCCTTTCAGTGTAAGGAGTTATTATGCTTTATATTTTAGCCATTTTATTTCCGCCGTTGGCTATTTTGTTCACGGGGAAAATATTCCAGGCCATTTTCAATTTAATTATAGCGGTTGTGGGTGTGGTGTTGTTCATTGTGTCAATTGGCGCCCTGGGCATTGTCTATTTAATTGCGATTATTCACGCGATTATTGCGGTACATGACTATCGTCAACGCAAGCGCGATGAACGGTTAATTAAAGCGGCAAGAGGACAAGATAAATGAAACAGTGGATAGTTCCGGTCGCAGCAGTCGTCGCGCTTTCTGCCTGCCAAAGCGCGTATTATGGCACCATGGAAAAGTTTGGTGTTGAGAAGCGTGACATTCTCGTGGACCGCGTTGACGATGCCCGCGATTCGCAAGCTGATGCTCAGGAAGAGTTTCGTTCGGCTTTCGAACGCCTTGACGAAATGTTGAACATTGAAGGCGGTGAACTGGAAGAAACTTACAACGCGCTTAATGATGATTACGAAGACAGTAAAGCGGCAGCCGAGGACGTGAAAGATCGCATTGATGCGGTGGATGACGTCGCTCAGGATTTATTCGACGAATGGAGCGAAGAACTTGGCGAGTACAGCAATGACAACATGCGTCGTCAAAGTGAACGCCAACTTCGTGAAACAGAACGTCGTTATGCGGAGCTCCTGCGAGTGATGGAACGGGCTTCCGACAAAATGCAGCCTGTGCTGGATAAAATGCAGGATAACGTGCTTTATCTGAAGCACAATTTAAACGCCAAAGCGATAGATGCCATTCGCGGTGAATTTAACAATCTGCAAAATGACATTTCGTCGTTAATTGCAGAGATGGAAGCATCTATTGAAGAGTCAAATCGCTTTATTGAGTCAATGAAGCAGTAATCAGTTAGGAGACAGTATGACGGTATTATTTATCGGGGGCAGCCGCCGCAAAGAGTCGCTGAATACGAAACTAAAACACCGACTGGTGGAGGTGGCAGAAAAGCATGGTATACAACACAAACTGCTGGATGCTGACGCTTTGGATGCGCCGATTTATCATGGGGATCTCGAAGAAGCTGAAGGTGTGCCTGAGTCAATGCAGGCGTTGGCGAAAGCCATTGATGCTGCCGACAAAGTGGTGCTAGTCAGTCCGGAATATAATTCGTCGGTATCTCCTTTGATTAAAAATGCGATTGACTGGGTTTCACGCCTTGATATGCAGGCATGGAGTGGAAAAACCGTCTTGCTGGCGGCCGCGTCACCGGGCGGTTTAGGCGGTTTACGCGCGGTCAGTCATCTGCGCGATATACTGGCCAATGTAAAGGCATGGACGGCGCCAATGTGTGCGAGTTGCCCCAATGCCAGTGACAGCGCTATTGCGTCAATGGACGAAGAGTTTTTAATTAATTTCCTGCGTCAGGGAGACAACGGTTAGTGATAGATTGGCAATTGGTTCAGGAGTTAGGACCTTATTCCTGGGAAGGCATAGGCACAGCGCTTTTGTGTGGTGCCATTGTTGGTATAGAACGGCAGGTTCGCGGAAAGCCCGTCGGCATTAGAACGTCAGCTCTTATTACTATCGGTACGTATCTATTTTTGGCGGGTGGCTCGTCGGTATTGTCAGAAACGGGCGATCCATCACGCATCATCGGCCAGATTATCACTGGTGTTGGCTTTCTTGGCGCGGGAGTGATGCTGGCGCGTGATGGTGTTGTTGTCGGTGTCACATCAGCCGCTACGATTTGGGCATTAGCGGCTATCGGTATTGCTGTTGGGCTTGGTATGTATGGTGTCGGTATCGTACTTTCTTTAGTTATTGTGGGTGTATTGCTTGGCGTTGACTTACTAGAAGATACCTTTCAGTCACTGACCAAAGGCGTGCACCGAAAGTACAGTGGCTGGCGCCGGCGACGCGGCGACAGCAACGAGCCTTAGTGGTGTTTAACGCGGCAATCCTTTGACATAAGTGTCTATAGCGGTATTACCGTACTCAACCAGAGGGAAGAAGTCGGGCGCCAGTAACCAGTTGTAAATGAGCCCGTCAACCAAGGAAAATAAACCAATAACAGCCATTCTTGCCTCAATAGTTGGGGCAATTTCGCCAGCATCGATTGCTTTCTGGAAGAGGTTTTCAACATTATCAATACACTCATTCCGGCCGCTGACATGTCGAAGTTTTATTGGATTCACTTCGTCGATATACTCGCATTTATGAAGCAGTATGCTTGCAAGCGATTGAACTTGAGGCTCGTTCTGAACTCTTGCCAAAAACTCCTTTGAGCGAGCTTTAATTTCTTCGAGAATTCCAAACTCACTGGTCTCTGAAATTTGCTCGCGCATTTCGTCAATAGGCAACTTAACGCGCCCCATCAACGACTCAATGAGATCCATTTTATTTTCAAAATGGTGGTATATCGCACCGCGAGTCACACCGGCTTTTTCTGCCACGTGCATCATTGACGTATGGGTCACGCCCTTTTCACTGAACAACGCCTCAGCGGCGTCCAGTAATTTAGAGCGAGTTTCCATGGCGTCTTCTTTAGTGCGTCTAACCATTGTGAACTCCAATTACTTAACATTCGTTCATTATTATAACGGATTCTAATTAATCATGCACATGTGTATGTAAAAACTTAGGCAACTAAATTCAAACATTTGTTCCAAATCGGTTGTCGAAATGGTTTTAGACCCCAATAATAAAGGTATACATTTAACAAGAAGAGGTGCGGCATGAAAAACGAGCTAGACACAAAATTAATGCTTGATGCTTATGAAAAAATTCAGACCCACGGCGAAGCGCGTCAGGGACGCCATTATTTAGACGGCATAGAAGCTTATACCGATCATGACGGCTATACCGTTTTTTTAGAAGGTTACGGAGTCACGCTGACGCTTCAATTTCATAGTTCTTACCACTTGAATTATGAGAACGAATCACAAGTCGATAAATTTATTCGAGCGGTAAAAAATATTGCGGACGGTTACGAGACACCAGGGTACGAGCGATGAGCCAGCATAAAGCCTACACGGCGATGGAAGAAGTCGCGCATGCGCTGACCCACGGTATTGGGGCGGCGTTAAGCATTGCGGCTTTAGTCGTCATGATACTCTGGTCTGTCGCCTATGGCGACGCCTGGCACGTCGTTGCGGCAAGCGTTTACGGGGCGAGCCTTATTTTGCTCTACACGGCGTCAACGCTCTACCATGCTTTTCCCTGGCCGAATATAAAAGCGGTGTTTCAGCAGCTTGATCATGCGGCTATTTATATTCTGATTGCCGGTACTTACACCCCATTTGCACTGATTAATTTGCGCGGTGTCTGGGGCTGGACGTTACTGGGGATTGTCTGGGGTATTGCCATTGTCGGAGTGGTGCTTGAGCTGGCCATGACCAAACGTATTAAATGGCTGTCACTGAGCTTATATTTAGGTTTGGGCTGGATGGCGCTTATTGCAATAAAACCCATGATAGATAATGTCGATTTCGGTGGCTTAATGCTACTGGTAGCAGGCGGGCTGGCTTATACGTTTGGGGTCATTTTTTATGTGTGGAAGTCACTGCCGTACCATCATGCTATTTGGCATTTATTCGTGTTAGCGGGCAGTATTTTTCATTTCTTCTCTATTTTCTATTTTGTTCTGCCGCAACCGGAGCTTGTCGCTGCCAGCTAAACATCGTTGCGGCAATTTCCAGACACATACAAAAAGCCCCGCCGTTAAGCGGGGCTTTATTCATAGTGGCTAAAAGCACAAGTTAGCCTTTTGATTCGCGACCCAGTCGCTTACGCTCATTCTCGGTCAGCGCACGCTTACGAATACGGATCGATTCAGGCGTAACCTCAACCAGCTCGTCATCGTTGATGAACTCAAGCGCTTGCTCAAGAGTGTACTTAATTGGTGGACTAAGCGTTTGAGCGTCGTCAGTACCTGAAGCACGAACGTTCGTCAGCTGTTTACCTTTAAGACAGTTAACGGTTAAGTCGTTAGAGCGGTTATGAATACCAATAACCTGGCCCTCATAGACTTCGTCGCCGTGTGCTGCGAATAATTTACCGCGCTCTTGCAGGTTAAATAGTGCGTAAGTCAGTGCTTTACCCTGCGCGTTCGAAATGAGTACACCGTTCACGCGCTGACCAATAGTGCCGCCTTTGTGCGGACCGTAGTGGTCAAAAGTGTGGTACATCAATCCAGTACCCGATGTCAGTGTCATGAACTCGGTCTGGAAGCCAATTAAGCCACGGCTTGGTACTTCGAAGTCAACACGGACACGACCTTTACCGTCAGGTGTCATATTGGTCATCTCGGCCTTACGTAAGCCCAGTTTTTCCATGACCGAACCCTGGTGCTGCTCTTCGATATCAACAGTCAAAGACTCATACGGTTCCATTTTCTTACCGTCTTCTTCTTTGATGATAACTTCCGGGCGAGACACAGCGAGCTCGAAACCTTCGCGGCGCATGTTTTCGATTAATACACCTAAGTGTAATTCACCACGGCCTGATACGCGGAATTTATCAGGGTTGTCCGTTTCTTCAACGCGAAGCGCTACGTTGTGAACCAGCTCTTGCTGTAAACGCTCAAGAATTTGACGTGAAGTAACGAACTTACCTTCTTTACCCGCGAACGGCGAGGTGTTGACCTGGAACGTCATGGTCACTGTTGGCTCGTCAACGCTTAGCGGCTTCATTGCCTCAGCTGCGCCAACCGCACAAACGGTATCTGAAATCTTCAGTTCGCCCAAACCGGTTATCGCACAAATGTCGCCTGCATGCGCTGATTCGGCGTCAATGCGGTCAAGGCCCAGATAATTAAAGACTTTACCAATTTTACCGCTACGCTCTTTGCCGTCAGCACCCACAATGGTTACCTGTTGGTTGACTTTCACGCTACCGCGAGTCACACGACCAATACCGATAACACCAAGGTAGCTTGAGTAATCCAGCTGTGAAATTTGCATCTGTAAGTCAGCGTCTGGGTCGGCGTCTGGGTGGCTAACTTCATTGACGATAGTTTCGAACAACGGTGTCATGTCCTCGCCAACCGTGTCCTCTTCGCGAGTCGCCCAACCGTTCAATGCCGACGCGTAAACCACTGGGAAGTCTAACTGTTCGTCGGTGGCACCTAAGTTATCGAATAAGTCGAAGACCTGATCCATGACCCAGTCAGGACGAGCGCCCGGGCGGTCGATTTTGTTGATAACAAGAATTGGGTTTAAACCGTGCTCGAATGCTTTCTGTGTGACGAAACGCGTTTGTGGCATAGGACCGTCAACAGCGTCGACCACCAGTAATACAGAGTCTGCCATAGAAAGAACGCGTTCAACTTCACCGCCAAAGTCAGCGTGCCCTGGAGTATCCAGAATGTTGATGCGGTAGTCCTGCCAGTTAACGGCTGTGTTTTTGGCCAAAATAGTAATGCCGCGTTCTTTTTCCAGATCGTTAGAGTCCATGATGCGCTCTTCAAGCTCACCACGACTTTCGAGTGTACCGGATTGCTGGAGCAACTTATCTACGAGTGTCGTCTTACCATGGTCTACGTGCGCAATAATCGCAATGTTGCGAAGCTTATTGATATCAAATGCCTGAGTTGTCATTAAGAAAGCCTGTGTTTGTCGGTAGTGAGTGTAAACCCAACCCTTCCGACGGGGGTTTATGAAAAATAGCGGCGTATTCTACCTGCTTAGACGATATTAAAAAAGACCTGATTGTTTTTTGTTCGTTATTTTTGTCGAATAAACCGCCACTCATTCTGTTCCGAATTTGTGACTGCCGGTGATCGAATGCACCCTAATGGTGCGTAATGAGCGGTAATGGTGCGCAAGTAAGTTTGCACAAAAATGACACTGAAGTAACTGATTGATTTTTAATAAAAAGTAAATTGGCACAGGCTTTGCTATACTGTGGCTGTTACTTTTTAAAGACGCTGTCTACTGGAGGACAACATGTCAGCTGATAAGATTTTCGATACCATTAAAGAAAACGACGTAAAATTCGTCGACCTACGCTTTACCGATACTAAGGGTAAAGAACAACACGTCACTATTCCGGTGTCGCAAATCGATGAAGACTTCTTCGAAGAAGGTAAAATGTTTGACGGCTCGTCAATTGCAGGCTGGAAAGGTATTAACGAATCGGACATGGTGTTAATGCCTGACAATGATTCAGCCGTACTGGATCCGTTCACTGATGAAATGACGTTAAACATTCGTTGCGACATTTTAGAGCCTGAAACACTGCAAGGTTACAGCCGTGACCCACGCTCTATCGCCAAACGTGCGGAAGAGTTCCTGCGCAGTTCTGGCATTGCCGATGAAGCTTACTTTGGTCCGGAGCCAGAGTTTTTCCTTTTCAACGATGTTCGTTTCCGTACTGATATGAGCGGTTCGTTCTATAAAATTGATGCGGATGAAGCAGAGTGGAACTCAGGTCGTGAGTACTCGGAAGGCAACATGGCTCACCGTCCGGGCGTGAAAGGCGGTTACTTCCCGGTACCACCGGTCGACTCAGCTCACGACATTCGTGGCACCATGAGTTTGGTTATGGAAGACATGGGCTTAGTGGTTGAAGCGCACCACCATGAGGTGGCGACAGCTGGTCAGAACGAGGTAGCGACCCGTTTCAACACCTTAACAACCAAAGCCGACGAGCTGCAGATTTACAAATATGTTGTGCACAATGTTGCTCATTCTTATGGCATGACAGCCACCTTTATGCCTAAGCCTTTAGTGGGCGATAACGGCTCAGGTATGCACGTACATATGTCACTGAATAAAGGCGGCGAAAACCTGTTCGCAGGCGACCAATATGCTGGCTTAAGCGAAACGGCGCTTTATTACATTGGCGGTATTGTGAAACACGCTCGTGCGATTAATGCCTTCGCTAACGCATCAACGAACTCTTATAAACGTTTGGTGCCAGGCTTTGAAGCGCCGGTGATGCTGGCTTACTCAGCGCGTAACCGTTCTGCATCCATTCGCATTCCGCTGGTGTCGAGTGCTAAAGCGCGTCGTATTGAAGTGCGTTTCCCTGACCCAAGTGCGAACCCTTACCTGTGTTTCACTGCACTGCTTATGGCTGGTCTTGACGGTATTCGTAACAAGATTCACCCGGGTGATGCAATGGACAAGGATTTATACAACTTGCCGCCAGAAGAAGCGAAAGACATTCCAACCGTTTGTCATTCGTTAGAAATGGCGCTGGAAGCATTAGATAAAGACCGTGACTTCCTGAAGCAAGGCGGTGTTATGGACGATGACATGATCGACGCTTATATTGGCCTTAAATACAACGAAGTAGAGACATTGAAGAAGACTACCCACCCGGTAGAGTTCGATATGTACTACAGCGTTTAACAACCTTTAAAGGGCGGTTTATACCGCCCTTTTTAATTGCACCAATTTGGTGCGTACGCTATTCTCTCCTTGTGAACACAAATACCTTAATCAATCAGCTTCTGACCGGGATACTCGTTTTAGACGAGAATTTCACCATACGCTATGTCAATTCAGCGGCGGAGTCGTTGCTTGATCACAGCGCCAAGCGACTGCTCGGCGAACCCTTTTCGACGGCATTTTTTCAATGCTCGCTGGCCAGTGAGACCATTGCAAACTGCTTTCAATATGAGCAGCGAGTGTTAAATACCGATGTGGAATTCACCTTACATTCCGGGCATCGAATTACCGTTGATGTGTGCATTCAGACGATACAGGACAGCGGCCAAACGCAATTGCTGATGGAACTTCGTAAGGCGGATCAGTTGCGTCGCATTAATCAGGAAGACCAACAGCGTAACCAGCTGTATGCAACTCAGCATTTACTGCGTGGCATGGCGCATGAAATTAAAAACCCGTTAGGTGGATTGCGCGGCGCGGCACAGTTGCTTGCTCGTGAGTTAAATGATGACTACCTGAAAGAATACACGGACTTAATTATCAGTCAGTCTGACCGGCTACGGTTTTTGGTTGACCGTCTGTTAGGTCCGATGAAACCCGGTAAACGGGGGTGGGTAAATATTCATGAAATAACCGAGCGTGTCGCAAAGACCCTGTCTTATGAATATGGCGATACGCTAACGATCACGCGTGACTATGACCCATCGCTGCCGGACATCATGATTGTTGAAGAAAGCTGCGAACAGGTGTTTTTGAATATCGCACAAAATGCGGCGCAGGCGATGAATGGTAACGGGAAGCTGACGGTAAGAACGCGGGTCGAGCATCAGCAGACACTGTTCGGTGAGCGTTATCGGCAATGTGCCGTGGTGCATTTTATTGATACCGGCCCGGGTATTTCGGACGCATTACGGGACACGCTATTTTATCCGCTAGTCAGTGGCCGAGCGGAAGGCACCGGGTTGGGGCTGTCGCTGGCGCAAACCATCGTGCATCAGCACAAAGGCAAAATTGAGGTGAACTCGGAACCCGGGCGCACTCAATTTTCTGTCTATTTACCTTATGTAAGTGAGGGATCTGGGAATGACTGACGCGAGTTTATGGATTATCGATGACGATGACTCCATTCGTTGGGTGCTGGAAAAAGCGTTCGCAAACAGCCGCTATAAAGTGCGCGCGTTTTCCGACAGCGATTCGTTTTTTAACGCGCTTGAACAGCAACAGCCCAGCGTCGTCATGACGGATATTCGCATGCCCGGCGATGACGGACTGGTTGTGCTGGAGAAACTAAAAGAGAACTATCCCGGTATGCCGGTCGTGGTCATGACGGCGCATTCTGACTTAGATACGACCGTGAAAGCATTTCAGGGTGGGGCTTTTGAGTACTTACCGAAGCCATTTGATATTGATGAAGCGTTGACGACAGTAGACCGGGCTTTACGACACCTGGCTGAAAATAGACAACGTGCGCAGCAGCCGAAAACGGCCAAAGTGCCTGAAATTATTGGTGACGCACCGGCCATGCAGGATGTTTTCCGTGCCATTGGGCGACTGTCGTCATCGAGTGTGAGTGTATTGCTCACTGGCGAAACGGGTACAGGTAAAGAGTTAGTCGCTCGTGCATTGCATAAGCACAGTCCGAGAGCTGAGGAGCCTTTCATTGCATTGAATATGGCGGCGATTCCGGCGGATCTCATCGAATCGGAACTGTTTGGGCACGAGCGTGGTGCTTTTACCGGCGCGGACAAAAAACGCATTGGTCGTTTCCAGCAAGCCAATGGCGGTACGCTGTTTTTGGATGAAATAGGCGATATGCCGTTGCCTGTTCAAACCCGGCTGCTGCGTGTATTAGCCGAAGGCCAGTTTTATCCGGTGGGAGCACACCAACCGGTAGAGGTGGATGTTCGGGTTATTGCTGCGACACATCGGTCGTTGGAAACCTTGGTGGAAAAGGGGCTATTTCGAGACGATCTCTATCACCGCCTGAATGTGATTCGACTGAAATTGCCGCCGTTAAGAAAACGGCAGAATGATATTCCTACGTTAGCTGAGCACTTCCTGGAAACGGCTTCCGAAGAACTTGGTGTTGCAGTGAAAAAGCTGTCTAAAGACGCGTTAAGTATTCTAAAAGCGTATGAGTGGCCGGGCAACGTACGCCAACTAGAAAACACCTGTCGCTGGTTGACGGTTATGGCGCCGGGTCAGCGGGTGGGTATGGATGACTTACCGGATGACATTGTTCACCGGGAAAACGATAAAAGGGAGCTGTTAAGCACGCCCCGGGAGCGCAGCGAAAGTGAACCTTTTGAAGACTGGTTAGGTCTATTAGTCGATGAACTTAAAAGGCTGCCCGATGATAGCGAAGCGGTATTAGAGAGTTACCAAAGAGACTTTGAAAAAGCCGCGCTTGAGCACGCATTAAATCGGTTTCACGGACATAAACAGAAAGCCGCACTGTGGCTGGGTTGGGGCCGGAACACGCTGACCCGAAAACGGAAAAATCTGCTAAAGTAAAAGTTCTGTAAATTGGGTCGTATATTGAGCGGTCATTTTGGATCATGGATTTATTTCTGGAGAGAACAACAAGTTATGAGACATTCAGTACTACTCATTGATGATGATAGCGAAATGTCCGTTATGCTGACGGAGTTGTTTAAGCGTGAATCTGTTGATCTGACGACCGCTGAAGACGGCGTGAAAGGACTTGATGAAGCATTAAACGGTGACTATGAACTGATTCTACTGGACGTTATGTTGCCGGGAATTGACGGTATGCAGTTGCTGCAACGCCTTCGCCAACAACACCGTGACACCGCCGTGTTAATGCTGACCGCGCGTGGTGACGACGATGACCGGGTTATGGGACTTGAGCTGGGTGCAGACGACTACCTGCCAAAACCCTTTAACCCCAGAGAGTTGATTGCGCGCGTTAAAGCACTGCTGCGCCGTACGCCAAACACGACTATGCAGAGTGAACGCCTGTCGGTATGTGGCATTAATTTAGATCCTGCCACAACCGAAGTGCATTGTGATGGCTCTGAACTGATTTTAACGCCCACTGAGTTCGATATTTTACGTTGCTTAATGCAACAGGCCGGGCACATGGTCAGTAAAGATCAGCTGTCGGTAGCGGCGCTAGGACGAAAAATGGAGCCTTTTGACCGCAGTTTGGATGTTCACATCAGTAATATTCGTAAAAAATTACCGACTAAGCCCGATCGTATTCAAACCATTCGTGGTCGTGGGTATCGCTTACTTGCGAGTTTATGAAAACACGACGCACGCGGTGGTATCGGTCATTAACGTTAAGGTTGCTGCTGGTTTTCTGGGCGCTGCTGTCAGTGACTGCCGCCAGCGGCTACCTTTTGGCTATTTGGAACAAACCTAAGGCGGAGCTTTCTCCGCTTAAACCTGAAATATACCAAACCCTGCAACCGCTTTTGAGCGATGCGTTAACCTTTCACTCCCTGCAGCCGGGGCGCCTCATTGCCGGTGATTACCGAGTTGCCGCGCAATTGTCGAATACTGGTAGCGAAAAACTCCTGATGGATGAACTGCTGCGCATTAAACACGGTTCGACGTTATTGCGAATGCTGGGTCAGGAGCAACCGCAGCAAATCCCCCTCGATGAACGGTTGTTGATGGGTCCTTTCGAGCTTAATGGCAATAAAATACTGGTGACACGACCATTAGGCCCTGAGGAATACGTCGATAAAGAGCAACTTGAACAAGAGTCGATGGAGGCGCGTGCACTGACCGTCATTATCGGCAGTGGCGTGTTGGCTATTTTGTTGGGTATTTGGCTTATTCGCCCTATTCGCCGAATGATATTAGGTATGCGAGAAGTGGCAAAAGGCAGTGCGAAACCCGATTTAAAAAGATTGCCAAAGCGTAGCGACGAAGTGGGCGAGCTGGCGCGAGCTTTGTCGCAAACGGCACTGGATTTAGCGAAATCGAGAGACGCCCAACGCCGGCTTTTAAGCGATGTGTCACACGAACTGCGTTCGCCAATGGCGCGTATGCAGGTTGCTCTGGACTTAACCGAAACCGACGTAAGTCAGGATGATCCTAACTGGCAGCAGCTGCGCAGAGACACAGAGCGGCTCAGCGTCATTATAGAACGTATTTTGTCACTATCTCGCTTGGAAAACGGCTTAATAGAACTGAACAAAGAGGCTCTGGACAGTGGCGAGCTGGTGCAGCAGTTGATAAACGATATGTGCTATCAGAAGCCCGAGGTTGAGAAGCGTTTAGTGAAACTCGGTGATGCCTGGCCAGAAGTGGACACCGATGCGGAGCTATTCCGTTTGGTACTCGAGAATATTGTACGTAATGCGCTGCACTACACGGAGAATAACGTTGAGCTCGCTTGTGAAGTGGGTCGGGACACTCTGTGTGTGATAATTCGAGACCACGGTCCGGGGGTGGAAGAATCAACGTTGGAGAAATTGTTTGAACCCTTCTACCGGGGCGATCCGGCTCGCCATCATAAAGCAGGAGTCGGACTTGGTCTTGCTCTCAGTCAGAGAGCAGCGGTTGTGCTTGGTGGGAGCTTGACCGCCAGAAACCACCCTGAAGGCGGACTGGAAGTCGTGCTAGAATTGCCAAAACGGTAATTTGAGCAACACGCATGTCGCTAAACGACCCTATAAAACAAAAGCCTGCCGATGACTCGCCTGATTGGCGAGCATTTTTTGATGAGACGATTGTGCCCTTCTGGAACACAAAGGTTCAGTCGGCGTACTTTAAAACTGAAGATGGACTCACCCTACATTATGCGTTTTATAAACACAGCGCAGATGCACCTTTGGTTGTTATTAGTCCGGGGCGTATCGAGTCGGCGTTAAAATATCAGGAGCTGTTTTGGGAATTAGCACAATACGGACTCTCTGTCGCAGCTATCGATCATCGTGGTCAAGGGTTATCGGATCGTTTAACGAGTAACCCGCACCAAGGGCATGTTGAGGACTTTAATGATTTTGTTCGTGACTTTGCTCTTTTTTCTTCTGAACTTAAGACGCTCTTTGGGGGTGTGCCAAAAACGCTATTCTCGCACTCCATGGGCGGAACCATAGCGACTTTGTATTGCGCAAATTACCAACACAGTTATCGCTCGCTTATTTTGTCAGCGCCTATGTTCTCAATTGAAACTGGCGGAGTGCCGTATTGGTTAGCGAAGCTGGTTGTTTGTGTGGGGGCTCGGGTGAACCGATGGTTTGCCCGACCTTGGTACTTTTTGGGCATGAAGAATTATCAGCGCCTTGCGTTTGATGACAATGTGCTGACACAAAGCCCGGCGCGGTACGATGCTTTTCGTGATGGTTATGACGCTCAGCCGGAGTTGCAGCTTGGCGGACCAACGTTTAATTGGTTGTTTGAAGCAATAAAAGCCTCAGAAGCGGCTCAGAATGTGGTCAATGAAATCCGCATTCCAGTGACATTATTCCGGGCTGGTTCCGACCAGGTTGTTTCTAAAACAGGGCAGCTGGCGGTCGCAGCAAAAGCGACAGAAGAACGTTTCACCCTAAGAACAATAGAGGGGGCGTACCACGAGTTAATGATGGAAAAAGACGAGTTTCGTGCGCCTTTGCTGCGCACTATCGTTGAGCAGACCCTTCCACTATTGCAACAATCTCAGGATCCATGTGAACAATAATGTCGGCCCCCGGAAAAGCTTTCATCAATTCGGTCTCAACGTTATCGGCAATAGCGTGAGCTCTCAATAGTGACAAACGGTTGTCGAGCTCAATATGGAGCTGTATAAAACGAACGGGTCCGGCTTCGCGAGTCCTTAAACCGTGAAAGCCCTTAACCCCATCAACAGAAAGGGTAACTTCAGATATCTGCTTTTGATGCTCTTCTGATAGTTCGCGATCCATGAGTGACTGAAAGGCATCCCAGCCAATTTTTATTGCACCAACAATTAGATATAGTGCTATGCCAATGGCAAAAACGCTGTCTGCCCAGAACCACCCCATGCTGGTCAGTATCAGCGCAACAATGACCGCCAGGTTCAGCAAAATATCGGACTGGTAATGTAGGTTATCGGCCTGGATGGCTTGTGACTGGGTTTGTCTTATAGCAATACGTTGAATCACTATCAGCACTGCCGTAATCACAATGGCGATAATAGAAACGATAATGCCATAACCCGCCTTAGGCACACCTCCGCCTTGTAACAGTTGCTGCACGCTGTGAAAGACTAATAACATACTGGAACCAGCAATAAAGGCGCTTTGCGCCATAGCCGCCAAAGATTCAGCTTTACCGTGACCAAAGCGATGTTCCTCATCTGCAGGCTGAAGTGCATAGCGAATGGCAAAAAAGCTGAAAATAGACGCGCCGCTATCGAGAATCGAGTCCGTTAAGGAAGCCAACATACTCGCAGATTCGGTTTGTAACCAGGCAAACAGCTTTATTGCAATGAGAGTGGCAGCCACGATAACCGACGAAGCGCTGGCTAAGCGAACCCAGAAAGCGTAGTTTTGCTGATAATTTTTCTGCTTTGGCACGATGCGGACACACATTAAAAAAGAATATTCTGCTATTCTACCGTTTTTCTATAAACGATGAAAATTAGCCATGCTGCATTTAGTTTTATTTGAGCCGGAAATACCGCCTAACACCGGCAATGTTATACGCTTGTCCGCGAACACGGGCATGCGACTGCATTTGATAGAGCCGTTAGGCTTTGAGTTGGATGAGAAGAAAGTACGGCGTGCGGGATTGGATTACCACGATTTGGCAGCGGTCAGCATTCATGAAAGCTGGCAGGCGTTTTTGTCTAATGTTGAGCACAACCGTATTTTTGCCTGCACGACGAAGGGCAAGACTCGTTATACCGACGTTCAATATCAGCCAAATGATGTATTGCTGTTTGGGCCGGAAACTCGAGGTCTGCCAATGACCGTGCTGGAAACGTTTTCGTCGGAAAACTGGTTGCGTTTACCAATGGCTGATACCAGCCGCAGCTTAAATTTGTCGAACTCAGTGGCAATCTTCGCTTATGAAGCGTGGCGTCAGCTTAATTTTGCGGGGGCCCGCTAACGTTATTAACGACATAATGGTCGAATGCACGCTTTAACGAGCGACCTCGTGGTGTAGCGGGAAATGCGACGAAAAGTGGACTTGGCTCCGCAATTAATTGTTGCTTGTAGGGTTTTTCAGTCCAGTCAGGTAAGTTGCTTCGGTAATCAACAACAGCATTGACCCGGCCCATATCTAATAATGCAAAACAGTCGAGAGAACTGTCTGCCCGGTAAAACGGACGTTGCGTATCGACCAGATCTTCAATGAATCGTGGTCCCGACAGGCAAATAGGCCCTTCATTTTGTTCTTCCAGACTGAACAAGTAAAGGCTGTCGTCATAGCCAACGTGATACTTTGACAAGATGGTATTGGGAATGCTTTGGCTAGCTCGAACGCCCAACAGAGCATCGGCACGAGCTTCCTGTATCATTTGTTTCGCTCGCTGCCAGCTGGTAACAACCGGATGCAATTCGGCTACTTCTGGGAAAACGCGCTTTGCAAATGCCCACAATTTGCCTGTACCGTCTGCGTTCGTTAGTCCTTTTTGAACAGGCCCTAAAACAACCACAGGCTTCGATGGGTCAAGTGGCTGTGCAGGGGGCGCTGTATGAACACCATAGGCCTTTTGCAGCTCCTCAATACGACCACTTTCTCTCAGCTTTTGCAGCTGGTACGTCAGTTGAGGAATAAGCCGAGCGTGCTCTTCGTTTAGGTAATGAAAGCCTTGCTCGATAGAAAGTCGGTGAGTAATAAAGTTAGGGTTTTTGCTTAGTGCAGACCCCTGATACTGGAAGTCCGCCATAAAGGCGGCGTCTACTCGACCAGCCTCAACCAGTTTTACTACTTGCTCTAAATCCGTTGGCGTGACAACAGAGGGCGGTCTTGAAAGCTTTTTGACGACGGTAGTAATTGAATCCATTCCGTTAACGTACGCCAGGCTGTCATAGTTTCCCGGGCGACAATAACCGCACCGGCGTCGGTCGGTGACTGCCAGGATGTCAAACCTAAATAGTGGAAAAGGAACGCGTCGCAGTTCGTGCCGCTTGTTTTCTAAAGCGGTTGTTCTGCCGAGCTCCCCGGCAATGGTTCCTTTGGCGGCTAACTGTTCACCTCGCACCCGTGGCAGGTCTATATAGTTAAGTTGAATACCAAGTTCACGGTAGGCTTCTTCAAGCACAGCGGTAACATAATTGGTAAAGGCACTCTCGTCCGGCGCACGGAAAGTGAGCTTTTCCTGGGCATAGCTATTAGTTGTTATTAAGAGTATACCGATACAGTATACGAATGCCGCGATACTCGGTAGTCGCAATTTCATAGTAAGAATGCATAGGACTCGGGTTGCTTATACAACGCACAGTATAGCAGCGTTCAGAGGTCGGTCACGACCCCTGAAATTCACCAAATTTCAATAGCTTACCTGTTTCAACAACCATTTTACCATTGGCTATCACATAGGTTATGGAATAGTCATCTGGGTTCATTAAAACGAGATCGGCATCAGCACCCACCGCCACACGACCTTTGTGCAAAAGTTCTAGGTGACTAGCCGCGTTAGTTGAGGATGCCTTAAATACTTTCTGAGGAGGAATTTGATTGGCAAGAGCCTCTTGAACGGACTCCAGTAAACTTTGCGCCTGACCTACTTTTAAGCCACGTAGCCGACCATTTTTGTCAAAGTCGGGCAAACTTGCATTGCAGTCAGTGCTAAAACTAATGAAGTTCTCATCTACTCCGAGTTCCAATAACTCACCGAGTGCTTCAGCTGCTGCAATTTCGCCTGCTGCTAGTAACTCAGGTGTGGTTGAGGTGGTTAAATCCAACACTGCTCCTTGATGTGCAAAAGAAGCTGAACTTTCAAGTAACTCGCGGTGACGATTAATATGAGTTGGATAAAACTGGTGCGCGGTGACGTCATAATCGGAACATGCTTGCTCGACCACGGACAGCATTGCAGGTTCGTCCCCTACGTGCAAAAAAACAACCCCTGCTTTGCCCGCTAATAACCCTCCGACTTTAGCATCAGATGCGAGTCGAGCAAGTTCATGTGGCGTTATTTGAGAGCCGCGCTTATCGGCGATAGCAACTTCACCTACACCGATAAACTTATCAATTAGAATAAGGTCGTCACGTACGGAACCACTAATGGTTTTTACTGGGAATTCGTAAGAGCCTGTGTAGCAATAAGTGCTAAGACCTTCATTAGTTAATCCCCGAGCTTTGGCCAACATATCGACTAGGGAACGTGTTGAGGCATCGGTTCCCAAACCAGAGACCATTGTGGTTATTCCAGCGCTGAAAGCGTCAGTTACCGGCATATCAGGCGTTCTGGTATGGAATCCCCCTCGCCGCCACCTCCATTAAAATGTGCAAGCGGATCAACGAAGCCGGGAATTAACCACAGACCTTTAGCATCTATCGTGTGGACTTGGATATTTTGTCCGGTAATATCAATGTTGTTCTCTATTGCGGCGATACGGCCATCAGCCAATAAAATATCGAGCTGACCAATGGGATCGGGTGACCAAACATGGGCATTTTTAATTAGTGTGAGCATATATTAAGAGAATCCTATAGTTACAGCGAGGATCATTGAAATCAATGACAAAAGCAGAAGTCCGAGTTGGAACTTCCAAATAATTTTTACCCAGCTTCCCCAGTCTAATTTGACCGCACCAAGGCAGCCAATAAGGGATGCTGATGTCGGGATAATAATATTTGTTAGACCGTCACCGAGTTGGAACGCTAACACGGCAGTTTGCCTGCTGACCCCGACTAAGTCTGAAAGAGGCGCCATTAAGGGCATCGTTAAAGCTGCCTGACCTGAACCTGAGGCGATAAAGAAATTAAAAACAGACTGAAAAACGAGCATAAGTGATGCAGATACAACCGTAGAGAATTCACCGATGGTATTACCTGCACTATGCAGAATGGTATTTAAAACTGAAGGTGTGGTTGCATCGTCTCCGCCAAGCAAAAGTACAATGCCTTTGGCAAAGCCAACAATTAATGCTGCTGGTAATAAGTCTTTTGCACCTTGATTAAACGCTTGAGCAAGATCATTAGCAGACAAGCGCTTGCCAATAAGAGCTATCAATCCGCATACCAAACCCATAACGAAAAACTGTGCCGCGATTTCGGGATATAGTACTGGCGTTGCGTGACACCCCATATAACCCAAGCTAAACCAATTACAAATGAAATCAGAATTGCTGCATCGACGTACTCGAATGATCGGTTTGATGCAGATGTTGAAACTTGTTTTGTGACCACAGGCTGTTTAATGCGTTTGGCATACCTTAAAGTGAACTGAAGGCCGAACAGTGTAAAGCAAAACCAGAGTATCATTCTGAAGCCGCTACCGGAGAGCAAAGGGACTTCAGCAATGCCCTGAGCAATAGCAACACTGAATGGATTCATCCAGGAGGTTGCAAAGCCCACTTGAGTTGCTACGTAGGTAACTAAAACTGTGGTGACAGCATCGTAACCTAATGATCGCAGTACGGGTAAAAGGACCAGGCAGAATGCGATAGCCTCCTCGCCCATGCCGAATATTGCGCCACTAAGTGAGAAAACAAGAAACATGGAGGTCAGAAATACTAACTCAAAATGTCGCGTTTTCTCGACAAGAGCAAGAATACCTCGTTCTATTGACGTGGTTTTCAGAATCATTCCAAACGCACCACCGACTACGAGAATAAATGCGATGACACCAATTGCTGAACCCCATTTAGACCCAGAGACTAGACCTTCGAAAGGAAGGTTGGCGAGGCCAATCTGACCGCCTTCGGCAAAAAATGGTCGTTGAAAACTTTCGTTATCGGCATATTGAAAGCTTTCAGGAATAATAACTGAACGTTGCTGCAGCTCACCGTTTATATTGCGGGTAACGGTTTCTGTCTCGTAATATCCAGCAGGCACCCACCATGCGGCGAGTGCTGCCAGAAGAGCAACAAAGAACAGGATGACTAACGCATCAGGCATGGTCATCGGGTGTTTTTGTTGTGTCATACTGCTTGTTAAACCTCTTTAAAAGTTAACGGTGTAACGCAGCGAGACCTGCCGCCCTAACCAGTCATGGACTGAAGATGCATAACCGTTAGTTGGTGATGAAGCGTAAGGAGGTTCTTCATCTAACAGGTTACGGACGGTCAATAAGAAGCGATGGTTTGTATTAAATTGATAGCCAATACTCGCATTCCAGGTTAACCATGCATCAACGGTCTCATTACCACCAAACTTAAAGTCACCGTCGCCCAGACTGCTAACATAATGCCCATTTAGGTTTGCATTATAATCAGAGAGCTCCCATTCAACACCAAAGTCGGCAACGAACTCAGGACGGGCTATTTCAGCAGCTCCGCTTAAACGGCCCAATAAGTCTTCGGCTTCAGACTCAGGCGTTAGTTTCCGTTCATAACTGAACGTTTTAGTCCCGCTTGCATAAAGGTTAAAATCACCATAGCTGTTCGTGCTAAGACTGTAGTCCGTTCGAATGTCAACGCCATCAGTTTTTTGCTCACCGACGTTGAAATAACCGGTGCGTAAAAAGACCAAATCGCCGTCAGCATTAACAACACAACCAAACTCGTTATCGCCTAGTTCGCTCACGGTATTAACAACAGGAGAGTTACCAGCGACACATGCATCCAGTGTTGTATTGGCATCGATGTCGACGATATCTTCATGGTCATACCGCCAATAGTCCACTGTTAATTGCCAAGTGTCGGTAATATTCCAAGATGTCCCAATGTTGTATGCAACGGACTGTTCAGCTTCAAGGTTCAGGTTACCAAGCGTTTCCTGATCGAGCTCTAGTTCTCCTTGCTCGTTACCCGAAGTACCGCACAAAGAAACGTAAGGGTCATCTGGTGTACAGTTAATGTAAGCCGCCGAAAGTGATGTCCCTGCTCCCAGTTGAGTGAGTGATGGGGCTCGGAAACCAGTGCTGGCAGAGGCTCTGAAAATCAGGTCATCGGTTGCTCTCCAGCGAAGTGATAATTTCGGGTTAACGTCTCCACCAAAGTCGCTGTAATGGTCGTAGCGTAAAGCCGCAATAGCATCCAGCGATTGTGTTAAGGGTAAGTGAAATTCGCTATAAAAAGCGTACTGGCTTCTGTCGGCCTCTGCTTGGCTGGCGCCTAGCGCAAAAACGCCGTTATTCGCGGCGATTGCTGCCGGTTCATCAAAAAGCTCTTCACGGCGATATTCACCACCAAAAACAGATTTAACGTAACCCGCTGGCAACTCGAATAAGTCTCCCGCAATATTGAAATCAAAAGAGAATAGTTCAGATTCGCCGTTTCTTGGCGCCAACGTACGCAAACTGGCTAAAGTGCTCGCATCGTTATTGCGACCTAAATTGAATGGATCAAAGGTACCGTTTGCAATAGCGTCATCGACAGCTGATACTGAGTAAAAGCCTGCGGTGTGCAGTATTTCACTCTCTGATTTACCGTAGCTAGCTGCAGTTTCCCAGTTCCAATAACCGATCTCACCACGAAGTCCGGCAAGCAGCCGGTAAGATGTATCAGTATATTCTTGAGTGCGGCGATCGGGAAAACGTGAACGAATGTAAATTGGGTCGGCCGAGCCGTCTTCCTGATTCAATTCACTTGCCCACTCAGGGATAACAGATGAATCACCCGGTATGGTTGCTGAGAAAGCGGCACCAGAGTCGTATGCGTGTCCCTCATTTTGCTGAAACATCGCTTCAGCAAAGAACTCAGTCCGATCATTCAGGCGATAATAATGATTAAGTGTGGCACCAAAGTTATCATAGTCGGGCTGGACTACGCGTTGTATTACATAATCGTAGTCGCAACGACTATTCGCAACTGGTGTGCCGTTGTTACAGTATGGCTCAGCGTATTCAGTCCCATCGATGTCTACGAAAGTGCTTGACTCAAAGGTTACGGTGATAGGCCTGTCAGAGTTAAAAACGGAGTTTTGACTGGCATAATCTAGAATGACAGTTGTATTACTATTTTTCGTATTAAAGCCACCAACATAGGTTGCATTATAACGGCTGCCGTCGGAGGAGTCGGTATCATCTCCGTACATTATTGAGACTTCGTGACCCTCAAAGTCTTTACGCATAATAAAGTTAATGACACCTGCGATGGCATCAGAGCCATAAATGGAGGAAGCACCGTCGGTTAGTACTTCAATTCGATCAATAGCCGACATAGGAATGTTGTTAACATTGACGAAAGAGTCTGCGCCATTAGCGAAAGAACTCACATTGACACGTCGTCCGTTGACTAATACAAGCGTAGAGCTACTGCCGAGACCGCGTAAACTAACACCAGCTGATCCCGCTGGGGCTCCATCAGCTCCACCAACGCCACCATTTTCAGTAAAGGTACCGGCGGTGGCGGCTTGAGGTAAGTCTTTTAAGAAAGAGCCAACACTAATGTGTCCTCGCTCGTTTAAATCTTCTTGGCTAAAGATTTGCACTGGATTGGCACCTTCCATATCGATGCCTTTTAAGCGAGATCCTGTGACTTGGATGTTCTCGTCAATTTGTGCTTCTTGTTGTTGTTCGTTTTCATTATTTGCCTGTTGCATTGCGATCGCGACAGGCGAAAGAGTTAGACCCGCTAATGGGATCAATAGGCTCCACTTGGACATAGGAATCTCCTTTGTGGTTTTTTATTGTCTTGAGATTTTCCCGTATGTACGGGGCTTGTTTCACGAGTCGAGTCTTAAAGACACACGTTGACTCATGTCACTGCTCATAAGAGAGCGATAGCGGGGGAGGCAGTGGTGCGCTCGCCGCAGTAACCAGGGACGGCTACCGTGGCCTATTCGTCGAACCACTCCGAGAGATAAAAACTATCGTAATGATAGTTAGTCAGTTGATAAGCTTTTTTTAGCATAATGGTTATAATTATCCTAATAATTTGCTGTCTTTGATTGACAGTGACATAGGAATAGCACTAGCGTTGCTAGCTGTCAATTTAGCCAAATATCATAGCCATACAGTGGTAGTGGTCAGGAATTAGGAACTTAGTTTATGGTTAAGCATATGTTTTTAAAGTTTTTTGCTGTTGCTTGCGCGCCAGTTCTTGTGGCCTCAGCCACTGCAGAAAACGGGAAAGACTTTCGTCATTTATTATTGGCCGGAGGTGGCTTAGAGGTATGTTCAAGCTTTGCCTCGGACAAATGTGACGATGTTGACTGGATTGATAAAGAGACGATGCGAACTGATCGTTATCTAAACATTTCAAAGAAGTTTCGCTCGAAAGCGACGTCAGAAGCTGTTTGGCCTAGCTATCGTGAAGAGACAAGAAAAAAGGTTGTGGATGCTTTGGCACTTATCCACGACCGAATTAACGAAGATATTGTACCTGAGCGTGTTTTCTTAAGGGAGTTTACACGCAGAGCAACTCAGCAATTATATAACTCACTATCAGACGCTGAGTGGAACCGTATCATTGATTTATTGGAACTGCCGGTCCCGGATGCCGTTCGCGAAGTGGTTAATTTGGATGAGAGCTTAAAAGGTGAATCCAAAGCGATTTTTCAACGCTTTTTGAAAATGGCTCAGACGGTAAGTGAATCTAAGCAAAAACCAACAATCTATTTTTTGACTTCAGCATCACGGAACCCTTACGACGCAATCGATTTTTATAGCAGTGTATTTGAACAGCTAGGAGCAAATGCCCACTGGCTACCTTTAGACTCAGCTGTGGTAAAAGCACAGCGTGAGAACCGATGTGATGAGCTCGCTGAAGTGCAGCAAGAAGTGTTAGGCACGTATGAAAGAGACCGTGTTCATAGAGAGCGATACAAGGAGCAAGTCGAATTCTGTAAAGATACAGCGGCTGCCGCAGAGATGATTTCTAGTGCGGATGGACTATTTTTCAACGGAGGCGATCAGAACCTCACTCGCTCAACTTTTCTGAAGCCGAATAACGAGCCCAGCGATATCTTGAAAATGATTATTGCTAACGTTCAGCAGAAAGAAATAGTTGTCGGCGGTACTAGTGCTGGTACAGCGGTGATGACATCAAAACCGATGATTTCAAATGGAACCACGGCTCAGGCGATAAAAGAGGGAGCAATTGCGTCCGAGCCACCTCCGTTTGGATGCCACTTGGATACTACATGTCCTCCCAATGTTGGCCCTGACAGTTTGACTTACCATCCTCTTGGAGGTTTAAGCCTGTTTCATTTTGCGACATTGGATACTCATTTCTCAGAGCGTGGCAGACATGGTCGTTTATTGCGCCTTGCTGCGGCAACTTCGACACCTTTGTCCATAGGTATTGATGAGAAAACAGCATTAGCCGTTAACCTAGAGACAGGCGCTTTTGATGTGCATGGCGAGCGTGGGGTGTTCTTTGTCGAAAATGCTCAGTCTACCGATAGCGCTGTTGCCGGAACTTTTCATTATTTAGTGGCCGGCGCCTCTGGCGTGATTTCACCCTTTGGTTTACAAACCGCTGAATTCGCAGAAAGTGATGATGTTGTGCAGACACAGCCGACGACAAATTTCCTGACGGATCGTGGCTTAATCGACTCTATGCGTATTTTGTGTGGTGAGCGAAACCAAGTCAGCTTGCTGAATAAGAGTTATCGACTGGTCGCGCAAAGGGGTGAGTCGAGCCGTGTTCAAGCCGCCGGCGGCGAATGCCAAATTGTGAACGGTAGCATTGGCATCGCCTACCAGCCGGAAGAGAAGCTTTAGGCTACGCCGAACTCGCTGCGATAAGCTTCAACTTTGGGTAAATACTCTTTGAACGTGTCGTCATCTTTCAAAAAGGTGATGACATCGTTCAGGCTGACAATGCTAACCACTTTGGCTCCAAAGTCGCGCTCAACTTCCTGAATAGCCGACAGCTCGCCTTTGCCTTTTTCCTGACGGTCCAACGCAATCAATACGCCGGAGAGCTCAGCACCATTGGTTTGAACAATGTCCATTGCCTCGCGAATAGCGGTGCCTGCGGTAATAACGTCGTCAACCAGCATGACTTTACCTTCCAACGCAGAGCCCACCAGGTTGCCGCCTTCGCCGTGGTCTTTCTTTTCTTTTCGGTTAAAGCAATAAGGGGTGTCTTGGTTGTGCTGGTCGTAAAGTGCGACAGCCGTTGCAGTAGCAATAGGAATGCCCTTATAAGCCGGGCCAAATAAAACGTCAAAGTCGATACCTGAGTCGACCAATGCCTCGGCGTAAAAACGGCCTAAACGAGCCAGGTCTGAACCTTTGTTAAAAAGTCCGGCATTAAAAAAGTAGGGACTGGTGCGTCCCGACTTTAAGGTAAACTCGCCAAATTTAAGAACACCACGCTCAATGGCAAATTCAATAAACTCTTTTTGATACGTTTTCATTCGTTAACTTCCTGAACTATTGCTGACGTTAGGCTAGTGCTTTTTTCTGAATATCGATAAGTTCGCGGATACTGTGGCGCGCCATATCGACCAAGCTGTTCATTTCATCAAAGCTGAACGCTTCGCCTTCGGCAGTGCCCTGAATTTCGATAAATTTGCCGGCTTCAGTCATAACAATGTTCATGTCGGTGTCGGCTTTTGAGTCTTCAACGTACTCTAAGTCGCTGACCGGGTCGCCATCTAAAATGCCTACCGAAATAGCCGCGACCATTTCTTTTAACGGGTTCACTTTGACCATGCCTTGTGCGCGCATCCAGTTCAATGCGTCAACCAACGCTACGCAAGCGCCGGTAATAGAGGCCGTACGTGTGCCCCCGTCGGCCTGAATCACGTCGCAGTCGACAGTAATCGTATTCTCGCCCAGAGCTGCCAAGTCGACACAGGTGCGTAGTGAACGACCAATAAGGCGCTGGATTTCCAAGGTGCGTCCGCCTTGTTTGCCGCGGGACGCTTCACGTTGCGAACGTGTGTGGGTGGCTCGCGGTAACATGCTGTATTCGGCTGTGACCCAACCCTGGCCTTTGCCTTTTAAAAAGCGTGGAACGCCCTTCTCAACAGAGGCATTGCAAAGTACTTTGGTTTCGCCAAACTCAATTAGCACTGAGCCTTCAGCGTGTTTGGTAAAGTTGCGGGTAATGGTTACCGGTCGAATCTGTTGTGCCGTACGGCCACTTGGACGCATGTCATCTCCTTGTTGAGTGAATGTCGCTGTGTAAGAAATTGAACGCAATTGTAGCAGAATTGCACGATTAATGGATCGCGATTCCACGAACAACGTATTACACTAGAACGAGCAAAAGGAATATGAGCGGGAGGCAGTATGTCGCGTTCAGATGATGAAGAATTTGAGTTGTTTCGTCAGGAAATGACGGACGTAACGCCGCTGGCGGGCGAAGAAGTAGCGGATATTAAGCAGGCTTTTGAACCAACGCTGGCGCAAAAAGAACGGCGCCGCGCGGCCGAAGCAGAGGAAGAAGAGAATGCCAACTTCCTGTCGACTGAGTATGTCGATTTGGTCGAGCCGGATGAAGCCATAGAGTTTCACCGAGACGGCGTGCAAGCCGGTGTATTTAAGCGCTTGAAGCAAGGCCGTTATACTATGGAAGCCAGTCTGAACTTGCATCATCACTCGTTAGCGGAAGCGCGCACAGCATTGTTTAATTTTGTGCAGGACTGCCATGCGGCGGGTGTAAGAACGGCTCTGGTGATTCACGGCATGGGTAAGCATTCGAAGCCACACCCGGCGCTGATAAAAAGCTATGTGAATAAATGGCTACGAGAGCTGCCGCCGGTACTGGCGTTTCACAGCGCGCAACGGCCGCACGGCGGCCGTGGTGCCGTGTACATTATGATGAAGAAAAACGCCGAACAGAAACAGAAAAATCGCGAAAAGCACGCGAAAAAATAAGGAAATAAAATGATTCAAAGTATGACGGGCTACGCTCGCCACGAACATAAAGCCGACTGGGGTACTGCAACGTGGGAAGTGCGTTCGGTAAACCAACGCTATTTGGAAACCTTTTTCCGTTTGCCGGAGAGCTTTCGTTCGCTGGAAAATTCCCTACGCGATAAGTTTCGTAAAAATCTGCAGCGCGGTAAGGTCGAATGTAAGCTTTACGTACACATGGATGAAACTCGCCAAAGTGAGTTGTCGATAAATGAGGATTTGGCGAAAAGCGTTATTGCCAGCGCTAAGTGGGTGAGCCAGCACTCTGCTGCCGGTCAGTTGAACCCAATTGATGTGTTGAAGTGGCCGGGTGTGGTGAATGCCGACGAGCAAGATACTGATGCTCTGCAAAAAGAAGTGCTGACAGCATTAGATAGGACCATTTCTGAATTCATAGAAAACCGAAAAAGCGAGGGCGCGGCTATTGATCGCATGCTGCAAGAGCGTCTGGATGGCGTTAGTAAACAGGTAGCCTTCGTTCGCGAGCACATGCCCGAAGTGATGCAGTGGCAACGTGAGCGTTTACTAACCCGTTTTGAAGAAGTAAAAGTCGACCTAGACCCTCAGCGTGTTGAACAAGAAATGATTATGCTGGCGCAAAAAGTTGATGTAGCCGAAGAGCTGGACCGGCTCGACGCACACGTAGAAGAAGCTCGCAAAATATTGAAAAAAGGCGGCCCCTGCGGACGTCGCCTGGACTTTATGATGCAAGAGTTTAATCGCGAAGCGAACACCCTGGCCTCTAAGTCTATTAATGCGGATATCACCGCCGCTGCGGTGGAATTAAAGGTGTTGATTGAGCAGATGCGGGAGCAGATCCAAAACATCGAATAACCCCGGCGTAGCCTGCGGTTCTGCCGCAGGTGAGATCCTATAATTCAGTAAATCGCAGCAATCGGGCAATATTCAATGCATCATCAATCCCCCGGTGATGCGTGCCCTCAAAAGACAAACCATGATAGTTAAGAGCATTGGCTAAACCAGCACTACGACTATTCACTTTGCCCTGTCGCCATTGTTGCTTGATGTTAATGTGCGGCAGCGGGAAAAATTCCGGTACCAGATTATGTCGTCTTTGTTCTGCGCTAATCTGGTTTTTGTCGTAATTACCCCATGAGCCCCAAGCCGCTAAATCATAACTCTCCAACCACTGGTTTATCTTAGGCACTACGTCTTGATAAACAGGGGCTGACTCAACATCCCTTTGTGTAATAGTGGTTAATTGAGTACAAAAATTGCTGAGCTTTGGATGGACCTGTGGACGAACCATAAACGAACGGGAGTCCACCACGGCTCCGTCTAATTGTGCGATAGCACAACCGAATTCAATGATCTCCATGTCATCGACGGTTTGCTTGCGCTCTAAACCTTCAACATTACCGTCCCAGCAGGTGGCTTCAAGGTCGACAATTAAAATGAGCTTTTGTGGATCCAAAATATTTTGCGCCTCGTCCGTATGTTTAAATTTGACTTATCAGTAACCACACCCCACCAAGGTACAGCAGCGTAATAAGTACACTTTCCAGGCCAATACGGCCGGGACCCTCGCGCTCACGTCGAATGAGGCCCATGATCAGAATGGCTGACATTAACAGCGTCAGGCACACCCAGAATAGGGTACCATCGGTCATGGTGTGATAAATCGAACCATCGCGGTAGGCAATATCCGATGCAGCGGTAAATAAGGTATCAAACGCATTGCCGCCGATAATGCCGCCGACAGCCAGAGTTAATGCAGCACGCCGAACGGCTGCGACGGAAGTGACCAACTCGGGAATTGAGGTGCTGATAGCGGTTAGCATAACGCCTACTATGGTTTGTGTTAGTCCGGTCTCTGTGGCAATGACAGTTGCTGAAGGCTCCAGCATGTAACCGGCAAAACCGAGCACGATAAACAGCACAAAAAACTCGCTCGTAAGTCTAGCCATTGAAGGCATAAGCTTTATGTCATCCGGTTTATCTTCCCGTGTTTCACGCGTTTTTGTCGGAGCCCACATGGGTGCGTCATGCGCCCGGTGCACAAGGTGAATACCGTAGATGTAAACAAGAAAGAGTACGGGCGTGACCGGATGCAGACCCCAGACAGTCACATTAGGCAACAGAGGCGTCATAAGGATAAGAGACAGCAGAACAATAAGCAGTGCGTTTTGCATCATGTTCGGAACAGACGCCGCCGCATGTTCAAGGTTCGCGCGTCGGTAGACCATATCGGCCACCGCCAGGAAAAAGGTTTGTACCGCAATACCACCCAGGGCATTACTCATTGCCAGCTCTGCATTACCGTTCCATGCCGCGGTAACCGAAAGCACGGAACCACCAATGGATGTTGTACCACCCAGTAACACCGCGCCTGCTGCTGCCTCACCGATACCCGTGCGATCGGCAAGCTGATCGACAATTCGTGTAATGCGGGTACCGGCAATAGCTATAATCAGGGCGCAAAGCCCAAATACCGCCAGTCCTTGAAATAACGTCCAGTTATCAGGGTTTAACAAATGCCAATGCCCCTTACTACGACTGATAAAATGAGTATAGCTAGCTGAATAGGCGGGTCAAACGCCAGGCAGGGCAACATTGCTGTTATTAGGTTATCCTAAGGCTAGAAAGCTATTAAAGGTATTTGTATGCGAAAAAGTGATAAGAAACTAGAACGCGAGATTATCCGCGAGCTGACTCGGGTGTGTGAAGCTGCAAAGTTTGACCATGAAGGCTTTATTTGGCTGACCCACGAAGTGGACTATCAGCGTTTCCCACAAAGCTTAAAGATCACCTTGGTGTTTAACGAAGAGGTCAGCGAAGATGTATTACTTGCTGAGTTCAGGGCATTAATACCTAAGGTTCAGTCGGCACTTCAGCCTGTTATTGGTGTTAGGCTGCCTGCATCACAAATTGAAGCGTGTCTGGAATATACACTGCAGTAACTGAAAAAGGATTTACCATGCGCCATTTAGCTTACTGTTTTATGTCCTTTTGCTTTGTCTTTTCGACTTCCGGGTTGGCGGCTTCCGAGCGCTCTGAGCAAGTTAAGCAGTTCGTCGCCGCGTTTAATGCGCACGATGCGGAGCTAATGTCACAGTATGTAACCGATAATATTCAATGGCTGTCGGTAAATGGTGACAGAATAGCGGTTGAAACCAGCGGTAAGACTGAGCTCATAAAAGCGATGAGCGGATACTTTAAATCTTGCCCGTCGTGTCAAAGTGAACTAACCGACATAACCGTATTGGGAAATCGCGTCAGTACAATAGAAGAGGCAAGTTGGCGGCAAAAGGATCAACTGAGGTCGCAGAAAAGCCTGGCGATTTACGAGTTCTCTAATAGCCTCATTCGTCGCGTTTATTATTTCCCTGCTGAATAAGTCGATTGACCTTAGTAACTGACCTCACCACCGCGCATACATTGACATCTTGCGCTGCAACCGTTATCAAGATAAACAAAACAACAGGAGAACAACGACATGTTTGAATATAAGAAAATTGCGCTGGCGGTATCGTTGGTGCTAATGACAACCGCATGCTCAGATGCTTCTAAAGAAGAAGCGACCACAGCAAATGCTCAGTCTCAAACTGCAACGTCTGAAAACACGACTCAGAATGCTGAACAGACTGAATCTGAAAAAGCCAATAAGCTGTTTGAAGACATTTTCATGGAAAATGTTATGCGCAGCCCAATGTACCAGTCTTACCTGGGTATAAAACAAGATCAGGACAAATGGGACGACATCTCTGAAGCACAGGCGGAAGAAGATCTGGCACTGACCAAGAAGCACTTAGAGCAAGTTAAAGCGATTGACGAGTCGAAGCTGAACGAGCAAACCAAAGTCAGCTGGATGTTAATGAAGCAAAAGCTTGAAAACGAGATCGCTGACTTTAAATGGCGTCATCACAACTATCCGGTTAACCAAATGTTTGGCTTGCACTCGAGCGTGGCGTCGTTGTTGATTAACCAACACCGCATTAGCAGCGTGGACGACGCAGAAGATTATATCTCTCGCCTTAATGGCTTGCCGGAGCTGTTTGATCAGCTAGCGGAGAATCTGGAGCTGCGAGCTGAAAAAGGCATTATCGCGCCGAAGTTTGTTTACCCGTATGTCATTAGCGACAGCAAAAACATCATTAGCGGTGCGCCGTTTGATGATGGCGAAGCCAGCGCCTTATGGGCCGACTTTACCGGTAAGTTGGACAACTTAGAGATCGATGAGGGCCAACGTGAGCAGTTAATCGCGGACGCAAAAAAAGCGATGCTAGAGTCAGTGAAACCTGCTTATGAAAACTTAATTACGGCGGTAGAGGGTATTGCAGAGCAGGCCACCACGAAAGATGGCGCCTGGAAATTCCCGAACGGCGAAGCGTTTTATAACAACGCGTTGCAACGTACCACAACAACCGACCTGACAGCTGAAGAAATTCATGAAATCGGTTTAAGTGAGATGAAGCGTATCCATAACGAAATGCGCGACATCATGGAGAAAGTAGGCTTCGAAGGCACGTTGCAAGAATTCTTCGTGCACATGCGCAATAGCGATGAGTTCGTTTATCCGAATACCGAAGAGGGTCGTCAAAAATACCTAAATGAAGCGAAAGCGATCATTGATGACATGCGCGGTCGTCTGGATGAACTCTTTATCAACAAACCGAAAGCTGACTTGATTGTCAAAGCGGTCGAACCGTTCCGCGAAAAGTCAGCGGGTAAGGCGTTCTATCAGCAACCATCAATGGACGGCTCGCGCCCTGGTACCTACTACGCTAACTTGTACGACATGACGGCGATGCCAACCTATCAGATGGAAGCGCTGGCGTACCACGAGGGTATCCCTGGCCACCATATGCAGATTGCCATCCAACAAGAACTTGAGGGCATTCCTAAGTTCCGCCGCTTTGGCCGCTATACTGCTTACAGCGAAGGCTGGGGTCTGTATACCGAGAAGCTACCTAAGGAGATTGGTCTATACCAAGACCCGTACTCAGACTTTGGTCGCTTAGCTATGGAACTTTGGCGCGCGGTTCGTTTGGTTGTGGATACCGGTATCCATGCGAAGAAATGGACGCGTGAAGAAGGCATCGATTTTTATGTCACCAACACCCCAAACGCTAAATCGGATGCGGTGAAAATGGTCGAACGCCACATTGTCATGCCAGGTCAGGCAACCGCCTACAAAATTGGTATGAACAAGATTCTTGAACTGCGTGAAAAAGCCAAGTCGGAATTAGGCGAGAAGTTTGATATTCGTGAATTCCACGATGTGGTCTTGGGTAGTGGCCCAGTACCGTTGAATATTCTGGAGCAGTTCGTTAACGACTACATTAGCGAGAAGAAAAGCGCGTAAAACAATGGCTAACTAGAGCCTGCAACCAAAAAAAACAGCGCATTGCTTTAGTCGGCTCTGCGCTGTTTTTTTATGAAAGTCAGAACACCTTAAAGCTGATATTATAGGCTCGATATTCATCGAGGAGTGATTCATGTTTTCCTGGTTTGAGCGCCGACTAAACCCCTTCCCACCTGAGGAACCGCAGCAAGCCCCAACAGGCTTTTTTGCTTTTTGTTGGCATTACACCAAGGGCGCGACACCGTTTATTGCGATAACTGCGCTACTGATGGCAGGCATCGCCATTGCAGAAGTTTGGCTATTTGGCTTTTTAGGGCAAATTGTCGACTGGCTGGCTGCGCAAGACCGCGATACGTTTTTAAGTGACCAATTTTGGCCGCTTATTGGTATGAGTGCCTTGGTGTTACTGGGTTTACCTTTACTTGTATGGTTCCATTCGCTGCTGACGCATCAAACGCTGTTAGGCAACTTCCCTATGCGTATTCGCTGGCTGGGACACCGCTACCTGATGAAACAGTCCATGAGCTTTTATCAGGATGAGTTTGCCGGCCGTGTTGCTACTAAACTGATGCAAACCGCGCTGGCGCTGCGGCAATGTATTATGACGTTTATTGAAATCGTCAACTATGTGGTGGTGTATTTTCTGGGGATGTTCGTCATTATCGGTAGTGCCGATTGGCGAATGATGCTGCCATTAGCTGGCTGGCTTGTGCTTTATGCGTTGCTGTTGCGCTATTTCGTGCCGAAGCTTGGCAAAGTGTCTGCAGAGCAAGCCGACGCTCGTTCTGTAATGACTGGGCGAATTGTCGACTCCTATACCAACATTCAAACGGTGAAGCTATTCTCCCACTCTCAACGCGAAGCCGGTTTTGCGCATGAGGGCATGGACACCTTCTTAGGCACCGTTCATAAACAAATGCGTTTAGTGACCCAGCTTTATGGCGCACTGTATTTCATTAACTGTGCGTTATTGTTTGGTTCAGCAGCCACTGCTATTTATCTGTGGATGGATAACGCAGTCACGTTAGGAGCTGTCGCCGTCGTTATTGGTCTGGTTTTGCGGCTTTTTGGTATGTCACAGATGGTGATGTGGCAAATGTCGACGTTGTTTGAAAGCATCGGTACGGTGCAGGACGGTATCGGCTCTATTGCCGTACCGCAGCGTATCGTCGATAAACCTAACGCGCCAGCACTTAATGTCGAGCACGGTGACATTCAGTTTGATCACGTGCAATTTCATTACGGCAAGGGACATGGGGTTATGGATGACTTTAACCTGCATATACAGCCCGGTGAAAAAGTCGGTATTGTCGGGCGTTCCGGCGCTGGAAAATCCACTTTTGTGAATCTGCTATTGCGGTTTTACGACGTAGAGCGTGGTGAGATTCGTATTGATGGACAAGCGATACATAACGTTCAGCAAGACAGTTTGCGCGAAAATATCGGCATGGTCACACAAGATACGTCGCTGCTGCATCGTTCGGTGCGCGACAATATTTTGTATGGACGCCCTGACGCCAGCGAAGAAGAGTTAATGAATGCAGTTCGGCGGGCGCATTGCGAAGAATTTATTGATGAGCTCAGCGATAGCAAAGGGCGCAAGGGTTTGGATGCTCATGTCGGTGAGCGTGGTGTTAAACTTTCCGGTGGTCAGCGACAGCGCATAGCTATCGCCCGTGTCATGTTAAAAGACGCACCAATATTGATTTTAGATGAGGCGACATCGGCACTGGACTCCGAAGTTGAAAACGCGATTCAGGAAAATCTTTACCAGCTAATGCAAGGCAAAACAGTGATTGCCATTGCACACCGTCTTTCAACGATAGCGGCGATGGATAAGCTGGTGGTAATGGATCAGGGACAAATTATTGAGCAGGGCTCTCATGAAGAACTACTGGCAAAAGGCGGTTTATACGCCAAATTATGGCGTCATCAGTCCGGTGGCTTTTTGGCAGAAGAGGCATAATCAATGAATATTTGGGTCGATGCGGACGCTTGTCCCACGGTTATTAAAGACATTCTGTATCGGGCTGCAGAGCGCAAGCAGCTGCCGCTCATTTTAGTTGCGAACCAACCGCTGCGAGTACCGCCGTCAAAGTTTATAAGAACCATGCAAGTGTCCGCCGGGTTTGATGTTGCGGATGATGCCATTGCCGAGCAGTGTGAGCCGGGCGACTTAGTCATTACCGCCGACATTCCGTTGGCGGCGGACGTGATTAAAAAAGGTGGACAGGCGCTGAGCCCACGGGGTGAGCTTTTTACAAAAAGTAATATTGGTTCGCGCCTTAATATGCGCGATTTTATGGATACTATGCGCAGCAGCGGTGAACATACCGGTGGTCCACCGCCTTTGCATCAACGTGACCGCATGGCGTTTGCGAACGAGCTGGATAAAATTCTGGCGCGGGTTTAATCAGCGTTAGCTACGCGAAAGCGTTTTAATTAAATGCCAGCCAAACGCGGTTTTTACCGGACCATGCACTTCCAGCGTGGGCTTGCCGAAAACGACTTTGTCGAAAGCTGGCACCATTTCTCCGCGGCGAAACTCACCCAAGTCGCCGCCTTTTTTGCCCGACGGGCAAAGTGAGTGTTTACGGGCTAAATCCGCAAACTTAGCGCCGCCGGCCAGTTTCTTTTTCAAGTCTTCTGCTTCTTCTTTGGTTTTCACTAATATGTGTACTGCGTGTGCTCGTGCCATCTCGGACTCCTTAGTTTATTTTATGCATTTTACCTAAATTTGCATCGTGAGCCGAATAGAATCATTATTTGGCTCAAACGGTGAGCCGAATAGCGAGGCTGAAGTAAACCAGAATGACTGACATTATCGACTTTTCAGTATTTTATGAGCGTGCCTGCAAACGCAAGGGTGGAGAGCAAGCGATGCTTGCGTTAATGCCCAAGGTAGCAGCCGATGCGGAACTGACAAAAACGACCGATGACAGAGTCCTTTCGTTAATGACTCGCTGTATCTTTCGGGCAGGTTTCGTCTGGCAGATTATTGACCGTAAGTGGCCGCAATTTGAAGAAGCCTTCAGTGGTTTTGTGCCGCTTTACTGGCAGCAAGTGCCACCGGAGCGACTCGAAGAGTTAGCGCAAGACGAGCGTATTGTGCGTAATTTCCAAAAAATAATAACCGTACCGGTTAATGCCCGAATGATTGTTGAAGTGTCGGAAGAGCATGGGAGTTTTAGTCAGTTTTTGGCTAGCTGGTCGCACGACGACCAAGTTGGGTTGCTGCTCTTTCTCAAGAAGAATGGTGCGCGCTTAGGCGGTAACACGGGTCAGTATTTATTACGCATGTTGGGCTGGGACGGGTTCGTTTGCTCTAGTGACGTACTGACTGCACTGCGGAACTACAATTTACTCGATGCCTCACCAACCAGCCAAAAGGGTCTTAAGCAAATACAAACGGCTATTAACCACTGGCACCGGGAGACAGGACTGCCACGCAGCCATATTTCCCGGATATTGTCATACAGCGTTGGTTAATGCGTACCAAACTTTCGTATTGCCCAAAGCCCTAAAACAGGGCCGGGTAATAGCAGCCAGGCGACCCACTCGTTTAATACTGGCCAGCTCCAGCTAACGAGCCAGATGGCTGGAATAGTCAGGGCGAATCCAACCGAGTTCATGACTGCTAAGGCACTGCCAACTTTATCTGCTGGTGCCTCTTGAGCGGCTAATGCTGAAAACTGAGGTGAGTCGGCGATAACCGAAATACCCCAAAGTGTCAGAGCGAAAAGAGCAAACCAGGCTGGTAGTGCCATAATGAATGGGTATAACAGGCACATTGCGCCGGAGGTGATAAGAGCGAGTCTGGCAATCGACATACCACCGTACTTGTTGCTAAGCCAACCGCCGCAGACACAGCCAATAGCGCCCACACCAATTAACGAGAACGATAACCAGGGAATAGAGGAGAATGACCAGCCAAGCTCCAATACTGGCGCTAATAGGAGCAGAGGAACTAACATCCAGAAGGCGTAGAGTTCCCAACAATGTCCGAAATAGCCGCCGGCAACGGCACGGAAACCGGGCTTTTTAAGCGCCGACAACCCCTGGCTTAATGCGGCAGGTTTAGCCGTTGCCGGTAAATGAGGTCCACTACCGAGGAGCCCCACGCCCATACCACCTAAAACGGCTAGCATAGAGGCAGCAAACAATGGGATGTGCCAATCTAAACCAAGAGTGAAGCCTCTCATTAAGTGCGGAAGTGCGGTTCCTAACGTCAGCATAGCCAGTAACCAGGACAGTGCGGCGCCTGCGTATTTAGGTACCCATGAAATAACCAGTTTCATGCCCATCGGGTAAATGCCGGCCAAACACAAGCCGGTTAGCAAGCGGAGAAACCACGCGAGTGAGAAATGGTCGACGGCAGTAATGAAGAGCGCATTAATTAACGCGCCGAACAAACTAGAAAGGCAGAAAATAGCGCTGGCTTTGTAGCGATCAGCCAAACCGGTAAGTGCTAAAGACAAAGTGCCTATAATGAAGCCTAGCTGCACGGCGAGAGTGAACGCGCCTAAGTCAGCTTCTGACAGTCCTTGCTCTGACGAAAGGCTTAACCAAACACCATTAACGCTAAACCATAATGAGGTGCCCAGCAGCTGAGCTAAAATGATAATAGGTAAAGCAATGCGCGAGCGGACATCCGATGTCATTCATCAACCTCGTGTTAGTATGAATGGCCTGATAATTTACGTCGCAATAATAACGACAAAGGAGTGACTATCATGAAACTGACGGTTGAAATTAGCAAGTACCCACTGGCGGATGATTATATTGGTCCAATAAAGGGTTTTATTGATGAGCTTAATAAAACGGATGATGTAAAAATTATCACCAATACATTGAGTACTCAGGTATTTGGTGACTACGACAATGTAATGGATGCTTTGCAACGCTGTATTAAATGGTCATTTGAGCGCTACGGCAAAGTTGTCTTTGTTTGTAAATTTTTACACGGCGACTTAAGTCCTGAAGACTAAGGTGATAAGGATTCCAAGTATCTCTAATTAGAGCTACTATAGCCAAAAATAGAGTGGCTCGTATGAAGTATTGGCGTAAGTATCATCCGGAAATTAATGTTGATGACCCTCGTTACCATCAGGTGTCGTTAATATACAGTATACTATTGATAATGCTGGCTTATTTTAGCGTTATAGGTGTGCTGAATGTGACGCTATTTGATGCGGCACATATTGCCGTATATGACTTTTCCGGCTTTGTCCTTATCGCTGGTATTTATTTTTATGTCAGCCGTGGAAGCAACTTTACGGTTGCTGGATGGTTGGTTACAGGCACACTGATATTCGTGCTCCTGGCATTTATACACTTGGCGGAGGGCAGAAATTACTCATTAATTTGGGTCACAATACTCCCTCCTATTGCTTTTTTTCTTCATGGTCCTCGAGCGGGAGCCTGGGTAACCGGGATTGTTTTTGCTTACTGTGGTTGGTTTTTTTACGAGCAGTTAAACCGTGGAATTCCGGGCGACCTGAGCCTTGGTGCATGGCTTAATTTCATTGAAGTCGCGACGGCACAATTGTTTCTCTTCCGTTATTATGAGCGTTCCAGAAGAGAAGCCTATGAACAGCTTCAAACCACGTCTGTTACCGATCCTCTAACGGGTTTATATAATCGCCTGCACCTGGACGTCAATCTCAATACGTTACTTTCGTCCTCCCGGCATAAAGGCTTAAACCTGTCTGTTTTATTAATCGATGTTGATCATTTTAAGAAAGTTAACGATGAATATGGCCACTTAATGGGTGACAGAGTCCTTTGTGCTATCGCGACGCTTCTCAAAGAGGCGGTTAGAGAGTGTGATTTTGTGGGCCGGTGGGGTGGGGAAGAGTTTTTAGTTGTTTGCCCTGAAACTGACAGCAAAGAGGCGATGACTCTGGCTAATAGAATCGTTGAAAGTATTCAGTCCCAGCCGCTCGTTGAAGACATATATGCTACCGTCAGCATTGGAGTTGCTGAGGCATCAAATAACACAAACTTGACGGCTGAAGGGGTACTGCATCTCGCTGATAAAAGCTTATACATGGCCAAAAGTAGAGGAAGGAATAGGGCTATTTCAATGTTGAGTGCCGATTCCTTCGACAACGCTCTGAGCAATATTTAACGTTCTCCCAGCAGTCTTTCCATTTTCTTCGCCATGAAAAGGGTCGTTGGCACGTTTCACAAACCTTGTTAGGCAGGTGGGGCTTTTTGTGAGTCATAGTTAACTAGAGCTTCAGCCACCTGGGCGTTTGAGTTTTGTAGCTTTGATACGCATTGCCATAAAGCTCATTTAAGGCGTGCTCTTCTTTAACCGCTTGAGCGCGCATCATGGCGACGCCCACCAATAAGCAAATCAGGGTGAAAACACTGGGGAGTGTTAGGAAGAGACCCAGTTGACCGAGCATAATGGCTAAGAACATTGGGTTACGCGAGCGTGAAAAAGGCCCTTTCGTTAACAGTGCCCGGGAGTTGTCGCTGTCGATACCTGAACGCCAGTCCTGACGCATATAGGCGTGGCTGTAGCTGACCAACCCTAACGATGTAAGCATTGTAAGCATGCCAATAGACAGCACCCAAGGTGTGTAAAGTGGTTCTATAACGCCAAGCCAGGTATCAATAGGGTAAAAGACCCGAGCAATACACACTACTAAAATTGCACCACGGAACAGATTAAAGACCTGACGTATCCACCATGTCGCACTGCCTTTTTCACCATATTGAATATGGCTTTGCGAGGTTCTGTTGTTCAATCCAATAGCGGTACTCGCGTAGTGAACCGCAATGAACAAAAAGTACACGGCTAAAAAATGGCGGCTAATCAGGTCAATATCAAACAAAAAGATCTCCAACTTCGGTACACGCAATCGTTTTCCATTCTACGGTTCTTTAAAGAGATTGAAAGAGTCAGGTGAAATATCGTTTTATGTGCTATTGATTAATTATGTTCTTGGTAAAGGAAGTCGTATGCGTTTTATAACCTATAGTGCGGTTTTATTGTTTGGTCTGGTGCTGACTGGCTGCGCGTCACCCACCTCTTCCATCCTAATTGGAGACGCTCGGTCGGAAATACCGGTAGCACAAGTAAAAGTTTACTTAGAGGCGCCGAAAAGCTATGAAGAAATAGCCTTAATTGAAGCAAGCAGTGATGCCTCCTGGAGCTTTGGTGAACAAGCGAAAATGGACGCCGTATTGAAGCGACTGAAACAGGAAGCGGCTAAAGTGGGGGCTAATGGCGTCTTACTGCAAAAAACCGGTGATAAGCAAGGAGAGTCAGTTTATGTCGGGGCTGGCTCCGGTGGCTATTCTGGTAATGTTGGCTTTGGGGTCAGTGTCGGTAAAGCCTTCGGTTTGACTGATAAAACGGGGGAAGGCATCGCCATTTATGTAAAATCAGACAATGGCGATGCGGCATCAGAGAACGACTCTTCAGAAATTAAGGAACCTCTTAAGGAACTTTAGTCGCGTTCCAGTTAACCGCTTGCCAACGGTCATCGCGTTGAATCAAAACACCGGTATTATAAAAATATTGAGTGACTTTACCTTCCTCTTCAGCGGTTAAGGTAAAGTTGAATACCACGGTGTCACCAAACTGCTTTACTTCGATATCCTCAGCGCCATACCAGACAGTAACGTTGTCTGGATCTTTGGGTTTAGTGTCTTTCATACCCGACATTAGGTGCGCTTTACCAAAACGTTCACCGCTGGAACTGGTATAGGTCAGTTCTTCCGCCCAGAAGCGGTCATGCGCTTTAGGTGAACCAATGCTGGCCCCGTATAAAAAGGCTTCTACGGCTTTGGTTGTTGCTTCTTCAACGCTTTCTTGTGCGGAGCACGCCGCACTGAACAAAACGGCGATGGTAAATAATAAGTAGCGCATTGTCGTTATTCCTTTCGGTTGTTTTTCGGTATGCTGTAAGCATATGGCAAGCAATGAAGCACGGCAAACAGGTTTACAAATGCTTATCAAACAAACGGAACTGCAACTGGCGCCTCATCCACGAGGCTTTCACCTTATTACTGATGATATTGAACGGGCTTTGGTCGACATGGGACGACTGTCGACTGGACTATTACATGTGTTTATTCGGCACACATCGGCATCGTTGACCATTAATGAAAATGCAGACCCGACGGTTCGTCAGGACTTTGAAAGCCATTTTAATGAAATGGTGCCGGAAAATGCGCCTTATTACCGACATACGTTTGAAGGCCCAGACGATATGCCTGCACACTTAAAGTCGAGCATCTTAGGGAGTAGCTTAACCCTGCCGGTGACTAATGGACGCTTAAATTTAGGCACTTGGCAGGGAGTCTATCTTTGCGAACATAGAGATCACGGCGGTACCCGCACCTTAATTCTAACTCTGCAAGGCGAGTGAGCATGCTACAACGAGCAACAATAGATGAACTCAAAGAAGCACTGACTTGGCCGGACAATGCGGCGGAGTTTCGACTCTGGTTTGGTGAAAAAGTACCTTATGGCAGTTCAGCTGAGGCTATTTGGGAACAAATTAAAGCGGAAGAGCGCGGTACTTTTAGCTTTTATCGGGGCGGAACGCTTATCGGTTTTGCACAAGCCTACCAAAAAGTCGAAAACGGTATACACATCGCATGCCTCATTGTGAACTCTGCAGTTCGTGGTCAGGGGCTGGGCAGAAAATTTGTCGAAGCACTGCTGGAAAATGCATGGTCACAGGAAGAAACTCAGTTTATTACGTTGAATGTGTACCCGGAAAACGAGCCTGCCCGGCGGTTATACAACAGTCTTGGCTTTGATGAAGTTGGCGAAAACCAAGGTATGGTTGCAATGCGACTGGAGTCGCAATAATTCAGCAGGTTTAAGCTGTTTTTACGGTAAACTGATGCGAAACAATACATAAACCCTAACGGACTCTCCATGACAGAAAACGAACTTCGCCGGCGTCGTCTTATTTCCGCCAAGCAGTCAGAAGAATCTATAGCAAAGATAGAGGGGCAAGGCTCCTACAAATTGGCCTTTGCTGACCATGACTTTTTGTTGAGTGATGACTTACGAGCCGTGCGCCTTCAGCTGGAGTATTTAAAGCCGCAGCTGACGCTGGAAAAGCACAATGTCGATGCCACTATTGTGGTGTTTGGCAGTGCACGGTTTTTGCCGCCCGAGCAGGCACAGCATGATGTTGGTGTCGCTGAACAAGCGTTGGAGAAAGATCCGGACAACGACACGTTGATGGGAAACCTGAAGCGAGCGAAAAGAGCACTGAAAAACAGTGCCTATTATCAACAAGCAATGGATTTTGCACGCATCGCCACTGAACATAATCTCTGTCATGATGATGAAAACCTAATGATTGTCAGTGGGGGCGGTCCGGGCATTATGGAGGCAGCAAACAGGGGAGCCATGGAGGCAGGAGGACACAGTATTGGCTTGAATATCGTGCTACCTCATGAGCAGCGACCGAACCCGTATATAACGCCTGAGTATTGCTTTCAGTTTCATTATTTTGCTATTCGTAAAATGCATTTTTTGCAACGAGCCCGTGCCCTGGTCGCTTTCCCCGGTGGCTTTGGTACATTGGATGAACTGTTTGAGACGTTAACATTGGTGCAAACGAAAAAGTCCGAACCTGTACCTATTGTGCTCGTTGGAAAAGAGTTTTGGCAGCGGCTAATTGACTTTGATTTACTCGTTGAAGAAGGCACTATCTCCGAGCATGACTTGGCTTTATTTGAAATTGTCGATACCGCTGAAGAAGCCTGGCAGGCCATTTGCCACTGTTATGATTTAAAAAATGGCTCACGCCATATCCGCTAACCGCTCTCGGAAATGGCGCCATGATACCCAAAAGAACAAGGCGCCAATCCCCGCTAATGCCAACAATTGTGGCCAGACGATATCGACGCCCGCGCCACGGAACAAAATGCTTTGACCAAACTCAGTAAAATGAGATGTTGGAGCAAAATACATAACGGCCTGCACTACGGTTGGCATACTGTCGAATGGTGTCATGCCACCGGACAGTATTTGCATGGGCATAATAATGAGCAAAAATAACAAACCGAACTGTGGCATTGAACGAGCGTAAGTACCTAAAAAGATGCCGATGGATGTGGTCGCAAATAGATGCAATGCAGTGCCGAATAAAAAGAGGCCCAACGAACCACTCGTGGGTATTGCCAATGCTTGTTTTATCACCACGACTAAAGAAAAAGCGGATGCCACTAGGACTACTAACGCCATGGACCAAACTTTACTGACCATAATTTGAAAAGGCGTTACCGGCATCACCATAAGATGTTCGACGGTGCCATGTTCTCGCTCTTTGATTAATGCAGCGCCAGTTAAAATAATCGATAGCATGGTGATTTGGTTAATGAGTTCCATGACGGCACTAAACCAACCACTATCCAGCTCTGGGTTGAATTGGGCTCGCACAGCAATATCGATGGGCAGTTGAGCTGTTGATTGAGTAAACGTACTGACTTCCCGATTAATAATTGACTGAATGTATCCGTTACCAGTAAACGCCTGGCTCATTCGGGTCGCGTCGACAATAAGCTGAATTTGTGGTCGTTCGCCATTGAGTAAGTCTCTTTGCAGCCCCTCCGGAATATCCAGAATAAAGGTGTAACGACCTTCGTCCATGAGCTGATCGGCTTGATCCGCCGAAACGGCTTCGGGTGGCAGAAAATAAGGCATTAAAAAGCTATTAATTAATTGGTTAGACAGCTGTGAGCGGTCATTGTCGATAACGGCTATGGGGGTCTTGTAAAGGGTTTGTGGTGTGGCTGATGCAGCGGTATAAACAAAGACGGTAAAAGCCAGCATAATAAATAAAAGCAGCATGGGATCGCGTGACAAACTCACTAACTCTTTTATGCCTAAATGCGACATGTTTTTGAGAGAACGCATTTATCGCTCCTGCTTTTTCACTAAGCTAATGCCAACCGCTATAAAAATAATGGCAGCAATAATGAGACCGACCAACATGACGTGCAGCTCATTGAAGGATAAGGCTTTTGAGAAGACGCCGCGGCTGACAATCATGTAATAGGTCGTCGGATACACTTCCCCAATAATTTTCGCCAATCCTTCTAATGATGTGACCGGCGTTATCATGCCGGAAAACTGAGAGGCTGGAAGAATGGTGGCCAGAGCGGTGCCAAACAGCGCTGCAATTTGGCTGTTCAGGAAAGCGGACATAATAAGCCCCAATGCAGTGGCGCAAATGACGTAGAAAAACGTGGCTAGGGTAAACGCCAGAAAACTGCCGGTCAGTTCGACCTTGAAAATAAATAAAGCCTGTCCAACCAGTATTAAGAAGTTAACCATCGCAAGAACGACATAAGGCAGCTGTTTACCGAGGAAAAATTCACTTTTACGCGTTGGAGTGACATAAAAATTGGTGATGGAGCCTAACTCTTTTTCCCGAACGACAGAGAGAGAAGTCAAAATAGATGGAAACAGCATTAACAGCAGAGGTATCACTGCCGGCACCATAGCCGGCAAGCTTTTAATATCAGGGTTGTAGCGGTATCTGGAAGCAATATCGATAGTGGTTGTTTGGGGAGTAGGGACACTCAGTTGCTGTTGTTGCTTCTGTAGCCAGTCTATATGCATACCCTGAATATAACCCTGAGCAGTTTCTGCTCGCATAGGCATAGCGCCATCGACCCACGCACCAACAGTGACGTTATCGCCTCGTTGTATATTGCGGGCGAAGTTGTTGGGTATTTCAATGGCCAGACTAATGTCGCCACTCTGCAGGCGGTCATCCACCTCTTCGTAGCTGCTTAAAGGCGGTTGCTCGTTAAAGTAGCGAGAGCCCGATAAGCTAAGAATGTAATCGCGACTGGTGCTGGTCTTGTCACGGTCAAGTACGGCAAAGTCAATTTCATCGACATCCATATTAATACCGTATCCCAGCACGAACATCAGGATAACGCTACCGACTAAAGCCATGACAAGTCGAACGGGGTCCCGGAACAACTCTAATGTTTCGCGGTGACTGATGCTAAGCAGTCGTCTTACACTAAAGCCGTGACTTAGCTGAAGGTCACTATGAGTTTGTCGCCTTAGCGTCGGCTCTTCACGGCTATTATCGGGTTGCCCTGATGCCGCCTCTAAATAGTCAACAAAAGCGTCCTCAAGAGAGTTTTTGTTACAGCTCTGGATAATGCCGTTAGGTGTGTCGGTGACTAACACCTTTCCTGCGTGCATGAGTGACACTCTGTCACACCGTTCCGCCTCATTCATAAAGTGAGTGGATATAAAGATAGTGACGCCGTGCTCGCGGGAAAGTCTCAATAAAATATGCCAGAAACTATCGCGGGCGACAGGGTCGACACCGGAGGTTGGCTCGTCCAGAATCAGTATTTCTGGCTCATGAATCATGGCGACAGCCAGTGATAAGCGCTGGCGCTCACCAATGGGTAACTGCTTGGGGAGCTGCTGGAATAGCCGTTGTAAATCGAATTGCTCCGCTATCGCCTCTATTCGCTCGTCAATGTTCTCTTTAGGAATATCAAATAGCTGAGCGTGCAATTTAAGATTTTGATAGACCGTAAGCTCACTATATAGGGAAAAGCTTTGAGCCATATAGCCAACGCGCTTACGAGTTTCTAAGGAGTGACTGTCAATGGGCTCATCGAAAAGCCAGGCTTTACCTGAGCTGGCTGTTAGCAGCCCGGTCAGCATTTTCATTGTTGTTGTTTTACCGCATCCATTCGACCCTAAAAAGCCGAAAATCTCACCTTTCTGAATACGAAAGCTGGCCTTATCAACGGCGGTAAAATCGCCAAAACGCATGGTCAGCTCTTTTGCCTCTATCGCTGTAGGGTTGTCTTTGTCGAACTGATGCGGCCGGCTCGTAAAAGGCTCTATAGATTGAGCACCAAGCAGTGATACGAAAGCGTGCTCTAAAGAAGACGTTGAGGTCTGAGTTAAAAGTTGGGTGGGAGATCCTGATGCGAGCACCTCACCGTTATTCATGGTCGCTAACCAATCAAAGCGTTTGGCTTCATCCATATAAGCCGTTGCCACCAGCACGCTCATGTCCGGGTGTTGTTGTCTAATGTCGTCGATAAGCTGCCAAAACTGACGGCGAGACAAAGGGTCAACTCCGGTTGTCGGCTCATCCAATATCAGCAGTTCTGGCTCATGAATCAATGCGCAACATAACCCCAGTTTTTGCTTCATTCCGCCTGAAAGCTTTGCGCTGGGGCGGTCTTTAAACTCCCACAGACGGGTCGCTTTTAATAAGCGAAAAACGTGTTGTTCGCGCTGTTGGCCCTTTAGTCCAAAAAGCTGCGCAAAAAAGCTGAGGTTTTCTTCCACTGACAGTGTAGGGTAGAGGTTTTTCCCCAACCCTTGCGGCATATAAGCAACACGGCGATATAGCCGCTTGCGTTGACGAGATTTACTCAGATCTTCGCCTAATACAAACAGCTGGCCTGACTGTAACGCTCTAGCGCCGGAGATCAGGGACAGTAACGTTGATTTACCAACGCCATCAGGACCAATGACACCGCACAACTTTCCTCGAGGGACAGCCAAAGATACAGAGCGCAGTGCTGGTTGCTTGCTGTAGTGATAGTTGAGCTCATTTAGAGAGACAACAACGTCATTCTCTTGGGTCATTCATTGAGCTCCGACTTGAGCTCTTCGGGCCAAGCTTCTTGCTCATCAAGCTTCACGTAGGCAACGCCAGGTAGTCCCGTTTTTACACGTTCAAGATGCTTCTCTAAGAGTGCTTTGTCGATGCTGGCACGAACCCGAAACATGAGTTTTTCTCGTTCTTCCTGGGTTTCAACCGTTTTGGGTGTGAACTGTGCGATATCCGATATAAAGCTGATACTAGCGGGTATGCGATAGTTTGGCAGCGCATCTAACACAATGCGTGCTTCACTTCCTACTGATATCTTTCCAATAGCGCTGGTGGGGAGAAAGAACGTCATATAAACATCGCTCAAGTCCACCATGTTCACAACTCGACCTCCGTTGCCAATAACTTCCCCCGGCCGAGCAATAATGTATTGAATGCGGCCGTCGCGAGGCGCAAGAAGTGTGCTGTCATCTATTTGAGTTTGAATGCGTTCAATCGTTGCTCTGGCGGCTTCGGCACCGGACTTAGCTTCTTCATGTCTTGAAATCGCTGTCGCTATGGCTGCATCGGTTGCGGAAATCTGGGATTTAGCTGCGGTGACGGCCGACTCGGCGCTAATAACGGACGCTTTTGCATCATCAAGATCTTGTACTGACATCGAGCCCGTTTGAGATAGACTTTGAACTCGGGTGAGTCGCTTTTTAGCAAGCTCTAACTCAGCGTTGCGTTGTTTCAGTAACGCTTGCGCCGCGCTTTTTTCCGCTCGACGCTGCTCAATTTGACTTTCAGCTGTGTTAATTGCGCTCTTTGCTTGGTTAAATTGTGCCTGTGCTTGGTGAAGTTCGGCTTCGAGCGTCGTGGTATCAATGCTCGCAAGCTTGCTTCCGGTAAGCACGAAGTCACCTTCCGCCACCGACAGGGTAGCGAGTCGCCCGGCAACTTTAGTGGCAACATTAATTTCAGCGGCTTCGATTCTCCCGTTGCCACTGACAATTCCCTCATAGCCTTCGTTTTCCTTGTTAACACCAAGGTAGACAAAAAAGCCAAGACCGATAATGACGACGATCCAAACAAGGTTTCTTTTATTCATAGAGTCATCCCACCCTGGAGCCAGGAGGATAAGAACAGAAATACTGTGGTGGGTTTATTGGTTAAATGTCGATTCATAAAGAGAGCCTTACATGGAAGTTGCCATTTATAGTTTTAGCATTAAACGACATAAATGTAAGGCTCTCTTTTAGAGAAGAGAAGCTACCTTATAAGAGGTAGTGTTAAACCATCGGTTTTGTGCCTTTCCCGCTATGACCAGAGCGCTGCCATAAACTGGTAATACGTGCAGAGCGGACGATAAGCCAGGTAAGCCCAAACAAGCCGACAGCTAAGCCCAGTGCTAACCAGCGGTTGTAAGTCGTGGCTGAGTATATACCGCCATTCCCTACTGGTACTGCCTCTGGTGGCATTAACGGTAAGCCATGGCGTTCTGCCATGGTTTTAATGCCGATAAAGTGAATACCCGGAATGTCTTCCTGCAGGAAGTAGCCCATAACGGTCTCTACTGCAAAGGCACGTGCTGGTGCGTCTGTCTGTAAGCCAGATTTGAACATGTCATCAATGCCAGGGGGACCGACAACCGTCGCGCCACCACCCACGTTGATGTAGGCAGTGTAATTTCGCTCGGCAGAGTACTCCCGAAAAATGGCAATCCTATCGGCGACCGCTTCTTGGTAGTTGGCAGGGTCAATGAATTTAACGTCAGCACGTTCAATTGAACGGCGAATGGATTGAATGCCTTCCTCAGGAATGCCAATGCCTCTATCTTCAATGCCGCCAATCGATGCATAATCGGCATGGAGCGAAATAACGCCCGCTTCACGAAGCTTTCGTTCCATATCCAGCCATAGAAAATTAGGCGTGTTAGCGCCCCACTGAGACGACGAGGCAGATGCAACAATAACGGCATTTGCTTCCATCGCCTCAAGTGCTGAGTAGACAGCCAAGTTGAGCGCTGGGAACGAGCCTGAAACTGTTACGGCAACTAAATCGCCTTTTTTAACACCCGCTTCCGCTAATAATTTAACAGCAACTGCCGCCCAATTTGGGTTAATAGTGGTTTGTTTAGATTCTCGACCGCCATGATTGGTTGTGACAATACTGTTCTCTAAACCGACCAAGCCCGATCGTTGAGGATCAAACTCAGGATTAATGGGGGCTATTTGAGCTCTCAGTGGTTGCAACACGTTCATGCCCTGGCGCATGATTTTCGCCGCATTTACCATGGTCGCGTAGTTGTCTTCCACAACTGGGTCGCGCTGCTTCATTTTTTCTGCCGCAATAACCACAATAATTGCGACGACAATTAAGAAAATGAGCCCCCAGGTCGGTACACCTGAAGAGCGCCAATAAATTTTAGTAAAACTACTCATTATAGGGTTCTCCTGTTACCAACCGGGCATTTGAAAAGCTTGACTCGCTTCATACATTTGCAAAGATTCAGGCATAATAACAATAAGCGCCAACCTCACTAACACGGCGGTGACTGCTAGCCCACACAAGGTTTGCAGTACGCCTTGTCGTTCAAACCAAATAGCAATAAGCCCCGGGATAATATAGCCAATGATGCTGCTCTCCATGACCGACATCATTACCGTCGACTCGAGAGCGCCAACTTGTGCTTGTGCATTGTCGCCGCCGGCTATCATTTGTAAGTCTGCCCAGTTCACTAAGTTGCCAATGAATAGGTCGAACAGGCCGGCGATTAAATAGCCGGTTAGAATCATAATAATGGTTTGGCGACGACCATAAATAATCGCAAAGCTCGCTATGACTTTAACAATCAAATAGGTAATCAGGGCGGCGAGTAATGTAATGGCCAGACTGAGTGGGTCGGTCAGTTGTAATGCAACATAACCCGGAACAACCAAACCTCCTGCGGCTAGCCCGAGAGTATGGGTAAGCAGCAAGGTAAAAAATAAGCCAACACCAATGGCAACAGCCAATATATTGAGCGCTATCATAAATCTTCCTCTTTAACGGCACGGTTTTGGAAGAAGCGAGCGACTTCTTCGCCGCCGCCGTGAATATTGCACATACCAACAACCAGTGCGTTGCCTGCGGATTCTTCTAAAATGGTTTCTGTTATATCGGTTGTGTCACCGCCTTCAAGTACAAGTAGCTTTTCCGGATCGAGTCCGTGCTTTACTGCGTTTCGAACAAAGACAAAACAACCAGAGCCCATCAAGATGACTTTATCGGCCTTGGTCCATTTTCCGGCTTCTTCAGCCATTTGCTGAGACCGATGTGGGCGGTCGGCCCGGCAGTTAATCAACATGATTTTGCGGCGATCTTCACCGAACTTCTCAATCATGTTTTCCCAAATCTTGCCGGTCGACTCCGGGTCGTTAGCGGCAAAGCCATTAACAAACACAATTTCACGCTTGAAATAGTTAATGTGCAGAACTTGCATAGCACCAGCTTCCGGCTCAAGTTCGGTCATGCCTTTTAACGCTTTATCTCGGTCAACGCCAAGGTGTTCGCATATTTTTAAAGCCAGAGCGACGTTTTCTTTATGCTCGGCGTAACGAAATTGACTCATCGTGTCTTCAGAAATGGCCTCAACCTCTTCCAGTGTGACACCGTGGAGCTGTGACTTTCTGTCTTTACAGGAGTGTTCAAAGGTGGGGAGTAAATCTCGTTCGGCGGTGAACAAGTTGCCCTTAACGGGCGTACTCCCAGCCAAAGCTAAGGCGACATCTTCTTCGCCGGGCCCCATCACATCTAAATGGTCAGGGCGGGCATTGGTAATGACACCCACATTAGAACGCACCATGCGCAGCTCGCTCAATGACTGATACTGCGGTTGTAGTGCCATGCATTCCATAACCACAATTTCCGGCTTTAATTTAGCCATGCGCTTTAGCGTGCGCATTTGTTCAATGATATTGGCACCACTGATGCGGTAAATTGGAAATTCACGCCCGTCAGGGTCAGTGACTGCGGCGGCAGAGCCCGTTGTTTTTGCGCATACTCGCTTGCCGCCGGCGCGAAGGCCAGCAGCAATCAATCGAGTGACACTGGTTTTTCCACGTGTGCCATTGACGTGGACGCGTACTGGAATACGGCTAACCAGCCAACGGTGTTTTAGTGCTTCTAAACCACCTGCAAGAACAAGTGCTAACCAAAGTCCTGCAACAATGGCGAGCAAAACCGGTATTTCCATAATCGCTCCCCTTAACATACATAAATGTATGTATTCTTTTTAGCGAACCTTTATGAAAAAAACCAATGAATTTAGGGATCTTTACACTTTAGTTCGCAAGAAGAAGCGGATGACCGTATGGCGAATTGGGATTATGCTTTTTTAACGAATTCGGACTTTAATTTCATGGGACCAATGCCGTCTATTTTGCAGTCGATGTCATGATCACCTGCTACCAGGCGAATGTTTTTCACTTTCGTGCCGACCTTAACGACGGAAGAAGACCCTTTTATTTTCAAGTCTTTAATCACAGTGACGGTATCGCCGTCTTCAAGCGGTGTGCCGTTAGAGTCACGGTACTGGGGGGTATTTTCAGTGTCTGTTGGTTCATCTTCAGACCACTCATGGGCGCATTCAGGGCAAATCAGTAAGTTACCGTCGTGATAAGTGAAGGTTGACTGGCATTCAGGGCAGGCGGGGAAGTCGCTCATTAGAAATCCTTTTAAATTAAAAAGAGGCGCAATTATAGCCTGTTAGCGCCACGCCCGCATTAAACGAACAGCAACACCGCAATTGTTGTTATTACGGCCAGTAGAACGTTAAGAACAACTCCCTCTCGTGCCATAGCTTTTATCGTAATGCGTTTAGAGGCAAACACAATAGAGTTTGGCGGTGTTGCGACAGGCATGCAGAATGCACAGCTACAGGCAATAACGGCCGGAATCATCAGTAATTCAATCGGTAACTGTAATGCCGTAGCGGTGGCTGCCAAAATAGGCATAAGTAGAGTGGCGGTCGCTGTATTGGATGTGACTTCGGTGACAAACGAGACGGTCAGAGTGAGCACAAAAATGAGCAACCATAAAGGAAGCGCACCTAACGCTGTGAGCGACTGGCCAATGATATCACCCAGGCCGCTTTCCATTACGCCCCGGGCCAGACAAATGCCGCCGGCAAATAGCAATAAGATGCCCCAGGGAATGTCTTTCGCCAGTGTCCAGTTAAGCAGTTTTTCGTGCTTAATTTTGCCGCTTGGAATCACAAACATCGCAACCACACCGGCTAAAGCGACAGTGGCATCATTTAAGCTGCCCAGCCCTAAAAAGCCGGTCCAGCCGCCAAATGGTGCTGTGCGGGTTATCCACAGGAAAACGACGGCACCAAACACCATTAATACGCGCTTTTCATAGGTGGTCATTTTACTCGTAGTGGGAAGCTCTAATGGTTTTGTGAGCTTGACGTGTCGAGTGAGCCACAAAGCAATCACTGGTAACCCGAGCAGAACCATCGGTAAACCAATGCTAAGCCAGCGGGTAAAGCTGAACTCGGTTCCGGTAATATTCTGATAAATGGAGGCGAAAATTAAATTAGGCGGTGTGCCGACCAAGGTAGCAATACCGCCTAACGAGCCGGCGTAAGCAAGACCCAATAACAGTGCGCGTTGAAAGCTTTCGTCGTCGCTGGCATCGGCGAGTGCCAGAGCGACGGGCAAAAGTGCCAGAACACCAGCGGTATTCGATATCCACATGGATAAAAATGCGGTCGCAGCCATAAACGAAATAACCACTTTGCGACCATTGTCAGCTCCGATACGGGCGATAAGCGTTAATGCCATACGTTTGTGAACGCCGCTGGCTTCCACCGCTTTGGCCAACATAAAGGCACCCATGAACAATAAAATGATATTGTCACCCAGCGCGCCTGCAGCGGTGCTGGTATCAATAACTCCGAATACGGGCAGTAACACGAAGGGCAACAATGAAGTGACAGGCAGAGGAATGCATTCGGTGACCCACCACCAAGCGACCCAGACAACTGTGCTTAGAGTGAGAGCCGCCGGTAAAGGCATGTTGGCGAGTTGGGTGGCAAGCAGTACAATGAGAGCGGTTAACGGCCCGAGCGCTAAATGTTTCATTAAACGATTTTTCTATCCATTGCGTATCTTTCCCAGTAAAGATAATAGATAAGAGGTTCACATGCGAGATATTGTTATTCTGCACGAAAATGAAGAGTGGCTAGTGCCATTGAGAGCAGAATTTGAGAAGCGCGGAGTTGAGGCCAAAGAGTGGTTTTTGGACACTGGCGTCATTCCTTTTACCGAACTGCCTGACGATGCGGTGTATTACAACCGCATGAGTGCCTCTTCGCATACCCGAGGGCATCGTTTTGCGCCAGAACTCACTCGTATGGCCTTAACCTGGTTGGAAAGCAACAATCGAACGGTTGTGAATGGTACCGGCGTTCTTGCGCTGGAAGTCTGCAAGTTATCGCAGTATGCGGCATTGCAAAAAGCCGGGCTGAATGTTCCTAAAACACAAGCGGTCGTGGGTAAGAGTTTATTGGTTGAAGCTGCTGAAACGTTTGCTCAGTGGCCCGTTATTTTAAAACCGAATCGTGGCGGCAAAGGCTTGGGTGTTATTAAGTTTGATGATGCTGCTGGTTTGCAAGCTTATATTGATAGTGCCGACTACGAAGAGCCTCTGGACGGTGTTTGGTTGTTGCAGGAGTACATCAAACCGAAACAACCCCACATTACCCGCAGCGAGTTTGTTGGTCAGAAATTTGTTTATGCAGTGAATGTGAATACCGAACAGGGGTTTGAGCTCTGTCCGGCCGATGTCTGTAGTGTTGATGATGCGTTTTGCCCGACCAGCGAAGCGCCGGCGGAAACGCCGAATAAATTTACGATTACTAAACGCTTTAACGACCACGAAATTATTTTCGCCCTTGAAGCCTTTTTAAAGGCGAATGATATTGATGTCGCCGGTATTGAATTCATAGAGGACGACAAAGGTGAGTTGTACGTGTATGACGTGAATACCAATACCAATTATAACCAAACGGCCGAGCGGGAAGCGGGTGTAAAGCAAACCGGAATGGGTGCTCTGGCTGACTATCTTATTGATTTAGCCAAATAACGACTCCCTCAATAAGAGAAAAAAACGGCCCCAACACGTGGGGCCGCAAAAAAGCCAGGGAGAGAGTCTGGCGTTTAGAAAGTGTATTCCACACCAAAGGATGCTGTTTGAGGCTTATTAGGACGAGCACCATGCGGTGAACGAGCGACAATTTGTTGCTGATCAAACAGGTTTTCGACTTTGAAATAAACCGCCATGTTGTTGTTCATCTCATAACGGCTGACGAAATCAGTGACAAACACAGATTCCGTTCTGTCGAATTGGCTGTCGGTACGGTTACAGCCCGTGCTGACGCACATTTCGTCGGCGTATTTTGCCACAATGTAGTTTATCCAACCGTTTTGGTTGTCTAGTGCAACGCGCATACTGAACGTATTTTGCGGAATGTCTGCCAATTCATCACCGTCAAGGTTATTCAGGTTATCTTCGCTGATTTCACCTTTGGTGTAGGTATAGGTTACATCCACAGGAATCAGGAAGCTTCCTGCTTCAAACGTGTTGCTTGCCTGGAACTCCAGGCCACGAACAACTGATTCGCCTAGTACGTAGTTGCCTGATTCAGCACCGTTGTCGCATGGGTTCGCGATTGAGCATTGTTGTGTTGTGTCGTTAAAGTCGCTGTAGAAGCCAACCGCTTCGACAAACAAAGCGCCTTGGTTGTAACGTACGCCAGCCTCGTAGTTCGTGCTGGTTTCAGGCTCTTGGTTCTCTTTTGCACCGCCACCTAAGGGGGAAAAACCTTTGTGTACGCCTGCCAGAACCTGCCAGTTATCGTTTACATCATAAGTAAATGATGCCCCTGGCAACCACTCGCTGCTGTCATTCGAGCGTGCACTGTCAAGTTCTGAGCGAGCTGTGTCAGCAAATTGATAGCGGTAGGACTCTACGTCTTCATATCTCAGCGCGACGTTGACCATTAACGCATCGCTTACTCGCCACTCGTCAGTTAACCATACGCTCAACGCGTCAGCGCCCTCTAAGCGGTTATTGCTTCCAGTTGGCATGACGGTGTTTTGGAAAACCAAGCTGCCGTTCACTTGATCGTATACAGAAACAGGTTGGAAGCGATCCATCTCGTCACTATGGTCGCGAGCGCCCAGCTCCAACGTATGGTTAGCTAGGGTAAACTGCGCATTGGCCTCGATGCCTTTTGATTCGTACGCGCGGTTGTTGTTTTTGTAGTTCAGACCAGTCTCATCCATGGCGCCGTGCAGTATGGCTAAGGCATCTTCATCGCCATTGTTAGCGGCATTAACATACGCATTACCGCCATCAAGTTTGAACCAGTTACGAGCGAAGTCATTGTAGTAACCAAGGATATTCAGTGTAAGGTTATCTGACGCTTCGAATGCATAATTCAGGCTATAGCCTTTATGTGAATTGTCCATCTGATCGATTTCCGACAATCCATAGCGACGGTTTTCATCTTTTTCGAAGTCTGAATCTGTCAGTCCCAGATAGGTTTCGTTTGAAATCTCTTCGGAGTACTGAACTTTAGCCAACAAGCTTTGACGATCGCCAGTCCATTTTAATTTTGCAACATAGTCTTCAATGTCGAATCCAGCGTCACGGCTGCTGCGGTCGATATCTTTAAAACCGTCGCTGCTGCGTTGAACGGTTTCTAGCAAGAAGCCCCACTGACCTTTTGTGCCGCCAACATGCGCATGAATATCGCGGCTGCTGTTTTCACCGAACTCAGTCAATACTTGACCACCGAACTGCTCCGGAACGGGGGTCGTAACCAGGTTAAGTACACCACCAGTGGTTTGAGGACCATAACGCAATAATGGAGCGCCCTTCAGCACTTCAATAGAAGACATGCGGAAGGTGGTTGGGAAGTAATATGCAGCCGGGTTTGAGTAGGGCGCTGGCGCTACCATAACGCCGTCTTCCAAAAGGGTCACTTTACTGACACGGCCGGCGGTTGCGGCACGGATACCAATGTTTGGGCGGAGGCCCTGGCCGTCTTCTTCACGCACATAGACACCAGGGATGGTTTTCATCAACTGGTTAATGTCGGATGGTACTTCAATTCGCATTTGCTCTTCGTCGATAACGGCGCTTGAGCCTGCAGTGGCTCTGGAGTCAGTTTTTGTACCGATAATTTTGATTTGTTCAATATCATCAGTTCGGTCAATAGCCACTTCTGCAAAGGCCGGAGCAGCGAAGCTTGCAAGAATAGCCGTAGTCAGTAACGTCTTTTTCATGATCTACCCTGTTAATGTTTTTTGAAAGGTTATTTCATTATTGGTTTATCAAATCGCCGCGAATGCTAATATAAATAATAATGATTCGCAACAACAGTTTTTATCTTTAGCAATTCTTTGGTCGGTTTTTTTGTGGTACTTGTCGTTGTCTTAGTCAGAGAGTTTGGTTAAAAGCGCTTGGGCGAGGTAAAGTGTTTACAAAGAGGGGAAACCGTTAAGGCGCTTTAAATGACGAAAATAATAAAACTGACCACGGTGCTAACCGTATTAGCTGGTGTAGTCGGTTGCAGTTCATTAACTAGTGACTCAGAGCAAACCATTCAGTATCAATGCGGGGCGGCCGAAGTTACGCTCAACTTTACTGACGCGGCAGCGACACTTCATTACAAAGGCAGCTCGACACATTTGCAGCAGGTGGTTAGTGCATCGGGCGCACGCTATAACGACGGTGCTGATCCCGTCACCCAATATTGGGGGAAAGGTAATGAAGCGACCATTACCTGGCAGGGACAGGAATTGCCAACCTGTGTGGAAAAAGGCACTTTGCCTAAGCACTTTACAGGCCGTGGCAACGAACCTTTCTGGCAGGTTGCGGTTAATCCGCAACACATGACCATTACGACACCGAATACCGAAGCAATTGTTGATGTCGCGCCGGCCAAAGTCGTTTCTGAGAACCCTTATGAATGGCGCATTGACTCAGCCACAGCAACGCAGTTAGTGGTTATTGATACGTTATGTCGGGACTCGATGAGTGGCAGGCTTTACCCCTACCAAGTCGATTTGCACGAAGACGGTAACGTTTATTCCGGCTGTGGTGGCGACAGTGAATGGTTAGTGCAGGGTGTCGAGTGGCAATTGGTTAAATTTGGCGACCATCCGCTCAATACAAAAACGCCGACACTGAGTTTTCTGGCCGACGGTCAGCTGACTGGATTTAATGGCTGTAATAGGTACTTCGGGCAATACAACTTAGGTGGTGAGCTGGCGCAAATACAGCTTATGGGAAGTACCAAAATGGCGTGTCCAGAAACCGCCAGTCAACTGGAAAGAGAGTTCAGTGACGCTATGCAACGTGTCTATCAAGTATTTATTGATAACAATGAGCGCTTAGTGTTGACCACTCGCGGTAATCGACAACTGATTTTTGTCGAGCAACAGTAGCAATATCCTGATAGGGTTAACGCCTATGCAACTTAAAAAATACACCGATTATGGTCTGCGCGTTTTAATGTATCTTGCGGCCAAAAAAGACGACAATAGAGTCACGATTGATGAACTCAGTGGTATCTTCAATGTGCCCAGAAATCACTTAAATAAAGTGGTGCATCAGTTAGGAAAAGAAGGGTTTATTGACACTCGCCGGGGGAAAAATGGTGGTTTTTTGCTGGCTGTTGACCCTGCCGATGTGCGGTTAGACAAGATCATACGCAGGCTTGAAGGTGACGAGTACTGGATAGATTGTCATAAGCCGGAATGCGCTATATTCCCGGCCTGCGAGCTTAAGAATTTAATCAATGAAGGTAAGGAAACGTTCTACCGGTTTTTATCAGACTATACATTAGCCTCGCTAATGCAGAATGACGCTGATATTCGCCGACTCTGGGGACAGGAAATTCCAATAAACGAAGCACAATAATGAAGGGGAGTTCCATGCTTAAGAAATTGGTAGTAGGCATAGCCGTTGGTTTGGCGGCGACATCAGCTCAGGCAGGAGACTGGCTGCATTGCGGGGACGTATTTGATAGTCAGTCTGGACAGCTTATTGGCGAGCGTTACATTGAAGTTGAAAATGGTGATATTAAGGCGGTCAAAGTGAACTCACCGGGAAGCTCCAGCCAAATAACCGACTTGTCAGACAGTACGTGTTTGCCGGGGTTTATTGACCTCCACGTGCACTTAGACGGTCAGTCCGGTCCAAATTCGTACATCAAGCAATTTACTCAGAACCCGGCGGACTTAGCGTTGATTGCTCAGCACTACGGCATGAAAACGCTGAAAGCGGGATTTACAACGGTTCGTAACCCAGGTGACTCTGACAATGTGACCATTGCTTTGCGGGACGCGATTAACGCCGGCATTACCGCTGGGCCACGCATTTATACCGCAGGCAAGTCTATTGCAACAACGGGTGGGCATGCGGACCCGACAAACGGCTGGAAAGAACAACTGATGGGTCGCCCAACGCCGAAAGATGGCGTTATTAATAGCGCTGAAGATGCTCGTGAAGCGGTTCGTCAACATTACAAAGACGGTGCCGACTTTATTAAAATTACCGCAACAGGTGGTGTATTGAGTATGGCTAGCAGCGGTGACAACCCTCAGTTTACTGACGACGAGTTAGAAGCCTTGGTTGATATTGCTGATGACTACAACTTTCATGTCGCCGCCCATGCGCACGGCAAAGCCGGTATGCTTCGTGCAGTTAAAGCAGGCATTGCGTCGGTTGAGCATGGTACTTATATGGACGACGAAGTGATTGCGGCCATGAAAGAGCATGGTACGTATTTAGTACCGACAATTTTGGCGGGTAAATTTGTTGCTGAAAAAGCTGAAATTGACGGGTACTTCCCGGAGGTGGTAAGACCCAAAGCGCGCGAAATTGGTCCGAAAATTCAGGATACCTTCGCCAAAGCTTATAAAGCGGGTGTGAATGTGGCGTTTGGTACGGATAGCGGCGTATCTGCACATGGTGACAATGCTCTGGAATTCCAGTACATGGTTGAAGCAGGTATGCCTGCAGCTGAAGCGATCCAGGCAGCGACAAGCGTCGCAGCTGATTTTCTGAAGAACGATAAAATTGGCCGTATTGAAGCGAATAAAAAGGCGGATATTGTGGCGGTAAAAGGTAATCCTTTAGAGGATATTACTCTGCTACAAAATGTCAGTTTCGTGATGAAAGACGGAAAAGTGTATAAGCAATAGAGTAACTAAGAGGGGTCAGTCGAAACGTACTGACCCTTCTAGCTTCAAAGACGTGTGGTCGCTACTGCGCACTTCGTACTTAGTTTTATCTTCCTCGCAATTCACCCACAGCTGCACTCTCGCCGGCAAAATAACCGGACGCTTGAAGGTGACGTCTATATAAGTGACAGCCTTTGACTGCTTGCGTTCAAGCTCAGCCTGAGCTCGAGCCATCATGTACATACCATGAATAATCGGTTTCTCGAAACCAAACCAGCGCGACACGAGTGGATGCAGGTGAATGGGGTTAAAGTCGCCCGATATACGGGCGTATCGGCGGCCCATACCGCTGCCTAACTGCCAATGAGCCAAGTTGTCCCAGCCTTCGTCGGGTTCGAAAGGTTTCGGCGTTGCTTTCTTTGTTTGTGCTTTTGCGTTATCCGACTTCATGACTTGATAAACGCTGGTACAGGTCGCTACTTTTTCACCCTCTTGCCAAAACTCGACCGTAAACTGCGGTCTTAACCGGCGTGGAGACACATCAGGTCCGCGCTTAGGTACTTTGACTTTTGACACCAGCTGAAACGACTGGTCAGTTTGAATAACCGCATGGCGCTCTAGTTTGTTGCTGACGTGCACCAAACCCGGTGCAGGCCAAGGGAAGCTGTCGTCGAGCATCTGCGCTAAGTGCGCACGCTGCGCGATGCAATACAGCATGGCAAGCGGGACATCACTCACAAAGCCACCAAAAGCATCATGATACTTTTCAAGTTGCTTATCTGCCGGAGCGGGGATGGAGTAGTGCTTTTTCAGGGTTTCTGAATCAGCCTCAGACTCATCGCTACGCTGTAAGGTAAATAATGACCTGAACAGCATAGTTGGCATGGGGGCTAGTTTTTGCGGATGGTTATCCACACGTTCCATAGTGATAGTGACTCCCTACTGACTTAGGGGTTATTCTCGCACATGTTGCAAAAATTCAACAGTCCGACCACTAAAAAGCCGCTCCGGAGAGCGGCTACTCTAGTTTTCCCGGTGTTACTTGTTGGTTTCTATGTCGTCGTTGAGGTCTTCATCGTGTTTTTCGAGATCCCACGGTAGAACACCCGGACTGTGGTGTCTGAAGTGCAGGTAGTTCTCGAACTGGTTAATGACGTCATTGATAATATCTGACGACTCATACCCGTATAGATCGTACGACTGCCCACCTTGTCTCAGGAACACCTCTGCTCGGTAGTAGGTTTCGCGGTTTTGGTCGTTGCTGAGCACAAACTCCGGCAGTAAGTAGTCGCGCAGACGAATTTCATAAGCAAAATCGAGATCATTTTCTCGTTCAACACTAAGAATGATGCGATTGTGCTCTTCGTCCGTTGTAAATTCGGCAGGCCAGTCCTGACTTTTCAGCTCTTCTTTTACTTTTTTCAAGGACTCCGTCGCCGGTCCGTTAATAAACTCCAATACAGGTTCTTTTTTCGGAAAGTCGACCAGGCCGGCTAAACGTTTTTTCCAATAGTCCGGACCCTCGTTAACACCACGACGGTGATGATGGCGGTGGCTCTTCAGACTGTTGTATTGGTGCCCTTCAATAACCAACGCTCGCCACATTCCGGCTGCCGATATCAAAATAATGACAGCGAACGGTAAGGCACTGGTTATTGCCGCGGTTTGCAGCGCGCCTAAGCCGCCGGCAACAAGCAATACTGCCGCAACAACGCCTTCACTACTTGCCCAGAAAACGCGCTGCCATACAGGTGTTTCCATGCCACCGGATGCTAACGAGTCGATAACCAGTGAACCAGAGTCTGATGATGTCACGAAGAAGGTAATAATTAAGAGCACGGTAACAAAGCTAATAATGCTGGTCAGCGGCAGTTCTTCGTAAAGTTTGAACAAAGCGATGGCCTGGTTATCCTGCACTTCTGAAATGAGTACCGTGTAGCCTTCGTTCATGATCATATTCAACGCGGTATCACCAAATACGGCGAACCAGAAAAACGTGAATATAGTAGGTACGAACATGACACCAAAAACAAACTGGCGAATCGTACGGCCACGACTGATTTTAGCAATGAAGAGCCCAACGAATGGTGCCCAGGCGATGGTCCAGCCAAAGATAAACAGCGTCCAGTTACCAATCCAGTCACTGCGTTCATAGGCTTGCAAATTAAAGGTTCGTTCGACAATACCGCTTAAGTAGGCCCCGGTATTTTGCAGGAAGGTTTCCAGAATGTGGATGGTAGGCCCGGCAATGAACACGAATAATAATAGAAAAAGAACCAGTGTCATGTTCAATAGCGACAGCCGTTTAATCCCTTTATCCATGCCGGCAACCACCGATGCTATTGCGGCAAGAGTAATAACACCTATTGAAATCACTTGCACGGTGGTTCCCACGGGAATGTCTTCCCACAAATAGTTAAGACCAGTGTTTATTTGTATCACCGACAAACCCAGGGTTGTGGCAATACCAAACATGGTGCCTAATACTGCGAAGGTGTCGACAGCGTGTCCTGCCGGACCATTAATTTTCTCGCCAATCAACGGGTACAAGGTTGAGCGCATCGAAAGTGGCAGGCCATGTCGAAATGAGAAATACGCTAAAACTAAGCCGACCAGCCCGTAGATGGCCCAAATGTGAAACCCCCAGTGGAAATAAGCAATTTGCATTGCCTGCTTGGCGGAGCCAACGGTTTCTGCGGCGCCCGCAGGGGGCTCAGCATAGTGCAACACTGGCTCGGCAACGCCGAAGAATAGAAGGGCAATACCGTACCCGGCAGAAAACAACATCGCGAACCAGGACGTAAAGCTGTATTCCGGTTCGCAGTGGTCAGGGCCTAATTTAATGCGGCCCCAGCGGGATATAGCAACCCCCATAATGAAGATAAGAAAGAGGGCAACCGCAAGCATGTAAAACCAACCAAAATTGTCAGTAATACCTGCTAATGTCCAATTAAACAGTTCACCGGCTTTTTCAGGTGCACTTAACGTCCCTATTACCAGTAAAGCAATGACAATAACCGCTGGTAAAAACACCGGAACCAGTATCGCGTTGTGCCACTTACTTTTCTCCGCCGACATAAAAACTCCTGTTTTTATTATGGTTTGTATATATATAGCCTACTTAAATTGTTTTGTAATGGGTCACTTTACATTTCTTTTACTGCTTATTTTGTAGTCTTTACGGTATGATGAATGCCCGTTCATATTTTTCAGTTAGTGGTTATATGAAGGCTCAGAATTCATCAGTTGATTTAGTGAGTTTAACGAATGCACTGCCGGGCGCGGTCTATCAATTAGAGCTAACCGAAAGTGGCGACTGGCACTTTCATTTTGTTAGTGAAGGTATTGAAAGCATTTACGGGTGCACCGTGAGTGACCTTCAGAAAAACACATGTGTCTTGAAAGACATTATTGTCGCTGATGACTATGAAGCGGTAGTCAATAGCTTACTCGAGTCCGCGAAATATCAAATTCCGTGGAACAAAGAGTACCGAGTGGTTCGTAACGGTGAATTGCACTGGGTGTACGGGCACGCAGTGACCGAACGGCAGGCGAATGGCAGTACGCTTTGGAAAGGGCAGTTACTGGATATCACTGAGCGAAAACAGCTGGAATTGACGGTGAAACGTCACCAGCGAAATCTTGAGCTGGCCGAACGAGTGGCAAATTTGGGTCACTGGAAACTGAACTTAAACACTGGCAAGTCAATTTGGTCTGACACGGTTTACGAGCTCTATGGCCTGGAAAAAAACACCACTGACCCCGGTCTTGATATTGTCATGGAAAAAACGCATCCACAGGATCGAAAAGCCGTAACCGACGCTATTGAAGCCGCCAAAAAGTCAGGTGTGCGCGACGTGGAACATCGTATTATTCGCAGTGACGACACCGTTCGTTGGTTGCGGGAATCCGGTATTTATCAGCTTGATGAGAATGGTGATGAAATTATTTTTGGCACGGTTCAGGATATTACCGACTACAAAGAGATGGAGCTGAAGTTGCGCAGCACCGGTGGAGAGGATGAACACACAGGCTTCTATAACCGACGTATGATGTTGCGTGCTCTCCAGCGACGGTTCAGTTTTTATAAAGCCCACCCGGAATACCCTTATTTTTTACTGGCTTTGAAAGTCACTAATGACTCTAAAACGCTCGCTCGAGCGGCAGAAATTGTTCGCGCGAATATCAGAGATTACGACACACCAGGACATTTAGGCAATGGCTTAATTACCGTTTTGCTGTCGACTTTGTCGCGTCCGGAAAATAATAGCAGCCTTCGTCGTGTTATAACGGAACTGAGCGACGCCGGCATTGAAAGCCATTGTATGTTGGAAGAAGCGAAGAATACCGATAGCCGATTCGATGATATCCTGACGCGGGCATTGCCTTGAGAAGGCTCATTGCAGTTTAAGTTTAAAGTGACCAGTCTTGCTGCTTGCCTATTTCATTGGCTGGAATGGCATCTCCAAACGTAATATGCGTGGGGACTTCAATATCGAGAAGATGCTCGCTTAACCAATGCTTCAGATCAGCTTCCGTTATTTTCTCGCTATGGTTTTTCAGAACCACAAACGCTTTTAACCCTTTACCTTCTGCTGGCTTTTTTTGTCTTACGGCAGCTGCACTGACGGCTGGGTGTGACTCGATAAGTGTCATTACTCGCGACGGATAGACATTGGTGCCTTTAATAACAACAGCACTATCAACCCGCTCACTGACAATAAAGCTCTTATCGGATAGCCAGTTGAGCTTATCGGGCAACTCGTAACTTTGTTGTGTGTGTTTTTCCTGCAGGGTGTTTATCGACTCTTGTTGCCAGCGAGGCAGAAGTAGAAAGGGTTGCTCCGGTGAGAAGCGATAACCAATACCGGCAGTCTCAGAGCTGCCATAAATTTCAATAACGCGGGATGCGCCTGCCTCATAAAGCGCATTGATGGTTTCTGCCGGGCACGGGCCCGACGACGTTGTGAAAGTGACTTCGTTGGGTATATGGCTTAGTAGTTTCGTTGCCTGAGTTAAAGCCTCAGGAAAGCCTATAACGAGGTCGCCGGGCTGCAAAGAGCCGCCGGTTACTTGTTGAAAGGCACTGAATCCCCGTATGACGGGAACGTCCAGAATGTCAGGCAGTAATACCGAGAATAACAACCCGTAAATATGATGCGACGGGACCAACGTAATGACGCGCTGAACACTCGTATTTTGGGTGCTTATCAGCTCGGCAAAGTAGTCTGCTTCGCCAGTGAGTTGAGCCCAGGGGTGTCTGCATGGCTTTGGTTGACCTGTGCTGCCGGAGGTTGTGACCGTTATGTTGTTTGATGCAATGTCGCGGGCTTTCTGCACTATTTCCGACCATTCATCGAGCCTGTTCTTGCGCAATAGATAGTCTTCAATACCGCTTTCTTCCATTTGGAAAAACTGTACAACACGACCAGCAATTGCCATCCATTCAAGCGAGTCGATCACGATTTCGTTGCCGGCACTATCGGTTGTTTTACCAGTCGCTTCTCCAGTTGCTTTACTTTGCGGAACCAGTTCGTCGGTAGGCAGCCAGCGACGACGCCGCCACTCGTTACTTTCAGCAGGGCGCAGTCTTGTCAGCTCTTCGGCAATAAGATCACCAATGAGCTGAACAAGTGCTGGCTTTTTTAAGTTGACGCTCACTTTACAGGCGTTTCACAAAGACCCAGTAACTATCACCCGATAAGGCTTTTTTCATATGGACTTTGACTTTGGTGGGCTTCATTTCATAGTCGAAGACGTATTCAAACATGGTATTTAAATCACCATTTTTTACGCCTTCGTCAAAGCGACCCTTAAATTCAGGGCTGTTTGTACAAGGTGCAACGTCTCGGAAAAAGTTTTTACCAACCACTTCGTCAGGGTTACGACCCGTAATATCCCCTTCCGCTGCATTGTATTGAATAATTTTTCCTTGGCCGTCGAGCTGAATAGCACCGAAAGCAATGTCATTGATTTTGCCATCAGACATTTGCGCCAGTTTGTTTTCAATGTCTTCTGAACCGAATTGAACAATTTCCATCGTCGTTTACCTTTTTTGGTCAATGTCCTTCTTTTAGTACCGAACGGTGGAGATTAGATCACACTCCTTAACAAATTCTTTACTGTCATAGTCAAAATAGAGGTCTATACTTATTCTTTTATTAACAACGTCGAGGGGACACAAGGATGCCAAGAACACCCCAATTTCACCGTGAAACTGCCTTAAATAACGCGTTGTATCTTTTTTGGCGACAGGGCTATCACGCCACGTCGATGAAAGACATTGAAGAAGCTATGGATATGCGTCCGGGTAGTATTTATGCGGCGTTTGGTAATAAGGAAGCCTTATTTAAAGAAACGTTGGATGCTTACTTTTCTATGGTTGAGCAAAACTTTCGGGAAACCATCGCCAAGCAACCGTCGGTGCTACAAGGGTTCCGTCAATATTTGAAAGATATTGCAAGCACGAGCGAGAGCTGTGCGCCCACCAAAGCGTGCATGTTGGTCAAAACTTTGTTGGAGTTTACGCCGGAAGATAAAGCCTTTAGTGACCCGGTATATGCATACTTTGATTCAATTGAGACAATGTTTAAAAGCGCGTTGGAAGACGCAAGAAGCCGTGGCGAGCTCAGTAAACAAAGCTCACCCGGGCAGTTGGCTAGACTGATTCAAACCAATGTGATTGGTTTGAGGACAATGGCACGGCGGAGCCTGCCGCAGGCGCAATTGGAAGTGTTGGTCGATGACGTTATCGCCCGCATTATTCCAATGAATTAAACAGTCCTTTGTAGCCCCTGGGATTAAACTGCCAAGTCATTGCCAGAATAATTAAGCCGACCGCAATGTGCAATTGCCAGCCGAATGTATAGTTGCCGGAAACATCACGAAACCAACCGGTAATTAACGGCATAAAGCTGGCAAACATAAAGCCGATGCCTTGCATAAAGGACACCAGGCGCCCTGCCTGAACGGGGTTATCAATATGGTCTAATGCCATAACAATGCACAGTGGGAAAGCACCACCCAAACCAAAACCGCAAAGTGCCGACCATAGCCAGGGCGACACATTTGGAAACCAACTCAGGCCGATAAATCCAACCATTTGTGTGAGTACAGCCAACGCCAACCAAGGGCGGCGATCTTGAGAACGTGATAACGCAGGCAGCACTAACGCCCCAATGACTTGAACGAGAGAGAACAGCGCCAACAGGTTCCCTGACGCTTGGGCCGACCAACCAAACTCTGCGTAAAAGGGCGCTATCCATGCAATAAAGCCCGCATAGCCTGCATTCACCAACGCAAAGTAGGCACCGAGCACCCAGGCTCTTGGCGACTTGTAGGCTCGCAGTAATAAATGCCTGGGTGGAATACTGGCAACGGGTGTCCGATTCATTGGCAAATACCAAATGACCAAAACCAGCGCTGCCAGAAGGCTCCAGCCACCCATTGCCTGATAGCGTTCTGGCAATAAATTAGCGGCCCAGGGCGTGGCAACTGCGCCCAATGCGGCACCACCCATTAAAGCCGCTGACCATAGCCCCGTGACCAATCCAAGACGTTTAAGATACTGCTGCTTTGTCAGCTCAGGAATCACAATGTGCAATAGGGATATGCCGACACCGCCAATCACCGCGCTGGTTATCATACTGGTGCTGGTTGGTTCAAAGAGGCGAGAGACTAAACCAGCGGTTAAAATGAAAAGTCCCAAACCAATGCCATGGCGGTAACCCAAAGCGGTGGTAACACGCCCGGCAAATAGCGCCATAGCACCAATCATTAAAATAGGAATAGTCGTAAGCAGCGATACTTCACTGAATGACAACCCGGTTATGTCGCGTAATTCACCCGTTAATGGACCGATAGACGTAAGTAACGGTCTTAAATTCAGCCCTAATAGCACTAAAACAGTCAAGCTAACGACGAGTCGAATTCCTGAGGGCGCAGGAGTAAACGTTGATCCTTTTGACAAAATAATACCGCTGGTTATTTAAAACCTTACTTTACTGAATTTTCATCGTTGTGTGAAACCGTGTTATTCTTTGGCGCCAACAGTCGCTATCCTTTACTGAAAGAGTACCCGTTATGACCGCATCTACGGCGCCAGGGAATTTATTTATCGTTGCAGCCCCCAGTGGTGCAGGCAAGTCGAGTTTAATAAAAGCTTTGTTGGACAAATACGCAGACAACTCCATGCAGGTGTCTGTTTCATCAACCACGCGCGCTCCCAGACCGGGCGAAGTAGACGGTGTGCACTATCACTTTTTAGACGTGGAAGCATTTGAAAAGCGTATAGCTGCCGGTGAGTTTTACGAATGGGCCAAAGTGTTCGACAACTACTATGGTACGTCACGTAAGGTCGTTGAGTCGCTGTTGGCTGACGGCAAAGATGTCTTTTTGGATATTGACTGGCAAGGCGCTCAGCAAGTGCGTGAGCATCACCCCGAGGTGCGTTCTATCTTTATTGTGCCACCAAGTTTGTCAATTTTAGAGCAACGTCTCAGGGCGCGAGGACAAGATTCAGAAGACGTTATTGCTAAACGCATGGCCAAAGCCCAGGCGGAAATGTCGCATTATCATGAGTTCGATTACCTGTTGGTGAATGACGATTTTAATGATTCGCTGAATGCGCTAGAGCAGATTGTGATGGCACAACGACACAAAATGCCACATCAACAAGTAAGATATTCGCAGGTATTGAAGGAATTACTTGGATCGTCAGGCTGAATTCCGTATAATTCTTAGCCTTTCGAAAAATGTCACTCAAGTTTTAGTGGGAGTAAGTAAACCATGGCTCGCGTAACTGTAGAAGATGCTGTAGACCGTGTAGGTAACCGTTTTGATTTAATCTTGTTAGCGTCACGCCGCGCGCGTCAACTAGCTAATGGTAAAGAGCCACTCGTTGAAACTAAAAACGAAAAACCAACCGTTATTGCGTTGCGTGAAATTGAGCACGGCTTAATTGATGGCGAACGCTTAGACGTAGAAGAGCAAGCGGCTCAGCAAGAGCAAGATGCTGAAGAACTTCGTGCCGTTGATGCACTGCGTGGCATTGAATAATAGAAGTCAGTTCGCCAACGGTATCAATACCGTTGGCAAATCCCTCAAATCCCCTTATTCTGAAAGTATATCTATTATCCAGTCTTAACTGGGGAGTTACTGGTGTACCTATTTGAAGGTTTAAAAGCGCAAATTAGCGAGTATCTGCCGTCTGACCAAGTCGACAGAGTAGCCGAGGCCTTTGTTGTGGCGAATGAAGCTCACAGCACGCAAAAGCGCAGTAGTGGTGAACCTTATATTACCCACCCGGTAGCGGTCGCCAGCTTACTGGCCGATATGCGGCTTGACTGCGAAACTATCATGGCAGCGTTGCTGCATGATGTCATAGAAGACACAGAAACCAGCCAGGAAGACCTCGCCGAGCAGTTTGGCTCAACGGTTGCGACCTTGGTAGAGGGCGTGTCTAAACTCGATAAGCTGCAATTTAACTCAAAAGAAGAAGCGCAAGCGGAAAACTATCGCAAAATGATAATGGCGATGGTGCAGGACATTCGTGTGGTGTTAATAAAATTGGCAGACCGCACACACAATATGCGAACTATTGAGCATCTGCGTCCCGACAAGCGTCGCCGCATTGCCCGGGAAACATTAGAGATTTATGCTCCCTTGGCTCACCGGCTGGGTATTCATGACATAAAGAATGAACTTGAGCATTTAGGCTTTTGGGCACTTTATCCGTGGCGTGCACGGTTACTAGAGTCGGAGGTTAAAAGAGCCCGGGGTAACCGTCGTGAATTTACCGATCGGGTCAAAAGTGAAATAAACTCCCGCCTGGAAGGTAATAACATCAGTGCCCGAGTGCTGGGCCGCGAAAAGCATTTACATAGCATTTATCGGAAAATGCAGACCAAAGAGCTCAAGTTTGAGCAAGTCATGGATATTTATGCGTTCCGTGTCATTGTGGATAGCGTCGACACTTGTTACCGGGTTCTGGGCGCGTTGCATAATCTGTACAAACCAATCGAAACGCGTTTTAAAGACTATATTGCGATTCCTAAATCGAACGGCTATCAGTCGTTGCACACGTCGCTGAAAGGTCCTCATGGGGTGCCAGTGGAAATCCAAATTCGTACGGAAGAAATGGATTTGATGGCTGACCGAGGGGTTGCGGCGCACTGGATGTACAAGAAAACCGATGATTCTGGCACCACCGCTCAGGTGCGTGCTCGTAAATGGATGCAAAGCTTACTTGAACTCCAGCAAAGTGCTGGCAACTCTTTTGAGTTTATTGAAAGCGTTAAGTCAGATTTATTCCCCGAAGAGATTTACGTGTTCAGTCCAGACGGACGAATTACTGAGTTGCCGCAAGGGGCAACCGCGGTTGACTTCGCCTACGCCGTGCATACCGACGTTGGCAACACGTGCATTGGTGCGCGCGTCAATCATCGCACCTATTCACTTAGTAAGCCGCTGGAAACCGGGCAAACCGTAGAAATAAAAACGGCACCGAATTCGCGTCCGAATATTGCTTGGCTGAATTTTGTGGTGACCGGAAAAGCACGGGCAAAAATACGACAGTACCTGAAAAGTCAGGAGGCCGACGAAGCCCAACAGTTGGGTGAGCGCTTACTTCGCTCAGCATTGGGTCCTGTCAGCTACGACGATATTCCCGAATCAGAATTTGATCGTGTGCTAACGGACACCAAAGTCGCTTCGAAAGAAGAATTGTTGAAGCAAATTGGTCTGGGCAACTTAATGTCTATTGCTATAGCGAAACGACTGTTGGGTGAGTTACAGCCAATAAAAGATGAAAACGCTTCAGAAAAGAGCTTGTCTATTAAAGGCGCTGAGGGCTTGTTGGTGAGCTTTGCGAAATGTTGCCGGCCAATTCCGGGCGATGACATCATTGCACACGTGAGTCCCGGTAAAGGCTTGGTCATTCACCGCCGTGAGTGCAAAAACGTGCGTGGTCATGAGGATGATCCGGGGCGTTACTTCCCGGTCGAGTGGGATAACAAGCCAGAAGCGGAATTTATTTCAGAAATTAGAATCGAAATTATTAACCACCAGGGTGTTTTAGCCCGGTTAACCTCTTCAATTGCGACCACCGGTTGTAATATTGACGGACTGAAAACAGAAGAAATTGACGCCAATATTTACTTTATCGATGTCGCACTAACGATAAGAAACCGGAAACATTTAGCGGATGTCATACGCCACATTCGAAAAATGCCGGATGTTCAGCGCGTGACGCGCTTAAGGAAGTAGTATGTCAAAAGTGATTATTTCTACCGATAACGCACCTGCTGCTATTGGCACGTATTCGCAGGCAGTAAAAATTGGCACGACGGTGTATTTGTCAGGGCAAATTCCATTGGTGCCTGAAACCATGGAACTGGTGAGTGAAGATTTTACCGCACAAGCGGAACAAGTTTTTAAAAACCTGACCGCTGTCTGCGAAGCTGCCGGTGGTGAACTGCAGGACATGGTTAAGCTACAAATTTATCTGACCGATTTGGGCGAGTTTGCCATTGTGAACGAAGTCATGGCTAAGTTCTTTAAAGAGCCTTACCCAGCCCGTGCGGCTATTGGCGTAAAGCAATTGCCAAAAGGCGCACAGATTGAGATAGACGGTATTCTCGAGTTGCCGAGCACTAACTAAGCTTCACACCACTGTTTCTGGCGCTGGCTCCCTGTCTTCCAGAGGTCGGCGCCAAATAATAATAGCGATAGCGACCGCCGCCAGAATAAAGCAGTAACCGGTGTGGATACTGACCGACAACGGCGATATTTTAAAGCTGGCCCCCATTAGTAAAGCTTGCGCTCCGTAGGGTAATGCCCCTTGTACCACACAGGCAAAAATATCCAGTAAGCTGGCGCTTTGACGTGGCGCTAAATTGCCAATTTTAGCCAGTCGTTTACTGACTTCCCCGGCTAATAGAATGCTGACTGTATTATTGGCAACACACAGGTTGGTAAGGGCGGTGAGTCCAGCAACGCCAATAGCTGAGGCCCGCTGCTTATGCTTGCTGACTTTGTTTGCGGCGGCTTCGACAAACTGCGCCAGGAAAGCTAACCCGCCCTGCTGGCGAATCAGTGCTGATAACCCGCCAATAAGCAATGACAGCAAGAAAATTTCCTGCATGCTTTCAAAGCCTTTGTAAATGTCCTGACTGAAAGCAACCCATTCGTAGTCGACGGTGAACATACCGAATGCTGCAGCCATAACGATACCCAGGCCAAGAACTGCAAATACGTTCAGACCTAAAACCGCCAGTATAATAATCGCAAAATAAGGAATGGCGAGCCAAAGGTTAGCGTCCGGAACATTCAGAGGGACACCGCTGGTGTCGTAAGTAACTAACCACAAAACAGTGACAATAGCTGCTGGTATCGCAATTTTTAGGTTCGCACGGAACTTGTCACGCATGGTACAACCTTGAGTACGCGTTGCGGCAATGGTGGTGTCAGATATTATCGACAAGTTGTCACCAAACATAGCGCCGCTGACCAGCACACCCGCGAGCAGTGGCAAGCTAATGTCAGTGGCTTCGCCAATACCTAAAACCACCGGCGCTAACGCCGCCAGAGTGCCCATGGATGTCCCCATGGCGGTTGAGATAACCCCTGCAATAATGAACAGACCTGGCAGCAGGAACGCGGCAGGAATAATGCTGAGGCCTAATGCAACCATTGCATCCACACCACCCGTGGCTTCAGCAACTGTACTGAATGCGCCTGCCAGAAGGTAGATAACGCACATGGTAATGATGTTATTGTCACCCACACCGGCGACAAAGGTATTAATTCTTTCTTCAAAGGCCTGCTTGCTGAGCAGTATACCTAATACAATGGCGGGTAATATGGCGACAGGACTTGGTAGTTGATAGAAAGCGTACTCAACACCTTCGTTCTGAAAGTAGAGGCCAGTGCCTAAAAATAAAATCAGGAATAGCGCGAGTGGAAGAAGCGCTTTAGCACTTGCCGGTTGTGGCGACGAATCTGTCATAAACTACCTTTTATTTTTATTTTGGACGTCCAGAAGCTTATCCGTCCATTGGTTTTTGTGCAACATTTTTTCTGCAACACGAAAGTAATGCATTGATTGTGACCACAGTGGTATATTTTTGCAAAAGGAGGCGTTTATGGATCAGTTTTTTGGCAGGGCTTATGTGTTTATTCCTTGCTATTTGGACGGAAAAGCACTAAAAGCGGTTGAAACTGAACAAGGGTCCTATGTCAGTGAAATGGCTGACAGGTTTTCAGAAGAAGTGTCTAACCGCAGCTGGAACCAGTTCGAACGCGGAACACTGGGTCGTTTTTCATTTAACTTTTACGGCGAAAGTGAAAAGGACACGAATTGCGAGCAACTGCCGGGTGACGTTTATTTCACCTTAAACCAGCGTACTCAGTTATGCATTTTAACGATTGTATTTGGTGTTAATGGTGAGCCAATAACTCAGCTGTTAGACAGAGTCTCGCGTGAAGGCATTGAAATAACGAATGGTGATGAGCGTAACGCCAGTTTCTATGAATACTTAAAAGCAAACCATGGATTGCAGGTGTCCGGCAAAGCACGAGTTTGCCTCAGTACAGGTCAAAAGCTGTCAGACATTTTAAAGCCGTCGATATTTGCGAACGAGATGTTTGAGTCCGATGTGATGGAGTCGGCGGGTTTATTGCCGACCTTTGGTCAAGGCTGTTGGCAGGAAAATATAGCGGTGTACAACAGCAGTGAGATATACGCGAGCAAGACAACTGTGCTTCGTTACGACAGTAATCTGGATAATGATGATCCTGAGCTATCGGGCACGTCAGTAAATGCCATTCGGCGTGACTTAATGCTGACCTTTATTATTGAGTTGTTGATGTTCAGAGAAGCGTCTATAAAACGTGCGAACTTGCGAGTAACTCATTCAATACAAACCGATGAGAAACTGGAACTGGACGACATTAATGACTTGATGGGCGATTTTAAAGCGGCCATTTTGTTTTGGGATTTAGATATATTTCTCTATCCATCAGCCCAGCAGTTGGCTGACAGTTTATTCGAAAAGTTCGATATTGATCGTTCGCTGGAAACGTACCGAAAAAACCAGAGCTTTCTCGAACAGCGGGTAAACCTGTCGAATGCTGCGCAGGCAGAAAAAGAAACCCGCACGATAAACTACATTGCTATTATCGTGTTCTTTTTCGAGGCGGTGCCGTTACTATTCGTGTTAGCTGAATCACTTATCCAGAAAAAGCCGCTTAATATGCTAGCGATATATTCCGGGATAGCTGCGATTAGTGTTAGTTTTGTCTTATTTGTAGCGATTTTGGGCATTGTAAGAATGCGTCGGCTCACCAAAAAAGCGGTACGAAGTTAATGCAAGAAAAACAGTTAAGCCCCGGCTTTTTCACCTATGCAGAATTACAGGGAATGGGCTACACCGTTGATGACATTGTTGAAAAAACCGTCGCGCTATCAGCCGATGATATTTCCGGCTATGACTCGCAAGATAACGAGAGTCAGTATTGGTTAAAGCATCGTCGGAACAATATGTCATTGTTTGTTTGTGCTATGCAGGGTGACACTATGTTAGGCCACTTCTCAGCCATGCGCGTAAAAACAGATGAAGCAATGGCGTTTTTAGAGGGGAAGTGCTCTGAGACTGAGTTCAGCGTGGTTTCAGGGCAGGATGCTCAAACAGCACCGCACTATGTTTATATTAGCGCCGTCGTGGTGACGAAGACTTTGCGAAACAGTTCTGTTGCAATGAAACTCATACGCCAGGGGTATCGTCTCTTGAATCAGTATTTAAAGGAAACCCCGCAAGCTAAGGGGATTTTTGCGGAAGCCTACTCGGAAGAAGGGCGAAGACTCTGCGAACTCTTCGGTATGAATAATATCTCGGCAAATTTTTATCGTAAGGATAGGTAATGTTCAGTAAAAAGCTCGATCCGGAGTTAGAGTCACAGCTGTTATCGTTATCGGTCTTGGCCTCGTTGTTCTTCACGGTGTCGGGTATTGTGGTTGGGCTGTTAACCGGTTCGTCAGTAGTGCTTTTTGACGGCTTGTACTCGGGTATCAGCTTATTACTGTCCTATTTGTCGCTCATTGCTGCTAAAAATGTGAACGCCGACGACAGTGTGTCCTTTCCTTATGGCAAAAGCGCTATTGAGCCTTTTTTAGTCGGCGTTAAATACCTCACGTTAATTGTCTTATGTGTGTATTCTGCTTTTGCTGCCGCCTTTGATATTGCCGCTGGCGGCAGTGACGTGAATATCGACGTGGCGTTGGTGTATTCGCTTATCTCCTCGGTTGTCTGTGCGGGTGTTTACTTTTATTTCAAAAAAGCCTCAGCCAATTTGGAGTCAGACTTAGTTCGCTCTGAGTCTTACGAATGGTTTCTGGATACCATTTTGTCTACGGGCATATTTATTGGCTTTGTTGGTGCGCTAATACTCATGCGCGTTTCGATGGAAGAGTGGGTGCCCTATATTGACCCGGTATTGGTGTTGGTAGCGTCACTTGCGTTTATTGCTACTCCGCTGAAAGGGCTAATCCAAAGTGCCAAAGAACTCATTGGTTTTCAGCCGAAAGGAAAACTTGTCAAGCAGTTAAACCGAATTGTGGAAGAGGTTGAAAAAGAGAATAACTTCGACTCGAGTGTGGTTCGTATCCAAAAAGTTGGCCGTACCGTATTTCTGGAAATTGATTTTATTGTTAGACCCGACGACTTTTCTGTCACGGTGTTACGCCAGGATGCCATTCGCGAAAAAATACACAGTCAAATTGTAAAACTGGGGTACCGCTGGTGGCTGACAGTTGCCTTTACCAAAGACGAGAAATGGGTGGCTTAACTGATGGCGAGGCGGCACCACTGACTGGCATCGATGTATAATTGACCAACATTAGTCCCGTTCATTTTTTGTTTTAACGGATGCTTTTCCAGTTTGTCCCACTTACCGCGTTCATACAGCTCGGTCATTTCCAGTAAAAAGCCCCAGGCACCCTCACGTTTTAATAGGGCGCGTTCGATGTCTTTCGACACAGGAAGCTGCTTTAATATGTCTTCCATAGAGACACCTAAAATAACATCCAGTAATGACAGCATGCCCGTTAAAAACGCAGCAGAATGGTACTTCTCGCTAAGAATTTCAGCACTAATAAGCTCCATAAACCGTGCACGGGTAATTGACTTTATGGTCAGCTCTTCGGGCTCGCCTGCAGACACATTGGCCAAAACCACCAGTGTGATGAAACGCTTTATCTCATTGGTGCCTAAATAGGCCAACGCGTGCTGTATAGTTTCTATTCGTTTGCGGCCACCGTGCAAGGCACTGTTGACCAGCTTTAGCAAACTGTAGGTGAGTGATAAGTCTTGCTCGATAATCTGCCGCAACGCCTTTAAATCAATATCGTCTTTGTGGGTCTCTTTCAGCAGTGTCAGCATGCTGAGTCGGTTGGGAGACAGTGACTTTCGTTGAAGTACTTGCGGTTGCTCAAAGAAGAATCCCTGAAAGTAGTCAAAACCGAGCTCCAGACAGCGTTCAAACTCTTCTCTGGTTTCGACGCGCTCCGCAAGTAACGGAACGCCTTGCTCTTTGAAGTATTTTATCTTGTCATCCAGAGCCAGCCCCTGCTCCTGAATATCAATTTTGACCATATTGATCATGGGAATGACGGGCTCCCACTGATTATCGAAGTCGTGATCATCAAGGGCGATGCGATAACCTTTTGATTTGGCGGAGTTGCAGGCTTTTAATAAGGGCTCGTCGACACCAACGGTTTCAAGCAACTCCACCCAGACCGTTCGGGCATTAAGAAAAGACGGGAAGTCATTCAACAACGTTTGCGCATGAAAATTAATAAACGCCTGCTTGCCCATACACAAGGTTTGAATGTCACCCAGTAAGTGCTGTTCGAGCAAAAGCTTTGATGTGGCTTCGTTGGGATCAATATTCGGGAAGCTGTTTGCTTCACTGTCGCGAAACAATAATTCGTACCCGTAAACTCTTTGGTCGCGGGTAAGAATCGGTTGTCTGGCGATGTACGAATATGACATTCAATGTCCTGTTTTGTGTCGTTGTTTTCGGTTAGGACTGATTCACTGACTCGGGTATACTGCTAATAATTAGTTCTTTTTTCGAAAAAATGCAATGAGTCCCGAACGCTATTTAAGAATTAACCAAATGCTTGATAAACGCCAGCCTGACTTAACGGTAATTATGGAGAATGTTCATAAGAACCATAATTTGTCAGCGGTCGTGCGCTCTGCCGACGCAGTGGGTGTACATGAAATGCATGCGGTATGGCTGACTAAAAAGGCAAGACTATCGGGTGGCACTGCACTAGGCAGTCAAAACTGGGTGAAAATTCATAATCACCGGTCTATGGATGACGCTATAAGCACTGTGCGTGAGCAGGGAATGCAGATTGTGGTGACGCACTTATCAGAGCATTCAGTCGACTTCAGAGACATTGATTACACAAAACCAACGGCTATTCTACTTGGGCAGGAAAAGTACGGGGTGACTGAGCAGGCGTTGGCGCAAGCTGACCATCATGTGATGATACCCATGGTGGGAATGGTGCAGTCGTTGAATGTGTCAGTGGCAGGAGCGGTAATGTTTTATGAAGCACAGCGTCAGCGTGAACTGGCCGGTATGTATCAGTCGCCTCAAATGAGTGCGCAAGAGCGTCACCGAGTGCTTTTTGAGGGTGGCCACCCCATTTATGCGAAAGCGTGTAAACGCAAAGGCATAGCTTATCCTGAGCTCGATGAAAGCGGTCAAATTATGGCGGATGAGACTTGGTGGCAAAGCATGCGGGAAAAACGTTAAGGGGGCATTGTGCCGGAAAACGGGCTGCACCGAATTCCATTAACGGTGCTAAAAGGCGTTGGAGACAAAGTAGCGGTTAAGCTGAAAAAGCTTGGGCTTGAGTCTGTCAGTGACGCGTTATTGCACCTGCCGCTTCGTTACGAAGATCGCACCCGTATTGAATCGGTCGCTCAGCTGCGCCAAGGCATGTCGACGAATGTGTTGGTCACTGTCAGGCATGCTGATATTAAATATGGTCGTCGGCGTATGTTGATCTGTCAGGCGTCGGACGACACCGGCAGCATCTCGTTGCGGTTCTTTCAATTCAGTGCCGCTCAGTTGAAGCAGTTTGCCGCCGGGACAAAGATTCTGGCATTCGGTGAAGTGCGGCGCGGTATGACTGGATGGGAGATGATTCACCCGGAATACAAAGTGATGCGGGGGGACGACGCTGTGCCCACCGAAGATACGCTGACACCGGTATACCCTATGACTGAAGGGGTCACTCAAGGGCTACTAAGAAAGGTCATAGAGCAAGCACTGAGTTACTTAACCCCGGGAGCCTTACCTGAGTTACTCCCCAATGCGTTGCAGCCACATCATTTATCATTGGAACAGGCTATTTTAACGCTTCATAAGCCTCCGAAAGACGTGTCTCTGCAAGCGCTTGAACAAGGTGAACACCCTGCCCAGCAGCGGCTGGCCATGGAAGAGCTTATTGCTCACCAATTAAGTATGCTGCAACTGCGACACTCGAAACAGCAGCAAGCCGGCTTTAAAGTGGCGGGTTCAGGGCGTTTAACTCAGCCCTTTTTAAGCCAGCTTCCGTTTTCTCCGACTAATGCACAACAGCGTGTAGTGGATGAAATTACCGGTGATATGGCTCAGGGCGCCCCTATGATGCGGCTTGTGCAGGGCGATGTCGGCTCAGGTAAAACACTGGTGGCTGCGCTGAGCGCCTTAGCGCCTATTGAGGCAGGATATCAGGTTGCGCTAATGGCCCCCACCGAACTGCTGTCCGAGCAACACGCCATTACGTTCGAGCAGTGGTTAAGCCCGCTGGGCGTTAATGTTGCCTGGTTAAGCGGTAAGTCGAAAGGCAAATGTCGTACCGAGCTACTCGACCAATTAAAGGCCGGCGATATTCATCTGTTAGTGGGTACTCACGCGCTTTTCCAAAATGACGTTGAATATCAGAACCTGGCGTTAGTTATTATTGATGAACAGCACCGTTTTGGGGTACATCAACGGTTACAATTGCGGGAGAAAGGTATTCAGGCGGGTGTGCATCCGCACCAATTAATTATGACGGCAACGCCAATACCCCGAACATTAGCCATGACGGCTTATGCGGACTTGGCCACGTCCATTATCGACGAATTGCCGCCGGGGCGAACCCCGGTGACAACGGTGGCGGTGCCGGATACACGACGACAGGACGTAGTCGAGCGCGTGCGGGACGTGTGTCAAAGCGAAGGCCGGCAAGCGTATTGGGTGTGTACGCTTATTGAAGAGTCTGATGTATTGGAATGCCAGGCAGCGGAGGACACCGCTAACGATCTTCAAGAGCAATTGCCGGGGTTAAATATCGGATTAGTGCATGGCCGCCTCAAGCATGAACAGAAAGAACAGGTTATGCAGGCATTTAAGGCGGGTGACGTTGATCTTTTGGTGGCAACAACGGTTATTGAAGTCGGAGTGGATGTCCCCAATGCGTCGTTGATGATCATTGAAAACCCGGAGCGCCTTGGTTTAGCGCAGTTGCATCAGTTGCGGGGGCGTGTTGGTAGAGGTTCGGTGGCCAGCCACTGTGTACTGCTTTATCACAGCCCGCTGTCGCAAACGGCCCAGCAGCGGCTGGGCGTCTTGCGTGAAAGTAACGACGGCTTTGTGATTGCCCAGAAGGATTTAGAAATTCGTGGACCGGGTGAATTGCTTGGTCATCGACAGACCGGTTTGGCGGCATTGAAAGTGGCGGACTTAGAGCGTGACGAGCCGCTTATTCCGGAAGCTCAGCGAATTGCTGAAATTGTATTGAAAGAGTATCCGCAAAGCGCAAATGCGCTGATTGAGCGGTGGTTACCAAGGCGTGACCACTATGCTCAAGTGTGAACATCAAGTACACTACAGGAAATTGAGTTCGGGACAGTTTGAATGAACGATAGAAAAGATGATTCGATAGATTTTGGCTACCAAAAAGTGGCCAGAAGTGAAAAGAAAAACCTGGTCGCCAACGTGTTTCAATCGGTTGCGGCGAAATACGATGTCATGAACGACTTAATGTCGTTTGGCATTCATCGGTTATGGAAACGTTACACCATTGATTGTAGCGGTGTTCGTAAAGGTATGAAAATACTGGACATTGCTGGTGGTACAGGCGACTTAACCGCGCAATTTTCGCGCCGGGTGGGTCCGGAAGGTGAAGTGGTGTTAGCGGACATTAATGACGCTATGTTAAAAGTTGGCCGCGACAAACTGCGTGACAGAGGTGTTGTTGGCAACGTGCGTTACGTGCAGGCAGACGCGGAAGAATTGCCGTTTGACGACAATACTTTCGATGTTATTACCATTGCTTTTGGTCTGCGTAACGTGACCGACAAAGACAAAGCATTGCGCTCTATGTTGCGTGTTTTAAAGCCTGGCGGTCGACTGTTAATTCTGGAGTTTTCTAAACCTGTATCAGCCACCTTAAATCAGCTGTACGACTTTTACTCGTTTAATATACTGCCCAAAATGGGGCTGGTGGTTGCGAATGACGCCGATAGTTATCAGTATCTGGCGGAATCGATCCGTATGCACCCTGATCAGAACACTCTAAAGTCGATGATGGAAACCGCCGGCTACGAAAAAGTCGACTATCAAAATATGACAGGCGGTGTTGTCGCTCTGCATAGAGGATATAAGTTCTAATGACGTTATTACCGCTATTGCCAACGGTTCTGTTTGAGAAGTTAGCAAATTCGCTGTTAAAAAAAGACGCGCAAAGCTCTGAAAGACTGCGCCGTTTAGCGGGTAAACGCGTTCGGCTGAAACTTAAAGAGTTACCATTTACAACCACCGTTAGTGTGGATGAAGCGGGTATTTATATCAGCACGGCGGATAGCGATGACGTTGACTGCTGCATAAGCACTGAACTTGGCGTTTTACCGGAACTGCAGGATACCGCCAATTTAACGCGTCTAATTAAGGCTGATCAGCTCGATATTGATGGCGACCCTATGTTGGCGCAACAACTGGTGGGCTTGTTTAAGTCGCTGGATGTCGACTGGGAAGCCGAATTGGCGAATACGCTCGGAGATGCCCCCGCACATTGGTTCATGAAACTGTGGCACAAAAGTCGAAGCCACGTCGAGAAAAGGTTGGAAGAAAGTAAACGTTGGTTTAAAGGCGTTGTCACAGATGAGAAACAGTTGCTTCCAACGCGCGAAGAATTTAATGAATTCAAAGACAATATGCAGCAATTGCGTGCAAAAGTAGAGCGCCTGCAAAGGCAGTTCGGGGAAAGGAAGAGCTAATGCGGACTCGGCGTTTTTACAAAATCACTAAAACCTTACTGACTTACGGGCTGGATGACTTAATTCCGGCTCGTTGGCTACCCTGGACGATACGCTTAGGTCGTCATGCGTTATTCTGGATGCCGAATAAGCACAAAGACAAACCGGCTGGGGTTCGCCTAAGGTTAGCGTTGGAACAGCTGGGGCCAGTTTGGGTTAAATTTGGTCAAATGCTGTCAACTCGCCGTGACTTACTGCCGCCGGATATTGCTATTGAGCTGGCGCGCTTGCAGGACAAGGTACCGCCATTCAACGGTGAAGCGGCCCAGAAGATCATTGAGAAGTCGTTAAACCTGAATAGTATCGACGATTGTTTTATTGATTTTGACACGACACCTTTGGCTTCGGCCTCGATTGCCCAAGTGCATACTGCGCAGCTAAAACAGGCGGACGATATTGTCGACGTGGTCATTAAAGTCATTCGGCCAGATATTCGTGAAACCATTCATGCCGACCTTGAGTTGATGGAAACACTGGCCTCTGTGGCGGCGCGACACCTGCCCGACGGGCGTCGGCTAAAGCCCAAAGAAGTGGTTAAAGAATACCGTAAGACATTGCTAGACGAGTTGGACTTATTGCGTGAAGCGGGCAATGCGATTCAGCTTAAGCGTAACTTTGAAAACTCTGACATGCTCTATATTCCGGTGGTTTACAGTGACTACAGCCGCCATAACGTAATGGTGATGGAGCGCATTGACGGCATACCGGTGAGCGATGTTGATACTCTGCGAGCCCGTGGTGTCGATATGAAAAAGCTGGCCGAGCGCGGTGTTGAAGTGTTCTTTACACAAGTATTCCGCGACAGCTTCTTTCACGCCGACATGCATCCTGGCAATATTTTTGTCGCCAAAGACGACCCGTTGCACCCACGCTATATTGGCATCGATTTTGGTATTGTCGGTACCCTGAACAGGGACGACAAACGCTATTTGGCGGAAAACTTTTTGGCCTTTTTTAATCGCGACTATCGTAAAGTCGCTGAGCTGCATGTTGACTCCGGTTGGGTACCCCGCCACACCAATATCGAAGAGTTCGAATCGGCGATTCGCACGGTTTGTGAGCCTATCTTCGAAAAGCCACTGGCGGAAATTTCGTTCGGGCATGTGCTTATTAATTTGTTCAATACCGCCCGCCGGTTTGAAATGGAAGTGCAGCCGCAGCTAGTGCTACTGCAAAAGACGTTGCTTTACATTGAAGGCTTAGGACGTCAGCTTTACCCCGAGCTGGACTTGTGGAAAACCGCAAAACCTTTCCTTGAGCGCTGGATGAATGAGCAATTAGGTTGGCGTGCCGTTGTTCGCTCGGTAAAAGAAAATGCGCCTTACTGGGCGGAAAAAATGCCGGAAATTCCGAACATGATTTATGACAGTCTGCGCCAGTATCAAACGCAACCTAAGCAAAATGACTATCGTTGGCAAGCGCTGCTTCGCGCGCAAAAGCAGGCCTCAACGTTAACCTTCTGGACCGTGTTAAGTGCCAGCGGACTCATTTGTACCACGCTATTATGGACGGACACCGAATTGTCGGCGCCAACTATCGGCTCTGGTATAATAACGATATTACTAGCCGTCATGGCCTGGCGAAGCCGGCCGAAAACGTCGAACGGCGAATTTAACTAAAAACGATTATAGGAAAGCACATGGGTATATCACCTTGGCAGTTACTGATTCTGCTCGTTATTGTTGTTTTACTGTTTGGCACCAAGCGCTTGCGCAACATGGGCTCAGACTTGGGTAATGCCGTAAAAGGCTTCAAAAAGTCAATGAATGATGAAGCTGACAACAAAGACGATAAAGAAAAAAAGAAAGAGTCGCTGCAAGACAAAGAGCAACATGACGACTCGGATACATCCGGAAAATCGTAAATGTTCGATATTGGCTTTTGGGAGTTATTGCTGATAGCAATTGTCGGGCTGCTGGTACTTGGGCCCGAGCGGCTCCCTTCTGCCATTCGTGGCTTCCAACGTATGCTTAGCGGTGTGCGCCAATACACGCAAAAAGTCCAAAGTGAACTCGATCATGAACTTCGTATTAAAGAGTTGCACGAGCACTTAAAACAGGCCGAAAGTCAGGATCTCGAAAATCTTAGCCCTGAATTGCAACGCTCGCTGGTTGAACTGAGAAATGCCGCCGCTGACGTTCAACGTCCCTATTCGAAAAAGCCAGATGACTCAAATTCACCGAATACGGCAGATAAGAGCAGGGACAGTGAATGAGTGACTCACCGTTACTGAACCACTTGCTGGAATTGCGTAATCGACTGTTGCGGTCGGTGCTCGTGGTGTTGGTGGTGTTTGCGGCATTGGCTTATTTTGCTAATGATCTTTATAACTTGCTTGCGCAGCCGCTGCTAGTGGCCCTGCCTGACGATGCTCAGATGATAGCAACCGATGTGGCCGCTCCCTTTTTTACGCCCTTCAAACTGACATTTGTCATCGCATTGGCGCTCGCCATACCCTATTTGTTATGGCAACTCTGGGCCTTTATTGCCCCCGGTCTGTACCGAAAAGAAAAGCGTTTAGTGGTACCGCTACTGGTGAGCAGTACGTTGTTGTTTTATGCAGGCATTTCGTTTGCGTATTTTGTGGTGTTGCCCATTGCCATGGCCTTTTTTACCGGCGCTGCTCCTGAGGGTGTTACGGTTGCGACGGATATAAGCCGTTACCTTGATTTCGTCCTGGCCATATTTATGGCCTTTGGTATTGCGTTTGAAACGCCTGTTGCCATTATGCTGCTGATATGGAGCGGTGTCAGTACTCGCGAATCGTTGGCACGTAAACGTCCCTATATTATTGTGGGGGCGTTTACTGTCGGTATGCTGTTAACGCCGCCGGACGTTATTTCGCAAACTTTACTGGCTATTCCCATGTGGCTGCTGTTTGAGCTGGGTTTGCAAATAAGTCGCTGGTACACACCCGCAAAGTCGAATGACAAAGAACAGGCTGATGAGGCTTAACGATGTGGTTTGATGCTGGAGTGAATTTAACCAACAAACGGTTATTGAAGGCGTTGCCTGAAGTGATGGAGGCTGCGGAAAAAGCTAGAGTGGCAAGGCAGCTTATTATAGCGACCTCGCTCGAAGAAACGCGAGAAGCGATAAAGCTTTGTGAGCAATACCCACAGCAGTTAGTAATGACTGCTGGTATTCACCCCCATGACGCTGGAGAAGCCCCCGAAAGTTTTGCTGATGAGTTGAGAGCACTTGCTGAGCACAAAGCTGTTGTTGCTATTGGCGAGTGCGGGCTGGACTTTAACCGAAATTATTCGCCTCAAGACACTCAGGAACAAGTATTCGTTGCGCAAATAAAGTTAGCGAATGAGCTTAACTTGCCGTTATACCTCCACGAGCGAGACGCTATTGATAAACAAATTGAATTGTTGAACCGCTACTGCGATGATGACACAACTTGTTTAACGCATTGCTTTACTGGCGGGCCAGCAGAATTAGAGCGGTATTTGGAGAGAGGTCACTGGTTTGGCGTAACAGGGTGGATTTGTGATGAACGTCGTAACAGCGAATTACTGGCCGCTTTGCCGAGTATTCCGCTTGAGCGTTTAGTACTGGAAACCGATGCACCGTTTTTACTGCCCCGAGGCATTAAGCCGCGTCCTAAAATGAATGCGCCAAAGTATTTACCGGTGATTGGGGCTGCAGTAGCAGAGGCGCTGGATATATCGGCGGAAGCATTGGCGGAACAAACCACTGAAAACGCCAAGCGATTATTTAACTTAGGGTAACTTGTATTGCGCTTAACACGACGGCTGATAAAACATTTTATGCTGATGATACTTGTCATCGGCATGGTCGTTGCGTTTTCAGCGAACGCACAGTTACTGACCAAGACAGGGTCGTCTTTAGGCATCGAATACACAAACAGTGAGAAAAAGCTGTCACTGGAAGAGGTAAAACGGCTTAATGACGAGCAATGGTCTGCCTTAGAATCAGACAGAGCCTCCTTTGGTTACACAACTGACGAATATTGGTTTCGATTTCAGTTACAAGGTTCAAATACCGACAGAGTGCTGCACATTGCTTATCCGCTGCTCGATGAGTTGAGTATTTACATACAAACGGATGCGGGTATAAAAACGTATGAACTCGGCGATACGAAGCCGTTTCATGAGCGCCCAATTCCGACGTCTGAATTTGCGGTACCACTGCCTGGAGGCACCAGTGGCATGGTATACATTAGCGCGACCAGCCAAAGCTCTATGCGGTTGCCAATAGCGGTGCGATCGAACATCGGCTTCTTTGAAACTCAAATGAATCGCCGTATTGCTGAAGGTATCTACTTCGGTGTTTTGCTGTGTATGGCGGTGTATAACCTGTTCGGGTTTGTCGCGTCGCGAGAACCGGAGTTTGGTCTGTACTCCTTATATACCGTGTTTTTCGCCGGTCTGATGCTCTCTTTGGAAGGTCTGGGTTTTCACTACCTCTGGCCCGAGTCCATTTATCTTCAGGATAAGGGCATCCCCATATTTGGTAGCCTGACATTTTTAACCGCCGCTTTATTTGCCTATCAGTTATTAGAGCTGAAGCGATATCGAAATACACTGGGGCGTGGTTTAATGGTTATGGCATTTTTGTCCGCAGCCAGCTTAGTGGTCGGTATATTTGCCAGTTATCGAATCAGCATTCATGTGCTACTGATACTGGCCGCCCCGGGGTGCTTTTTCTTGTTGTTGGTGGGTGCTTACTTATGGCGTAAAGGTTTCCTGTACGCTCGAATTTTTACATTGGCGTGGTGCAGCTTATTGCTGTCTGTGGTTGCAAACTCGCTCGGTTATTTGGGTGTCATAGACAGTATGTTCATTCAACGCCATGCCATCATGCTCGGTTCAGGGATAGAAATACTGCTACTTTCTTGGGTATTGGCAGTGCGCTACAACGAGCAGCGCAAAGAACGCCTGGCGGCGCAGCAAAAGTACAATCAAGAGCTTGAAGAAAATGTTGAAGAACGCACCTTTGAGCTGCAAATTGCGTTGCGTGAATTGCAGGACGTTAACAGTGAGCTTGAACAGAAAAACATGGAAGATCCGCTCACGGGGCTTTATAACCGTCGCTATTTCCAGCAACACCTTGAACGCGAGTTACGCAGAACGTTGCGCAGAGAGTTACCATTGGCGTTACTGATGATTGACGTCGACCGTTTCAAACCCATTAACGATACCCACGGACACATGGTGGGTGACCAAATTTTAAAACAGTTAGCTAACTTAATGAGGCAGCACGCTAAGCGAGCCGCTGATGTCGTTTGTCGATATGGTGGCGAAGAGTTTGCTATTATTCTGCCGGAAACAGACCTTGATGATGCGCGGATCTTTGCTGAGCAATTGCTAAGTATGGTTAGGGAGCAGCGCTTTGAAACTGATGTCGGAGAACAGCGTATCACCATCAGTGCCGGTGTTATTTCAACTAGCAATCGTATTTTTGATAACGTGGATGAGCTTTTCAAAGCCGCAGATGAGGCCTTGTATACCGCTAAGAATCAAGGTCGTGATCAGGTCGCTGAGTAGTAAAGCAGGAGTAATAAATGACGAATGAAGGGTCATTCCCAAAACGCCGCTTAAGACGGTTAAGACGTTCAGCTTTCAGTCGCAGGCTGGTTTCGGAAAACCAGCTGTCGGTGAACGATTTAATTTACCCTGTATTTGTGCTGGAAGGGCAGAATCAACGCGAAACGGTTGACTCTATGCCCGGCGTCGAACGTCTCAGTATCGATTTGTTGGTGGCTGAATGTAAACGTTTAGTCGAATTAGGCATTCCTATGGTCGCCCTATTTCCGGTAACGCCGGCGTCTGCAAAGTCTGAAATGGCAGAAGCGGCCTATGATGATAATGGTTTGGCGCAGCGAGCCGTAAAAGCGATAAAAACCGAGTGCCCGGAGTTGGGTGTAATGACCGACGTGGCTCTGGATCCGTTCACGACCCATGGTCAGGACGGCATTATTGACGACAATGGCTATGTTCAAAATGACATTACCACCGAGGTGCTGGTTAAACAGGCGTTGTCTCATGCGAAGGCCGGTGCCGATGTTGTTGCGCCGTCAGACATGATGGACGGCCGTATTGGTGCTATCCGTGATGTATTGGAAGGTGAAGGGTTCCATAATACTCAGATAATGGCCTATTCCGCTAAATACGCCAGTGCATTTTACGGGCCGTTCAGAGACGCAGTGGGCTCTGCAGGCAACTTAAAGGGCGGAGACAAAAAGACGTATCAAATGGACCCGGCAAACTCTGATGAAGCCCTGCATGAAATTGCTCTGGATATCCAGGAAGGTGCCGACATGGTGATGGTGAAGCCGGGCATGCCTTACTTAGATATCGTGCGTCGGGTAAAAGACGAATTCGGTGTGCCGACCTTTGCGTATCAAGTCAGTGGTGAATATGCCATGTTGCAAGCCGCCATTGCTAATGGGTGGTTGGGCGAAGACGTTGTCGAAGAGAGCTTGCTGGCTTTCAAGCGTGCCGGAGCTAATGGGATTTTGACGTACTTTGCTAAAACCATTGCTGAAAAGTGGGCTAAGTCTGAATAGCCGTTAAGCCGTTACTTCATTGGCAAGCTGTGCGAGTAATCCCTCGCGCAGTGCGCCATAAGTCACCTCAAACTCTTCTATATTAAGTGCTTCAGTAATACCGGCAAGAATCGCTAAGCCACCAGCCAAAACCGCTTTTCTGTCTTCTCTCAAGCCCGGGAAGTCGAGTGCGTCTACGGTTCCTTTTTGAGCGCATCGTTGAATTAATTCATTGAGCCACTCACGTGTTAACGTAGGCTGACTTTCGGCGTGCGCTATTTCACTAACCGCTCTGAATGTGCCCGACGCACCCAGTACACGTTGCCAGTTGTGCTGGCGGTAGTCGTTGAGAAAAGGCTCAATAAGGGTCGTAGCTTCACGTTTTGCCTGTGCGAAAGCCGGTTCACTCATCACGCCGCCTTTAAAATAACGATTCTGGAAAACCACACAACCCATGTCTAAACTTTGCAGGTATTTCGGGATCAACCCATGCCCAGCGATAACTTCTGTACTGGCCCCCCCAATATCAATGACCAGTACATCGTTGGCACATTGAGACACACTGCAAACGCCCGAGTAAATTAGTTCAGCTTCCTGCTCACCGGTAATCACCTGAATAGGGTGCCCTAAAGCGCTTTCAAATTGCTCTAATAGTGGGATTTGATTACTGGCTTTGCGCAGTGCCGCTGTCGCGACAACGGTCACGGCATCGGGCTGGAATTGTTCGAGCTCTGCGGCAAAACCTGACAGGCATTGACATGCTCGTTTCGCTGCATCGTCATCAATGGTATTTGCTGCGTTAAGCCCGTCGGCCAGTCTGACTTTCTGTTTGTGCCGTGTAAGCACTCGTGGCTTTGGGAAAAAACCGGTCATTGAAACCTCTGCCATCAACAAATGGAAGCTATTTGAGCCCATGTCGATGGCAGCCAGTTTTTTCTTTTTCAGCGCCATTGGCGAATTACGACCTCGGTGGTCCTGAACGACGGCCACGGGGCTTGCCTTTATTGCCGCCGGAGTTGTGGCGGCGTCGGCGTTGCGGTGGACGAGGTCGTCTCAAGTCACTCAACATAGCGTCGGCATCGTACTTAGTGACCGGAATGCTGTGACCAATGTATTCCTCAATAGCCGGAAGGTTATAAACATACTCCTCACACGCCAGGCTAATAGCTGCGCCGCTTGCGCCAGCACGGCCTGTGCGTCCTATGCGGTGCACGTAATCTTCACAGTCGTCCGGTAAATCGAAGTTATAGACATGCGTCACTTCCGGAATATGCAGTCCGCGTGCAGCGACATCGGTTGCAACCAAAAAGTCGATGCGGGCTTCTGAGAAGTCATCGAGAATTTTGAGTCGTTTCTTTTGGGGGACGTCACCTGTGAGTAAGCCTGCCCGGTGGCCGTTTGCCACTAACCAGCCGTGAACTTTCTCACAGCCATGCTTGGTATTAGCGAAAACAATCGCTTTTTCTGGCCAGTCTTCCTCAATAAGCGTCAACAGAAGCGGGAATTTGTCCGGCTTAGACGGGTAAAATAATTCTTCGGTAACCCGCACTGCTGTTTTCTGTGCCGGCTCAACTTCCAGTTTGGTTGGCGCGTTCATGTGCTCGTAGGCCAACTCTTGAACGCGATAAGACAGAGTCGCCGAAAATAAAAGATTGAGGCGTTTCGCAGGCTCGGGCATTTTCTGAAGTAAATAGCGAATATCGTCAATAAAGCCTAAGTCAAACATGCGATCGGCTTCGTCCAGCACCACCACCTCAATGTCATTCAATGAGAATAAGCCTTGCTTATAAAAGTCGATGAGGCGACCGGTAGTACCAACGAGAATGTCCGGACTATTGCTCAGTTGTTCCTTTTGAGCGTCGTAGCCTTCGCCACCGTATATGACACCCATGTTCAAACCACAGCTTTCAAGCAATGGTTCTGCGTCGTGGGCAATCTGAATGGCCAGTTCTCGCGTAGGAGCCATAATGAGTGCACGAGGGCCTGAATCGGTTTTTTCGGACGACGCGTTCTGCATTAAGCGGTTGAAAGTCGCCAGAAGAAATGACAAGGTTTTCCCTGTTCCGGTTTGAGCCTGACCAGCAACGTCGCGCTCAGATAACGCAACAGGCAGACTTAACGCCTGGATTGGAGTACAATATTCGAATCCGGCATTGGATAGCGCTTGCTGTAATTTGGGATGAAGCGCCAAATCAGCGAAACGAGTTTCTGAAAGATGTGTTTTATTCATAAGTTATAAGCATATCAGTTTGCGCTTGTATTCAAAAACAGAAATAATACTATTCTATATTTCCACGCGAAAGAATTTAGCGGAGAGTACCATGAGTGACGCAATTGTTCAGCTAAGCGATGACAGTTTTGATGAAGATGTCATCAAATCCGATAAACCTGTACTGGTCGACTTCTGGGCCGAGTGGTGTGGGCCGTGTAAAATGGTCGCGCCAATTCTGGACGACATTGCCGAAGAGTACAAAGGTAAGTTGGTTATTGGGAAGCTGAACGTGGACCATAACGAGCAAACCCCACCGAAATTTAATATTCGTGGCATTCCTACATTGCTGCTGTTTAAAGACGGCGATGTCATTGCAACGAAAGTGGGTGCATTGTCTCGTGCTCAGCTGGTCGAATTTTTAGAACAGCACATTTAATCGGTATCAAAAAGCGGCGCATTATGCGCCGTTTTTGTTAGCAAAACTGGACGAATTCTAATTTTGGTGATACCTTCTGTTTATTAACTATTCAAGCAGGCTTGCCAACTCCACCGGCGCGCCTTGTTAAGTAAGAGAAACTTCTGTTTCTGACTTCGCAACTCGCGAAATCCGAACGTTCCATTTGTTTTAATATTCTAGAGTCAATAAAAAGGCTTTGTGTTCAATCGATAACTCGAAAACCCTCCTATGAATCTAACTGAACTTAAAGATAAACCCGTAAACGAGCTTGTTGAGCTCGCGGACTCAATGGGCCTTGAGAATATGGCCCGTCTGCGTAAGCAGGACATCATTTTTGCTATTTTAAAAGCCCACGCGAAAAGCGGTGAAGACATATACGGCGGCGGTGTGTTGGAAATATTGCAGGACGGCTTCGGCTTCTTGCGATCGGCCGATTCGTCATATTTGGCCGGTCCGGATGACATTTATGTATCGCCTAGCCAAATTCGTCGCTTTAACTTGCGCACAGGTGATACGATTGGCGGTAAAATTCGACCGCCGAAAGACAGCGAACGTTATTTTGCCCTCCTGAAAATTCGCGAAGTCAACTTTGACAAACCTGAAAACTCCCGTAATAAAATTCTCTTTGAAAACCTGACACCATTGCACGCAGATGAACGTTTTCGTTTAGAGCGCGGTAATGGCAGTACGGAAGATATTACGGCGCGCGTTCTCGACTTGTCGGCCCCGATTGGTAAAGGCCAGCGTGGTCTTATTGTGGCGCCACCGAAAGCGGGTAAGACGCTATTACTGCAAAACGTTGCAACGTCTATTGCGGCGAATCATCCGGAAGCAGAGCTTATTGTACTGCTTATCGATGAGCGTCCGGAAGAAGTAACGGAAATGCACCGTTTGGTACAGGGTGAAGTGGTTGCTTCAACCTTCGATGAGCCAGCCAGTCGCCACGTACAGGTCGCGGAAATGGTTATCGAGAAAGCGAAGCGTTTGGTTGAGCACAAAAAAGATGTTGTCATCTTATTGGATTCAATTACTCGTTTGGCGCGCGCTTATAACACCGTTATTCCAAGCTCAGGTAAAGTCCTGACAGGTGGTGTGGACGCTAACGCGCTGCATAAACCAAAACGTTTCTTTGGTGCCGCACGTAACGTTGAAGAAGGCGGCAGCTTAACCATTATTGCGACAGCGCTTATCGACACCGGCTCAAAGATGGATGAAGTTATCTACGAAGAGTTTAAAGGTACCGGTAACATGGAATTGCACTTGAACCGTAAGTTGGCAGAGAAGCGAGTTTTCCCTGCAATCGACTTTAACCGTTCAGGTACACGTCGTGAAGAATTGCTGACGTCTCAGGACGAGCTTCAGAAAATGTGGATCCTGCGGAAGATTATGAACCCAATGGGCGAAGTTGAAGCCATGGAGTTTTTGATTGACCGTTTGCAAATGACTAAGACCAACGACGAATTCTTCGAATCGATGAAGCGTCAACGCAACAGCTAAGCGGCGTATGAAATATCAAGATCTGCGAGACTTCATCGCGCTCCTCGAGGAGCGCGGTGAACTCAAACGCATCCAGCAAGAAATCGATCCCTACCTTGAAATGACCGAAATATCTGACCGTACGTTAAAAGCAGAGGGCCCGGCCTTATTGTTTGAAAACGTGAAAGGTCATGATATGCCGGTGTTAGCGAATCTCTTTGGTACGCCAGAGCGGGTAGCTTTGGGTATGGGGCAAGAGTCGGTCACGGCACTACGCGACGTGGGCAAACTGCTTGCGTTTTTAAAGGAGCCTGAGCCGCCGAAAGGTTTCCGTGATGCGTTGAATTTGTTGCCTACCTACAAGAAAGTGCTGAGTATGTCGCCGAAAAAACTGAAAAAGGCGCCGTGTCAGCAGGTCGTCATGAGCGGTGACGAGGTCGACTTAACTAAGTTACCTATTCAGCATTGTTGGCCGGGCGATGTAGCGCCGTTAGTCACCTGGGGGCTTACGGTGACTCGGGGACCACATAAAGAGCGCCAGAACTTAGGTATTTATCGCCAGCAACTTTTGGGACCGAATAAGCTCATTATGCGTTGGTTGTCGCATCGCGGTGGTGCGCTGGACTTTCAGGAGTGGTGTCAGCAACATCCGGGTGAAAAGTTTCCGGTGTCCGTCGCATTAGGCGCTGACCCCGCTACGATTTTAGGTGCGGTGACGCCCGTACCAGATAGCCTTTCTGAATATGCCTTTGCTGGTTTACTGCGTGACAGCAAGACCGAAGTAACCCAATGTATTAGCAACGACTTACACGTACCGGCGCACGCAGAAATTATTCTGGAAGGTTACATTGAACCGGGTGAAACAGCGCCCGAAGGGCCGTACGGTGACCATACCGGCTACTATAACGAAGTGGATGAGTTTCCGGTGTTTACCGTGACGCATGTGACTCATCGTAAGGACCCAATTTACCACAGTACTTATACCGGTCGTCCGCCAGACGAGCCAGCGGTGCTGGGTGTGGCTTTGAACGAAGTCTTTATTCCGTTATTGCAAAAACAGTTTCCGGAAATTGTCGATTTTTATTTGCCGCCGGAAGGCTGTTCGTATCGTTTGGCCGTAGTCACTATGAAGAAGCAATATTCCGGACACGCTAAGCGGGTGATGATGGGTGTCTGGTCTTTCTTGCGTCAGTTTATGTATACCAAGTTTGTCATTGTGTGTGATGACGATGTGAATGCACGTGACTGGAAAGATGTGATTTGGGCGATGACGACCCGAATGGACCCGGCGCGCGACACCACATTGGTTGAGAATACACCAATTGATTACCTCGACTTCGCCTCTCCGGTGTCGGGCCTTGGCTCAAAAATGGGCATGGATGCAACCAATAAGTGGCCGGGCGAAACCGACCGTGAGTGGGGCGAGCCTATTGTCATGAGTGAAGAAGTTAAACAGCGTGTCGACCAGTTGTGGGACGAACTGAACATTATGGAGTCGTGAATGAGTCAACAAATGACCTGTAAAGCCGAAATTTCGCGCCAATTAGCGGACGCTGTATGGGAAGTGCGTTTGCAGTTGCCGCAGCCGGTTGAGTTTAAAGCAGGCCAATACATGATGGCGGTTATGGGCGAGAGAGATAAGCGACCTTTTAGTATTGCGTCATGCCCATCGAAGGGAAGTGAGTGGTTACTCCATGTAGGAGCAACGCCAGACAACACCTATGCGATGGAAGTGCTGGATAAAATACGCGCAGACGGTGAACTGGAAGTTGACGGCCCTGACGGTATTGCGTTTTATCGACAAGACAGCGATAAGCCTGCTGTCATTATTGCAGGCGGGACTGGTTTCTCTTATGCCTATTCCATTCTACAACAGCATTTACGAGCAACGCCGGAGCGCCCATTAACGTTATATTGGGGCGCAAAGAGCCTGGCCGATTTGTACCTGCATGACGAGCTTGAGCAATTAGCAAAACAATATGAACACTTTGACTATCACCCGGTGGTTGAAGACGCCGCTGGCGACTGGCCGTATTCTATTGGATTAGTCCACCAGGCGGTAATGGCGCGTCAACAGGACTTGCAAGACTGTGAAGTTTACATGGCCGGCCGTTTTGAAATGGTGCGCGTTATTAGAGACGACTTTGTCGCTCAAGGCGTACCGTTAGAAAACCTTTACGGTGACGCTCTGTCGTTTATTTAAAGACAATTTGTTAATGCAATAAGCTGCGTTATACTGACGCCGCTTTACCAAGGGGTGCCGGCAACGGCTGAGATGCGAAAGCGAACCCTTAAAACCTGATCCGGTTAATACTGGCGTAGGGATGGTAGAAAACCCGTCTAATACAGCCTTACCGGATCGTTTCTGACTTCGTTTTGAGGAAATGATCCATGCAAAAAATCACATCTTACTTAGCAGCCAGTATTGGCTTAGCATTATTGCAAACGCCGGTTCTGGCTTATGGTCAGGATAACGCCAGCGATTTCGAAATCATTGAAGTTAGCGGTGACTTTCACAAACGCACGCTGAATGAAACCACCAGCAGTGTGTCAATAATCGACCAAAATGCGATGCAGCAGCGTAATGCGCAGCATTTGCAGGATACGCTCAACAGCTTTGCCAACGTCAACTTCTCCGGTGGTACATCGACCGCACGCTTTATCCAGATTCGCGGCATGGGCGAGCGTTCTCAATTTGTTGATCCGGTTAGCCCGTCAGTCGGCCTTATTATAGATGGTATTGATTACAGCGGCTTAGGTACGGCCGCGTCGCTTTTCGATATCAACCAGATTGAAGTCTTCCGAGGACCGCAAAGCGGACGTTTTGGAGTCAACGCGATGGCCGGTTTAGTGTTGTTGGACAGCGTGCAACCAACGGAAGAGTTCAGTGGTCAGTTTGAGTTGTCAGCTGGTAATTATGACGAACGCATGGGTGGCTTAGCATTAAGCGGGCAACTGGGCGTACTGGGCAAGGCCCGCTTTTCTGTCAGTCAGTTTAAGCAAGACGGCTACATTGAGAATACCTATTTAGATCGAGACGACACGAACAATCGGGATGAACTTGGCGTACGGCTTTTGTTGAACACCGAATTTACCAGGAACTGGACGTTAGACACCGTCCTGCACTACAACGATGTTGATAACGGTTACGATGCCTTTAGCCTCGATAACAACCGAACGACGTTGTCAGATGAGCCGGGGTATGATCGCCTGGAAAGTGAAGCGGTAAAAACGACTCTGAATTATCTAGGCTGGGATAACAGCCGGCTTGAGTTGTCAGCCAGTGTTTTAAACGCAGATACTGCTTACGCCTTTGACGAAGACTGGACGTATGTTGGGATTGCTCCTGGTTGGGAGTACTCGTCATTTGATGCCTACCTTAGAGACAGAAAAGACAAAACAGCCGAGGTTCGTTGGTTATCAATCGATCCTGAAGCGTTATTTGGGGTAGTCACTGAGTGGGTAGCGGGAGCCTATTACTACGAAAAAGACGTAGCGCTGACGCGTGATTACTTTAATTGGGACTTAGGCCAGCCGGATATTTTCCAAAGTGATTATCGCAGTCAACATGCCGCGGTCTATGGCGAATTAACGCAGCACTGGAGTGAGAAGTTCTCCACTATTAGTGGCTTGCGTATTGAACAGTATGACAATGACTACACCGACAGCCGTAATATAGACGCGCAGCCTGAAGATACCATGGTCGGCGGTAGCTTTAGTGCTCGGTATCAGGCTGCACCAAATAGTTACTGGTATGCCACGGTATCGCGCGGTTATAAGTCAGGCGGTGTTAATGGCGAGGCTCTGGGTAAAGCAGACGACCAAGGCCTGGACGAACTCAAAGACTATCTGCTTGAGCGCGCGACTTTTGAGCCTGAAATTCTATGGAGTGCTGAGTTTGGTGTTAAAGGGAGCAGCCCAAGTGGGGACTTAACCTCGCGAGTGAGCACTTTTTACCATTGGCGTGACGATGTTCAGCTGAAAAGCTGGGTGAACCGTAATCAATCGTTTGTCGGTTATATTGAAAATGCCGCAGAAGGTAAAGGTTATGGCCTTGAGGCTGAAATCCGTAACAAACTGACGGACTGGTTGACACTATTTGCTTCTGCGAGCTGGCTGGAAACTGAAATAGAAGGCTTTGTGACAGAGGACGGCATGGATATGACAGGGCGTGAGCAAGCTCATGCGCCTCAGTATCAATTCAATGTTGGTCTCGAAGGTTGGTATGGCGAGAATGTTCAATGGGTGCTGCAGGCTGACGGCAAAGATGAGTTTTATTTCTCGAACTCCCATAATCAGAAATCTGAGTCTATGACATTGGTTCACCTTGCCGTGAATTACTACATCGATGACTGGCGTGTGAGTTTATGGGGACGGAACTTAACGGATGAAGATTACGAAGTGCGCGGTTTCTACTTTGCTAATGACCCCAGAACTCAGTACGCGAATGACGAAACCTACGTACAGTACGGTGAGCCGCGTCGTTTCGGTGTCACTGTTAGCAAATCGTTCTAAGGAAAAGCCGTGATAGAAACCCTGTTAGAACAGTTAATGATGAGCTCTTTGTGGGAATTAGCCGCACTGTTATTTGCGCTGGGGTACCTAGTGCTTGCGGCGCATCAGAAACAATGGTGTTGGCTGTCGGCAACCATAAGCTGCAGTATTTACGCGGTGTTGTTCTGGCAGGGTAAGTTGTATATGGAGTCGGTACTGCAGGCTATTTATGTGGTCATGGCGGGTTACGGCTGGTGGCAGTGGCGTTTCCAAAAATCCGCAGCGCAAGAGAGTCCCGGGGGGGCTAAGTACTCGTTGAGGTGGCATCTTTTACAGTGGGCTTGGCTGATACCTCTGGCTGCTATGACCGCTTATATGCTTTCTGTGTATACTGACGCCGACGCCGTGTGGCTCGATACTTATACCACTGTATTCAGTTTGCTGGCGACTTGGCTGGTGACTAAGAAAGCGTATGAAACCTGGTGGTACTGGCTGGTTATCGACAGTGTTTATGTCTATTTGTACGCCAGTAAAGGTTTTGTCGCAACAGCGTTGTTGTTTGTTGTCTACTTGGGATTAGTGATTTATGCCATGTGGCGTTGGCATCAGGATAATTCACAACCAGAGCCGGTAAAGAGTGCCGGATGATACCTGCACCTAAAACAGTCACTCGACTAACCAGTGGCCAGTCAAACCAAACGCTGCGGCTTAAATCCGATGACTCTGATCTCGTACTAAAGCGGTGGCAAAATGATGGCTTGTTTCAGGTTCATCGGGGCCTGGAGGTTGCTGTACAGAAAACGCTTGCCGAAAGCGGAGCTGCCCCTGACGTGTTGGACTGGAATGAAGCAGAAGGCTGGCTATTGCAGCCATACTTAGAAGTGCCTTCATTAAATCAGGTAACGTTATCGCCCGCTATTAAAGCAACGGTATTGGCTGAGGTTCTCGCGAAAATTCACTCCTTTAAGCCAAGCATTCCTCACTGGAGATTGAACGACAAAGTAGAGCATTATCTGCAGCAGCTTTCCAACTATCAACCTTCCTTGGCTAACTCTTTTCGGGAAGAGAAAAGCCAGCACCAGCAGGCGATTGATCAATGGCTGGAGTACCCGGTGCTTTGTCACAATGACCTGTCGATGAATCATATTCTTATGACGGCTCCCATTAAAGTGATTGACTGGGAGTATGCGGGAATCGGCCACCCACTGTTTGATATTGCGAATACCATCGTCATGAACAAGCTTGACGACGCAATGGCCGAACGGCTGCTGACAGACTACGCACGATTAACGCGTTATGACGTCGAGCTTGCTGATATGGCCGAATGGCTTGATTTGGTGGATTGGCTGAATAACTTATGGCAGCATTTACTTTCCTATTCTAAATAAAGTTGAAAGTAGCATGGCCGACAAACAGTTGACTGAAAAGGTTTACGGTTATTTAGCGGAAGATGAAGACGCGCGGGTGTGTAAGGATATTCCTGAATCGGCATGTCACCATCAGCCAAAATCGTTTGTGTTAATGCTGCTGTCTTTGACGTTAACTAAGTTGGGCGATAGCTTAGTCAGTGCCCGCTTAGTCTTACCCTGGATGCTAAGCTCGTTAGGCGCTCCTGCAATATTTATCAGTGCGCTAGTGCCTCTGCGAGAGTCGCTGGCGTTATTGCCTCAGCTGTTCGTAGCGCAACAATTACGCCAACAACCCGTTAGAAAATGGTTTTGGGTTGCAGGCAGCGTGGGGCAGGCTCTCTCTTTACTTTTAATGCTGTTTGCAGTGGCCACGCTGAATAACAGTGCACTGGGTTGGAGTGTTGTCTCGCTACTTGCACTGTTTAGCCTGTCCCGGGGGATTTGTTCTGTTGCCAATAAGGACGTTACCGGTAAAACGGTGTCTAAAACACGCCGAGGCCGACTATCGGGTGTCGCAGCCTCTTCTGCTGGTTTACTGACGTTGTTGACCGCTTTGTTTATTGTTTTTTCGCCAGAAGTGGAAGGTCAGCGTTGGCTATTTTTAGCCTTGCTGGGAGCGGGTGTTGTTTTATGGCTATTAGCGGCAGCCTTATACGCTGGCATTCCAGAAGTGGCTGGCGCAACTGAAGGTGGGGGAATGCAGTCTCTGAAGCCGTTAAGTCAATGTCTCTGCTTTGGCGGAACGGTCAGTTTGGGCATTTTGTTTTGACTCGCGCTTTGCTCGTCGCGGCTGCTTTTGCCATTCCTTATATTGTTGTGCTTATTCAGCGCCAGGGCGATACCGAATTAACCAGTCTGGGTAGTCTTATGCTGGCCAGTGGCCTTGCTGGCTTGCTGGCTGGGCGCTTTTGGGGACGTTGGTCTGACTCAGCCAGCCATCATGTTATGGCGGCAGCATCGGTCATGTCGACGTTCGTCATGGCGGCAGCACTGGCTATATTCTATTGGGCACCAAATTGGCTCGGTCTTGAGTGGATTGCTGCTTTATTGTTGTTTGCGTCCGCAGTCGCTCACCATGGTGCGCGGGTTGGCCGTAAAACGTATTTGGTCGATATGGCAAATCAGGATAATAGAGCACAACTGACCGCTGTTTCAAATACCGTTATGGGAGTTGTTTTATTAGCAGGGTTGTTACTTGGCTGGGTTGACTCAGCGTATGGAGCTCATGCTGTTTTATGGGTTCTTATTGCGGTAGGTATACTTGCAACGTTAAGCGCATTGAAACTACCCGACGTGTCCGGAGACACGTCAGCATAGCTTACAAAAACTGCTGCAGATTTTACTTTCCTCGAATGGTGGCGTAGAGACCAATAATTACCGCGGCAACGCCACCAATTAGGTACCAGATGGTGTTGTCTGTTGGTTCATTGGTTGCCATTTCCGATACTTCCGACGCAATGGATTGTGACGCTTCATAAGAGAAGTACAGCAAGATAGCGCCAACGATAATTAAAACAATACCAACTATGCGAGTCATAACGGTTTCCTTTTGTTGCGTTAACAGTTTCTCAATATATCGCACTGTTATTTAAGCGCAAGCCCTCATTTTTTTGTTGATTTATATCATACGGCATATTCCTTAACGATTATTGTAAGTGTAATTGTTAATAAGCGCACCGTTTAAAACTAAAATAACAAGATTGGGGAAGAACTATGACTAGAGCGCCTTTCAAGCTAGGTTTTTTATCGCTGTCTCTGGCTGCTGCGTTTGTGGCGCCAGGAACGGCTATGGCTCAAGATGCTGTTAATGCCGAAACCGGCGAGTCGATTGAACGCATTGTGACGTTGGGTTCACGCGTAAACGGTCGAACGGCGACCGAATCGGCCTCGCCTATTGATATTATTTCAGCCGATCAGCTGGTTGATACTGGTGCAACTGAACTGGGTAAAGCGCTGCAAATGAGTGCTCCGTCATTTAACTTCTCATCGACGACTATTTCAGATGGTTCGGATATTATTCGTCCGGCTACTTTGCGTGGTCTGAACCCGGATCAGGTATTGGTGTTGGTGAACGGTAAGCGCCGTCACCAGCAGGCGCTGGTTAACGTACAAGAAACCATCGGTAAAGGCTCTGCCGGGTATGACATTAACGCGATTCCAATTACGGCGGTTGAGCGTGTTGAAATTCTCCGCGATGGTGCAGCAGCACAATATGGCTCAGATGCGATTGCTGGTGTTATTAACATTACGCTGAAAAGCTCAGAAGGCGGTATGATTTCCGCTGAAGTTGGACAAACGTATGAAAAAGACGGTGAAGTGAATACCGTTGGTATTAATTTTGGTAAAGAATTCGATAATGGCTTCTTCAACGGTACGTTGGAATACCGTGACCGCGGCATGACCAACCGCGCATCGCCGGCTGAAGCATCACTTATTGGTGATTGGTTGTCTCCAAGCGGTGAACCTGTCGTTCGTTTACACGTTGGTGACGCAGACTCTGAAAATATGTACGCCTGGTTTAACGCGGGTTACAACTTGGGCAACACCACTGAGCTTTACGCGTTTGGCGGTATTTCGAATCGAGACGGTGGCTCTTCAGGCTTTTTCCGTGGACGCGGCCACCCAAGAACAATAGAGGCGATTTATCCTGACGGTTTCTTACCAAAACTGGAAACAGAAGCCGATGATCAGTCCTTAGCGGTGGGTGTTCGTGGTGATTTGCCTAACGCCTGGTTATGGGACGCGAGTGTGGTTTACGGTAAAAATGAGTTTGGATTTAACTCGTCAAATTCTGCCAACGTGAGTTGGTACTATGAGCCACATCCAGATGGCGGTATTTATGGTGAGACGCCAACAGAAGCCTTTGACGGTGAGTTAGTCTTTGAGCAGACCACATTCAACTTTGATGTCAATGGTACCGTCGACGTGGCTAATGAGCTTCTTTATTTAGCCCTGGGTGTCGAACTGCGCCAGGACAGCTATCAAATTAATCCGGGCGATCCGGTATCTTGGGCTTATGGTCGAGCGAATGATCCTGACGTGGAAATTTTAACGCCTTACGGAACCGTCGCAGAAGCAGGCATCCAGGGATTCCCTGGGTTTAGCCCGAGTCAGGCGGTAGACGCTGATCGTGATAGCTACGGTGCCTATGTCGATGCTGAATATTACGTAACTCCGGACTTTTTATTAGCTGGCGCGCTGCGCTATGAAGATTATGATATTGCCGGTGACAATATTTCCGGAAAATTGTCGGCTCGTTACGATATTGACAATGACTTCTCCTTGCGTGGAACCGTAGCAACCGGTTTCCGGGCGCCGGGCGTTCAGCAAATATACTACAGCCAAGTTTTGACTAACGTGGTAAACGGTACGCTGGTTGAGACCGGAACCATAGCCAACGACGACGAGTTAGCACGACAATTCGGCATCAAAGAGCTAGAAGAAGAAACCTCAGAAAGCGTCAGCTTTGGATTAATTAAGCGTTTTGATAACGGTTTCGACCTGACGATGGATGCCTACCAAATCAACATCAATGACCGCATTGTTTTATCGGAGTCCTTAACGGCTTCCGTCGGAGCTGAGTTTGGTGAAATTTTGGAGGATAACAACTTAGGTGCCGCACAATTCTTTACTAACTCAGTGGATACCAAAACCACGGGGCTGGATGTTATTGCCTCTTACCCGACGGAATTAATGGAAGGTGAACTAAAACTGACCGCTGCAATGAGCTTCATGAACACGGAAGTTGAGCGGGTGAATTCCGTTTCATCATTGATCCCTGGTGATGAAATATTCAGCGAGACGCAAATCCTGCGTTTAGAAGAAGGTCAGCCAAGTGAGAAAGCAACCATCACTGCAGATTGGACTCGAAATGCCTGGAATGTGAATGTGGCGTTTAACTACTTCGGGGCTGTTGAAGGTCAGGCATTTACCGGCGTTAAGAAAGAGTGGGGTGGAAAATGGTTGACGGACGCGTCCGTTGGTTATGATTTCACTGATAATCTGAACGTACGTATTGGTGCAAACAACCTGTTTGATACTTACCCGGATGAGTGGGGCAGTGAAGGCTCACCATTCTCTGATGCGGGCTTCAAATACGGTTGGGAAACGCTCCCGTTTGGTATCAACGGTGGCTACTATTACGCGCGTTTGAACTACACGTTCTAAAAAACTTATGTGTATAAAAACGCCCCTTTTAAAGGGGCGTTTTTATTTGGGGGTTACTGACCGAGACGACCAACACGTTTCATTGTTCCCCAATTGTGTCTGCGCCCTCGTATGAATTGCCAGAATCCCCGTAAACGCCACCAACTGTTCAGTTGCCTGTAGCCAAAGTTCTCCAGTACGGCGGTAAAAATAAGCCACATGAGATCTCTTTTGGATTGATAGGTTCTGAAGGTCAGTTCCTCTAAAATAAGAGAAAATATGGAAATAAAGACACCCAGTCCGAAAGCAGCAAGCAAAAAAGTCAGTGTAAAATTGAGATCAACCAGGCCGGCAAAAAAGAAGTAGGCTGTTAGTAAATAAGCCAATACTTCGATCAGTGGGCCTATTCCCTCAAAAAACAGCATGAAAGGGTAAGCTATCCAGCCAGCAGCTTTGCCGCGCAATGAAAATAAAAGCCCTATGTTTTTTGTGAGGCTTTCCATTAAGCCTCGCTGCCATCGAATGCGCTGGTTTTTTAAGGTGGTTAGATCTTCAGGGGCCTCTGTCCAGCAGACTGGATCGGGTATAAAGGCGATACGGTAAGGGATCTTCTTGTTATTCATATGGTGATGTAGCCGTGTCACTAGCTCCATATCTTCGCCGACAGTATTGGCCTGATACCCGCCACAGTCGATAACACGCTGCTTGCGGAACACCCCGAAGGCGCCTGAAATAATGAGCATACCGTTGAGTGGTGACCAGCCCATTCGTCCAAATAAAAAAGCGCGTAAGTATTCGACTATTTGCAGACGGGCGAGCCACGAGCCCGGTAAGCCAACTTTGGTTAACAGCCCTTGCCTTATGGTTGATCCGTTAGCGACTCGAATTGAACCGCCAACGGCAACGGTTTCTGGTTCGTCAATAAAAGGGCGCACAATTCTATCTAAGCTATCCCGCTGTAAAATAGAATCGGCATCCACCGCACAAAATAGTGGGTTACGAGACGCATTTATACCCGCATTTAAGGCATCAGCTTTACCGCCATTGTCTTTGTCGATGACCCGAAGCTGCGGGTATTTTTTTGAGCGGTAGACTTGCCGGATGGGTTGAGTGGTCAGCTGATTCCGGTACGCCTCGTGATACACCTGGAGATCAAATGCGCTGATAAGCGTTGCCATGGTGTCATCGCGAGAACCGTCATTAATGACAATAATTTCATATTTGGGGTACTCGAGCTGCAGAATGCTTTTAACCGACGATACAATGCCAACAGTTTCGTTATAGGCAGGAACAATGACGGAGACTGGCGGTAGCAACGGACCAAAACTCATGGGTAGTAACTGATTATCATATCGCCGCATATACCGACGGATAACCACAAAACTAATGATGTTGAGTATAAGGTAAACAACGGTTAAGGCGACGAAGTAACCAATAAAACTCAGCTGTGCTATTTCAATCCAGGGTTGCCAGTTATCAAGCATCGATTATCTCCAAATTCATTTCGTTCGCTACTTGCATCAACATGTTCCTGGCAAATGGATCGGCCAGTTCAGTCAGTTGTTCTTTAAGGTAGTCTGGCGAAAATTCTGGGTGTGAAAAAATTCCTCGAGCAGCTCGGTAACGAACCCACCAAGCCGAATCTTGCAACAGCTGCCATAGGCGCTCTAAATCTTGTTTGTTACGTGCCAGCTCACCCAACATTCGGGTAGCCTGAACCCTGATACTCAATTCGGCTGACTGAGTCAAACGTCTAATTAATGGCAGGTGGTGCGGGTGATCAAGCAGAGGTATCAGTTGTGCTGTCGCCTCAGGTTGCGACTTAAAATGGCGAATTAAGGTTTCGGCTTCACTGCTGGAGAGAGGTGCGTTCACTCCTTGCAGCACCGTAAGCAGATAAACGGCATGTTCAGCCGTGGTTTCAAGTAGAATTTTCTGAGCCTGCTGAATGAGGTAACGTGAGTCACATTCTTTGGCTATCGTAACCAAACGTTCTGGCGCAACGAAACGTTTCAACTGAAGCAGTATTGGCACTGCAATGGTTTGATCATTACGCATTAGAGCGCGCAGTGCTGTAAGAACAACCATACTGCTGGAATGCTGAGTGAGCTCTTTTAAACGTTTTATGGTAGCGGGAGAAAGCTTTTGCAGATCGCCCATGGCAATCGCTGTTGCAATCAACGTTCTGACATCTTGACCGCGCATTAGCTCGAGCGCCTGACGTTCTAGACGAATGTGTTCGGCTAAGCGTTCAAGGCCATCATCGGCATCGCCGCGGACATAACGATGCATAAGGGACCACAGTTGGATGAACCACAAAAAAGCCTGAGTATCCTGCCACAGCTGCTTTATTTGGGCGCGCTCGGGTAATTCTGCTTTTGGATTTGCACAACATTCGAATAGGAATCGGCGCCATTGTCGTTGTAATTCATTGCGCTTTTTCTCATCCTCCTGATGAATAATGCGCAGGATGAACAACCACGACCAAACCAATAGAACGAAAACAACAATAACCAGCAGGGCACTGTGCATCCATTGCAAGAGTTGTTCAGAATCGATAGCGAAGTCCAAGCAACACCCCCCGGCGATCATAAAAGTCGCCTTGCTGATTAAAACTCACTGCCCAACGCAGACCCCAGCTGGGTGAAAGCTGATGTAAACCGTAAACGCTGATGCCTTGTACATTGGTTATCAGAACCTGTTGAGGGGCGATTTTTTCTGCTTCTTCACCTTGATTGAGAGCCAGTGTTATGGCGCTCCAGTCATTATAAAAGTAGCTAAGAGTTGCGGCATGAGACAGAGCTGAGTCACCACCTAAAAGGTGATCCTGGCGAATTCGGTAAGACCAGCGCCACTGCTCAAAGTAACGCTCTAATTGAAGACTATAACCTTGACTGGTGCTTGTCGGCCAACGGCTTCTGTGAGCTCCTGCACTGATAAGGTAACCATTATTCAGCGCGCGGCTGAGTATAATCTGACCTTGAAACTCGGGACGAACCCGGGACGTTCCTGAACCGCCAAGCTCGCCAAATAATTGCCAGTTTTCGTTAAGCTCAGTGTAAAATCCGGCCAACATTTCGTTATCGCTGAGGTCGAAACGGCGGGTTTGGTTAAACCGCAAATAGCCTAGCGTCTCATCTGATAATGACCGTTCATATTGAATGTAGGCATTTTTCCAATTGTCATAATTACCGGTCAGACTATCGAAACCCACTCCGGCCTCGAATGCCTGATTATAGGACTGAGCTTGTAGTGGCATACTTAACAAAAGAATCAACGAGGTCAGTACACTGAGCTTCATGAAAAACTCCTTTTCTGACTTTGGATATTAAGCAGTTTACGGAGCCGAGCCTGCAATTCTTTTGGCTGAAAGGGCTTTACCATGTAGTCGTTGGCGCCTGAATCCAGAGCGTTGGCAATATCATCGTCGTCTTGTAAGCTGGTTAATACCAAGATGGGAACCGCACGGCTTGGTTCGCGATTGCGAAGCCATTGGATGAGCTGTGCCCCTGATATGATGGGTAATTGCAAGTCAAGGAGCACCAAGTCCGGAGTCGAACCACGTAACCAATCTTGAGCTTCGGAGCCGTCATTACAGCAGTGAGTTTCATACCCTTCGCGCTGTAATAAAAATTCTAATAGTTCACGTAAAACTACGTCGTCTTCAACAATTAAAATTTTGAACTTGCTCATATACGTGTCTCCTCGCTTAATTCAAGCATAAGTAGCTTAGGCGTTGGGAGCAAGGAAAAACCTCTTTAAAGAACAAGCAATAAGTGCTTTACACACAAAAAAAGACCGAGTAATTTTTTACTCGGTCTTGGTTGTTACCAGTCATTACAGGCGTCGAATTTCTGCCATTAATTACCTAAGTAAGAGGTCAGCATCCACGCTGTTTTCTCTTGCTCTTTAATGTAGTCACTCATCAACGCGTTGGTGCCTTCATCACCGGCTTCTCCTGCGAGGTCTAAAATCTCACGTTGCAGGCGAATCGTTGTTTGATAACTGTCCAGAATATTTGCGACACAAGCGCGACCTTCATGGACGTCTTTTACTTCTTCAATTTCGCTATTCTTAATATAGGTCGAATAAGCGTGTTGAGGACGTTGACCCAAGGTTAAAATGCGTTCTGCAATCTCATCAATCTTCAGCAATAAGTCATCGTAGGTTTCTTCAAACTTCGCATGCAGTTCGAAGAAGCGCTCGCCTTTAATGTTCCAATGGAAACCACGAACGTTCATGTAAAACACTTGATAGTTCGACAACAGCTCGTTCAGCTTGTCGCCAAGTTGCTCGGCTTTTTTCTGATCTAAACCAATAACGCTTAACTGTTTCATAAAACCCTCCTTTGTCATCGTTATGCATTAACCATAGTCCATTCATGAGGTTAAAGAAAGCGATGAAAATCGATGAAGCTGACAGTTAAATTCGATAACTGTCAGCTTTAGCTTACATCAAGGAGTGCAGTTTTGAAGCGAGTTAGATCAACTCAAAGACTCAACTTTACCATCGCGAATGTGCTTTTCGCCGCGCGCTTTGGCAAGCTGAATTTGGCGCTCACGCTCTGCGAAACGCTCTTTTTGTTCTGCGGATGTTTGGTCGAAGCAATGCGGGCAGCTAACCCCTTTCTGATAATGCTCGGATTGCATTTCTTCTTTGGTAATTGGCATGCGGCAGGCGTAACACTGGTCGTATTCGCCTTGTTCAAGCCCGTGCTTAACGGTGACTCGCTGGTCAAAAACGAAACACTCGCCGTTCCAGCGGCTGTTGTCTTCCGGCACCAGCTCAAGGTATTTCAATATCCCGCCTTTTAAGTGATACACCTCGTCGAAGCCCTGCTCTTTTAAATATGCCGTTGATTTCTCACAGCGAATGCCGCCAGTACAGAACATGGCGACCTTCTTATGCTTTTCCGGATCCAAGTGCTCTTTAACGTATTCAGGAAACTCACGGAAGGTATCAGTCTTTGGGTTAACCGCACCTTCGAACGTACCTACGGCGTATTCGTACTCATTGCGGGTATCAATGACCAGCACTTCAGGATCAGAGATTAAGTCGTTCCACTTTTCCGGTTCAACGTAGGTGCCCACAGTATTTTTAGGATCAACCCAGTCGACGCCCATGGTTACAATTTCTTTCTTCAGCTTAACTTTGGTGCGATAGAAGGCTTGCTCGTCACTCGGTGATTCTTTGTGATCAATGTCAGCAAATCGGTCATCTGATCGCAGATAAGCCAAGACATTATCAATGGCTTCTCGGGTACCACAAATGGTACCGTTAATGCCCTCTCGGGCGAGTAAAAGTGTGCCTTTTACGTCGTTGTCGATAAGAGTTTGATAGAGTGGTTCGCGAATTTGCTCATAGTCATTGAGCTCGACAAATTTATACAATGCCGCACAAATGTACATATCGTGTTACCTTTTTCAGCGGTTCGGAACGTAAATCCGAAGCCTTGTTTGGAAATAGTCGATTTAAAAATCGAGCGCGAATTATACGTATTGATCCAGATCAGCGCAAACCAGGAGTCGAAGTCAGTGGTCAGTGAGTCGTTATTTTATGGGTTAGTGTTGCTCTCCGCGTCAACGTCTTTATTAAGTGCGGTAGCCGGTGCTGGTGGTGGTGCGGTATTAATTGGCGTTATTGCGCTGGTGCTGCCAGGTAGTGCCGTTATTCCGGTTCATGGTTTGGTGCAAATGGGGTCAAACGTAGGGCGCGCAGCTTTGTCATGGCCACATATTCACTGGCCGACTGTCGCTTGGTTTGTGCCTTTTGGGCTATTGGGCACCTTTCTTGGAAGCCTGTTACTGGTTCAGTTACCTACAGAAATACTGCAAATTACCATTGGCCTTTTCCTGTTATGGTTAACGTGGGGTCCAAAACTACCGCAAAGCCTGTCTGGACGTGCGGGTCTTGTCGGCGGGGGCTTGTTAACGGGGTTTTTAGCATTATTTGTTGGCGCATCAGGCCCTCTGGTGGCGGCTTTCGTAAAAGCTCGTTTCAGCGAGAGAATGCAAACTGTGGCTACCTTTGCGACCGTAATGACGTTTCAGCATGGTCCAAAAGCCATCGTATTCGGTATGGCTGGCTTTGTCTTTAAGGACTGGCTGCCTTTAATTGGGGCAATGATAGCGGCTGGCTTTGCCGGTACCTGGATAGGTTTGCACTGGCTCAAAAAAATAACGAACCAGCACTTTGATCAACTATTCCGAATGATCATTACTTTGCTGGCGCTGCGCTTGCTTTGGGTCGCGCTTGAGGCGCTTATCCCAGCGCTGTCTGGCGTAGCGGCGTAGGCTGGCAATGTTGTCAGTTTCATCCATTATTGGCGTGCCCAAAATGGTCTCAATAATATCTTCCAGAGTAATAAGCCCTAACCAGCTGCCGTGTTCGTCGTAAACTAACGCCATGTGTTGCCGTGTCGATATCAGGTGGCTCATTAAGGCTTCCACGCTTACGGTTTCGGTGACGACCTCTACCTGGCGAACAATGTCGAGAATAGGTGTCCCCTCGTCGGCGTCAAAAACATCGCTGCGGAACAGAATGCCGTGTGGTTCTTCTTCGGCGTCGATGACCGGGTAACGGGAAAATGGTAGCTCACGAATCTTTTGACTAACAACCATAATGTCTTCGTCAGGTCGTATGGATTCGCAAACCGTTCGCGGTGTCATAACTTCCTTCACCCGAATGTCGTGAAGGTCGAGAATGTTTAAAATAACGCGTCTTTCGTCGGCATCCAGGGCTTCTTCCTCATGACCAATGGTTGCCATGGCTTTTATTTCAGAGCGCACATCAATGTCTTCTTCTGTGCCACCAATGCGCTTCGTTATTTGGTCTGACAGCCAAATAAAGGGCTTAAGCGTTAGAATCATGAGGTTCAAAATTGGTGGAAGCCAGGGCGCCAATGGCCGCCAAAATTTGGCACCAATGGTTTTTGGTATAATCTCGGACAAAATGAGGATGAGTAACGTCATAACTGCTGACGCAACGCCCAGGTAACCATCACCAAAAACCACACCAACTTGTGCGCCGACACCTGCCGCTCCGGCGGTATGAGCGACGGTATTTAAGGTTAAAATAGCGGCCAGGGGTTTATCGATGCCATCTTTGAGTTTACGTAGTTGCTTATGCGTTTTTGGTCTGGATTCTTTTAGGTGAGCAATGTAACTCGGTGTTACTGACAGTATTGCCGCCTCCAGAACCGAGCATATAAAGGATACGCCAATAGCCAAAAACGCAAAAAGTATAAGAAGAGTCATCGGGCTCCGAGTGAATAACTGTTGATTATAAAAATTGTATCAACAATATAACAGAAACCGCAGCAATAAGTATGGACCATCCGGCGGGGCCCGAATAATGTTTCCAGATATCTTCCGCTTGTGGCCCGAGCCAGAACACTAAGGCGGCCAGAATGTAGTAACGTAACGCTCGGGCGATACCGGCGGCTAGTAAAAACAACGCTAAAGGGTATTTGCCAGCCCCGGCAGCAAGCATCGCCACCTGAAAGGGAACAGGCGTAACGCCAACTAGGAATATTGACCAGAAGCCGTTATTTTCCAGGGCCGATTGAAATTCGTCGTATTGCTCCTGAACGGATAAGCAGTCAATAAACCATTGGCCGATGGTATCGAACAACGCATAACCAATGTAATAACCGCCGACTGAGCCAGCCATGAATCCCGCTAATGCGACGGACGCAATTAACCAAATACGCTCCCGCTCCAGCACCATATAAGGCACCAGGATAAGCTCTAACGGAATCGGTAAAACAGTCGCTTCTAGTGCCGAAAGAAAGAACAGAAGCACCAGCGCGTGTGGTGAGTTAGCCAGCTTTATATACCATTTTTCACGGGTAGATGTTGTCGACATAAATGGGTCAAGCAAATAGTTTCGATAGCGTGTATCGTTGCAGTGTAACCCGATTTTTTTGCAAATAGGGATCGAACCCGTTAAAAATTACGTAAATTTCGCTTCATTCCCAAGCAAAACAGAATTTTAAGGTAAAAGCAGATGAAATATCGTGGTAGTTCTTCGTTTTCCCACCACCAAGCTGACAAAATAGGTGTGCTTGTCACCAATTTAGGCACACCCGAGGCCCCGACAAAGAAAGCCTTGAAGCCCTACTTGAAAGAGTTTCTGTCAGACCCTCGGGTGGTTGAAGTGCCACGGTTGCTTTGGTCGTTAATTTTAAATGGCGTTATTTTACGCTTTCGCCCGAAACGCTCAGCAGAAGCTTATAAAACGGTCTGGACAGATCGGGGCTCACCATTATTATTCCACACCGAAGATCAGGCCAAAGGCATAGAAGCAAAACTAAAAGAAACTTGGGGTGAGGACATTGTGGTCGACTTTGCCATGCGCTACGGAAGCCCGGCTATTTCCGACGTTATTGAACGGATGCTGGAAAAAGGCGTGCGTAAGATGCTGGTTTTGCCTCTTTACCCGCAATACAGTGCATCAACTACGGCTTCGACGTTTGATGCGTTGGCAAAAGACTTTACTCAGCGACGCTGGTTGCCGGAGCTTCGTTTTGTCACGCATTACCATGACTACCCGCCTTTTATAGAGGCGGCCGCTAAGCGTATTGAGCGTCACTGGAATGAGCATGGGCGCGCTGACAAATTATTGTTTTCCTACCATGGCATACCGCTGCGCTACTTGAAAAACGGTGACCCGTATCATTGTGAGTGCTACAAAACCTCGCGACTATTGGCAGAGCGCCTAGGACTGAAACAAGATGAGTATTTAACCACTTTCCAGTCGCGCTTTGGTCGTGAAGAGTGGTTGCAGCCATACACCGACATGACCATGAAAGCCTTACCGAAAAAAGGCATTAAATCAGTACAGGTTTTTTGTCCGGGGTTCAGTGCTGACTGTCTGGAAACTATTGAAGAAATTGGTGAGGAAAACCGCGAGTACTTTATGGAAAGCGGCGGAGAGCGTTATGAGTACATTAGCGCATTGAATGCTGAGCCTGATCATATTGCAGCGCTAACAGAGTTAGTGAATACTCACTTGCAGGGTTGGTCCGTTGAAAAAATGACTGAACAACGCCAGGCATTAGCGGACAAAGTCGAGAAGCAAACATTGCCTTATAGTGAGGAAGGAAAATAACGGTGGCGGGAAGTAACGCTTTTGGAAAGCCTTTCATGTTCATTGCATGGGGGCTGGCAATTGCTCTATTAGTTTGGTTTTTTCAAGATCAGCTTCAGGAACAGTTTAACCCGAACTCAAACATCCAGAGTCATCGCAGTAGTGGTGAGGTGACCGTTGTTCTCGAGCAAAACCGTATGGGGCATTATGTGGCCAGAGGAAAAATAAATGGTCAACAGGTGACGTTTCTTTTAGACACCGGAGCGACGCTGGTGGCGGTTCCTGAAGAGCTTGCACGTCAATTAGGCTTACAAAAAGGGCGGCAAGGTATGTCACAAACTGCCAACGGCCGGGTTATTACCTATCGAACGGAAATTGATACATTGGAACTGGGTGAAATACGACTTAACAACGTTGACGCGTCTATTACGCCGGGTATGGACGGAAACGTTATTCTTTTAGGTATGAGCGCATTAAAAGAATTTGAGTTAACCCAAAAAAACGATACGCTTAGGTTAACGTATTAAAACGAATCAAATTTATAGGAAGAATGAATCATGCATAAGTTGTTTATTGGAATGGCAACGATCGCCTTTAGCGCTACAAGCTTTGCTCAACAGTCAGGATTAGAAGCCTGTGCTGAAATTGAGGATTCGTTAGAGCGTTTGGTGTGTTATGACAATTTAGCTAAAAAAGAACAGTCTGGGGAACAGCAACGTCAAGATAGAGAGCTTCCGGAGCAGGCTCGTAAAGGTAAGCAGAAAGCGGCTGAAATGAGAGAGAAAGCGCAAGAGCGCCGCGAACAAGCCAATGAGCGTTTTGGGTTTGAACATAAAGAGAGGGCAGACACTGAGGATGAGCGCATTAGCGTGACTTTGGCTGACCGCGAAGAGGGGCCCTACGGCAAGTGGCGCATAACGCTAACCAACGGTCAGGTTTGGAAGCAAACCGACAGCGGTTATTTTTCATGGGACGGAGACTCCTACTACATTGAGCGGGGTGCACTGAACTCATTCTTCTTTGGCCGTGAAGGCTCCAATCGCCGTATGCGAGTTCAGCGCGTTAAGTGAAACTTGATGTATACATTGCGCAGAGATATTTGCTCAGCAAACCGAGAATGCCGGGAACTGCTCAATTCGGCAGTTCCCAAGTAGTCACAAAATAACGAACTTTAGCTGATTCGGAATTGACGCAACTCGCGTTGTAAGTCGGACGATAATTTCGCTAAATTATCACTCGACTCCTTAACTTGAGCGGATGCCTGGGCCGACTGATCAGAAATATTGCTAATCGTATTAATGTTCTGGTTAATTTCATCGGTTACAGAGCTCTGCTCGTCAGCCGCACTTGCAATGTGGCTGTTCATATCATTAATTTCGTCGACAGCCTGAGTGATCGATTGTAGCGACTCATCGGCCCCCTGCGCTTTGTCGACCGTATGATCAGCTTCTTTTTTACCGGTTTGCATTGACTGTACCGCCTCTTTAGTCGCCGCTTGTAACCGCTCTATCATTTCCTGAATTTCCTGAGTAGATTCTTGAGTGCGGCTAGCCAAGGTTCTTACCTCGTCAGCGACCACCGAAAAGCCACGACCATGCTCGCCGGCGCGGGCTGACTCAATAGCGGCATTCAACGCTAGCAGGTTGGTTTGTTCGGCAATACTGCCAATGACATCTAATACTTTGCCAATGTTATCACTGTCTTCGGCAACTTTTGTGATGGTTTGTGTGGTTCGATTTACGTGGCTCGCTAAATTTTTGATAGCAGCAACGGTTGCATTGACGACGTCTCGGCCTTGCTTGGTGTGATCGTCCGCTGTGCGTGCAGAATTCGCCGCCTCGTTGGCGCTTTTCGCAATTTCATCCACCGTCGTCGACATTTCATGAATGGCCGTTGCGACTTGCTCTACGGCTTGATGTTGTTCCCTAACACTGGCGTTGGATTGCTCGGAAATGCTGGATAACTCTTCAGATGATGTGGCCAGTTGTTCTGTCATGGAGTTTATTTTAGTAATAGTACGTTGTAGTTTTTCGACAAACTCATTAAAGGCGTCGGCGACTAGGCCTAACTCATCGCTTCTATCCAGATTGACACGCGCTGTTAAATCCCCTTCACCTTTCGCCATATCTTCGAAGCGTTCCAACATTAGGTTTAATGGCTTGGTAATTAACGGTGGGAAGAATAGTGCTAACAAAACGCAAATAGCTAAACCAATAATAAGTACCACCATTTGTGTCCAGTTACTTTGCGTAATGACCCCCTCAATAATTGTCGACTGGTTTAAAGCGGCTTCTTCTTTTCGTTGCTCTAGTTGGTCCAGCACGTCACGCATGGTTTCAAATTGCGGACCGCTGTCAGTTTGACTGAGCTGAATGGCTTGTTGAACACTACCTTGTCGGTGTAATTCAATCACCCGCTGAGCGGTGGTTGTCCATATTTCGTTTTTTGTTTTGTAGTCCTCAACCATACGACGCTCTTCGGCACTGGAGGTAAGGCTTAAGAATCGATTTACCCGCTGCTCGGCTTGCTCTAGGTTTTCGTTATGGGTATCGATAAGCTGTTGTTGGAGGGAAGAGTCTGGCTCAACTGAGAGTAATGTTCTTTCGGCAACTTGGGCCTGATGAAGATCACGGTCAGCTTGAAGTAGGTAATTAAGCCCGGGTAAGTGCTCACTGGCTATTTTATCAACACTGTTTGCGACAGATTTAAAATTAACGGCGCTGACAGCAGCGATACTTATCAATACCATTGCCAGCAGGACAATGGGCAGTAATAGCTTATAGCGGAATCGAAGGTTATTGAACCAGCTCATATTATTCGCCTTTATTGCTTTACGACTAAAGTCTAATGACTTGTTATCGTAAGCTAAGCAGTTTAACTTTAGCTGGTCAATAAATAAGCGCTGGGCTCCTGCGAGCCCAGCGCTTGGGTTGACGTTATTTTATATCGGTTAGGCGAAGATAGGGTTTCAGCGTTTTCCAGCCTTGTGGAAATTTCTCTTTCGCATCATCGTCACTGACATTAGGACGGATAATGACGGAGTCTCCTGGTGCCCAGTCCGCAGGGCAAGCGACTTCCTCGCGATCGGTCGTTTGTAACGCATCAATCACGCGTAGAATCTCGTTGAAGTTACGACCAACCGTCATTGGGTAAGTCATTATCAGACGAATTTTTTGGTTCGGATCGATAATAAATACCGAGCGAACCGTCGCTGTAGTACTCTCATTCGGGTGAATCATGTCGTACTTTTGCGCGACTTCCAGCTCTTTGTCCGCAACAATGGGAAACTCCAGAACGGTATTTTGAGTTTCGTTAATGTCGTTGATCCAGCCTTTGTGCGCGTCAACTGAGTCGGTAGAAAGCCCTAATGGTTTTACGTTACGTTTTTCAAACTCTGGCGCTAGCTGCGATGTGCGCCCCATTTCTGTCGTACAAACTGGCGTGTAGTCAGCGGGGTGGCTGAAGAAAAAGACCCAAGAACCCTTGGCCCAGTCATGAAAATTGATAGAACCTTCTGTGGTATCAATCGTAAAATCGGGTGCGGTATCACCAATACGTAATGTCATAGAGCTACTCCTAGTGTGTCTTTTTAAGACGAAAATAGATAACCTTTAAATAGTAGCTGATTGCCCGCTTTGCAAGGTGGTTAACTTATAACCTTTTACTCTACGTTAGACAGCTGAGTTATTAGCAGGAGTTGCGTTTGTCTTTAGTTGTTTTTTTGCCTCTGGTCGCATGGTTTATATTGGGCTTTTTTGCGCCGACGATACTGACGAGTGTTGACTTACCGGTGCCAGAGAGTGTTATTGCCTCTTTGAGTTTGGTCCTCGTTGTTGCGGGGTTTTTCCGGCAATGGCAATGGTTTTACTGGTGCGCCTGGACAGCGGGATTTTATGCGGTTATTCAGTTGGGTTTGCAGCAGCCACTGAGCCAACAGCCTGTGACGGTTTTATATGAAGCGTTGCCGGTTTGGCTGTCGCTAACGGCTTTGCTGTTGGCGCTTATCAAGTTGCCGGTACTGTTTTCTATGAACGGCTTCCTGTTGTTTATTGCTGCCGGTCTTTCTCCTTTCTTACTGCTTATAGAACCATTTTCTGGCGCTGTGGGTCTGTTAAATCCTTCTAAAATGCTAAGCCTCGCTGGCGAATTTCCCGGTGTAGGCACGGCGCTATGGATGATGGCTATGGGAGGGGTATGGGCCACTACCTTGCTCTACAGACAAGCATCGGCGTTTCGCTGGAGTCAGTTAGTGGCTTGGTTAGCTTTGATGGTGTTTGTTATCGGCGTTAAGCAAACTGAAGCGTCAATGTGGGCTGTGCTGGTTGTTTCAGTTAGTTTCTTGCTGGCATTAGCCGACAGAATGCTAAAGCTGGCTTATATTGACGAGCTCACCGGATTACCGCAACGCCGAGCGCTCATGAGTGAGCTACGATATCTGCGCAAGCGAAGCGCCGTCTGTATGCTCGACGTCGATCATTTTAAGAAATTCAATGATCGCTACGGGCATGAGGTTGGCGACCAAGTACTTAGGCTGCTTGGCAGTATTTTAAAAAGTGTCAGCGGATTTAAAGCCTACCGATATGGAGGCGAAGAGTTCACTTTAGTATTTTCAAACAACAACGAAGAAAAGTTAAAAGACGTACTGGAAACGGTACGCTCAAAGGTGGCTAATTACCCGCTTGCTTTACGAGACCCTTCCCGACCTAAAAAGCCGCAAAAAGGTAAAGAAAAGCGTGGTAAACAAAGTGACAAAAAAACGGTGAAAGTCACCATCAGTTTAGGTGCGACGATAAAAGCGCCAGGGGATACGCCCGACAGTATTCTGAAGCGAGCGGATGAAAACCTGTATGCTGCCAAAAAGGCGGGGCGGAATCGGGTTATTCTCAAAAACTAAAGAAGTACTTGGCGATCTAAATTTAACGGAGTACGTTAAATTAAATACCATTAATTAATAAAAAGGGCGGACATGAGCTATATAAAAGACACTATCGAGACATTAAAGCAAACCAGCCCGGCGCAGTCGGAGTTTTATCAGGCGGTGGAAGATGTACTTGAATCGATAGAGCCTTTGTTAGAAGAGCGCCCTAAATATCGAGAACAAGCGATTATTGAGCGTCTGGTTGAGCCGGAAAGGCAAGTGATGTTTCGTGTACCCTGGGTGGACGATAGCGGTCAGATACAGGTCAATAAAGGGTACCGTATTGAGTTTAATTCGGCACTAGGCCCTTACAAAGGCGGTTTGCGTTTTCATCCAAGCGTTAATGCCGGAATTATAAAGTTTCTTGGTTTTGAACAAATATTTAAGAATGCGCTGACAGGCCTGCCTATTGGTGGAGGTAAAGGCGGTTCAAACTTCGACCCTAAAGGAAAATCAGACGCTGAAATCATGCGTTTTTGCCAGTCGTTCATGAGTGAACTGTATCGACACATTGGTCCAAATACGGATGTGCCTGCCGGTGATATCGGCGTTGGAACCCGCGAAATTGGCTATTTATTTGGACAGTATAAACGCCTGGCGAACCGATTCGACGGTGTCCTTACGGGTAAGAGTACGCTTTGGGGCGGATCTTTTGTGCGTAAAGAAGCCACCGGTTATGGAGCCGTTTATTTTGCCGAATGCATGCTGGACGATAAAGACGACTCATTAGAAGGGAAGCGTTGTCTGGTATCCGGTTCTGGCAATGTGGCTATTTACGCAATGGAAAAGCTCTATGAACTTGGTGCTACGCCCGTGACGTGCAGTGATTCAAGTGGCACTATTTATCATGAAAAAGGCATCGATCTGGACTTGGTAAAACGTATAAAAGAAGAGCAAAACGGGCGCTTAGAAGACTATTTAGAAACTCATAGTAACGCTGAGTACACACCAAGAGATGAATACCCTGAAGATGGGCATACTGTGTGGCGTTACAAAGCGGATATTGCATTTCCCTGCGCTACACAAAATGAACTGACCGAGAAAGACGCCCAATCGCTATTGGAGAACGGATGCAAATATGTGGTGGAAGGCGCCAATATGCCGTCAACACAAGCAGCTGTCGACTTGTTCATTGAAAGCAATACCGCTTACGGTCCGGGTAAAGCCGCGAATGCGGGAGGAGTTGCTACCAGTCAGCTGGAAATGATGCAAAATGCCAGTATGTTGCGCTGGTCGTTTGAAGAAGTGGATGAAAAGCTCAAAGGCATTATGCGTAATATTTTCAAAGACGCGAAACGTACGGCTGAAGAATTTGGTCATCCGTCAAACCTAGTATTGGGTGCCAACGTAGCCGGCTTCCGTAAAGTTGCTGACGCTATGATTGAACAAGGCGTGGTTTAATTCTCGCTCTTGGATGTTTCCGTCAGTAGCGAAAGAGCATCACTGTTCACGTTGACTGACTGAGCATTGAGAACGACAACACCCCGGCTACCGTCTAAATAAAAGCCAACAAAACTGCTAAAGCCGGCCGTTTGACCGTTGTGCCAAGCATATGGCTTACCATTACTGTCTTCACTGATCATCCAGCTTAAGGCTTGTTGGCAGCAGCCTTCGATAGTTTCCCGGGGGTGAGTAATGTTGATACAACCTTATTGTCGTTAGCGCTTTTTCCCATGACCGTTTGAATATAGCGAGCCATGTCATTGGGGGTTGAAACCACTGCGCCAGCGCCGGCCAGTGATTTGAAGTGCCAATGAGGCACCGCTTCACCGAGTACATTGTGTCCAGCAGCCAGGCTTTCGGGTTGATAGTCACTGTTTAATGCGACATAACTGTCGGTCATACCAAATGGCTCAAAAATTCGTGCGTGTAATAAGTCCGAAAATGATGTGTCAGAGTGCTTAGCTAAAGTTTCTGCAAGCACTCCATAACCAAAATTCGAATACTCGTAAGCTTTTTCGCCAACGGATGTGCTCGTTAGTGAAGACGCTAGCATGGAGTCATCAAAATGAGCGTAAGGGTCACTCTGATCAGCCTCGTCAAACAGATTAGCCGGTAAACGAGGCAGCCCACTATGGTGCACCGCTAACTCTTTTAAAGTGACCTCTGTCGGGGCCTTTGACCAAAACTCATTAATGGACGTATTCAGATCCAGGTTGTCGTTAGTTGCTGCCTCAGCTAATAAATACCCCACCATCGTCTTAGTGACAGAACCAATCTCATAAAGCGTATTGTCATCATGGTCACCATAGAATTGTTTCTCTATTTTGTCCGGCGTTATAACGACAACGCTGGCGCCGTGTTCGCCAAGCTCGGGCGCGTCAGCGTTAGCCTGTTCTGCTCCCGCCTCTAATTTCTTTAAGGTGAGTGGGAAATCTTTGCCTTGCGTAAAAGTACCGGCGTATCCGTCCTCAGTCAGTTCACCGGAGAAGCTGGCTTGCAGCATTGGTGACTTAAAGCTGAGCTCACTGTCATTGATAACAAGCTCAGTTAGAGGAATGCCATAGCTTTGCTGGGCAGGGCTATCAAGCGTGCCTATGTAACCATCGTGAACAACAGCGACATTAAGTCGAAGCGGAAGTGCGCTGTTCTCGCTAACTGTCAGGTTGCCAGTATAGGTCGCTTCATACTTTAAACGGGCTTTATCACTCTCAGTCAGCTTGTGCATGTCTAGGTTAAAAGACTTACCTTGTTTAAAGGTGCCTTCTAAAGTGCCTCCGTTTAATTGCCCTTCGTAACTGGCGTTTAAACTTTTGTCGGAAAAGCTGACTGTATTTCCTGTCATAGAAAACTCAGTCGGCTTATGTTCAAACATGCCTTGGTTAGGGCTGTCTAAAGTTAGCTGACCGTCTTTTATTAAAAGGCCTATGGTTAAGCTGACACCGTCTTGTATTTCTAACTCCCCACGCCACATACCGTTAAGTTCAGAGTCATACTGGCTAGCGTAAGAAGTTGGGTGGCAGAGAGCTGCCACCGCTATAAAACTACCTAACACCCATTGAGTCAGTGTTTTCATGATATATCCTCAAATATTATTGAGTCTCCATGGTTTGATGAAACTCCGCCAGATCCTCGACAACCGTTTGATTCGGCAAGTCTGCATAAGGCTCGTCTGCGAACTTCGTGCCGCGAAGCTGTACGGAAATGCGAGCGGCGTCTGGGTTCATTAGCGTATCTTTGTAGAAAGCTTTAGCGTCTGCCAGCGTTGTGCTTTCAACGGCTTTAATCAGCTGTTCCTTGCTATCAAAGTCATAACGTTCAAGCGCTAAGTCTGACAGTATTGGAGCGACTTCTTCACGCATATTCTTCGGTGTTTCTTTTAACGTGACCAACGCGCTTTGTTTTAATTGAGCGAACTCGTCTTCGGTCATTGCTTCAAGCTGCGCCCAGTATTCGTCTTTGAACTTGTCAAAGCGCGCCTGCATATCCGCCACGCTCTTAACCGGCGTTTGAATGTATAGACCAAAGCCTGCGTAATGATCAAGCGATGGGGCAAAAGCTCCCACTGCATAGGCCAGCTGCTCTTCGGTACGCAAGGTATCAAAAGCCGCCGTGCGGAAATGGTTTTGCAATACTACACCCGTAGCTTGAGCTTTGAAGCCAGGCTCAGGATGAATGTGCGCATCGACTAAGGCGACGTCGGCCACCTCAAGATCTTTGCGTAGTACAACGGCCTTGTTTGATTGAGGAGTCCAGAATTTGGCGGTCTCAAAGTTAGTGACTTCCCGGTTCTCAGGTAAGCTGGTTTTAACGCGATCAACCGCTTCAGTTAAATCGGACTTGTCGTAATTACCAAAAGCAAACACACGAATGGAATTATGACCCAACAGAGTGTCCATATAAGCTTCTAATTCGTCATTGCTAAGCGACTGAGCTGTGTTGATTAAGTCTGACTGCTCAAAACCACCTTCGCGAATTAGCTGCCTATAGGCATCGAAGCTTTGGTAAATAGGGAACTGCTGACCTTTATTCTTAAGCGCACGAACATAGCGATCAACGGCTTGTTTAAAGGCTTGTGGTTCAACCTCAAAACTTAAGCCTTCAATCGCACGCTCAAGCAACTGTGGCTGCTTGTCGGTAAAGCCTGACACGGTCAGTGTCATGCCGGTGGTGTCATTTAAGCTTAAATTCATGCCGGCAATATTGGCTTCGGTGTCCAGTGCACTAACGTTCATGTTGTACAAATCTTTCCACAAAGCGCCTAATACGTTGGCTTTAATATTCTGAAGCGACGCAGGGTTATTTATTTGAATAGTGAAAATGCCGCGTGGTTGGTCGCCGTATAACTGACTTGGGTACTGCCATACCTGCAGGCCCTCTTCTTCAATAACCACTTGAGGTTTCTCAAACGCATCGTTATTTTTAATCTCGAAGCTTTCCGGCAGAAGCGTGTTGACCTTAGGCAAATTAATGGCCATTTTTGGCTCTTGTTTCCAGCTCGCAATTTCCCCGGCGGTTATGTCTGTGACTTTGTACTTACCATCGTAGTAGTCAAGTTCGCTGTCATGCGGCTCGTCTTGGCTTATGTACCAAACTCTTAAACGTTCAGGGGTTAACTGCGACAACACTGAGCGAATGGCCTCAGGGTTAAACTCCTGGTACTCGTAAGGCGCACTAATTGCGTATTCAGCTGGGTAATTTTGCATGGCTTGCGCAAGATTAGACACATAGCTAAACTCATCACCTTTTTCCAGGAAGCGGAAACGGTTGTTTAGACTGGTTTTAATTTCATTGAAATACTTTTTGTCGACGCCTTCAGCACGGACTTTGTCGATGTATTGCATTATGAGAGCAACAATATCGTCACGCTGCTGCATGCCGCTGTCAGTCAGTTCAATGTCCAGACGCATAACGCCGTAGTTTCCGTAAAACGTCGGTTGCGCAGAAGCATTTAAATTCGAAATAAGCCCAGCTTCTTTGAGCTTCTGAGCTGGCGTGCCTGGCATCTCAGAACCTAACAAGTAGCTCACGTAACGGTTAGGTTTTACCTTAAATTGGTCTTGATTATTATTGATGATGAACTCGAGTTTGAGTTGCTTCACATCTTCATTTGGCACGTAGTGAATGCGCTTTTTACCAACATCATCAAAGTTGATTTGTGCGGTCACTTCCGGTTCTTCAATCTTGTCATCTTCAATGCTGGCAAAGTGTTTATGAGCCAGCGCTTCCATTTCATCAAGCGAGCGGTTGCTTATCATCGCCACTTTCATAATGTTTGACGAGTAAAAACGGTTATAAAAGTCGACAGTTTCCTGGTGCAGCTTACTGCCTTCTTTATCGCTTAAGCTTTCCAGGTTACCAATAAGGAAGCGGTTAGACGGGTGTGAACCAAGCAACAAACGACCGAGCTTAAATTGACCAAAAAAGTCCATCTCACGGCGCATCGACCATTCAGCGTTTACCGCATTACGCTCTTTATCCACATACTCAGGGTAGAGTTTTGGCGCTTTGAAGAAGTCAGAAAAGCGATCCAGACCCTCGTCGTAAGCCTCGTTATTCACCTTGAACATGTAGTTAGTAATGTCCAGCCAGGTGGACGCGTTTTGGCTGCCGCCATTATTGCTCATAAACTCGCTGTAGCCGTTGGTGTCCGGGTATTTTTCCGTACCCAAAAACAGCATATGTTCCAGGTAATGGGCCATGCCTTGTTGTGATTTAGGGTCTTGCAACAGACCGACACCAACACTTAAGGAAGCCGCTGACTTATCAACATCAGGGTCTGACACCAGCATAATTTCAATGTTGTTATCGAGTTTCAAAACGCGATAATCACGCTCATCGTTTGGGCTTTTAATAACTTTACCGGCGACAATACTTTGTGTATTCGGTGTTTCAGTAACGGTCTGGCCGCAGCCTGTTAGTAGCAGGGCAGAGCTAATAGCGCTCGCCAGGAGTAGCTTTTTCATATTGGAGTCTCCGTTTATTCATTAATGACTCAATGATACTTGGGCACTCCAGAGGCTTGAAGTTATTTTGTTAGTAATTTGTAACAGAGTGTTTAAGTGAGAAACCGGATGTGGCCAATAAAGCTTCTGGCGACCGGGCCGACACTGTCCGCGTCTTCGAAATTAAGGTAAATGGGCATAGTGCGAGTGGTGCCACGCTCAAGGTTTAATGTCACCAAGCTACCGTCGTCAATATGGGCTTTCACTGCCGACTCAGGCAGCCAGGCGAAGCCGAGATTTTTGCGAATCAGCTCAACGGACGTGGTTAAATGGCTGACCGTCCAACGCTGTTCAGAGCCCAGCCAGCCAATATCAGAGCTTTTCTCGATACCAGAGTCTCGTAGCACAATTTGACGGCTATTCTTTAAATCTTCGAGAGTGACAGACGCTTTTAATGCAAGTGCATGACCTTTGCCGCATACGGCAATGAAGGTAACGTCGCTTAGCGCTTCACTGAGTTCGTTATCGAGCATAAAAGGCGATAGCGAAACGGTTGCTAACCCTTTTCGTAAAAGCTCGTCGGCACCGGTTAAGATGGTTTCAATAACCTCTATGTGCACCAGCGGGAATTCTTCAGAAACTTTTTCTAGCGCCTCGTACAGCACTTCTTTCGGAAACGCCTCATCAACAGCAATGTTCAGTGTCGACTCCACGCCCTCTTTCAGATTCTGAGCGACATTTTCAAAGCGCTCAGCTTCCGACAATAAATAATTAATACGGCGTAGTAGGAGTTTGCCGGCCTGGGTTAACACCGTTTTGCGACCATCGACCTCAAACAAATTAACACCCAACTGCTCTTCCATTTTATTAACAGCATGATGAATGCTCGACTGGCTTTTGTGCACTTGCTGAGCCGCTTGCATAAAGCCGCCGTGGTCCGCTACTGCTTTAAACATGCGCCATTGTTCGAGAGTCGATTTTGCCATTAGTCCGTCTATTGCTATATGTGTTAGCTAGGATGATATTATGCTTTGAGTGAGTTGGATAGGCTTACCAACTATTGAGCCCTAGTTCCTAGTGCACCCAGCATAGGCCTCAGCGTAAGTCTGCCCAAAACAGCGAATAAAGCTATCAACGATACTTAAATTAGGCGGCCAAGGTACGTCGATAGGGTTTCCTTGTGCATCTCTGGGGTTAAATCCGGCAGGTTTTGGAACCATAGCCAGTTTCTCTCTTTGGGCTTTTAGTTCATCCAGATCAGATTCTAAAAACGCGATTGTTGCCTTAACGTAATGATTCCATCCGGAATGGTCTTGTTTGGCAGGTTTGGTCGATTTCTCCATTAACTTAATAGCGCGTTGATACTGTCCTACTTCAGCGCGAAGTTGCCCTTCGTGCCATACCAATGTTCTCATGGCGCCTTCCGAGACTTTGTTCTTACTGTAATAGAGGTGGATAAGATCCGCTGCTGGCTCCAGGCATTCACCATTTTTAACCAACGAAGGCCAGCCTTCTTCATAGTTTTGATCAAACTCCCTAGGGCTTAGCTCCAGCATTTTTTCTTTGTTATAACTGCACTTTGACTCTATTGGTGCGGCATTAGCAACGCTCAGAGAGTGCAGAGTAAGAGCTAAGAAGCAACCGAAGAGGAATGTGTTGTGTGTCATTATTTCTTTTATAGTAGAACGCATAATTTAATTTCCTTATCGAAAGGCGCTGACTACGTCTGCTTTGTTAGTCACTAAAACGTTTGGACTGTTTTTTATAACCGCTATTGCTGAAATTGTAGGCTGCTACTTACCTTACCCGTGGTTGAAAAAAGATGGAAGCGCATGGTTGGAAAGCCTAATGTGTTATTCGATTATCTATCCGTAAGAATATCACCTTTGTTGCTCTACCTTCCGTTTATTAACGGCACTTTTCTGTAAAATTTAGGATTCATCGGATGAATATTTAACTGGACAAAGTAATCATTTTTGATTACTTTTAAGGCATGACATCAAGGAGATGATGTGAAGCAAAGTGCATTCAGACGCTGGCTTGAAAAGCAGGGTGTTGAGGTTAGGCAGGGAACGAACCATTTAAAGTTATACTTTCAGGGGAAGCAAAGCGTTATGCCGCGACATCCTGGAAAAGAAATTGGGGAAGGTCTACGAAGTGCAATTATCAAACAGCTGGGCCTAAAGAAAAGACAGTAGCGGTTACAAAATGAGGTTGATGATGAATTACCCTGTAATTATTAAGCCTGATGGCAACACGTTTATGGTTCGCTTTGTGGATATCCCAGAGGCAATGACTTGTGCTGATACTTATGAAGAAGCCCTGGAAGAAGCGAGAGATGCTCTAATTACGGCGTTTGAGTTTTATTTTGAAGATCAGCGTCAAATCCCTATGCCGTCAGACGCAAATGGACGGGATGTTATTAGTGTACCAGCAAGCGTTTGGGCTAAGGTGTTGCTGCTAAACACGATGCTTAATGAACATATTAGTCAAGCTGAGTTAGCTCGGCGAATGGGCACTCGGAAACAAGAGATGCAACGCATTATTAATCTTGGTCACAACACAAAAATCGATAAGCTAAACAAAGCGCTTGAGGCAATGGGTAAGCACTTGAGTTTGTCTGTGGTTTAGTAGTAACCGTTTTTGGTTACTTTCTCAGATGTAACCGAATTTAATTACATCAAAATGACTTTCTGGATAATGAATTACACAGTCTTTGGGAAAAGAAGCCCCCTGATTCTTCCAGGGGGCTTAAAATTCTCATGCTAGCGCATTGTAACAAACTCTTCTGCGCTAGTCGGGTGCAGAGCTACGGTTGAGTCTAAGTCAGCTTTCGTAGCGCCCATTTTCAGTGCAGTGGCAAAGCCCTGTAAAATTTCATCCATGCCTTCGCCAATGCCGTGAATGCCCACCACTTTTTCTTCTTTGCCGTGGCAAACCAGTTTAAAGTAGCTGAGCGCCCGGTGTGGTGTCACTGCGTTGTACATAGCCGCAAATGACGACTTATACACACTAATGTTCTCTTCACCAAACTTCAGTTTGGCGTCTTCTTCGCTCAAGCCAACAGTACCAATGGTTGGGTGACTGAACACAACGGTAGGAATATTCTCGTAGTCCATGTGCGCGTTTGGCATGTTGTTAAACAGGCGTTCTGCTAACTGGCGACCTGCTTTAATCGCGACGGGTGTTAGCGCTGCTGCGCCAGTGTTATCACCGACTGCATAAATGCCTTGCACATTGGTGTTCTGGAATTTGTCGACTTGAATGAAGCCGTCTTTGTCGAGCTCAACACCGGTGCACTCCAGGTTGATGTTGTCAGTAGAAGGAACGCGGCCAATGGCCCATACCAGGCAATCCACGCCTTCCATTGTTTTGCCGTTTTCAAAGTGGAGGGTCAGCGTCCCGTCGTCCTGTTTTACGACTTCACGCACCGTTGTTTCGGTATGAAGTTCAGGGCCGTCCTGCTTCATTCGTTCAAGCAAGCCATCAGTAATGTCTTTGTCAAATGTGCGCAGCGGGCGGTCGCGGCGTACGAGCAAATGTGTGTCCGTACCCAGAGCGTGGAAAACACCCGCAATTTCAACGGCGATATAACCAGCGCCTACAACCGCAGCTTTCTTCGGTTGTTCGGTTAACGCAAAAAAGCCGTCAGAATCGATGCCATGCTCAGCACCCGGGATTTCAGGTATCATCGGGCGGCCGCCGGTCGCAATGGTAATATGTTCGGCAGTAATTTTTTCGCCATTCACTTCAACCGTTTGGTGGTCAACGAATTTGGCAAAGCCTTCTATGAACTCAACACCATTGCTCTGGAAACCACGATGATAGCCTCCGTGAATACGCTCAATGTAGGCTTCCCGGTTTTTCACCATAGTTGCCCAGTCAAAACCCTTTTGTTCCAGGTTAAAACCATAAGAAGGTGAGTACTTAACGGCTTCGGCAATATGAGCGCCATACCACATGACTTTCTTAGGCACGCAGCCCACGTTTACGCAGGTGCCGCCAACGAACTTTGCTTCAATAACGGCGGCTTTTGCACCACGAATGGCGGCACGGTTGGCTGACGCAATACCGCCACTGCCGGCACCTATCGCCAGATAGTCATAATGTTTGCTCATACTGCTTAACTCCTGTGCTTAATTCAAAAACTGCGCATATCTTGAATAAAAACCCCGTATCTTGCAAATAAAGACACGGGGTTGTCATGTTGTTTATACCGATAGCAGTAATCGAAAGATCAGTTTATAACACCGCTCTTAGCGACCACCTGCCGGCAAATTCTCTTTCACGAACTCGGTCATCATGGTGCGCAGGTGTAAGGTGGTGCCTTCACCTTCATAAATACCATGAGAGCGGTTCGGGTAGGCGAAAAACTCAAATTGCTTACCGTGCTTAATCAGCTCGTTAACTAAGCGCTCACTGCCCTGGAAGTGAACGTTGTCGTCACCAGTACCATGCACTAACAATAAGTCACCTTCTAGATTCTCCGCGTGTGTAATCGCCGAGGTTTCTTTGTAACGCTCCGCTGACTCAGGCAATAACCCAGAGTATCGCTCCTGATAAATGGTGTCGTACAAGGTTAAGTCGGGCACCGGTGCCAGCGCCATACCCATGTCGTAGGCGTCCGGGTAACGGAACAGCGCATTCAGGGTTTGTGAACCACCACCGCTGTGCCCCCAGATACCAACGCGACTTTCATCAATAAAGTCCCAGCGCTCCAGCATCTGTTGCAGCGCGTCGTACTGGTCGCGTACAGTGACAACACCGAGGTTTTTATAGATAGAACGGCGCCAGTCAAAGCCGCGTGGTGACTTGGTGCCCCGGTTATCAATGGAGGCAACAATATAGCCCTGTTGTGTCAGCATGGTGTGCCACAAATACAACGAACCACCCCATTTATTGGCCACAGTCTGCCCCCATGGTTCGCCGTAAACGTAGAACAAAATAGGATATTCTTTGCTCGGGTCAAAGTCGGTCGGCTTCATGATGTAGCCATCCAGTTCAAGTCCATCACGTGCTTCAACACGGAAAAACTCAACTGGCTGTTTCTCGACGTTTTCGACCGCTTTTTGTACGTCATTGTTATCAACGACCGTACGGATAACCTTATGGTCCGGTAGAGAGATCATCTTAGTGACCGGTACCTGATTGACCGCACTAAAGGTATGTTCTGCGTATTTGGCGTCTTGCGAAATACTGTAGCTGTGCGTCCCGTCCATGTCTGGCGTCAGACGCTCTAAGCGACCACTGCCGTCTAAGCTGGCGCGGAACAAATAACGCTCTAACGGCGTTTCAGGTGATGCGATAAAGTACACCCAGCCGTCAGCTTCGTTAACACGCAAAACATCGACAACGTCCCAGTTGCCGCGGGTAATAGCGCTAATGCGACCACTGTCACGGTAAACTCGGTAAATATGACGATAGCCACTGCGCTCACTTAGCCAGGTAAATTCTTGCCCGTCATTCAGAAAGTGAATGTCGTCGACGTACTCGGCCCACGAGTCAGTACTTTCACGCAATAATTCCTGTGCATCGCCTGAATCTATGTCGGTAATGAAAGCCCGGTTAATGTGTTGTTTGCGAGTAAGCTGCTGTATAAGCAGTTGCTCACTATTACCGGCCCATTGCATGCGTACCAAATAGTGCTGGCGCGGGTCACCGGGAATATCCATCCACTGTGTTGTACCACCACTGGCCGGCATGACACCAATACGCATAGCGGCGTTGGTTTCACCGACTTTCGGGTAAGGAAACTCTTTAAGCGTAGGGTACAGTTCGTCGGTGTTATTGATCATGGTAAACACTGGCGTGCCTTCGGTATCGAGCTGCCAATAGGCAATGTGCTGCCCGTCCGGGCTCCAGCGGAAACCGTCACGCAGGAAGAATTCTTCCTCATTCACCCAGTCGAAAGTGCCATTCACGATGGTGTCGTTGCCATCGTTTGTCAGTGCTGTAATGCGGAAGCTGTGTAAGTCCTGTACGTAGATGTTGTTCTGCATCACATAAGCGACTTTGGTGCCCTGCGGGTTAAACTTGGCAAACTGCAGCGTCGACTCTGGTGCGCTACCGCCGAGCTTTCTCAGTTCATTGTTGTCGCGGTTTAATACCCAGTAATCGCCCAGCGTATGGGTGCGCCATGAGCGCTTGGTATTGGTAAAAATAAGCACTTTATTGCCATCGTCAGACCAGACGTAATCGGCTATATCCAGTGCTTTATCTTTGCCCTTTGGTGTCAGTTGCTCAGCGCTGACTAACACGGTGCGTTCGTTAGTCTCCGGATGGTAACGCACAATATCGCGACCGTCGGCTGAGTCAGATTTTTCCAGAGTGGTATAGCCTGAGCCGTCTTCCAGCCAGCGTGTCGGCGCGGGGCGCTCAACGTTAAAGGTGTCGCTGGCAAAGATTTTTTCATGTGTTAACTGATGACTACCGACAACGTCTGTTTGCGCGGTGTCGTCGGATGCTTGTTCGCTGTCGAAGCTACTACAAGCACTTAGCGCCATAAAAGCCGCCGCACCAGCGACTAGGCGTAATGTTCGAAAAGAGGTGTCAGACATGACATTTACCTTTATTCTGAATAATTAACAACGGAATAATACCGTAAATACGAGAAGAAACCATGGGACTCGCTTGAAGACTAGCGGAAAGTCCCAATATCTACCGTAAGCATTTTGAAAAAATTGAGGTAATAATGAGCCAGAACCCCTTACTTGAACAGGGTCAGCTTCCTGACTTTGAAAGCATTAAGCCAGAGCATGTAAAACCTGCGGTAGAACAATGTATTAATGATGCGCGACAAACGATTGACGACGTGCTGGCGCGAGAAGACTTCAGCTGGAACGGCTTAATTGAACCGTTAACCGACGCCGATGAAAAGTTAGAGCACGTGTGGGCGCCGGTGTCGCATTTAAACTCGGTGGTCAGCACGCCTGAGTTGCGTGAAGCCCATGACAGCTGCCTGCCGTTGTTGTCTGACTATGCAACTTATGTGGGTCAGCACAAAGGCCTGTTTGATGCCTATGAAACGCTGCGTAACAGTGATGAATTTGCCGAACTGACCGAAGCTCAGCAGAAGCTCATTAACGATACCTTGCGTGATTTTCGTTTGTCGGGTGTCGATTTACCTGCGGACAAAAAGAAACGCTACGCTGAAATTTCGTCTCGCCTATCTGACTTGTCGTCGACGTTCAGCAACAACTTGCTGGATGCGACTCACGCCTGGACTTGCTTAATTACGGACGAAAGTCGCTTAGCCGGACTGCCTGAAAGCATTAAAGAAGCGGCGAAAGAAACAGCGGCTGATCAGGAAAAAGAAGGTTGGTTATTTACTCTGGATATTCCGAGCTACCTACCGGTGATGCTGTATGCCGAAGACAGAGAACTTCGCAAAGACATGTATCAGGCCTTTGTGACGCGGGCTTCTGAAACTGGCCCTAACGGCGGTAAGTTCGATAACTCTACGGTTATGGATGAGACCCTGGCTTTGCGTCATGAAATGGCAAAGTTGCTTGGCTTTAATGACTTCGCCGAAATGTCATTAGCGACGAAAATGGCAGAATCACCAGAGCAAGTGCTGGGCTTTGTAAAAGATTTAGCCGACAAATCTATGCTGCAGGCAAAAGAAGAATACGCTGAGGTGGAAGCTTTTGCCAAAGAGCAGGGCGTCGACAAAATGGAAGCCTGGGACGTGCCGTATTTCAGTGAGCAACTGAAGCAACAGCGTTATTCCATTTCCGATGAGTTACTGCGTCCGTACTTCCCCGAGCAGCAGGTATTAAACGGCTTATTTGAAGTGGTTAAGCGTTTATTCGGCATGACGGTGAGTGAACAAAAAGACGTGAAAACCTGGCATGAGAATGTGCGGTTTTTCCGCATTCACGACGCCGACGGTCACTTGCGTGGCAGCTTTTATTTAGACCTGTATGCCCGCCAGGGTAAACGCGGCGGCGCCTGGATGGCAGACTTTGTTGGGCGGCGGGTTCATGCCAATGGCGAGCTACAAAACCCGGTGGCGTTTTTAACCTGTAACTTCAGCAAACCTGTGGGCGGTAAGCCTGCGCTCTTTACTCATGACGAAGTACTGACGTTATTCCATGAGTTTGGCCATGGTCTGCACCATATGCTGACGCAGGTCGATACGGCAGGGCTTTCTGGTATTAACGGTGTTGAGTGGGACGCAGTAGAGCTGCCAAGCCAGTTTTTAGAAAACTGGTGTTGGGAACCTGAAGCGTTAGCGCTTATTTCTGGCCACTATGAAACCGGTGAACCATTACCGCAAGAATTACTGGATAAAATGCTGGCGGCGCGTAATTACCAGTCGGCCATGCAAATGATGCGTCAGTTAGAGTTTTCGCTGTTTGATATGCGCATTCACCACGAGTTTGATGAAAGCAAAGGCGCACGAATCAGCGAGATTTTGAGTGAAGTTCGCGAGCAGACCTCTGTACGTATTCCGCCGGAGTACAATCGCTTTCAGCACAGCTTTGGTCACATTTTTGCCGGCGGTTATGCTGCGGGTTACTACAGTTACAAATGGGCAGAAGTGTTGTCGTCGGACGCGTTCGCACGCTTTGAAGAAGAAGGCATTTTCAGTGCCTCCACCGGACGCGACTTCCTGCAAGTGATTTTGGAGCGCGGTGGCAGCCGTAAAGCCGCTGACTTATTTCAGGAATTCCGTGGTCGAGAGCCCAGCGTGGAACCGCTGTTACGTCATAGTGGCATCAAGGCTACCTAACTATTGGGGCGCTGAGGCTATGAGAGTTCTTCATGAGGACGCCGTAGCCTGACGTTATTTACGTCAGGTGCGGTATGGCCACTTGTGCCAATGCTCAATAATTGAGACTTTCTTTAAAGCCCATAGATCTCACCTGATGCAATAGCATCAGGCTACGCCCCTAATGTTATGCAGCGGATGCCATGACCAGATTTACAATGCCAACCAGACCTAAAACAAATAGAATGGTCAAAACAACGCCAATGATGATATAGGCTTTGGGGTTTCCATGTTGAAAGTCGCGATGCCGATTTTTCTCGGTTTGCACACCCAGAAACGCCGCCAGTACGCTGACAACCATGCTAATAAAACCGGGTTTTTGTTGGGTGTTTTCCTGCTGTTCAGACATGAATATACGTCTTAACGGGAGTAGTTGTTTTTGTAACGTTCTTTTTGAGTATCGCTAGAGCTTGAAAAAAGCTCTATCAAGTCGAAGAAGTGGAACTGCACTGAACGACTGTGGCCTTTTAGCCAGTCACCCCAGGTGACTTCCTCTGCGGCCAGTTCACATTCTTTTTTCAACTGATTATTTTCACTGCCGGCAAGGAGTTGTTGGCATTGTTGAGTGGCATTTTGCTGGGCAAACAGAGTGCTAGGCGTTACCGCTGCAACTGAGGCAAGAGCCATCAGTGTCAGTGATAGAGTAACTATAGATAAGCGCATAACATCTCCCAAAAGCATTAGACTGAACAATTTATCAGCGATTTTGTAAAAATTCTAGTCATCGATACGAATTTTTTTGTCTTCGGTTAGCTGCTACAATAGCCGCCACTTTTGACACCTTGGGATAAATAACGATGAAGCCTTTAATTGCCCCTTCTATTCTGTCCGCAGATTTTGCGCGTTTAGGTGAAGAAGTTGAGTCCGTATTAAATGCTGGCGCCGATGTTGTCCACTTCGATGTAATGGACAATCATTATGTGCCGAATCTGACCATTGGTCCGATGGTGTGCAAGGCATTGCGGGACTATGGCATTGAAGCGCCTATCGACGTGCACCTAATGGTAAAGCCGGTGGATAGAATCATCCCCGACTTTGCGAAGGCCGGCGCTTCTATCATCACTTTTCATCCGGAAGCGTCTGAGCATGTTGATCGCACATTGCAGATAATCCATGAGCATGGCTGTCAAGCGGGTTTAGTTTTGAATCCGGCGACTCCCTTACACTATTTAGATCATGTTATGGACAAGCTTGATGTGATTTTGCTGATGTCGGTAAACCCAGGTTTCGGTGGTCAGTCGTTTATTCCATCAACGTTAGATAAGCTCAAAGCGGTGCGCAAGCGAATTAATGACAGTGGTCGTGATATTCGTTTAGAAGTGGACGGCGGTGTCAAAGTTTCAAATATTGGTGAAATAGCAGAAGCGGGCGCAGATATGTTTGTGGCAGGTTCGGCTATTTTTAATGCGGATGATTATGCCAGTGTCATACAGACCATGCGTGATGAAATTGCTGCAGTAACAGGCTCGTAGAGGAAAGAAGAAGAATGTCGAAACCAATTGTATTAAGTGGTTGTCAGCCGTCAGGGCAGTTATCTATTGGAAACTACATTGGTGCGTTGCGTCAGTGGGTGAATATGCAGGACACGCATGACTGTAAGTTTATGCTCGTTGATCAGCATGCAATAACCGTTCGGCAGGAGCCTGAGCAACTGCAGCAGGCGACGTTAGACGGTTTAGCGCTTTATTTGGCGTGCGGCTTAGACCCTGAGAAAAGCACCGTATTTATTCAGTCGCACGTACCGGAGCATGCACAGTTGGCCTGGGTGTTGAACTGCTACACGCAAATGGGCGAGCTGAACCGCATGACTCAGTTTAAAGACAAGTCGCAGCGTCATGCGAATAATATTAATGCGGGCTTGTTCACCTACCCCGCATTAATGGCGGCTGATATTTTGTTGTATCAGGCAAATGAAGTGCCGGTGGGTGACGACCAAAAGCAACACCTGGAAATGACGCGTAATGTCGCAGAGCGTTTCAATAATTTGTACGGTGATATTTTTACGATTCCTGAGCCTATGATTCCGAAAGTGGGCGCGCGGGTTATGTCGCTGCAAGACCCAACTAAAAAAATGTCTAAGTCGGATGACAACCCGAACAACTTTGTGGGTCTATTGGAAGAGCCGAAGAAAATCCTTAAGAAAATTAAGAAAGCGGTGACTGACTCGGATGAACAGGCGCGTATTTACTTTGATCCAACTGAAAAGCCTGGCGTATCTAATTTACTGAGCATTATGTCTGCCGCAACAGGTAAGTCGATAGACGAGTTAGTGCCTGAGTATGAAGACAAAATGTACGGGCACTTGAAAGTGGATGTGGCGGAGTCAGTGGTTGCTATGCTAGAGCCTGTTCAGCAACGTTACCATGAGATGCGCAATGATCAGGCATTCTTGCAAAGTGTTATGAAACAAGGCGCCGATAAAGCACGCGAAGCTGCCGCTAAAACTTTAAAAGATGTTTATAACGCCGTTGGATTTGTACCTTACCCAGAGGCGTAATGCCGGTACATGATTGTACTCATTGATAACTTTGATTCTTTTACTCATAACCTGGCTCGCTATTTTTGCGAGCTGGGCGAGTCGGTTGAGGTTTTCCGCAATAATGAAATTAGCGTAGCAGACATTGAGCGCTTAAACCCAGAGGCTCTCGTTATTTCTCCGGGACCATGCACGCCCGACGAGTCTGGAGTTTCTTTGGAAGCCATTGCAGCCTTTAAAGACAGGCTTCCCATATTGGGTGTCTGCCTGGGACATCAGGCATTAGCTCAAGTGTTTGGTTCAACCGTTGTTCGTGCGGAACGAGTAATGCACGGCAAAGTGTCTAGCCTGATGCATACAGGCCAAGGGCTGTTCGAGGGGTTACCTACCCCCATGGACGTGACGCGATATCACTCACTGGTTGTTGCGCCGAATACCTTATCTCAAGCATTTATTGTTGATGCCGAAACCAAAAGCGTAACGGGGCAGCGGGAGATTATGGCGATTCGACATAAGACACTGCCACTTTTCGGGGTTCAGTTTCATCCCGAATCGGTAATGACTAAGCAGGGACATAATCTGTTAGCGAATTTTTTACGTTATATACGATGATTGGTAACTGTTGCTTCCCCCCAAAATTGCCGATACTTAAGTCAGTAATAACCTCATAGGCGAGCATTGATGTTTCATTTTTTTTCAAATACCACGGAAGGTGGCAGTAAAGACCCCGCATTGCGGCTTGAGAAACGGTTTATTAACTATCTCATTAGTTTTCCGTTTGCGCGCAAAGCCCGTTCTAAAGCTGATGGTATTGAAGATGAGGAGAAGGAGCAGCGTCGTCAATTACTTGAGGTAGAGCGCCTAAATTACGAAGAGCGTGACAGAAAGGCGCAAGCACGCCAGCGTTTTTCAGATACAATTTCAGCAGAACTGCATGAGGAAATTTATCACCGTGCCTTGAATACGATTGAAGACGGTGACTATGTTCGCGAGCGGTTAATCCCTCTTCCGGAAAAGCTGCCTGAACTTCTCGATACCCTCAGTCTGAAAGCCGCTTCAATGCGTCGTATTGAATCTATCGTGCAGGGTATGGACTGGTTTCATACTGGCTTGCTGCGTACCGTTAATCAACCACCGTTTATTGATCGTAACAAGCAGGTAAAACTTGATAACTTGCGGGTGGCGATGAGTTTTGTGGGTACCGAGAACCTTCGGCTACTGGCACCGGCTTACATTATGCAGAACTGGTTACCGCCGTCGACACAGCCGTTTACGTTGTTTCGCAGAAAAGTTTGGGAGCATTCACTGGGTACCAGCATAGCGGCTCATAACATTGCGGTGGAAAGAAAGTTAAAAGATCCGATTTTGGCTTACACCATGGGGATGTTCCATGAGCTGGGCAAAATCGCGCTAACTAAACTGTACTTGAAGCTGTTTGATGACGTGCAGCGTGAGTTCGCGATGGCCTCAGTTAATGACAAGTCGCCGGAACGACATAATGCGCTTGTTCAGTTAACGCCGGACGAGCGTTTTTTGCGTGACTTGATGTTAGAGAAAGATAAAGAAGTGAGTTATTTAGTCGCCGAAGGCTGGGGGTTGAAGCGGGTACCAGTTAGCAAGCATTTGCTCGATTTTACCCAGGCAGACAGAACAACACCTCACTATGATTCCGAGTATGCTGAGGTATTAGCCCAGGCAAACGCTTATTGTGAATTCCGCATGATGCGGGAAGTCGACTTAGCGAGTCTGGAAGAAGGTAAGCACATATTGAACAAGTATTCGGTGTCGGCGGAAACGCTCGCCCGGCTAAATAACGTGAGTTTAAAACGTCCGCCAATCATTGTTCCTGACTAACATTCGAAGTCGGTGTCAATGAGCAGATGACTAAACACTTCTGTTATATGCTCTTCCGGGTCGGTAAAACGAACACCAATACCGATTCGGCCCACTTCTTTACGCTGGTTCATAATTTGGCCGGACAGTGTCAACGGCTCTCTTTGCGACCCTGAGCCAATGTTCACCTTGATATTCATGTGCGTCACATTGCCTGCAGCGTTTTGAGCTTTAAAGAGTATTCTGCAACCTGCTGAGGAAATATCGACAATGACACCGCTGGCAAGCTTTTTACGCTCTCCCGGTTGAGCGGCTGCTGAGGTAACATCAACGGGGATGTGGGTGCTGACGCGCTTTTGAGCCCGCAGCGCGCGCTGTTCAACTTCTTTAGGGTAGTCAAGGTAAACGAGTCGAAAAGGAAAGTTGGTTACCGCTCGTATTTTACTTTTAAAGGCAATGCACTCACCAGCTTCACCTTCCAGAACCAAACGAACAATAACCGGGTTTCCTTCATACAAAACGTCAACATAGCTCCCATCGATTTTGGGGTTGGGTTGCTTCAACAATAAGTAGCGGCCGCTGTCAAAACCGATAAGCTGGAGTTTCGTGCGTACTTTGGTGGCAGATGCAAACTCAACGTCGATCATATCGCCCGGACGTAAGTAATTTAACTTCATATGGGGCTGAGATGATTCTGGTATTGTCGGTGTTTCTTTTTCCATAGCCTCTGCCGAAGTTGTATAGGACTAGTTTCAGGCTAAAAGAAGAACGAACAAAAAGCAATGTAATTCATGATAAAGAGTTGTTAATAAGTTTTACAACACGAAACTTAAAGAAAAAAGTGTGAGTAAAGATTCAGCCACTATTCGCGCTTAAGCATAACTATTCAGTTAAAACGCAATAAATTCCCAAATGCTGATATGAAAAGGGGTTTGAAAGGAATTAACACAGACAAGCTGGTCAAATTTTGGCATAATAGCGCCCTTTTCAAGACATTCATTTGTTGACACCTTTGTTAATTCGCATGAGCGATAAGGACGAGAGTAATGACAGACAAAATGGCAGTAAATCGCGAAATGTTTAACGACGTTATGGTTCCAAACTACAACCCAGCGTCAATGATCCCAGTTAAAGGCGAAGGCGCCCGAGTGTGGGATCAAGACGGTCGCGAGTATGTGGATTTTGCCGGCGGTATTGCTGTTAACTGTTTAGGTCATTGTCACCCGGCAATGGTGTCAGCGTTGCAAGAGCAAAGCCAAAAGTTGTGGCACTTAAGTAACGTATTTACTAATGAGCCGGCTATCCGCTTGGCTAAAAAATTAACAGACGCTACTTTTGCTGACCGTGTTTACTACGCAAACTCTGGCGCAGAAGCCAACGAAGCGGCACTTAAGCTGGCGCGTCGCTGGGCCATTGAAAAGCACGGCGAGCATAAGCAAAAAATTATTGCTTTTACTAAAGGTTTCCACGGTCGTACTTTCTTTACGGTAACCGTTGGTGGTCAACCGGCCTACTCAGACGGCTTTGGTCCAAAACCAGGCGCTGTTGAACACGTTGACTATAACGATGCTGAAGCGTTGAAAGCACTTATTTCTGACGACACGTGTGCCGTTATGATGGAGCCGCTGCAGGGTGAAGGTGGTGTAGTAGCGCCAGACGTTGAGTTCGTGAAAACGGTGCGTGAATTGTGTGACGAGAATAACGCACTGCTTATTTTCGACGAAGTTCAAACGGGTTTTGGCCGTACCGGCACACTTTACGCTTACGAGCAGTTAGGCGTAACACCTGACATTTTAACTTCTGCTAAAGCATTGGGCGGCGGTTTCCCAATTGGCGCTATGTTAACGACTAAAGAAATTGCAGAGCACCTGAAACCAGGAACGCATGGCAGTACTTATGGTGGTAACCCGTTAGCTTGTGCTGTTTCTGAAGCGGTATTCGATATTGTGAACACCAAAGAAACGTTGGACGGCGTTAAAAAACGCGAGCAGCTTTTCAAAGAAGAACTGCAGCGCATCAATGAAAAGTACAATGTCTTCAGTGAAGTTCGTGGCCAGGGCTTGTTGCTGGGCGCGGCGCTCAACGGGCAATATGAAGGTAAAGCACGTGAGTTCTTGTTAGCGGGACAAGAGCACGGCGTGATGGTATTGGTAGCGGGGGCAAACGTTGTACGTTTTACCCCATCGCTCATCATCTCTGAAGACGATATCAAAGAAGGCCTGCAACGCTTTGAAAAAGCCGTTGCTCAGGTTGCTGGTTAATTACTGAGGCGTTTTTATGTTGCTAATCAGACCCATTAAGCCGTCAGATTACGAAGCGTTGTATCAGTGTGCGATTGAGTCGGGTCACGGGTTTACCTCGTTGCCCGTTGACCAGTCGCTATTAGAGCGCCGTATTGATCGTGCCCAAAAGGCTTTTCGAAAAGAGAACGTCGAAACACCGGGTGACGAAAGTTACCTATTTGTGATGGAAGACACCGAAACCGGAACCATCGCGGGTGTGAGTGGTATTGAAGCTGCGGTGGGTCTGGATGAAGCATTTTGGCATTACCGTCTCGGTAAAGTCGTGCATCATTCAGAAAAACTTAATATCTATAATGCATTGGAAACGTTGACCTTGTGTAACGACTACACGGGTGTGTCAGAGTTGTGCACTTTGTTCTTGCGCGAACCCTATCGTCACAACATGAACGGTCGCACGTTGTCGCGTTTCCGTATGTTGTTTTTGGCTCAGTTTAAGCAGCGTTTTAGCGACTGGGTGATTGCAGAAATGCGTGGGGTTTCCGACGACAATGGCGATTCACCGTTTTGGACCTGGTTGGAAGATAATTTCTTTTCCATGGATTTTCCAAAAGCGGATTACCTAAGCGGTATTGGCGATAAAACCTTTATTGCTGAGCTGATGCCACGCTTTCCAATTTACACGAACTTGTTGAGTGATGAAGCACAAGCGGTTATTGGGAAAGTGCACGACAACACGCGACCAGCACTTAAGTTGCTGGAATCGGAAGGTTTCCGTTTCCGTGGCTTTGTCGATATTTTTGATGCGGGTCCAACGGTAGAAGCCGAGGTCTGCAACTTAAACAGTGTAAGAAACAGCAAAGTGGTAACCGTGAGTGTTAAAGAACAAGTGCCTGAAGTTGAAGCAGCGGTGCCACATATTGTCTGCAATACTCAGCTTGAAAACTTTCGAGCCACCAAACTGTTGTTAACAGAAGGCGCAGATGAGCTGATTCTCGATAACGAGCAAGCCGAAAAAATGCATTTAAGTGACGGCGACGACGTTCGAATTGTCGCACTTTAAGCAGGAGCTAAATTTATGACGAACAGTATTCAATTTATTAACGGAGCTTGGGAAGCAGGCGAAGGTCAGAAGTTCGACTCGGTCGATCCAGCTCGTAATGAAGTTATTTGGTCTGGTGAATCAGCCAGTGCCAACCAAGTTGAAAAGGCGGTAATGGCCGCTCGTGAGGCTTTCCCTGAGTGGGCTGACAAGTCTGTCGACGAGCGCTTGGCAATTTGTAAAAAATTCTCGGAGTTACTGGAAGAAAACAAAGAGCACTTGGCGCGCACCATGGCGAAAGAAACGGGCAAACCCGTTTGGGAAACTCGCACGGAAGTTGGTGCAATGATCGGCAAAGTAGCGATTTCAGAAAAGGCTTACCATGAGCGCACTGGCACAGTTGAAAATGAAATGCCCGGCGCGAAAGCTTTTATTCGTCACAAGCCTCACGGTGTCGTTGCTGTTTATGGGCCTTATAACTTCCCCGGGCATCTGCCAAATGGTCACATTGTGCCAGCGTTAATCGCCGGAAACACCATTGTCTTTAAACCGAGCGAGTTGACCCCAATGGTGGCTCAGGAAACGGTTAAGCTTTGGGAAAAAGCGGGCATACCTGCTGGCGTAATCAACTTGGTACAAGGCGAAGTTGAGACTGGTAAAGCGCTGTCTGCGCATCCACAAATTGACGGCTTGTACTTTACCGGCTCGTCGAATACTGGGCACTTGCTGCACAAGCAGTTTGGTGGACGCCCGGACAAGATCTTAGCGCTGGAAATGGGGGGGAATAACCCGTTACTGGTGAAAAATGTGTCTGATATTGACGCTGCGGTTCACAATATTGTGCAGTCTGCTTTTATCACCTCAGGTCAGCGTTGTACTTGTGCGCGCCGCCTGTTTATTGAAGATTCAGAGCAAGGTCGTGCAGTGCTGGAACGCTTGGTGGAAGTCACAGAAAACATTCTGGTTGATGACTACGAGGCAGATCCGCAGCCTTTCATGGGTGCCATGATTTCTGCTAAAGCTGCCGGCGAAATGGTCGATGCACAGAATGAGCTTTTGCATAAAGGTGCGAAGTCGCTGGTTCGTATGAAACAGGAAGACCCTAAAAAAGGGTTTGTGACACCGGGTATTGTTGATGTAACCGGCGTTGAAGGCCTTGAAGACGAAGAGCACTTTGGCCCACTGCTAAAAGTGTATCGCTATAAAGAGCTTGATGGCGCGATTAAAGAAGCGAATAACACGCGTTATGGTTTGTCGGCAGGCATTTTGTGTGACGACGAGCAGACCTATCGCTACTTCTTTAAGCACATTCGGGCAGGCATTGTGAACTGGAATAAGCCAATTACAGGTGCGAGTAGCGCTGCACCATTTGGCGGCATTGGTGCGAGTGGCAACCACAGAGCAAGCGCTTACTACGCGGCTGACTACTGTGCATACCCGGTTGCCTCTGTTGAGGCTGACTCGATGACGTTACCTGAGTCATTAGCGCCGGGACTTAAATTCTAGTCACAATCTGTGCTACTTTAGCGGTTGGGCAATTTGAATGGTTGTCCAACCGCATACATAAAGAGAGTCAGATGATAGTAGAAAACGACGGATACATTGAGCTGATTCAGTACTTAACGGGGCAGTTACCGTTATTTTCTGACCAAAGCGCTCAGGAAAAAACCGCAGACTACACGCTGCGGGACTTAATGGAAGAAAAGCTTTCCATGAGCATGATGGCGGTTTTTGAGCAAAACGAATTGAGTCAGGAACAACGGCTCGACATAGTCCGTGAAACCGACGCTATCGTTTATGACCTAGAAGAAGTTCTCTCCAAAGTGCTGGATACTCACCCTACCTCAGAGCAGGAAGCCTTCATTGATGAATTTGTTGGGCTGGTCAAAAACTTGTTTGACGAACACCTGCGAGAATACCGCGTATAAACCTTTTTAATACGACAAGGAACAATAATGGCTGATAACACGATGAACGCAAAAGTGAGCTGGCATGAGGATATGACGTTTGTGGCGACTTCCGGCAGCGGTCACCAGGTCATAATGGACGGAGATTCGCCTGGCAAAGCACCAAGCCCAATGGAAATGGTGCTAATGTCCGCTGGCAGCTGCGCCTCTGTTGATGTTGTCAGTATCCTACAAAAAGCCCGTCAGGACTTTAGCGAATGCTACTGTGAGCTTTCTGGTAAGCGCGCTGACTCAACCCCCAAAGTGTTTACAGACATTCATATCGAGTTTGTGGTGGTTGGCAAAAACGTCAGCGAAAGTCATGTTGATCGTGCAGTCAAATTGTCAGCCGACAAGTACTGCTCGGTGGCTAAAATGCTGGAAGCCTCAGTCAACATCACTCATAGTTATCGTATCGAAGAAGCGTAGAGTTACTGTTGGCTGGAAATCCAGTCGACCTGTCGGCGAACTTGGTTTTTTCTATCCATTATTTGTTCAATCAATGGTGTTAAAATCAGCTCCATTGCCAACGCCATTTTCCCACCCGGAACGACTAACGTATTGGTCCGGGACATAAATGACCCCTCTATCATTTGTAAGTAAAACGGAAAGTCGACGTTTTTAATTCCGCGGAAACGAATGACCACGAAGCTTTCGTCCAGTGACGGTATGTCCTTCGCACTAAATGGGTTAGATGTATCGACAGTAGGCACGCGCTGGAAGTTAATATGGGTACGTGAGAACTGCGGCACAATATGGTGAATGTAGTCTTCCATACTGCGAACAATGCTTGTGGTCACTGCTTCCCGGGAGTGGCCGCGCTCTGAGGTGTCACGAATTAACTTCTGAATCCACTCCAAGTTAACAATGGGCACCATGCCAATGAGCAAGTCGACATATTGCGCCACATCATAACTGTCGCCGCAAACACCACCGTGTAAACCTTCGTAGAAAAGCGCATCGGTGTTTTCCGGCAGCTCCTCCCAAGGTGTAAAGGTGCCGGGCATTTGATTATAAGGCACAGCATCATCAAAACTGTGTAAGTAACGGCGGATTTTACCCTGGCCGGTTTGCGAGTACGAGCGGAAAAGCGACTCTAAGCGGTCGAAGTCATTCGCTTCAGAGCCAAAATAGCTAATATGGCGACCTTGTTCCTGCGCTTTGCGAATAGCTAAGTCCATTTCCGGGCGGGAATAGCGGTGGAAACTGTCACCTTCGACAAAAGCCGCGCTCACGTCTAGCGAACGGAAGATATGCCGAACGGCTTGACCAGTCGTTGTCGTACCGGCACCCGAAGACCCAGTAACCGCTATAATTGGATGTTTTGATGACATAACATTCCCGCAAACTAAAACAGAACAGTTGTTATACGTTGCTTAGCCCGCAAGATCAATATTAGTAATGTGGTGGTGGCGGTTCGTTGGCGGGGTCGGAATCCGTGCTATTTTGTTCCTGCATCTGCTTCAGACGCTTACCAAGCCAACGAATTTGACGTTGCATCTCGGTCATTTGATGGGTCTGCTCAGTGACTAATTGATTCAGTGATTCAATGGTGTCCTCCTGAAACGTTAATTGCGTTTCAAGATTAGCCATTTGTTCTTCAACTTTCTTTAAATCCATTATTTACTACCTGTTACGTCAATTTCCCACCATTCAACCAGCCCTGCCGAGCTCTCGCTAACGACGGTATTTTCCTCTTCGTCGAATACCACCGCTAGAACGGCCGCATTACTCGGGCGTCCGCCGTCCCGTAAGGCGACTCGCCAATCGCTTAAAAGTTTGCCCGTGGCTGTATCCCATAAAGCAATTCGGCGTGACGGGGCGCCGGTAATTAAGTAGTCACCCGACGGGCTGAATCGAGCTGCACTGAAAATACGTTGGCGGTCAGGAAACTTAAGGCGACTGACCTCCTGTCCGCCTGGTAATGCTCTTATAACCGCGTTGTCGGTGGAGTCAGCCGCAAAGGCGTATTTTCCGTCAGGGTGTAAGGCGACTTGTGTCATGCGACCTTCGTACTCCCAGCGGTGTACTATTTGGCCGCTGCGGGTGTCCCATAAAATAGCCGTGTAGTCGTTAGAAGCACTGAGTACATAGAAGCCATTAGGTGAAATATCCAGAGCGTTGACGGCTTCGGTATGGCCATAAAACTCAATACGTCGTCCCGACTGTGGGTTAAATGCTACTTGCGTGCCATCGCGCTTACCTAAAACCACCGTGCCACCGGACTTGCTGACAACGATGTTTTGGATTCGACCATTACCTATGCTCCAAAAGCCTAGGTTTTTGCCGGTTTCTATGTCCCACATAGAAAATTCGTAACGTGATGCCGCAACGGCGACACTGTTGTCGGCAGCGATATCGACATCAATAATTTGTGAGACTTCGCCTTCTTCGTGTTCCCACTGATACTTAGCGTTGTTGGCATAGCGAGGCCACAACAGGAGCCCGGTTTCGTCTGTGGATACCAAGCTGTATGATGCATCATCGGAGATATCGGCCGCGTAGGTGCCGTTTTCAGCATGAACTTTTTTATGAATTTTGTCAGGGGAAGGCTGACAGGCACTTGCCGCTAAAGTTAATAGCAGTATAGCGCTAAGCTTTATAAAAGGCATAGGCAACTCCCCTGTGGTTGTGTAGTATGGTTCTGTTCACTAACACTATTATGACATAGTCCGAAAGGATGCAAGACGATAATTGGAGAAAACAATGAAACATCTGATGAAGCCGTTGGCAGTATCAGCGGTCGCTTTGGCGTTAGCCGCTTGTTCACAAGAGAAGTTTCCGGCAAACGACACTCAGTTGCAGACAGAAAAAGACAAACAAGCGTACGCATTGGGCTCATCGGTTGGTGGCTTTATAGCTCGTAACTTAGAACGTCAGGAAGAAGCTGACTTTATTCTTGAACGTGATGTCATCATCGCCGGTTTTGTCGACGCAATTAAAGGCGACCCTCAATTGAGCGACGAAGAAGCGGAAGAAATTCTGACGGCAATGCGTCAGGAAGTGATGGAACAGCGTCAAAATGTTTTAGGGCAAAAGTCTGCAGAAGAAGGTAAAGCGTACCTTGAAGAGAACAAGAAAAAAGAAGGCGTTCAAGTAACTGAGTCAGGTCTTCAGTACGAAGTTCTTGAGGAAGGTGAAGGTGACAGTCCTTCTGAAACGGACATGGTGGAAGTTCATTATGAAGGCACGCTAATTAACGGTGAAGTGTTTGATAGCTCTTACGAGCGCGGAGAACCAACGTCATTCCCGTTAAACCGTGTCATTCAAGGCTGGACCGAAGGCCTTCAGTTGATGAAAGAAGGCGCAAAATATCGTTTCGTTATTCCGGCTGAGCTTGCTTACGGTGAGCGCGAAGTGGGTGGTGGTCAAATCCCACCGAACTCGACATTAATTTTCACGGTTGAGTTACTTGACGTAAAAAATACGGAAGAGTCACCTGCAGGCGACACAGAACAGTAATATCTGAACCAGACGTAGCCTGACGCAATAGCGTCAGGCTACGAATGTTTTGCATCTATGCTGATATCAGCTGGTGTTCTTCCAAGTGGTTCAATAGCTGATCTTCAAACTCCATTCGCAGCTCAATGGCTTCACCTAAAGCCGATAAATCGCGATCAAATTTATCGCAGTTATTTGTTGATTCGATATCACCGTATTTATCATTAAAATCCAGCGCTATATCGGTCGTATCTGAAATGAGCGGGAATAAGTCATCCGCTAAGTCATCAACGGAGTGACCCTGGCTGCTCGCTTCGCGCACAATCTGATCATAAATTTCAAAGTGACCACTGGACACATAATCAACCAATTGGCCGCAGAAATTTCGGATATCAACGACGTCTGGCAAACCTTTATGGCTGTTTTCATAGGGGGGCAGGGCGGCAAGCTTGAAATAATTGATCAGTAAGTCCTGACGTTCTTCCAGCCAGTGATCAATCGTTTTGTGAGCGCCACCCCAGCGCTTTTTTGCCTGTTCATTACGGCTTAACATGATACTCTCCGTTATTGATATCAGTCATCAATGTAAATTCTCAGTCGTTAGAACTCAATAGGTTTTACGCAAAAATCGTCCTACAGAAGAAAGAACGGAAATATGGCCACTTTATACGCAACTCCCGCCACTGATGAACCCGCCTGGTGGTTTGTCGTCAGCGCTGATCATGTTTTTCTGACGCATGATGGTGAAGTTCCTTTTGGACCGCTTAATGAACTCGCGTTTCCGGACTTAACGCAATATCAGGTCATTGAAATTGGCGAAATCCGTGAGAGAACTTGCTACCTGGTCATGGCAGATTACATGGATGAGCAGTTCAATGGCGGTGACTTTGCGCCGTTACGACAACTGTTAAGCCCTGAGGACATGGAAATGTTTGCGATGGCAGGGCGCGCCCGTCAATTCAGCGACTTCCTTAATACCCATCGGTTTTGTGGTCGCTGTGGCACAAGGATGCAAAGTGTTGAATGGGAGTTGGCGATGCATTGTCATCAATGCCATCATCGTTGTTACCCGCGCGTTTCGCCTTGCATTATTGTGGCAATCACTAAAGGTGATGAATTACTTCTTGCCCAGGGCAAAAGGCATAAAGCCGGGCTCTATTCCATTTTAGCGGGCTTTGTTGAAGCGGGTGAAAATTTAGAACAGGCGCTTGAGCGTGAGGTTTACGAAGAGGCGGGAATCCGTGTTAAAAACATTCGGTACCATATGAGTCAGCCCTGGTCCTTTCCGCACTCTTTAATGATGGGCTTCACCGCTGAATGGGAGTCAGGAGACTTGCACATTGACCCGCATGAATTGGTTACCGGTGACTGGTTTCCAGTAGATGACTTACCGCAAATACCACCGCATGGCACAATCGCCCGTACGCTTATTGATATAGCCCTAAAGAGGTAGAAAGTCAGTAGCTATAAGTTTTCATGGAGTGCGGGCGCGCTCACTGTTAAAATGCGCCGCAGTATTTTGTTGAAAATGGATGAGTTATGACGGCGCCAGCGCTAAAGAATGATCGTTACCTTCGTGCCTTATTGAAGCAACCCGTTGACCGTACGCCGGTGTGGATGATGCGTCAGGCGGGGCGCTATTTACCAGAGTACAAAGAGGTCCGGGCCGAAGCCGGCGACTTTATGTCGTTATGCCGCAATACAGAGCTGGCCTGTGAAGTAACGCTACAGCCGTTGCGCCGCTTTGATCTTGATGCTGCTATCTTATTCAGTGACATATTAACCATTCCGGATGCTATGGGTCTTGGTTTGTACTTTGAAGCCGGCGAAGGGCCTAAATTTAAGAACCCGGTAAGAGACATGGCGGCGATTAAGAACTTGTCGGTGCCTGATATGGAAGACGAGCTTGGCTATGTGACCGATGCGGTTCGGATGATTCGCCGTGAGCTGCAGGGTGAGGTGCCATTGATAGGCTTTTCCGGCAGCCCCTGGACGCTAGCAACGTATATGGTCGAAGGCGGCAGTACTAAGAACTTCTCGAAAGTTAAGCAGCTGATGTTTGCAGAGCCAGAAGCAATGCACATGCTTCTCGATGTACTGGCCGACTCGGTGACTCAATACTTGAACGCGCAAATAGCCGCTGGTGCCCAGTCAGTCATGATATTTGACACCTGGGGTGGTGTTTTATCGCCTAGGGACTACAAGCAGTTCTCACTGGCCTACATGGAAAAGATCGTAAAAGGACTGACCCGTGAAGCTGACGGGCGTAAAGTGCCGGTGACGCTATTCACTAAAAACGGTGGCCAATGGTTAGAAGCAATGGCTGCAACCGGTACTGACGCTCTTGGTGTTGATTGGACAACTGACTTGTCAGATGCACGAGCTCGCGTTGGCAGTCAGGTAGCGTTACAAGGAAATATGGACCCAAGTGTTCTATACGCTTCGCCGGAACGCATTGAACAGGAAGTTCAGAGCATACTGGAGAGTTTTGGTCATGGAGAGGGTCATGTCTTTAATTTGGGGCATGGCATTCACCCAGAGGTGAACCCAGAGCATGCGAAAGCGTTTATTGACGCCATCCATAAGTACAGTCCGCAATACCACAAGTAGCCCAGCGGGTAAGATCGCAATTAAAATATTGAATTTGCGATTAAAGACCGATAATCCTCGTTAAGCGCACCGCCTTTATGGCGGTGTTTTCCGTACAATAGGCTATGTTTAAAACCGTTGGACACAAGCGTTTAGAGGTCAACATGGCAAAGCGTACCTGGATTAACCCAATTACTATAGTGGTTGTCGTTTTAATAGCGGCAGCTGTTTACTTGTTTGGGTTTCCACCAAAAGAGACTGTAGAGCAAGGAGAGCAGCAGGCCGTACCGGTAAAGGTTCAGCAGGCGGAAATCAGTGAGTTTCGTGACACAATCGAAGCTTTAGGTACGGCGATGGCCAATGAGACCGTCGAAATAACAGCGCAGACCCAGGACGTTGTTGAAAAAATCTATTTTGATAGTGGTGACTTGGTAAAAGAAGGGCAGCTTTTAGCAGAGCTTAACGCTCGCAAAGAAGTCGCCCGTGTCCAGCAAATTAAATTTAGCTTAGATGAAGCAAAACGCCAATTAGACCGCATTGGTGAGCTGCGCCGTGGAAATGCGGCTTCACAACAACAGCTTGATGAGCAACAAGTTAAAGTCAACGGTTTACAGGCTGACTTGGAAGTTGCTGAAGCGACGTTGCGAGAAATGAAAATTTACGCACCATTTTCCGGGCGAGTGGGGATTCGGCAGGTCAGTCCCGGCTCTTTAGTTAGCCCGGGGGATGTTTTCACAACCTTAGACGACATTAAGCCGATAAAAATCGATTTCAGTGTACCGGAGCGTTTCTTTGCCAGTATTGCGGTTGGCCAGGAAGTGATGGCCCGTAGCCGCGCCTACCCGGGAGAACTTTTCAGCGGGCGCATAACCAGTATCGATTCACGCATCGATCCGGTGACCCGTGCCGTACGTGTTCGAGCCAAAATCACCAACGACGACGAGCGCCTGCGTCCGGGGATGCTGCTACAAATAACGTTATTGCGCAGCATTGACGAAGCGATGTTGCTTCCGGAAAAGGCGCTGGTTCCAATACAAAGTCGCCAATATGTGTATGTGTTAACGCCGGATAACCGCGCCCGTCAGAAGGAAGTGACCATTGGTCGCAGAAAGCCTGGCATTGTTGAGATAACTGATGGGCTGAAGCCCGGTGAGAAAGTGATCATTGAAGGTATTGTTCGCCTTCGCGACGGAATTCCAGTATCCGTTCAGGGAGAGTAACTTATGTTGTTGTCTGATCTCTCTGTAAAACGTCCGGTATTCGCGACCGTTCTGAACATATTATTACTGGTGTTTGGCATTGTCGCCTTCACTATGCTGCCGCTGCGTGAGTACCCGGACATTGATCGACCCATTGTCTCGATTGACACCGACTACCCGGGAGCCTCGGCTGAAGTCGTAGAAACGCAAGTTACTCAACTGGTCGAAGACCGGATAAGCGGTATTGAAGGTATCAAAAACATTAGCTCCAGCAGCAGTAATGGCCGCTCGCGTATCAGTATTGAATTCAACCTGACCCGAGATATTGATGCCGCGTCGAATGACGTTCGGGAACGTGTTTCCAGGGTGCTTGATAACCTGCCGGAAGAAGCTGACCCGCCTGAAGTGTCAAAAGCCTCAAGCGATGAAAGTACGGTTGTTTGGTACAACCTGCGCAGCGAGAGCATGTCCATATTAGAGCTGACCGACTATGCAGAGCGCTACATTGTTGACCGCTTGTCAGTGGCTGATGGCGTTGCTCGGGTCGTAATAGGCGGCGATCGCCGTTACGCTATGCGGGTTTGGCTGGATCGTGATGCGATGGCTGCGCGGCGCGTCACTGTAACGGATATTGTCAGCCGCTTGCGGGAAGAAAATATCGAGTTACCTGCAGGGGAAGTGGAATCGACGGACCGAGAGTTTTCGGTTCGCATGGCGCGAGCGTATTTAACACCCGAAGACTTTAGAAACCTGGTGATACGTCAGGGAGACGATGGTTACCTTGTCCGGTTAGGTGAAGTGGCTCGAGTGGAACTAGGAGCCGAAGATGACAAGACTGACTTCCGGGGCAACGGCGTCAATATGGTCGGTATTGGCATCATCAAACAGTCTAAGGGGAACACTCTTGAGGTGGTCAATAATGTTCACCGCGAAATGGAGAATATTCAGGAAACGCTCCCCGAGACCATGTACTTGGCGCCAAGTTATGACTCTTCTATTTTCATTCAGGGCTCAGTGGATGAGGTTTACAACACATTAGCGGTAGCGATGGCGCTGGTTATTGTTGTGATTTACCTGTTCTTGGGGAATGTACGGGCGACCATAGTTCCTGCGTTAACGGTACCTGTCGCCATAATTGCCTCCTACATTGTGCTTTTTGCCTTGGGCTTTTCCATTAACTTATTGACTTTGCTGGCGCTGGTGTTGGCCATTGGTCTGGTGGTTGATGACTCCATTGTCGTGTTAGAGAACATTTACCGACGTATCGAAGAAGGCGAGCCACCTTTGTTGGCGGCTTATCGGGGTGCGCGAGAAGTTGGCTTTGCCGTTATAGCAACCACATTAGTGCTTATTTCCGTGTTTGTACCTTTGGCGTTTCTGGAAGGGAACATTGGTAAGCTCTTTACCGAGTTTGCTCTAGCCATAGCTGCAGCGGTCGCTTTTTCAAGTATTGCAGCACTGACGCTAACCCCGATGTTGAGCTCGAAAGTACTCAGCAAAAAAGAGCGAACCAGTAAGTTTGGTCGGGCGTTTGATGCGACCTTTAACTGGCTGGAAAACGGCTACGGCAACATTCTTGAAAAAAGCGTGAAGCGCCCGCTAATGGCGGTTGTTTTAGTGGTCATGTCAGGTGTGGTTGCCTACGGGTTGTTCAGCTTTATTCCTCAGGAATTTGCGCCACCAGAGGATCGAGGGACCTTTTATATACGCGTCAATAGCGCCGAAGGTGCCAGCTTCGAGTCGAGCTCACGCCATATGGATGAAATTGAGCAAATTCTTTTGCCTTATATCGACGAGGGTAAAATTGATCGTTTAATTGTAAGAGCGCCCGGGTGGGGCGGTAGTGCCGGTATCGCGATTGTTGGCGCGGTGCCATTCGATGAGCGCGACTGGTCAAGTTTTGACTTAATGGAAGAAATGCGAGAGCAGCTGAACTCGGTAGTCGGCGTGCAGGCCTTTGCCTTTATGCGCAGCGGCATTAGTGGCGGCGGCGGTCGCCCTGTGCAGTTCGTGTTGCAGGGGAATACATACGAACGGCTGGCGGATTTTCGTGACATTGTTATTGAAGAAGCATCGAAAAATCCTGGGCTGCAAAACCTGGACAGTGACTATAAAGAAACCTTACCGCAGCTGTTGATTGAAGTCGACGAAGCTAGTGCCGCGGACTTGGGTGTGTCAGTTCAGGATATTGGTATTACACTGCAGTCAGTATTGGGGCAGCGGCGTGTCACAACGTACCTCGACAGAGGCGAAGAATATGACGTGATGCTTGAAGGGGAAAAAGCGGATTATCGAAGCCCCAGTGCTATCGATAATATCTATGTGCGCTCGCGTGAAAGTAATGAACTTATTCCGCTTTCAAATTTGGTCACCATTACTGAGCAGGCAACGTCAGCAAGGCTGAATCGCTATAACCGTATGCGCAGTGTGACAATCGAGGCGAACTTAGCTGAGGGGTATTCGCTGGGTGAAGCGTTGAGCTATCTTGAAGGTGTGGTTAAGGAGAAATTACCGGAAGACGTGTCCATTGACTACAAAGGTGAATCGCAGCTTTACAAAGAAAGTGGTAGCTCTATCGTCTTTGTCTTCGGCTTAGCGCTGGTGATTACCTTCTTGGTACTGGCCGCTCAGTTTGAGAGCTTTATACATCCGCTGGTCATAATGCTAGCGGTTCCAATGGCGGTTGTAGGTGCCCTCATTGGCCTTTACTTAACGGGCATGAGTATCAACATTTACAGCCAAATTGGTATTGTCATGCTGATAGGTCTGGCCGCGAAAAACGGCATTTTAATTGTGGAGTTTGCGAACCAGCTGCGTGACTCCGGTGTCGAGTTTAAAGAGGCGGTGCTACGGGCTTCGCGTCAGCGTTTGCGTCCTATTGTGATGACTGCATTCACGACCCTCATGAGTGCTATGCCGCTTATTCTTGGCTCAGGTCCGGGCGCTGAAAGCCGTCAGGTCATTGGTACGGTCATCTTTGCCGGCGTGGCGGTATCGGCGTTCTTAACCCTGTTCGTCATTCCTGCGTTGTACATTGCACTGGCTCAGAAAACCAGTTCACCGATGGCCATTACGCGTAAGCTGGAATCCATGCAGGAAGAGTATCCGGACCATCACAGTTAATAGTGCAAGATAGGATCATTGCCGGCGGTTGTTAAGCCGGCAATGACGTTTTGCGCAAAGCTTGGGTGGTTGGTAAAAATGCCGTCAACACCCATTTCGTGAAGCTCTTCAATGTCGTGCTGTTCGTCGACTGTGTAAACGTAGACCTGCAAACCTCTTTTGTGCCCATCCTCGACCAGTTCTTTGGTGACAAAGTCCACGGCAAAGTGGGCTGAGTATGCATTAAGGTCTTGTGCAAACTGGCAGTAAGTTAGCGGACAGCTGGCACTTAACGCACCAATAAGCGCATTGGGGCGACGGTTCTTAAGGCGTTGCAGCCAATGATGGTTAAAGGATGAAAACAAAAGCTGCTCTTGCGAAAAGTCTGTATTGGCTAGTGCAAAATCCACATCTTTAAGCAATTCGCGAGTTGGAATGTCGCCTTTGAGCTCTATGTTCACATGACAGTGGCCATTAATGTGTTTGAGGGCATCGCGCAGTGTGGGTATGGGCTGCTGACCAAATATTTTTAACTGCTTTATTTGCTCGGCAGATAAATCTTTTAAGCGGCCGGGCGTTGCGGTAAGGCGCTCAAGGTAGCGGTCGTGAAAGACAAACCGCTCGCCGTCAATGCCGTAGACATCGAGCTCAATGCCATGTACGCCGGAGTCCATAGCGCGAGTGAAGGCCGCTAAGGTATTTTCCGGGGCTTCGTAACTTGCGCCCCGGTGAGCCCATAAAATCAATCGTCACTCTCTTTAGTTTCAGATTTAATTTTTGCCATCACTTCACCCATGCGAGTTGTGGAAAGAGGCTCCAGCTCATCGTCAAACTCTATCGCGTCCTTAGCAAAGGTCAGCACCACGGTTGAACCTAATTTAAAGTGACCCATTTCCTCGCCTTTCTTAAGGTGGATAGACGCTGGACCTGATGTCGGATAAGACCAACTTTGAATGCGGCCACCGGTCGGCGGCGTGACTGTTCCGGACCAAACCGTGCCAATACTGGCAACAATAGTCGCGCCAACCAGCACTAACGACATAGGACCCACCTCTGTCTCAAAAATAGCGACAACGCGTTCATTACGCGCAAATAAGTTGGGTACATTGGCCGCTGTTAATGGGTTTACTGAATATAAGTCCCCGGGGACGTAAATCATCTTTTTAAGCACACCGTCGCAAGGCATGTGAATACGGTGATAGTCTTTCGGGGCCAGATAAATGGTTGCGAAATCGCCATTCATAAAGGGCTTAGCGTCTTCCTCGCTGCCACCGAGCAACTCTTTTAACGAATAGTCATGTCCTTTGGCCTGAAATATACGCCCGTCCTTTATCTCGCCAGCCTGACTGATCGCACCGTCTACCGGATGAGCCAACTCGCCCTCATCCGCTTTTAACGGTCTCAGCTCCGGTTTCAAACGACGCGTAAAAAAGTCATTAAAGGTTTTATAGGCGTGCGGCGACTCTTCAATAGCCTCACTCATATCAATTTTATATTGACGGATAAACCAGCGGATGAATGCTTGAGTGAACCACCCGGCACGCGCCGCTGCAAATTTTCCCATTAAACGGGAAATAAGATGTTTCGGCATAATATGCTGGAAGAAAATTTTGGCTTTATCAGTCTTTGCCACAGTTAATTACCTCGAATAACCCTGCTGGGTTTCTGTGTTTTCATTGTCTCAATAATGCGATGATAATTAGAAAGGCGCCACTCGTGCAATTCATTCTTGCTAACGGCGTCCTGCAGTGCGCAGCCCGGATCGTCTGCATGCTTGCAGTCCCGGAATTTACAACCACCTAAATAGTCACGGAAATCGACATAGCACCAGGCAACGCGCTCCGGCTCCAGGTGCCACAGTGAAAACTCGCGAATACCGGGCGAATCGATTAAGGCGCCGCCTTCGTTTAAATCATACCAAGTGGCCACCGTTGTTGTATGCTGACCCAACCCGGAATTATCTGACACTTGTTTGGTTTCGGCGTTCACTTCAGGCAGTAATTGATTCACTAATGACGATTTCCCGACACCCGATTGCCCGACAACAATAGAGACATGGTCTTTAAGCCGCTGCGTAAGTGCTTCAAGCCCCTCGCCGGTTGTACTGCTGACCTTAAGCACGGTGTAGCCAATCGTCTGATAGTCAGCTAAACGTTGCTCAATGTGTGCTTTTTCTTCGTCATCGATATTGTCGAGTAAGTCGGCTTTGTTAAGCACAATAATAGGCTCAATACCTATGTCTTCGCACGCCACTAAATAGCGATCAATAATTTGAGCCGAAAAGCTCGGCAATACACTGGATATGACAAAAATTTGGTCAATATTGGATGCCACAGGCTTCAGGCCATCGTAATAGTCTGGACGTGAAAGCAGGCTTTGGCGCTCGTGTACGGCAATAACGACACCCTGCATGCCTTGCTGCTCAGTCGTTGCTCGCGCCCATTGAACAATGTCGCCACAGACTAAGCTGTCGACCACACGGCGAATATGACAACGATAGGTGTTGCCCTGCTCATCTCTAATGTCAGCGTGCTGCCCAAAACGGCTAATGACGCGGCCCGTTTCAGGCGCGTTAAGCTGGCCGTCGTTCCATTCGACGTCATTGTTTTTTAGCCGTTTTTTCTGGTTCGCCGACACGCGGCGTTGCTGACCTTTATTGAGACGTTTGCGTTTTGCCAATCGGGATAACCTGTTGTCGAGCTTTAAATGACGCTATCATACAACAAATTGCATTGAGAGAGCAGGGTAATGGCTGAAGACAATAAGAAACAACGCTTAATCTGGATAGACTTAGAAATGACCGGCTTGGTGCCAGAAGAACACCATATTATTGAGGTAGCGACTATAGTCACGGATGCTGAACTCAATACAATAGCCGAAGGTCCGGTAATTGCGGTTCATCAACCTAAGAAATACCTCGATCGCATGGACGCCTGGAATGTGAAAACACACACAGGCTCAGGCCTAGTCGAACGCGTGCAGAAAAGTCAGCATAACGAGCGCACAGCAGCGGCAGCAACCATTGAGTTTTTGCAGCAGCATATCGATGCCGGTGTATCGCCCATGTGCGGTAACAGTATTTGTCAGGACCGCCGTTTTTTAGCGCGTCACATGCCGGATCTCGAAGCGTTTTTCCATTACCGAAACCTCGATGTGAGCACGTTAAAAGAACTGGCAAAACGCTGGCAGCCAGACGTAGCGGATAGCTTCAAAAAGTCCGGGGCGCACGAAGCCTTGGCAGATATTCGCGAGTCTATCGATGAGCTGAAGCATTACCGGGAAAACTTTTTACGGCTATAGGCGGTAATACTATTTAACGCTCAACAAAACTGAGAATGTATGGAAAATAAAGCGTCAAAAACACAAAGTGTCGGCGATGTTGTCGTGCTTGGATTGACCATGGGATTTATTGTCCTGTTTCTGGGCCTGTCTTTGTGGAATATCGAACTGACCGCAACAACGATTGAACAAGGCTTTGCCTGGACGGCTAAATACTTCGGCTCGTTCTTCCAAGTGTTACTGATACTGACGTTTTTTATAGCCATTGGCACGGCTCTCAGTCGTTACGGAAAAGCCAGAATTGGGGCAAGATCCACTCCTGAAATTAGCACTTTTCGTTGGCTATCCATGATTCTCTGTACGCTGCTTGCCGGCGGCGGTGTTTTTTTCGCGGCGGGTGAGCCTGTTTATCATTTTTTAGTCACACCGCCAGTGACTTCTGCCGAGGCGGCAAGCAGTGGAGCAATAGCCCCCGCGTTAGCTCAAAGCTTCATGCATTGGGGCTTCTTAGCTTGGGCTGTTTTAGGTTCCCTGTCTGCAATCGTCTTGTCCTATTCACACTATGTTAAGGGTAAGCCGTTACAACCACGCACGCTTCTTTACCCGGTATTTGGCGAGAGGGCGCTAAAAGGTGTTTTCGGCAGTATTATTGATGCCTGCTGTGTTATCGCCGTAGTTGCAGGAACCGTAGGCCCTATTGGCTTTCTGGCGACACAGGTCAGTTTCGGTTTGAGTGAGCTGTTCGGTGCAACCGATGGTTTCGCGTTACAGCTGATTATTCTGTTGTGTCTGGCGGCCATTTATATGATTTCCGCGCTCACTGGGTTGCATAAAGGCATTCAGTTTCTGAGTCGCATGAATGTGTTTTTAGCGATAGCAATAGCTGTGGTCATAGTGATTTTTGGTCCTACGCTGTTTTTAGCCAATAGCTACCTGCAGGGAATGGGTCAGTATATTGGTTCATTTTTTGAAATGGCCACTATGACAACGAATACCGCACCGGATTGGTGGATGAAGTGGTGGACGGTGTTCTTTTTCGCCTGGTTTATTGGCTATACGCCGTTAATGGCGGTATTTGTAGCTCGTATTTCTCAAGGTAGGACGATTCGACAAATGGTCGTTGCGGTTGCTGTCATAGCACCTATCGCCACCACAGTTTGGTTCACGCTGCTAGGCGGATCCGGTATTTTCTATCAAATGCAGGGTGTTTTTGACTTAACTGAGCCGCTAACTAACTTTCGGTTCGATGTCGCCACGTTGACTGTCGCGCAGGCGCTTCCGGGTGGGAAGATAATGGCTGCTGCTATATTGCTATTAACCACGATATTTGTCGCAACCACTGGGGACTCGATGAGTTACTCAATTGCTATGGTGGGAGCTGGGCATGACGAACCTCAACCCTGGATTCGTGTATTCTGGGGTGGCGCGATGGCGGCAATGGCTGCAGTCTTGCTTTATATGGGCGCCGGTCAAATTAGTGTTTTACAGCAATTTATAGTGATAACGGCGCTGCCTGTTTCGTTGGTAATTCTGCCAACTCTATGGACAGGACCCAGAACAGCAAAAGCTATGTACGAAGAGCAGTCTTGAAGGTGTTTTTCGGTGAAATCTTAGACAAGTAGGCAGGTTTTTCTGAAAAATTATTGACGAACGCGGCGTAATGGGTAGAATACACGCCGCACTGACGAAGCGGGAATAGCTCAGCTGGTAGAGCACAACCTTGCCAAGGTTGGGGTCGCGAGTTCGAATCTCGTTTCCCGCTCCAACGTCAGACTTTCCAGAATACTGCAAAAGTACCAATATGCGGGAATAGCTCAGCTGGTAGAGCACAACCTTGCCAAGGTTGGGGTCGCGAGTTCGAATCTCGTTTCCCGCTCCAAGTTTTATTTCAAAGTCAGCTAATAAGCCTCTCTTTTCGACGACTAAGACCTTCAAAAATAGGCTCTGAAACTTTCATCGGAAAGTCTTTGGGTAAGCGCTTACTCACCCTTTCAATAACGTTATCTGTGCTTGCATGCATTAGCTTAAGAATGTCCTGCATCTCTTTTAGGCTGTACTGCGCTTCCTTTGCCGAACTGATGAAATGACGCCCGTAAATCTGGAAAAGCTTTGACTTTCGACCTTTTGAGCCTTTAAGTGTCATCGCCAGTTTTAAGTCTCTTAAATGAAGCCCTTGACCTCCGACTGCTGGGTACGCCGAAAGAATGTCGTAAAGCGGAGTTAATTTGAAACCACCTTCTGGCTCTATAAACACAGAAAAGTTTTTAGCGTGCCCGTCGGTTGCTCCTAACAGAAAAAATAGCACCTGTGCTGCCATAAAAGTTCTTCTGTCTTTGTGAGAGTTAGAAGAGCTTTGTAAGTGCTTCATAATTTGCGCTATGGACGGACCGCCGTCAGACTCGTACTTTCGAGCAGAAGGACAGCTAAGTACCTGACAGTAATCCTCTTGCGGCAGGCGCATGAGCCAGGATTTATCACTGGAATATTTGCGATCGAAGCGCTCTACGGCCAGAGCTTTTACCTTACCTGTGTTAACAATCTCACAAGCGGGCACGTCGAAACCGAATTCTCTGGCGATTTCCAGACACAGCAGCTCATTTTCAACGCTGTCGGATAAGTCGATAGTATGGTCTGCTCCTTGGATCTTTCCGATAGGTAGTTTGATGATGTGGCTTGTCGGTGTAGTTCCTTCGGGAATACACCATTTATCTTCTATTTTAAGTAACGCTGTTTTCTCTTGTGCTCCAGCTATCGATATACGAAAGTCATTGAGCTCATTCACCATGCCAAGCGGTGCCTTAGACTGATAGCCTAGAAGAACCTTTTCTAGCTCGCTATCATTCAGAGGCTGGTAGTTTATTGTCCTTATATTGCCAGGTTGTTCCCCTTGAGGGTAAAACTGTAAAGCGCCTACTGTATCTCGGCCTACTGCTTTTAGAAGATCGAAAGGTTGTTTCGAGTCGGCTCGGTAGCGCGCAACAATCCTGTCTCGAACTTCCTGACTATCGGGCAGGAGGTTATCAAAAAAGTTGATGACTTCAGCACCTTCGTAGGCGTTTCTTGTTAGAGGCATCGATAACGAAATTGGGCGAGCGCCCGGTGTATCGAGCCAGTTGATACTGTAGTTAAAACGGTGGGCGCCAGAGTGCCTACGGTGCAGCTCACCGACCAGTAGCCCGTTCATATAAATATCGAGTTTATCCATTACCATTCCTCATTCCATGAGTGTTCAGTGTTGTTTTCCTGAGCGTCTTCCTTGCTCTTAATACTTAACTCTAGCCCAAGCGCTGATAGAAGCCGAAATAACGTATCTATTTGGCTTTTCTCTGGAGAAAGCTCAAAGCTTGAGACAGTGCCCTGTCTTAAACCAACGGATTCAGCAACGTTTGCCTGACTTAATCTTTGTTGTTTTCTTTCATCTTTTAAATGAACCGCTAACGCGTGGGGGCTTGTAATTTTCATACCTATTCCTAAACGTGAGTCCGTTTAAGAATAGTATTATACGCAGCTGCGTATAAATCAAACTTTAATCGCTAGTGCGTATATATAAATTTCTAAACGCACTAGCGACTAACCGAGTTTGAAGGTTCTCACTAACTCTTTTTCGAACTATCCACAAACATCGCAATAGCACCGTCACCGGTAATGTTACAGGCGGTACCGAAGCTGTCCTGTGCCATGTACAGAGCTATCATTAAGGCAACTGCGGTTTCACCAAAGCCCAGCATGGAACCGAGCAAACCAACTGCCGACATAACCGCACCGCCTGGAACACCCGGTGCAGCTAACATGACAATACCCAGCATTAAAATAAACGGCAGCATGGTAAAGAAGCCGGGAATAGCTAGCGAGTTGTGCAAAACCATAACCGCAACCGCGCAGCTGACAATGGTAATGGTAGAGCCAGCCAAATGAACCGTCGCGCACAACGGAACCGTAAAGTTGGCAACGTCGTTATCGACTTTGTTCTTGCGTACGCTTTGTAGGGTGACCGGAATAGTGGCGGCGCTGGACATAGTGCCTAGTGCCGTAAAATACGCAGGCAGCATGTTTTTGATCAAAAACAGCGGCGAACGACCGGTTTTGATACCCGCCATAATGTACATAGAGGTAATGTAAACCCAGTGCAGGGCAACGGCGAGTATCAGAATAACACCAAAGGTTTTGAGCGTGTTAAAGACGGTACCGGCAACAGCCATTTCCGCAAAAATGCCGGCAATATAAAAGGGCAGCAAGGGAATAATCACTTTAACCAGCAGTAACTCGATAATGTCACGGCCTTGATCAGAGAGCTTTTTCAAATTCTCCGCTTTGGAACTGGTTATGCCTAAACCAAAGATAAAGGCCAGAACTAATGCGGACATCACTTCCATTAACGGCGGAACCGACAGCTCAATAAAGGGTTCGATAGTGGCTTTGGCTTCTGTAGAAACACTCTGAGCGTCGGTTGTCAGCCAAGGAACGACAATGCTGGCAGCGAAAAACGCAACAATACCCGCAGTAACCGTAGAGGCATAAGCAATGCCTAAGGTTTTACCCAGCATTTTTCCGGAGTTACTCGGTAAGCTCGCAATACCGCTGGTAATAAAGAACAAAATAAGTAATGGGATAGTGAAGAACAGCAGCTGACCGAACAGTGTCTTGAAGGTCAGCAGGGTTTGGCTGACCCATTCTGGCATGTATAACCCAATAAGAATACCGGCGACAATACCCGCCACAAGCTTAAGAACTAATCCCATAATATTCGACTCTTTTTTATGAATGTTTTAAGAATAGAGGTGCGCTTAGAGTAGACCTTTTAAGTGCGCAACCACACTGCGGCCTAGCGCGCTGAGATTATACCCGCCTTCGAGCGTCGATACGATACGACCGTCACAGTGTTTGTCGGCAATTTCTTTCAGCTTAACGCTCATCCAGTGGTAGTCTTCTTCTTTCAGTAGAAACTGTGACATGTCGTCTTCTGCGTGACCATCAAAGCCTGCCGAAATGAGCACCAATTGAGGTTGAAATTCGTCGAGTGCATGGAACCATTTTTCTGAAACGGCCTGTTGCCATTGTTCGCCTTTGCAACCAGCTGGCAGCGGTACGTTATGCACATTGCCGGCGCTAGTGCCTTCCCCGGTAAATGGGTAGAACGCCTGCTGGAATGACGAGCAAAACAGGATACGGTCATCACCCTGAACAATGTCTTCGGTGCCGTTGCCGTGGTGTACGTCAAAGTCGACAATGGCAACTCGCTCAAGCCCATGTTTTTCAATGGCGTGATAGGCCGCAATGGCAATGTTGTTGAATAAGCAAAAGCCCATGGCTTTTGTTCGCGTCGCATGATGTCCCGGCGGTCGAACGGCACAAAACGCCTGTTTGTTGAGCGTTGTCATAACGTCGTCTACGGCGTTTACAGCAGCCCCAGCGGCTTTCAACGCGGCGAGTAAACTGCCGGGTGTGACTAAAGTATCCGGGTCTATCCATTCATGATCGTACTCGGGAATTTCCGCACGAATAAAGTCGATATGTGCTTTCGAATGCGCCGCTTGAATCGCCTCCCAAGGGGCCGCGGTAGCCTCTTTGCGTATAAGCACGAAGTCGAGCCCGGAGCGAATGAGTTGGTCATTAATGGCTTCAATACGTGCAGGGCATTCGGGGTGCTGCTCGTTGGGGATGTGTTTAAGGCAGTCATCGTGACTGAATACGACTATCGACATAATTTATTCACTGCCCTCTTTAAGGTCGAGTTTTAGCAAAACGTCACCGGGCTCTTCACTGGGGAGGCGCTTAAAGCCGCCCCGTTCAAACACACTCAGCATTGGTTTATTGGCAGCTAATACGTAGGCTTGCATACTGTCCAGGCCACGTTCCCGTGCTATGCGGATCATTTCATCTAAGAGCTTGCCCGCCATGCCGCGGCCCTGGTATTTCTCGCGAGTGACAAAAGCGACCTCACAGCTATTTTGCGACTCGATATAGTAGTAACGCCCAACCGCCTGAATTTGCACCGCAGAGCCTTTCTGGTGAACGATACAAAGTGCTAAGTCTTTGGACTGATCGACGCTGACTAAGTTACAGGACTTTTCACGACTCATGCTGGTGGGCACGGCGTTGTATCGCAATTGCAGCGTTTCTTTGGTGTGCGAGTAGAAAAACTCCTGCAGACGACGTTCATCCGACGGGTATAACGGACGTAAGTCAAAACTCTCGCCATTGATTTGTAGTTTTTTGAAGCCAATGTCGCCAAGCTCTGGCACATCGACCGGGCTTTGCTGTTGATAATGCGGTACCCAGTAATGCTTGCGGACTTCTTGAAGCAGGTGATTACGAAATTTCGGGTGCGCTACGCGAATAAGTTCAAGTGCCCGCTCGCGGATGCTTTTACCGCGCAATGAAGCAACTCCAAATTCTGTGACAACGTAATGTACGTGTCCACGAGTTGTAACGACGCCGGCCCCTTCCCGTATAAATGGGACGATGCGAGAGACTTTCCCGTCGTTTGTGGTAGAGGGGAGAGCAATAACTGGTTTCCCGCCTTTACTTAAAGAAGCCCCTCGACTGAAGTCGACTTGTCCGCCAATGCCGCTGTAAAATTGGTGACCAATAGAGTCCGACACAATTTGTCCGGTTAAATCGACTTCAATAGCGCTGTTGATGGCCACTAACTTATCGTTACGTGCGACGTTAGCGGGTGAGTTGACGTACTCACTCGGGTAGAAGCCGACATGAGGGTTATGATCAACAAAGTCGTATAGGGCTTTTGAGCCCATGCAGAAACTGGTCACAATTTTATTCGGGTGAAAGGTCTTCTTACGGTTATTAATGACACCTTTCAACATTAAGTGCATGACATCGTCGGTAATCAGTTCGCTGTGAATGCCTAAATCTTTATGATTACTGAGGTATCTCAAAGCGGCTGCACAAATATTGCCAATACCGACCTGCAAAGTAGCACCGTCTTCGACTAACAGGGAAATATACTGACCAATACGCTCAATAATTTTACTGTTGTCATGCTCTGGCGGTGCTAACTCCGGCAGTGGCGACGAATGTTCCCAGAAGTAATCAATTTGATTTTCGTGTAAAAACGACTGTCCGTAAGTGACCGGCATGTGCGGGTTAACCTGAGCAATGACTGTTTTCGCTGACTTAGCAGCAGCCGCCACCACATCGACGGATACGCCCATCGAGTGGTAACCGTATTTGTCACCGGGAGCGACCATGATCAATGCCGCATCTAATGGCAAAATACCGTTATTGAACAGGTTAGGGATGTCGGAAATAAAGCTTGGCGTGTAATCAGCACGACCTTCATTAACAGCTTTGCGAATTGTGCCACCACCAATAAAAAACGTATTCACCTTAAACAGTTGCTGATACTGCGGCTCTGCCCATTTGTTGTTGGACAGCGTCATAAGCTGCACAATTTCAATATCGTGCAGGTCTTTTGAGTTCTCTATCAGGTCGTCAATTAACGCCGTTGGTACGGCCGCATGAGAGCCGATAAAAATGCGCTGACCCGATTTTAGAACGTTTGACCAATTTATTTTTAATGTTGTCATAACATCCGTTTTATCGCAGATGTATATTTTGTGCAATCACTAAAATTAAGGTAAACTCGACGATTAATTAATAACCAAAAAGACATCGCTCCCATGTATGAAAATAACAATAAATGGGCTCAATTTGGGGCTACTTTGTCATTGTTGCTGCTACTTAGTTTTGCGGTAAAGGCAAACCAGACTCCCATAGAAAATATCAATGGTGTTCCTGTTGATATAGCGATGGAAAATAGGCTTGATGAATATTTAACGACCGTTGGCGATGAAGGCGTTGATTCAAAAGCTGTGCTCTTTGGTATGATTGAAGCAATATCAAAGGACACTCCTGTTGCGACAAGAGCTCGAGCGTTGAGTTATGAGACTTTTTGGTATTATTATGAAAAAGAAAAGGAACTGGCTTTTGATAAGCTGGATGAACTTTTAGCTCTTGCCGAAAATACAGAGTTAGCGGATGTAAAAGCAGAAGCGTTAGCAACTCAGGTCGAGCTGCTGCAGTTTGAAGGGAAGTACGGCGAGGCTTTTCTGCTGCTCAGTGATATTGAAATTCATCTTTCCCGGGCCCGTATCCCAAGGGTTCGATATTACGCACACAATCTTATTTCCCGTGTTTATGCAGATTGGAATCGTTACGACGATGCACTCAGGCATTTGTTGTCGGCTCAAGAAGCGGTAAATGAAACGAATAACGAACGAACGCCTATTCGTCAGCAATTCCTCGATTACTCCATTGCGATTATTCAGACGGAGCTCAAAAACTGGAAGGGCTCGTTAAAGACCATCAACAAGGCAATAGAAAGCGCAAAAGAAAACGGTCTGGAATATGACTTGCCTGACTTCTTTTTACATAAGTCCTATGTTGAAGCAGGCATGGGCGATCGGGATGCTTCGCTGGAGTCTTTGCGAAAGGCTTATGATGTTGCTAAGAAAGATGAGCGTATCTATTTGTTGCCGACAATTTTGAATAACTTCGGCGATCATTACATGTATGAAAAGGAATGGGAGAAAGCCCGAAGTCATTTACTAGAGGCGCTGGAGCTTGCTGAAGAAGTTGAAGACGTGAGGTTGGCTCAGACCATACATTTTAATCTAGGGTTTGTTGATGTACATCAAGGGAATACAGAAACCGGTCTTCAAGAGATGAGAGAGGCGGTTCAGTTTTACCGAGATGAAGAAATAAAGACGGAAGTCGAGGCTATGTTGGGTGAATTGGCGGAAGCGTATGAGTTCGCTGGTCAATATCAAAATCAAGCGGAAGCGCTGAAACAACAAATGACATTGTCTAAAGAACTTTATCAAAATGATCAACAGAAAAACCTGGCGAATTTGCAACAACTGTATGAAAGCAAAGACAAAGAGCAGCAAATTGAGTTATTAGAGCGTCAAAATGAACTTAAAGAGCAGTTGTTGGAAATAAATCAACAGCGCAACATGATTTGGTTGTTACTTGGAATCGTGGCGGTATTTGCTGCGGTTTTCGTCTTTATTATGTACCGCAAAGCCCGGAAGGCGAATTTACGCCTGAAAGCCGCGAACACTATGCTGGCAGATCAGTCCTTAAAAGATCCTTTAACCGGCTTATGGAATCGTCGAGCATTGCAAAAGGAGATGGACGAGCGCAAAAAGCACGGAGAGCGTCGGGATGCAGCTATACAATCAGACGGTTTAATTCTCCTTGACCTCGACTTTTTCAAACGCATCAATGACAAGTATGGTCACGCAGCGGGCGATGCTGTTTTGGCCGAGGTGAGTCGCCGCTTGCAAATGGTTTGTCGAGACAGTGATAAGCTCATTCGTTGGGGCGGCGAGGAGTTTTTATTTCTGGTTCGCAACATCGATGACGAGAACCTAAAAGAAATGAGTGAACGAATACTGAACGAGTTGGCGAAAAAGCCGATCAGGTTCGAAGGTCATGAAATATCAGTAACAACCACTATCGGTTTTATTCGCTTGCCTTTCTCGGGTGTATCCGAAAACCAAATGGACTGGGAAAAAGTACTGCAGGTTGCTGATATGGCCTTGTACATGGGTAAGGCGCATGGCCGCAATCGGGCCTGTGGAGTCACTGAGCTGCATGTCTCTTACGAAGATGCTCGGGCAGTATTGGAAAAGGACTTATCTGAGGCTCTTAGCAACAAATGGATATCGATGGAAACCATAGAAGGTCCGAAGATGCCGAATAAAGATCAGTCATGAAGCTTTCTCAGTTTGGGCCCGGCGCACTGGTGGCAGCCGCTTTTATCGGTCCTGGAACTGTTGTTACTGCATCGCTTGCCGGGGCTAACTATGGTTACGCCCTATTATGGGCATTAGCTTTCTCTGTTTTCGCTTGTCTCATTTTGCAAGAAATGTCAGCTCGTATTGGTCTTGTGACTCAAGCCGGGCTGGGCGAGAATATCCGGAGCAATCTCACGTCTGGCTGGCTGCGTTGGTTGGCATTACTGCTTATTTTTAGTGCGATAGCTATTGGCAACAGCGTTTATCAGGGCGGTAATTTATCCGGTGCAAGCTTGGGGGCTTTTGAATTGCTCGGACCTGTTCCTGTGCTGGATCATTGGCTAAGTAATGCCTGGGCGGTTGTTATCGGTTTTGTGGCATTCCTGGTGCTTTGGTCGGGTAATGCGCGAATTATTGAAAAGTCACTTATTGCTATGGTGCTCCTTATGAGCATCGCATTTCTAGGTACGTTCTTTTTGACCGACCCTGACTGGGCTGGTGTACTTAACGGTATTTTCTCACTCAGCATGCCTTCGGGAGCCACATTGACCGTGGTGGCGCTCATTGGCACGACAGTGGTGCCCTATAACATCTTTCTTCATGCCTCCAGCATTTCCAAAAAGTGGCAATCAACAACTGACTTGCCAGCCGTTCGCCGCGACTTATTTGTTTCCATTCCATTAGGCGGCTTAATATCAATGGCAATTGTAGCGACCGCTGCATCCGCATTTTTTGGTCACCAGATTACAATCTCCAGCGCTGCCGATTTAGCTATATCTTTAGAGCCATTGTTTGGCAACGCGGCAACGTACTTAATGGCAATGGGTCTGTTTGCTGCCGGTATATCGTCGGCGACTACGGCTCCTCTAGCCAGCGCCTATGCTCTCAACGGTATAATGGGGTGGTCAGTGAGTTTGAAGAGCCGCGCCTTTAGAGCGGTTTGGTTGACCATTTTGTTGTTGGGCGTTGCTATTTCCAGTCTCGGCATCGAACCGGTCACTGTTATTTGGTTTGCTCAGGTGGCGAACGGCATTTTGCTTCCCGTTATTGTAGGCTTTTTGTGGTGGCTAAGCTGGGGAAGCTTACTGGGCAAGAATCGCAATTCCTGGTGGCAAAACCTGTTAGCTGCGCTGGTGTTCATTATTTCAATTGTACTGAGTATCAGAAGTTTAGGCTCAGCGTTTGGCGCTTTTTAAATCTCTAAAATAGGAAAAAGGCAGCGTCCCTGCTGCCTAAAACTCACGAAACGAGTTACTCGCTTGCAGCACCAACGAACTCGAGTTCTACCGGCTCGCTTGATGTTTCAATGGTGACATTTTCCGTTAAGAAAAACTCTATGTCGTCATCGGCTTCTGGGTCGTCCGCATCGTTACACGTTAATGCCGCGGTGTAATCGCCAGTCGCAATGAAGCCCATAGCGAAGTCATAGGTGTCAACTCCGTCAAAATAAACCGCTGTGCTTGCGTACGGCTCATTTTCTTCGCTACCGCCGTTGTCGGCTAACGCTGAAGTTTCTAGGCCACTGCCTTCATAAAGGTAAACGTAAGCAACCGGTAGCGATGCATCTTCAGGTGCGACAGTGCAGGCTTCATTAAACAGCAGAGCACCTTCCGCTACCGTGCCTTTCAAGTGACCAACCGCAGAATTATCAACCAGGCGAACGCCGCGCGGCTTAAGAATATAGTGTTCTTGACCGACCGGGTTGGTCATTGCATGGCGAAGATCAAACTCAACGGTGAAGTTAAGGTTACCGCCTGCATCGGCGATGAACCCATCAAGCTTTAGCTCATTTGAAGGCACTTGGACAGGCACTTGCTCAGCATCTCCATCGCCATTCGTATCGGTCATTACGTACGAGCCATCGGCCATCACCAGTCTTAGCTGCCCATATTGGCCGGCATCAATTTCAGCATTTTCGAGAAACACCATCGACTCGTTTCCGGTAAATTCAAGTAAATCGATACCGATCGTATTAGGGATCGGGTTGCCTTCAGAGTCTAAACAAAGGTCATTTTCTTCCGGTGCTTCTAAATCGTCTCCGACGGTAAATGTTTGTGCCCCGTCACCATTCCCCGTGAGTTCAACGGCATTAAAGCAAGCAACAACAGCCTCGGCGTTATCGACAGGCGCGTCACTCACTCCCAAAGTGAACTGAGCAGTATCCGGTGTGGTCGGGTCATCATCAGAACCGCCACAAGCGGCTAGCGTTACCGTCGCTAAAGCTAACGTTGTGTATGCGAATAAACGCATGGGTATTCCTCCTTGTGAGTTATTTCCCGTTAGTTATAGACTTGAGCCAACAAAATTTAAACGCGTTTTACAAACATTTTCATTGACAAAGTTGTGGTATAGCTCTATATCGTTTTTGTCGTAAATAACGACAGGCTTTTTGTTCGGTTTTAGTCTGTAGGAAGGGCTTATCATGACCACTATTACCCGAGAGTTATTATTGAAGAAACCGTTTAACGATTTCAGAAACTATCCTTATGGCTTCGCGCGTTCTGGCGACTTTTCTATCAGGGAAAGCGATGCATTGACACACTATGGTTGTTTGATTACCGCCATGCTCAATGGCGAGTTTAAACCGACGTTGCAGGAAGACATCGATTTACTGGCTGCTGCAAAAGGCGAGCAAGCGCCTGCTACCCCGGTTGAAAAGACATGGGCGAAATATCAGGCGCGTATTCATCGTCCTAAAGTGGCGAGTATGTATGGTAAAGGTAAGTTTGCTGACGATTCTTTAGGCTCATCTTCGGACACAGAAGATGATCTGATAGTCGAAGATTAAGAGTGCGAACTAACAAGCTTTAAGCGTCTGGGAGCCTGGCGGTGGCAATGGTAACAATAGCTGCCGCCAAAACGTTTTGCTTCCTTCTTGGCTTCGGTTGCAAGTAACGCAACGTCGTGGTGCGACTCACAAAGCTTAGCATCAGGGCTGACAACGCCAACCGCAATGCTCAATAAAGAGAAGAATGTTGGGTGACCCTCGCGGTTCACCGCCTTAATACCGCCAAGTTTTATATGTTCTTCTTGGTAAAACTGAACAATGTCCTCATCAAACCGTTCAATGACTTTCTGGCAGCTGTTTTCAATTCTGTCGGCAGTGACAGCGGCATGATCAAATATCACGACAAAGTCATCACCGCCAATATGGCCGACGAAGTTACTGCACCCTGTCAGCGTTTTTTGCAGTAACTGAGCGACCCATTTTATCACTTGATCACCTTGCTCATAGCCGTAAATATCGTTGTAGGGTTTAAAGTGGTTTAAATCGAAGTAGGCAACGCTAAATTGACGTTGTTCTCTCAGTTTTTCGTTGATAACACGATTGATTGCGACGTTGCCGGGCAATTGAGTCAACGGATTCGCATGTCGAGCATCGTTAATTTTCAGTTCGGTTATTTTGCGTAGCAAGCTTTTTATCGAGGCCACGCCGTAATAGCCGTTGTTGCGAGTAACAATAATATGTTGGTAGACATCGGTTTCGTCATGCTCAGTAATTAACTGACTGACGTCTTCCAGCGACGCTTGCCAGTCGACAGCAATAGGCTCTTTTTCCATTATGTGAGCAACAAGTTTATTGGCATTCAGTGCATGTCCATACGATCCAGAAAACCGCTCTAATAACTTTTCCCGGCTGATGACGCCGACCACTTTTTCGTGGCGAGTGACAGGAAGTAATGACAATGCCGCATTTTTGGTAAAGCGGTTCAGTGCTTCTAAAGCCGGTTCATCATCAGCAATAATTTCCAGCGAATTAACAACGCTGGCAATCGTTTCATTATAACCGCCTTTTACTGGCTTATAGGTGTTTAAAAGTGATGGTTGAACATTATGCACCGGTAATTTATCAGGCTTACCAAACAGATACCCCTGACAGTGTTTAATGCCTAACGCGTGAAGTTGTTCAAGTTCCTCTTTGGTTTCAATCCCCTCGGCAATCACCTTTGTTTGTATGTTTTTTGCCAACGATAGAATGCTTTGCACAAATTCTCTTTTCACCGATGATTCATGAATATCCTGAACGAAATAGCGGTCAACTTTAACGTAATCGGGGTGTAGCTCAGACCAAAGCTTTAAACCGGAGTAACCAGCGCCTAAGTCGTCTATGGCTATCATAAAGCCTAATTGTCGGTAGTGAATAATGGCTTCCTTTAGGTTTTCAGTGTCTTCTATCGGATAACGCTCGGAAATTTCGATCACTATTTGGTTTGGGTCGAGGCCAAGCTGTTGTGATAGCCGTAAAGTCGAACCATGGGGGTGAGAATCATCTTTTAATACGTTGGGGTTTACGTTTAAAAACAGTTTGCCGGTCATGCCCTGACGCTGAAACTCTTTTAGTGCGGCATAACGGCAGGCAAGCTCCAGCTCAGATAGTAAATCGCACTCATTGGCAACAGAGAAGAGCTTATCGGGAAACTCCAGAGCGTGACTTCTGGGTCCTCGAATGAGCGACTCATGGCCAATGACACAACCGCGGGCAGTATCAACAACAGGTTGAAATAAGGGAAACAGTTGTTGATTTTCAATCAGTGAAATGAGCGCCTGGCGGCTATCACACGTCGACATAAAGCCTCCTGTCATAAACATCACGGATGATAAATCCGTTTTATGACGATGTTATGACAGGAGGTGAGCTTTAGCTTTCGCGTTTAATGGCTCTGTGAGCGATATCCGTACGGAAATAAACATTGTCCCAGTTAATACCGTTGACTAGGTCATAAGCTTGCTTCTGAGCTTCAGTGACTGTGTTACCCAGTGCAGTGCAGCAGAGCACACGCCCACCGCTGGTAACAACGTGTCCATTTTCCATTTTAGTACCGGCGTGAAAGACCTTTTGATTCTCAGACTCAGTATTTGGTAAGCCTTGAATAACGTCGTCTTTCTTATAACTGTCTGGGTAGCCGCCAGCAGCCATAACAACGCCTACCGCTGCGCGCTCGTCAAACTCGATAGGGGCTTGGTTTAGTTTACCGTCAACGGCTTGCAAGCATAGCTCCACCAAGTCTGATTTCAAACGCATCATAATAGGTTGTGTTTCCGGATCTCCAAAACGGCAGTTATATTCGAGTACTTTGGCAGTACCGTCGTTAGCAATCATTAAGCCAGCGTATAGGAAACCTTTGTAAGGAGCTCCTTCAGCAGCCATTCCGTCAACAGTCGGTTTAATAACATGGCGCATTACCCAATCATGGATAGCTGGAGACACGACGGGCGCGGGAGAGTAGGCTCCCATGCCACCGGTGTTCGGGCCAGTATCGCCATTGTCACGAGCCTTATGATCCTGGCTAGAGGCAAACGGTATTGCGCGTTCACCGTCAACCATAACAATGAAAGAGGCTTCTTCACCAGTTAAGAATTCTTCAATAACCACGCGGTGACCAGCGTCACCAAAGCGGTTGCCGGCCAACATGTCATCAATTGCTGCGTTCGCTTGCTCTAGGGTTTCAGCGATAATAACGCCTTTACCAGCCGCTAAGCCGTCCGCCTTAATGACAATAGGCACACCTTTTTCCGCAACATAGGCTTTTGCAGGCTCTACTTCAGTGAAGTTTTGGTAGTCAGCGGTTGGAATATTGTGGCGCTGCAGGAAGTCTTTGCTGAACGCTTTAGAGCCCTCCAGTTGAGCCGCTTTGGCTGTCGGGCCAAAAGCGGCTAGTCCGGCTTCACTGAACTTGTCGACAATGCCAGCAACCAAAGGAGCTTCAGGCCCAACAATGGTGAGACCGATGTCTTCTTGCTTGGCAAAGTTAAGCAGACCATCAATGTCTTCGGCTGCAATATCAACATTTGTGAGGTGTGGCTCACGCTCGGTACCTGCATTGCCAGGAGCTACAAAGACACAGTCTACTTGTGAAGACTGCGCTGCTTTCCACGCCAGTGCGTGTTCACGGCCTCCGCCGCCAACAACCAAAACTTTCATGAGTATCCTTATTCTACGGGTTTTCTAAATTTCAGTGTGAATCGGTCGCTCTCACCGATAGCTTTATAAACTTCCGCGTCGTCACCATCTTCTACATTCAGTGTTGGTGGTAAGTTCCAAACACCGTTGGGATGGTCCGCTGTATCTTTCGGGTTTGCATTAATGTCACTGCTTTCGACCAGCTCAAAGCCTGCCTTCTTTGCAAGGTCAATGACCCAGCTTTCTTTAATGTAACCACTGTTTTCCATAGCGCCGTCATCGGCACTTTCCGGTAAACGGTGATCAACCACACCCAAAATACCATCCGGAATTAGCGCTTGATGGAATTGACGGAAAGCATCCAGCACCGCTTCTTCGCCGCCACTCATATACCAATTGTGTAAGTTACGGAAGGTCAGTATGCGGTCAGCGCTGTTTGGCGGCGCAATGTCTGTTTCCAATGGCGTTAATGGTGCAAACTGAGTCAGCTCTACATTGCCAAATACCGCTTCGCTGGTCAGGCGCTCTTTAAATTTATTGAGCGAACGTTGGTAGTAGTCGCTTTGTGTGTCTTCGGGGAAGTGAGCTGCGTAAAATGTCCCTTCTTCGGCAAGATATGGCGCCAGAATTTCGCTGTAATAACCTCCGCCCGGCCATATTTCCACAACCGTCATGGATGGCTCAAGTTCGAAAAACGCTAGTGTTTCTTTTGGGTGACGGAACTGATCTCGCTCAACATACGCGGGCGTACGATCATCATGATTGACCGCTTGTTCCAACGTTATTGAAGCTCCCTGCTCGGTGCTCGCTGGTGCGGATGACTTAGGGCCGCTATCACAAGCCGACAGAGCTAACAGCGATACCATAGATAATGCGATTGCAGAATATTTCATAAACCTGCCTCTTCGTTTTTATAAGTGTTTGTAAAGATTAGCCCCGAATCGTCGGGGCAGCAAATAACATCACTTATCACTACGCATTAATGGCGGAAATGGCGCATTCCGGTAAAGACCATGGCAATACCGTGCTCGTCTGCGGCCGCTATAATTTCGTCGTCGCGAATAGACCCACCGGGTTGAATAATCGCTTTAATGCCAGCTTCAGCGGCAGCATCGATACCGTCCCTGAATGGGAAGAATGCGTCAGATGCCATGACTGAACCTTCGACTTGAAGACCTTCATCAGCTGCTTTAATGCCAGCAATTTTTGCGCTGTAAACCCGACTCATTTGTCCAGCGCCAACACCAATGGTCATACCGTCTTTGGCATAGACAATGGCATTTGACTTAACAAACTTAGCGACCTTCCAGCAGAACATCAGGTCAGTCATTTGTTCTTGGGTTGGTTGAACCTTGCTAACGATGCTCAACTCGTCTGCATTAAAGTCCTCGGTATCGGTATCTTGCACTAACAGGCCACCGGTGACGCGTTTATAGTCGAGTTGAGTCCCAGAGTCAGCCCACTGGCCGCATTCGAGCAAACGCACATTTTTCTTACCGGAGACAGCTTCTTTTGCGGCATCGCTGACGCTTGGTGCGATAATCACTTCAACAAACTGGCGTTCAACAATGGCAGTTGCGGTCGCTTCATCGAGCTCGCGATTAAATGCAATGATGCCACCAAACGCTGAGGTTGGGTCGGTTTTGAACGCCCGGTCGTAAGCGTCGGAAATAGATTCACCAATAGCAACGCCGCATGGATTCGCGTGCTTGACGATAACACAAGCCGGTTCAACGAAGCTTTTCACACATTCTAACGCGGCGTCGGTATCGGCAATGTTATTGAACGACAGTGCTTTGCCTTGCAGCTGTTTAGCCGTAGACACGTTACCTTCAGGCGCATTGCTCTCAGTGTAGAATGCTGCTGATTGATGCGAGTTTTCTCCGTAGCGTAGGTCTTGTTTCTTCGATACTTGCAGGTTTAATGTGCGGGCGAAGTCATTGTCGCTTAACTGTTTGCCCAGATAATTTGCTATCATGCCATCGTATTGCGCAGTATGCTCAAACGCGGCAACCGCTAAATCAAAGCGAGTATCGTAGCTGACAGTGCCACTGTTATTCATTTCACTTAGAACGCGGTCATAGTCAGACGCATTAACCACAATAGTGACATCTCTATGGTTTTTCGCTGCGGCTCGAACCATAGTTGGCCCACCGATATCAATATTCTCAATCGCGTCTTCTAACGTACAGCCTTCTGTAGCAACGGTTTCGGCAAACGGGTAGAGGTTTACAACAACCATGTCGATCGGCGCGATATTTTGTTCCTGCATAACGGCCTGATCAATGTCACGACGGCCCAGAATCCCACCGTGAACTTTCGGATGCAGTGTCTTAACACGACCGCCCATAATTTCCGTTTGTCCGGTGTGCTCAGAGACATCAATTACGGTTAAGCCAGAGTCGCGTAAGAGTTTGGCCGTGCCGCCTGTAGAGAGTATTTCAATATTCTTTGCTGCTAATGCCTGGGCAAACTCAACAATGCCTGTTTTATCTGAAACACTAATTAACGCGCGTTGAATAGGACGGTTTTCCATGGTTTTGCCTTTCTGTTCTAAGTTACTTTTTAAGCCATAAAAAAAAGGCGCCAAAAGGCGCCCAAAAATCGTATTAGTTCATGCCGTATTTTTTCAGCTTTTTGCGTAAGGTGCCGCGATTAATGCCAAGCATGGTTGCGGCGCGGGTTTGATTACCCCGGGTGTAAGTCATGACCTCTTCAAGTAACGGTGCTTCTACTTCTGACAGCACCAGTTCGTACAGCTCTTCTGGATCCTGACCGTCAAGCTGGCGCAGGAAGCTGTGCAGTGCTTGCTTTACGGAATCACGCAGTGGCTTAGGCTGAGCGTTGTTTCCGATAGTGGTCAGGGGAGATACATTCTCACGATTAGGGTTTTGATCAAACATAATACGCTTATCTCTTCTCTACAGTGACAAAATAATCTTCGAGTGCCTGGAGTTGCTCGCTGGCATCTTCCAGACGGTTAAATACCTGCCGGAACTCATCGTTACTGGCTTGCTCTTTCAAGTACCAGCCGACATGCTTTCTGGCTATACGTACACCCTGAAAGCTGCCGTAAAAGCTGTGCAGCTGTTCAACGTGGTTAATTGTTGTTTCCGCAACTTCTGCTATTGGCGGCGGTGCTAATTCCTCACCAGTTTCCAGATAATGGCTTATTTCCCGGAATAACCATGGGTTTCCTTGTGCGCCCCGGCCAATCATGATGGCGTCAGCACCGGTATAAGCTAAAACGTCTTTCGCTTGCTGTGGCGTGCGAATATCGCCATTAGCAATAACGGGAATTGAGATTGCTTTTTTCACTGCCCGTATGGTGTCGTATTCCGCTTCGCCCTTATACATACATGCCCGAGTCCGGCCATGCAGAGCAAGTGACTGGATACCACAGCGCTCAGCTATTCTTGCTATTTCAATTCCATTTTTATGTTCGCGATCCCAACCTGTGCGGGTTTTTAACGTGACCGGAACATCAACCGCTGAAACCACAGCCGTCAGTATTTCTTCCACAAGCTCTGGGTATTGCATCAGCGCAGAGCCTGCCATTTTTTTATTCACTTTCTTTGCCGGGCAACCCATATTAATGTCAATAATTTGAGCGCCCATATCGACATTCACCTTAGCCGCCTCTGCCATTAGCGAAGGCTCCGAGCCTGCAATCTGCACGGCGCGAATACCTAACTCACCAGAGTGATCCATGCGTTGCCTGGACTTACCGGTTTTCCACACTTTCGGGTTACTGGACAGCATTTCAGACACTGTCAAACCTGCCCCTTTGCTGTAACACAGCTGACGAAAGGGCTGATCAGTAACTCCGGCCATGGGAGCTAGAATGACCTGATTGTCGAGTTGATATGGACCAATCCGCATCGGTTAAAAACTACTCAGCGAAAGGGGAGAGAATTTTATGGAATTTGCGCAATAAAGAAAAGGCTATTTATTACGCAATTTGAGTCTTTTTTTAACTTTTTACTATTGACAAAGCGAACGCTTGTTAACCAACTCGAGTACCGCTCAGCATTGCCCAGTCACCGTCTATGACGGGCGTGTCGAAATTAATGTCAGGCTGGTAGGCTTGCATAACATCATCGACTTGGCGTTCCAGAATACCTGACAGCACAAGCTGACCACCGGGCTTTACAAACGCCAGTATGGTGTCCGATAACTCTCTGAGTGGACCGGCAAGCACATTAGCGAGGACTAAATCGACCTGTGTTTGTGGTTGCTCACTTGGTAAGTAGACATCAAACTTGTCGCTGACACCGTTACGTTCGGCATTATCTTTGGTCGCAATGAGCGCTTGTTGATCGATATCGATACCGATGGCGTGCTTAGCGTCAAATAGCAACGCTGCGATGCCTAAAATACCGGAGCCACAGCCAAAGTCTAAGGTGGTCTTATCTTTTGGTGGGTTCGCATCAAGCCATCTCAGGCACATCGCCGTCGTTGGATGCGTACCGGTGCCAAACGCCATGCCTGGATCAAGCAAGATATTGACAGCCGATGGGTCAGGAATATCACGCCAACTTGGGCAAATCCAAAGCCGCTCACCAAATTGAATAGGGTGGAAGTTATCCATCCATTCGCGTTCCCAGTCTTTGTCTTCAAGTGCATCAGTTTTGTATTGAAGAGGCGTCGGCAGAATAGCTGACTTTTCCAGGTTAGTGACAACCGATTTAATATCAGCTTCAGCGTCGAACAACCCTGTGACAAGGGTATTTTGCCATAGCGTCACTTCGCCCGGTCTGGGCTCAAAAATAGGTGTGTCGGCGCCGTCGCGGTAGGTGACCGCTTGAGCGCCGTTACCCATGAGCATGTCGCCGACACGCGGCGCATGCTCTTCACTGCTTGAAAGTGTGAGTTGTATCCAGGCCATTCTATTAATGACCACCCATACCCAGCTTTTTCTCTAAGTAATGGATGTTTGTACCACCATGCTGGAAGTTCTCATCCGCCATGATGCTTTTTTGCAGCGGCACGTTGGTTTTTATGTTCTCAATAATGAGCTCACTTAACGCGTTGCGCATACGGGCAATGGCGATATCTCGGTTTTCCCCGTAAGTAATCAGCTTTCCAATCATTGAGTCATAATTGGGTGGTACTTTATAGTCCGCATAAACGTGAGAGTCCCAACGCACACCAAAACCACCCGGTGGATGGAAACGGGTAATTTGACCGGGCGACGGTACAAAGGTATCTGGGTCTTCAGCGTTAATACGACACTCAACAGCATGCCCACGAATAACGACATCTTCCTGGCTGATAGAGAGTTGGCGACCAGCAGCGATGCGAAGCTGCTCTTTAATGAGGTCGATACCGGTAACCATTTCGGTGACTGGGTGCTCTACCTGAATACGGGTGTTCATTTCTATGAAGTAGAACTCGCCGTTTTCATATAAGAATTCAAAGGTACCGGCACCGCGATAGCCAATTTCAATACAGGCTTTGGCGCAGCGCTCGCCGATGAACTTACGCATTTCCGGTGTGATACCCGGGGCCGGCGCTTCTTCCACTACTTTTTGGTGGCGACGCTGCATGGAGCAGTCACGTTCACCTAAATGGATAGCATTACCCTGGCCGTCGGCTAGAACCTGAACCTCGACGTGGCGAGGATTCTCCAGGAACTTTTCCATATAGACAACGGGGTTCCCGAAAGCAGCGCGAGCTTCGTTTTGCGTCATACTAATAGCGCTTAGCAGTTCGCTTTCCTGACGCACTACGCGCATACCGCGACCACCGCCGCCGCCGGCTGCTTTGATAATAATTGGGTAACCGATGCGTTTAGCGAGCTTAATATTGCGCTCATTGTCGTCGTCTAATGGACCGTCTGATCCCGGGACGCAAGGAACACCCGCTTTTTTCATCGCTTTGATTGCTGACACTTTGTCGCCCATCAGGCGAATAACGTCTGCTGTTGGGCCGACGAAAACAAAGCCAGATTGTTCAACCTGCTCAGCGAAGTCTGCGTTCTCCGCTAAGAAGCCGTAGCCTGGGTGGATAGCTGCAGAGTCGGTAATTTCCGCTGCACTAATAATTCTGGGAATGTTCAAATAGCTTTCATTCGCCGGTGCTTTACCAATACAGATAGCTTCATCAGCTAGCAGTACGTGTTTTAAATTTCTGTCGACCGTCGAGTGAACCGCAACCGTTTTAATGCCAAGCTCTTTACAAGCTCGCAAAATTCTCAGTGCAATTTCGCCGCGGTTGGCTATGACCACTTTATCTAACATGACAAATTCCTGCGGTTACTTTATTCGATAACAAATAGTGGCTGATCAAACTCAACTGGTTCTTCGTTTTCGACCAGAATTTGCTTCACAACACCGGACTTGTCCGCTTCAATTTGGTTCATCATTTTCATTGCTTCAACAATGCACAGCGTATCGCCAGCGTTGACTCGCGAACCGACAGTGACGAATGGTTTTGCATCTGGCGAAGGCGCTTCATAGAAGGTACCTACCATTGGCGAGCGAACGATATGACCGGATATTTCCTCACTGGGTGCTTCAGCACTGTCTGCAGCCGCCGGAGCTGGCTGAGCTTGAGGTGCCGCCTGAGGTGCTGGTTGTGGAGCATATTGAACAGGTGCCGGCGCGGCTTGAGCGCTGTATCGGTTAATACGAACCGACTCTTCGCCTTCAGTAATTTCTAACTCAGCTACACCTGACTCTTCAACCAGTTCAATCAATTTCTTAATTTTACGAATGTCCATGCTAACGCTTACCTTTCAATGTCGTTGTTATTTAAATGCTGTAAAGCGGCGTGTAACGCGTACTCATAACCCGAGGGGCCTAAGCCGCAAATTACGCCGGTTGCGGCGTCCGCTAAATAGGAGTGATGCCGAAATGATTCACGGCGGTAAATATTGGAAATATGTACTTCAATAAATGGAATGGCAGTGGCTAACAACGCATCTCTTAACGCTACACTGGTATGAGCATAAGCTGCTGGGTTGATGATGATGTAATCGACACCCGATTCCGCCGCTTGTTGTATCCAGTCAATGAGTTGATGTTCAGCGTTTGATTGCTTAAAGGTTAATTCTGCACCCTTAGCTTTGGCGATGCTGTTTAGATCTTGCTGAATGTCAGAGAGCGTTTTGTGACCATAAATAGACGGCTCCCGCGAGCCCAGCAGGTTAAGGTTTGGCCCATTTAGCACTAATATATGAGAAGGTTTCGCCATTATGCCGCCATCTGCTCCGAAATCACTGAAAACTAACTTATTGTAGACAGCGACTTCAAGTGTGAGTTCTTATTTTCCGTATTATAGGCAAAAATGACAGGAATGCAGCACTTTACTGGTCTTATCAGAGCATTTAGGCGCAAAATTACTCATTTAGCATCTTCTCAAGATGTGTTTTGAATTCTTTGGCGTCTTTAAAGCCCGTTACGCGGTATGCATTTTGTTCTTCGCCGCTTGGTGAAAAGAACAAAATGGTTGGTAGACCAAGCACGTTGTAGTAATTCAATATATCGATATCTTGCTGATTGTTGGCTGTAACGTCAGCTTGTATTAACTGCATGTTCTCAAAGTGTTTTTGCACGCTCGCGTCAGAGAAGGTGTATTGTTCAAACTCTTTACAGGCAACGCACCAGTCTGCGTATAAGTCCAACATGACCCATGTGTCACTCTCAGCGACTTCGCGTTGAATGTCTTCTAGAGTCGTAACCTGCTTGAATAAGCCATGGCTTTGCTGCTCCAACTGCGCCTTATTCACTTGCCAGTAAACGCCAACGGTTGCCAGGCTCGACAAGATAACTAATGAGACAACGGTCGATTTAACTGAGGTCATTCGACTAATGGCGGCAATTAACGCACCGGCGGCAATCACAAAGTAGAATATCCAGAGCCACATACTTATATGGGTTGGCAATAAGCGTTCGACTAAAAACAGTGTGACAGCAAGCAGTAACCAGCCAAACAACTGTTTCACAACGGTCATCCAGGCGCCGGCTTTAGGCAGCAGCTTACCGCCGCTGAGACCGAACAGAATAAGAGGCACCCCCATGCCCAGGCTTAACGCATAGAGTATTGCCGCGCCGTTAATGATATCGCCTGATTGTGCAATAAAAAGTAAAGCACCGGAAAGAGGAGCCGTTGTGCACGGAGACGCCACTAACCCGGAGATGGCTCCAATAATGAATACACCTAACGGGCTACCCCCTTTTTGTTGGCCGCTAAATTGCTGCAGTCGAGACTGCCAACTAACGGGAAGCTGTAAGGTAAACGCGCCAAACATACTGAACGCAAACGCAGTAAACAATACCGCCAAAACAATGAGAACGGCTGGATGTTGGAAGTAAGCCTGATATTGCATACCGGCCAGTGCAACGACCAGACCAAGTAACGAATAGGTAATAGCCATACCTTGCACATAGATAAAGGAGAGCCATAACGTATTGCGCCAGGTACGCCGGCGGTTACCTAAAACAACGCCGGACAGAATGGGGTACATAGGGAAGACACAGGGCGTAAAGGCTAAACCAATACCGAATACGAAAAATAGCAAGAGTGTCACGACAAGCGACTGCTCACCAATACCAAACAGGGCGCTTTCAGAAGTCGTTTTTTGTACGTTACTGGCGTTACTGTCGGTATTAGCGTCGAGCGTTATGGTTTTTTTAGTCGGCGGATAACACAGACCGGCATCAGCACAGCCTTGGTATTGAATAGTGACTTTTTCGCCAGAGTAGTCTTCGCTTAGCTCAAAGGTAAGTTCTACATACTCCCGGTAAATAAAGGATTCCCCAAAGAACTCGTCGTGGTGGGATTCGGCTTTCGGAAAGCGTAATGTTTCAGCTAGAGCATTCTCTGGTACCACGGAAAAACGGTGCTGATACAAATAATAGTCTGGCGCAATTAACCAACTGACCGTTACGGTTTTGCCATCAACGTCGCTGCTAAAGTCAAAGGCTTGATCAACGGGCAGAAACTCTTGACTGTTACTGGCGAAAGGACTTTGCGCTGCGTGAGCAGGCAGAGCGGCTATTAAGAATAAGGCTATAACAACGTTGAACAGCGACTTTCTCATTTTACGGTATCCTGAACCCACTGCAGATAATCAGGTAAGCCATCGGTAACATCGACACTGATAAGCTCTGGCGAATCGTACGGGTGTGCTTTTAGTATGGCGTCTTTGAGCGGCTCAGACATCTCGTCAGTGGTTTTTATCAGTAGCAACCACTCTTGATCGTGTTGAATCTCGTTATCCCAATGATACACAGAGGTAATGCCCGGGATGATATTAACGCAGGCGGCCAATTGCTGTTCCACGACTGAAGCGGCCAGCTCATTAGCAGATGACTGACTGTCGGTTGTGCAATAGAAGAGTTTGACCATGGAAACACCTGTATCATTGCGTTATTCAATTGAGCAGCAAAATTACCATAAAAAATTTTTATCTGCCCCCTTGATAAGACAAAAATTTCCCCCATTTATTGAGCACAACGTTTTTAACACGCCCCAAAGGGGTATTTACCACTAACAACATAGGTTGAGGAGTTATCACCAATGAAACTTCGTCCTTTACACGATCGAGTCATTATTAAACGCATCGAAGTCGAAGCAAAATCGGCAGGCGGCATTGTTCTGACTGGTTCTGCGGCAGAAAAATCTACACGCGGTGAAGTCGTCGCTGTAGGTAATGGCCGTATTTTGGATAACGGTGAAGTGCGTGCGCTGGACGTAAAAGCCGGCGACAAGGTTCTGTTCAGCGAAGGTTACGGTGTCAAAACCGAGAAAATCGACGGTGAAGAGTACCTGATCATGAGCGAAAGCGACATTTTGGCTATCGAAGAATAAGCCAAACCCTAACGCATAAATCGTTAAACCGTATTTAAAGAGGAAAGCAAACATGGCAGCTAAAGAAGTTAAGTTTGGTAACACAGCGCGTCAAAAAATGCTGAAAGGCGTCAACGTACTGGCTGACGCAGTAAAAGTAACCTTAGGCCCTAAAGGTCGTAACGTGGTTCTAGATAAGTCATTTGGTGCGCCGAATATCACTAAAGATGGTGTGTCCGTTGCAAAAGAAATCGAGCTGGAAGACAAGTTCGAAAACATGGGCGCACAAATGGTTAAAGAAGTTGCGTCTAAAGCAAACGACGAAGCTGGTGACGGTACAACTACTGCGACCGTATTAGCGCAAGCTATCGTAAACGAAGGCTTGAAAGCTGTTGCGGCGGGTATGAATCCAATGGATTTAAAACGCGGTATCGACAAAGCGGTTATCGCTGCAGTTGAAGAGTTGAAGAAAATTTCTCAACCATGTGCCGACAGCAAAGCGATTGCGCAGGTTGGTACTATTTCGGCAAACGCTGACGAAACTATCGGTCAAATCATCGCCGAAGCAATGGACAAAGTGGGTCAGGAAGGCGTTATCACTGTTGAAGAAGGTCAGGCATTGACTGACGAACTTGATGTGGTCGAAGGTATGCAATTCGACCGTGGTTACCTGTCTCCTTACTTCATTAACAATCAGGAAAGCGGTTCAGTTGAACTGGATAACCCGTTCATCCTGTTGGTAGATAAGAAAATCTCTAATATCCGCGAATTACTGCCGGTATTAGAAGGGGTTTCTAAAGCAGGTAAACCATTGCTGATCATCGCTGAAGATGTTGAAGGCGAAGCGTTGGCGACATTGGTTGTAAACAACATGCGTGGCATTGTTAAAGTGGCTGCCGTTAAAGCCCCTGGCTTTGGTGACCGTCGTAAAGCAATGCTGCAAGACATCGCAGTATTGACAGGTGGTACTGTTGTTTCTGAAGAAATCGGCATGGAGTTGGAGAAAACTCAGCTGGAAGATTTAGGCACAGCGAAACGTGTGGTTATCACTAAAGATAACACCACTGTTGTTGATGGTAATGGCGATGACGCTGCTATTGAAGGTCGCGTAACACAAATTAAACAACAGATGGAAGAAACCACTTCTGACTATGATCGCGAAAAACTGCAAGAACGTCTGGCGAAGTTAGCCGGTGGTGTTGCAGTCATTAAAGTAGGCGCTGCGACCGAAGTTGAAATGAAAGAGAAGAAAGCACGCGTGGAAGATGCCCTGCACGCAACTCGTGCTGCGGTTGAAGAAGGTGTTGTCCCAGGTGGTGGTGTTGCACTGGTTCGTGCAGCGAGCAAACTGGGAGAATTACGTGGTGACAATGAAGAGCAAAACGTCGGTATTCGTTTAGCACTGCGTGCAATGGAAGCACCACTGCGTCAAATCGCGACCAACGCAGGTGCAGAAGCGTCTGTTGTTGCTAACAACGTACGTGATGGAGAAGGCAACTACGGTTACAACGCAGGTAACGATACCTATGGCGATATGCTGGAAATGGGTATTTTGGATCCGACCAAAGTAACTCGTTCAGCGCTGCAGTTTGCTTCTTCAGTTGGTGCGCTGATGATTACTACTGAAGCTATGATTGCTGACATCCCGCAAGACGATAACGCTGGCGGAATGGGCGGCGACATGGGTGGCATGGGCGGAATGGGCGGCATGATGTGATGCGCGCTTAAACGTCTAAACAGGGAGCCTCAGCCGGCTCCCTTTTTTTATGGAATTTTTTTGCTTTTCGGCACTCTAACGACATATAAGCAAAACGTATGACGGAGGAATAAGCATGCGTATCCGTAGTTTGGTCGTTTTAATGGCACTTTCATTCAGTGCTCTTTCCTTTGCGGGAGAGGCTGAAGTTAAATGGGAAGGTGTTGATAAATACACCGATTTTGAGCCGGCTAATGGTCATGAAGAGCGTTATCAGGAAAAAGTGAAAGGGCAGCTCGCTGAGCATATTCAGACTCTTGCAAAAGAGTTACCAGAGGGACAAAAGCTCACTTTAACGGTAACCGATGTCGACTTAACGGGCCGTTTAGAGCCAACGTTTGGACGTTCAACCTCGAACTATGTGCGGATTGTTCGTGAAATAGACTTTCCGCGTATTCACTTTAATTATCAGCTAACTGACAGCAGCGGGCAGGTGATAAAGGAAGGCCAGGAGAAGTTAAAGAACATGGGCTTTAACTATGACAGCCTGGCTTCAGTAAAACGTCGCAACGATTTGTATTTTGAAGAAGAAATGCTGACTCGATGGTTTAATGAAACCTTACGCGAAAAGAGCTAACCCGCTTGGCGAATAGCCTTCAGCCTCGCTAGAGTTTCTGTCATGAGCTGCAGTTGCTGAACCAGTAGCTGCAGCAACTCTTCATTACTCTGGTCTTTTTTCCAGGCTTCAAAGTTTTCGGTAACTTCATTTAAATAAGGCTGAAACTTATTGCCTTTACTATTAAAAATCGTTTGCTCGGAAAACACGCCCTGAAACTTAGCCTTACCTTGCTGGCGCATGTCATCTAGATACTGATCGGCATCGACGACTTGTCTGTAGAGAATTTGCAGGTGCTCTTGAATTTTCTGTTCAACACTGTCAAAGCTGTCGCTCATGAATCATCCTTCATTATGTTGTTAAGCCATCGGGCATTATGGCTGTTTTACTGGGTTTATTGGCTTGTTCCCGAACAAGCTTAGGAACTAAAAAGCCAGGTAACTTTTGTGTCATGCCTAGCCAAAGTTGCTGAGCTTCATTGTCATTCACTTCAAAATGACTAGCACCCTCAACTTTGTCGAGCTGGTGCAGATAGTAGGGTAACACGTTTGCGCTGAACAGCGTTTCGCTCAAATGACAAAGTGCGTCTGTACTATCATTAACCCCTCTTAGCAAAACGCTTTGGTTCAGCAGATGTATGCCGGCGTTATGCCACTTTTTTAAATTGGCGGCCAACTCGCCAGAAATCTCATTTGCGTGATTTGCGTGTATGACTAACACGACTTGCAAGCGGCTTTGGGTAAAAGCAGTTAATAATTCATTCGTTAGTCTGGACGGAATAACGACCGGCAATCGACTGTGAATACGCAGTCTGGTTAGCTGCGGCAGAGCTTCCAGCTCATGCACGAGCTTTTGCAACCGCCCATCCTTAGCCATTAGTGGGTCGCCGCCGCTGAGAATAACCTCGTTAACGTCCGGATTTTGTTTGATGTAGTCTAAGGTCTCATCGATTTGACGTTGGCTAATGGTTAATTCGTCATACGGGAAATGACGGCGAAAACAATAGCGACAGTTAACGGCACACCCACCTTGTAAAATGAGTAAAACACGCCCGTGGTATTTGTGCAGTAACCCATTAGCAGGTGAGGCCTGCTCGTTTAGCGGATCTTTGCTAAACCCAGGTTCGACGGTAAATTCCTCTGCGAGAGGAAGCACTTGGCGAAGCAACGGGTCATGAGGGTCGCCGACTTTCATTTGTCGCGCGAACGGGCGTGGTACCCGCATAGAAAACAATTGTCGAGCTTTTATGTCGTTGGCGTAAGTACTGGCGTTAAGCTGCAAGGCGGAAAGCAAGTCTTCGGGACGAGTATATGACTTTTTTAATTCGTATAGCCAGTCGGCTCTCGGACTGATCGATACTGCATGTTCGTCCATGTGACCTCCCTACGCTCAATAAAGTGCGTATTTTACCTGAAAATAAACTCATTTTGTTTTATTATTGCGCGCAAATAATGATGGCTTAAGCAAGGAAAATGTCGTTATGGCAAATTACAGCACAAGTGAATTCAAAGGCGGTTTAAAAATCATGCAAGACGGCGAGCCGTGCTCGATCGTCGAAAATGAAATGGTTAAGCCTGGTAAAGGCCAAGCGTTTAACCGTGTAAAAATCCGTAAGTTAATTAGCGGAAAAGTGGTCGAGAAAACTTTTAAATCGGGCGAGTCGGTTGAAGGTGCTGATGTTATCGAACTTGAATTGTCTTATTTATACAATGATGGCGAGTTCTGGCATTTCATGAACAATGAAACGTTTGAACAGGTGCCTGCTGACGCTAAGGCTGTTGGCGATGCGGAAAAGTGGTTGGTTGAACAGGATGTTTGTACATTGATTTTGTGGGAAGGTAAACCAATTAGTGTGCAGCCGCCGAACTTTGTTGAACTGGAAATTACCGAAACAGACCCGGGCTTAAAAGGTGATACCGCAGGAACCGGTGGTAAGCCAGCAACGTTGAGTACAGGTGCGGTTGTTCGAGTACCGTTGTTCGTGCAAATTGGTGAAGTGATAAAAGTGGATACGCGCTCTGGCGAATACGTTTCACGCGTTCAGAAGTAAGCTTGAGTAATGAGCTGGCGCCCTGACGCAAGTTGGAGCATGCTGCAACAGCGGGCTGACCTGTTGAAGTCGGTGCGCCAGTTTTTCGAAAAGCGGGGTGTCACTGAAGTCGATACTCATTTGCTCTCCCAGTATGGTGTTACCGACGTTCATCTAAAAAATCTGTCTACCGAGTTTAGCCAGTCTCTTCCATCCGGTTCACCAACACTGCATTTGCAAACTTCCCCTGAGTTTGCAATGAAACGAATTATTGCCGCTTACCAACAAGATATTTATCAGCTCAGCCATGTTGTTCGTGATGACGAAGTTGGGCGCTTCCACAATCCTGAATTTACGTTGCTTGAGTGGTATCGAGTGGGTTATGACGACACGGCGCTTATTGACGAAGTATCTGAACTGCTATCAGAAACCTGTGGTGCTCTCCCCTTAGTTAAACGAACATATCAGCAGTGTTTTTTAGATGTTCTGAAGTTGGATCCATTGACTCAGGAAGGTGTCGAAAGCATAAGACAACATCTTGTGAGTTTACCTGCCTTAGCTGACTGGATGAAACGCGAAACGGATGCGTCCACGATACTTCAAGTGGCTTTTTCTGAGTGTATTGAACCGACTTTCTCTGAGAACACACCACAATGTGTTACCCACTTTCCCGTCGAGCAAGCTGCGCTGGCGCGAATCGATGAATCGGACCCAAGAGTGGCAAAGCGATTTGAGATTTACTATCAAGGTGTCGAGCTGGCGAATGGTTATCACGAATTGACCGATGCAGCCGAACAGAAGCGGCGCTTTCAGAGGGATAACCAGCAGCGCGCTTTGAAATCTCAATTGCAAATGCCGGCTGATGAACGACTTATTGACGCTCTAAAATTCGGACTACCCGACTGTGCCGGTGTCGCGCTGGGTTTTGATAGGCTACTGATGATAAAATCCGGTGCCAAGCACATTAGTGAAGTCCTTCCTTTTACAACGAATAACGCTTAAAAGAACGAAGAGTAACTCTGTCTTAAATCAAAATTTAGATGATCTGTCTTGGATAATGAATTCGTATGTTATAATATAACACGTGAGTTAGATGATTCATTTGAGAAAGACAGAGCAAGGCAGAACCGTTTTATGCAGGCCAACACGCCCGAAAACTTGGACAAAGCAGGAATTTGGATCACCACATTATGTGCTATCCATTGTTTACTGCTGCCTCTTATTCTGCCATTACTCGCAATGGCGGGCTTAGCCTTTATCGGTGAGGATGCCTTAGAAAATTCAATCCTTGGACTGAGCGTCTTTATCGGACTTTGGTCATTGGTGAGTGGAGCACGCAAGCACGGTAACTGGAATTTATTGCCGCTGTTACTCCTGGGGGCTGCTATTTACTCACAGCGAGACGTGCTTGGACACTGGGGTGAACCGGTTATTATTCTATTTGGCGCAGGTTTGATCATATACGCTCATGTTTCAAACTTACGCCTTATCAAAAAGTTGGCCTTTGCGTCTTCTCAGCAACCGCTGTAGAGCTAGTTTGTTTTAACTTCTAGTATCACCCCAGTTTCTACGTGATCAGTGTATGGAAACTGATCAAACATAGCAGCGGCAGTAACGTCATGAGTTTTCGTTAAATAGTCTAGATTCTCTATTAACGTTTCCGGGTTACAGGATATGTAAATAATCCGCGAATATGCCGATACCATTTTCAATGTTTCTGAATCTAAACCTGCTCTTGGTGGGTCAACTAGAACAGTCCTGCAATCGAAACTTTTGATATCGGCTTCTTCAGCTCGACGAGATGTTCGCTCTCCGCTTAACGCTTCTGTAAACTCTTCCGCTGACATACGAACAACAGTGACGTTCGTGATGTCATTGAGTTCGGCACTTTTTCGAGCCGAAGCCACTGAGCTTTTGCTGATCTCCGTGGCTAAAATACGTTGAAAATTCTCGGCTAAAGGCAGTGTGAAGTTACCGTTACCACAATACAGCTCCAGTAAGTCGTGATCGTTTTGTCCAATATGTTGTTTAACCCAGCCAATCATAGCTTCGTTAATTTTCGCATTAGGCTGAGTAAAACTATTTTCGGTTTGAATGGACTTATAGACTTTACCGTCCACAACGACGTGCTCAATAACGCTGTCATCAAACAGCACTCGTTTTTGCTTACGCGCACGTCCGATAATATTAATATCCGCCAAGTCTTTAAACTCTTCACGTAAAGCTGTGGCCTCCTTTTCCCATTCGTCATCTAGGGGGCGGTGATACAGCAAAGAGATAACTGCTTGGTTCGTTGTGGTTGTAAGAAAGTCGACTTGAAAAAGCTTATTCCTAAGTATTGGATTGGGTCTTAGCTTTTCTATTAGCTGTTTCATGAGGCGATTAATTAACTCGCTACCCGGCAAAAATTCATCCATACGGATTTTTTCCCGCGTTTCTGGGTTGAACATGATGTAGTACAGGTCATCGCCCTCATGCCAAACACGAAACTCGGCACGCATACGGTAGTGTTCCCGGGGGACTCGAAAGTATCTAATTGCTGTACTCCAAATTTAGACAACTTATTTATTAAACGTTCTTCTTTGTGTCGGAACTGCTCTGGGTAGTTTGCTGTATCAATCTTTTTGTAGGTCATAGTATCCGCTGTTGCGTAGGTTTCGTTTACTCCCCCCTATTTTACGCACCGAAACTATTAACTACCAAATTTTGCTCAGATTTAACGCATAAAATGTTAACTCCTGACAACATTTGAACGAATACTGAACGGTCGAGATAGAAACAGTTAAAAAGGCATAAAAAGCGCTTGACGGTGAGAGTTAAACCTCTAAAATGCGCTCCACGTTCGAGGCAGGCAACGAAGCCGCCGAAAACCTAAGTTTTCTAAAAAATCTTTTTTCAAAAAAGTATTGACGGAAAACACACGGTGTGTAGAATACGCACCTCTCGCAGCCAAGGCTGCTGAGAAACGCTCTTTAACAATTATATCAAGCCAAGCAAACTGTGTGGGCACTTGCAGAAGTTACGCAAAACAGAAATATGTATTGCAACTTTTGAATGAGTGTTCAGCTACATTAAGTAGCAAAACGCGTAATTCATTGAGTTGATTGAACTACTTTTAATTGAAGAGTTTGATCATGGCTCAGATTGAACGCTGGCGGCAGGCCTAACACATGCAAGTCGAGCGGTAACAGAGAGAAGCTTGCTTCTCTGCTGACGAGCGGCGGACGGGTGAGTAATACTTGGGAATTTGCCTTTAGGCGGGGGACAACCACTGGAAACGGTGGCTAATACCGCATAATGTCTACGGACCAAAGTGGGGGACCTTCGGGCCTCACACCTAAAGATGAGCCCAAGCGGGATTAGCTAGTTGGTGAGGTAAAGGCTCACCAAGGCGACGATCCCTAGCTGTTCTGAGAGGATGATCAGCCACACTGGGACTGAGACACGGCCCAGACTCCTACGGGAGGCAGCAGTGGGGAATATTGCACAATGGGCGCAAGCCTGATGCAGCCATGCCGCGTGTGTGAAGAAGGCCTTCGGGTTGTAAAGCACTTTCAGTGGTGAGGAAAGGGTAATCGTTAATAGCGATTACAGTTGACGTTAGCCACAGAAGAAGCACCGGCTAACTCCGTGCCAGCAGCCGCGGTAATACGGAGGGTGCAAGCGTTAATCGGAATTACTGGGCGTAAAGCGTACGTAGGCGGTGTGTTAAGCTAGATGTGAAAGCCCCGGGCTCAACCTGGGAATTGCATTTAGAACTGGCACGCTAGAGTCCTGAAGAGGGTGGTAGAATTTCCAGTGTAGCGGTGAAATGCGTAGATATTGGAAGGAATACCGGTGGCGAAGGCGGCCACCTGGTCAGAGACTGACGCTGAGGTACGAAAGCGTGGGGAGCAAACAGGATTAGATACCCTGGTAGTCCACGCCGTAAACGATGTCAACTAGTTGTTCGTGTCATTAAGACGTGAGTAACGCAGCTAACGCACTAAGTTGACCGCCTGGGGAGTACGGCCGCAAGGTTAAAACTCAAATGAATTGACGGGGGCCCGCACAAGCGGTGGAGCATGTGGTTTAATTCGATGCAACGCGAAGAACCTTACCATCCCTTGACATCCAGTGAATTTTCCAGAGATGGATTAGTGCCTTCGGGAACACTGAGACAGGTGCTGCATGGCTGTCGTCAGCTCGTGTTGTGAGATGTTGGGTTAAGTCCCGCAACGAGCGCAACCCTTATCCTTAGTTGCCAGCGGTTCGGCCGGGAACTCTGGGGAGACTGCCGGTGATAAACCGGAGGAAGGTGGGGACGACGTCAAGTCATCATGGCCCTTACGGGATGGGCTACACACGTGCTACAATGGCGCGTACAAAGGGCAGCGAACCTGCGAGGGTAAGCGAATCTCATAAAGCGCGTCGTAGTCCGGATTGGAGTCTGCAACTCGACTCCATGAAGTCGGAATCGCTAGTAATCGTGGATCAGAATGCCACGGTGAATACGTTCCCGGGCCTTGTACACACCGCCCGTCACACCATGGGAGTGGGCTGCACCAGAAGTGGTTAGTTTAACCTTCGGGAGAACGATCACCACGGTGTGGTTCATGACTGGGGTGAAGTCGTAACAAGGTAGCCGTAGGGGAACCTGCGGCTGGATCACCTCCTTACATTATTGCGAACGGACGTGAGTGCTCACACAGTTTGCAGGCTTGATATTAAAAGAGAAGAAACTGGGTCTGTAGCTCAGCTGGTTAGAGCGCACCCCTGATAAGGGTGAGGTCGGCAGTTCAAGTCTGCCCAGACCCACCATTTTGTCATTCTGGACGGCGTTATTCGGGTACTCGCATAGCAGGCTATGCTTCGCACCCTCTTGCCTTGCCAGAATGCCAAAAGTATTTCAAGTATCAGGTTTTTCCTTGCTTGAAATTCCCTTATCGGGGGTGGTCGAAAGCCCACAACGGGGCCATAGCTCAGCTGGGAGAGCGCCTGCCTTGCACGCAGGAGGTCAGCGGTTCGATCCCGCTTGGCTCCACCACTTCTTCTCTTGTAACCGTTAGCGTTAAGTGTTCTTGGTTAAGAATGTTTACCGGTAACTTTGTGTTACACGCTCTTTAACAACATGGAAAGCTGATTGTAAATAAAGTAAGAAATGCCACTCTACTTGAACAAACCGTAAGGTAGAGGCGTATCGAACTTGTGTACAGCGAGAACAAACAATCTTGGTCATGTATTCCAGACACCTTCGGGTTGTATGGTTAAGTGACTAAGCGTACACGGTGGATGCCTAGGCAGTTGGAGGCGATGAAGGACGTACTAACTTGCGATAAGCCATGACGAGGCAGTAAGAGCCACTTGAGTCATGGATTTCCGAATGGGGCAACCCACTGAGCTTGCTCAGTATCCGGCACTGAATAAAATAGGTGCCAGGAGGCGAACCCGGAGAACTGAAACATCTAAGTACCCGGAGGAAAAGAAATCAACCGAGATTTCCCTAGTAGCGGCGAGCGAACGGGAAGCAGCCCTTAAGCTTTACATGTGCTAACAGAATCTGTTGGGAAGCAGAGCCATAGACGGTGATAGCCCGGTATGTGAAGGTGCATGAAAAGTGAAAACGAGTAGGTCGGGACACGTGTTATCTTGACTGAATATGGGGGGACCATCCTCCAAGGCTAAATACTCCCAACTGACCGATAGTGAACCAGTACCGTGAGGGAAAGGCGAAAAGAACCCCGGCGAGGGGAGTGAAACAGAACCTGAAACCGTGTACGTACAAGCAGTAGGAGCGGACTTGTTCCGTGACTGCGTACCTTTTGTATAATGGGTCAGCGACTTATATTTTGTAGCAAGGTTAACCGTATAGGGTAGCCGTAGGGAAACCGAGTCTTAACTGGGCGTTGAGTTGCAGGGTATAGACCCGAAACCGGGCGATCTAACCATGAGCAGGTTGAAGATTGAGTAACATCAATTGGAGGACCGAACCCACTAATGTTGAAAAATTAGGGGATGACTTGTGGCTAGGAGTGAAAGGCTAATCAAGCCCGGAGATAGCTGGTTCTCCCCGAAATCTATTTAGGTAGAGCCTCGGACGAATACCATTGGGGGTAGAGCACTGTTTGGGCTAGGGGGTCATCCCGACTTACCAACCCCATGCAAACTCCGAATACCAATGAGTACTATCCGGGAGACACACGGCGGGTGCTAACGTCCGTCGTGGAGAGGGAAACAACCCAGACCGCCAGCTAAGGTCCCAAAGTTATGGCTCAGTGGGAAACGATGTGGGAAGGCACAGACAGCTAGGAGGTTGGCTTAGAAGCAGCCACCCTTTAAAGAAAGCGTAATAGCTCACTAGTCGAGTCGGCCTGCGCGGAAGATGTAACGGGGCTAAGCCATACACCGAAGCTGCGGCAGTAGTTTACTACTGGGTAGGGGAGCGTTCTGTAAGCGGATGAAGGTGAATCGAGAGGTTTGCTGGACGTATCAGAAGTGCGAATGCTGACATGAGTAACGATAATGCGGGTGAAAAACCCGCACGCCGGAAGACCAAGGTTTCCTATCCCATGCTAATCAGGGTAGGGTAAGTCGGCCCCTAAGGCGAGGCGGAAACGCGTAGTCGATGGGAAACAGGTTAATATTCCTGTACCGATGTTCATTGCGATGGGGGGACGGAGAAGGCTAGGCAAGCGCGGCGTTGGTTGTCCGCGTGAAAGTGCGTAGGCTGGTGACTTAGGCAAATCCGGGTCGCTAAGGCTGAGACACGAGACGAGCACCTACGGGTGTGAAGTTGCTGGTGCCCTGCTTCCGGGAAAAGCCTCTAAGCTTCAGATGAACATCGACCGTACCCGAAACCGACACAGGTGGTCAGGTAGAGAATACTAAGGCGCTTGAGAGAACTCGGGTGAAGGAACTAGGCAAAATAGTACCGTAACTTCGGGAGAAGGTACGCCGCTGGTGGTGATTGACTTCGCGTCATAAGCTGCTGGCGGTCGCAGTGACCAGGTGGCTGGGACTGTTTATTAAAAACACAGCACTCTGCTAACTCGAAAGAGGACGTATAGGGTGTGACACCTGCCCGGTGCCGGAAGGTTAATTGATGGGGTTAGCTTAGGCGAAGCTCTTGATCGAAGCCCCGGTAAACGGCGGCCGTAACTATAACGGTCCTAAGGTAGCGAAATTCCTTGTCGGGTAAGTTCCGACCTGCACGAATGGTGTAACCATGGCCACGCTGTCTCCACCCGAGACTCAGTGAAATTGAAATCGCAGTGAAGATGCTGTGTACCCGCGGCTAGACGGAAAGACCCCGTGAACCTTTACTACAGCTTGGCACTGAACATTGAACCTACATGTGTAGGATAGGTGGGAGGCTTAGAAGCACTGGCGCTAGTTGGTGTGGAGCCATCCTTGAAATACCACCCTTGTATGTTTGATGTTCTAACATAGGCCCCTTATCGGGGTTGTGGACAGTGCCTGGTGGGTAGTTTGACTGGGGCGGTCTCCTCCCAAAGAGTAACGGAGGAGCACGAAGGTTGGCTAAGTACGGTCGGACATCGTACGGTTAGTGCAATGGCAGAAGCCAGCTTAACTGCGAGACAGACACGTCGAGCAGATACGAAAGTAGGTCATAGTGATCCGGTGGTTCTGAATGGAAGGGCCATCGCTCAACGGATAAAAGGTACTCCGGGGATAACAGGCTGATACCGCCCAAGAGTTCATATCGACGGCGGTGTTTGGCACCTCGATGTCGGCTCATCACATCCTGGGGCTGAAGTCGGTCCCAAGGGTATGGCTGTTCGCCATTTAAAGTGGTACGCGAGCTGGGTTTAGAACGTCGTGAGACAGTTCGGTCCCTATCTGCCGTGGGCGTTTGAGAGTTGAGAGGAGCTGCTCCTAGTACGAGAGGACCGGAGTGGACGAACCTCTGGTGTTCGGGTTGTCACGCCAGTGGCACTGCCCGGTAGCTATGTTCGGAATCGATAACCGCTGAAAGCATCTAAGCGGGAAGCGAGCCTCGAGATAAGCTCTCACTAGCACTTAGAGTGCTCTGAAGGGTCGTTGAAGACTACGACGTTGATAGGCGGGGTGTGGAAGCGTAGTAATGCGTTGAGCTAACCCGTACTAATTGCCCGTGAGACTTAACCATACAACACCGAAGTTGTTTGAGACGTTACGCACAAGCGAGCGACTCTGCTAAGCGGCAAGAGAGTGGCAAATTAGTTAGAATCAGTTTTTTATGTTGTGACAGTTTATGTCTGGCGGCCATAGCGGTGTGGCACCACCTGAATCCATCCCGAACTCAGAAGTGAAACACACCAGCGCCGATGGTAGTGTGGGGTCTCCCCATGTGAGAGTAGGTCACCGCCAGACTTCAAATAAATAACCCCGGTGCAGATGCATCGGGGTTTTTTATTTCTGGTGGTGGCCTACTGAGAGTAGGGTGAAGCGGGTCCCCGGTAAAGCCAACAATTTGGCTTTACCCCGCTGAACAGGTTGAGCTCTGCGAAACCTTGTCCAGACTTCAAATCGAAGAAGCCCTCAGCTGACGCCGGGGGCTTTTTTTATGCCTGCTATCCGCTTTCTCGCTGCTGAAATTATGAGTCCTTACCGAGTGCAATCGCACCAGGCTACTTATAACAAATGTTTATATATCATCGCTAACCGAACTGAACTAAATTGCTCTTTCGCTGCTATATTTAGAGGACATATAAACGGGGAGAGCAGCAGTATGAAACGTATAAATCCTATAACATTAGCTTTGGCTAGTAGCTTTTTTATCACTCCTGTGGCATTCGCACAAAGTACCGACACAAATGAAAGCGCGGAAGTTGAAGAAGTTATCCAGGTTGTCGGTTCGCGTTTATCTATGAGAACAGCGACAGATGGTGCAGCACCGGTAGACATTATTAGCGGAGAGGATCTAGCTGCCACAGGGATGACGGATACTGCAAAAGCACTTCAATATGCCGTGCCGAGTTTTAATTTCCCATCATCCTCTATTACGGATGGCAGTGACGCTGTAAGACCAGCATCGCTTAGAGGTCTATCGCCTGATCATACGCTTGTTCTTATTAATGGAAAGCGTCGTCATAGCTCTGCTTTGGTTCACCTTAATGGAACAACAGGTCGAGGCAGCTCTAACGTTGATCTGAATGCGATACCAATGTCAGCGATAAAACGTATTGAAGTATTAAGAGATGGTGCTGCTGCACTGTATGGTTCTGACGCTATCGCCGGTGTGATTAATGTTGTTTTGAAAGACAACTCAGACGGAGGCAGTGCTAATTTACAGCTTGGTCAAACTCACAAAGGTGACGGTGAACAATGGCGAGCATCTGCGAGTACTGGCTTTGCTGTGGGTGAAGATGGCGCATTAACGATATCTGGAGAACTGCACCATAAAAATCGTACCAATAGAGCGGGTCCTGATACCCGACAGCAGTACCCGTTGCTTGAAAACGGCGACCCGGATCCTCGAGAAGCAACCTTTGACAGACAGAGTTTTCATATAGGCCAAGCTGAATATGAAAACGCCTCTTTATTTGCTAATTTCGACATGACTTTAGGTGACGGTCGACTTTATGCTTTTGGCGGTGTGAGTGATCGCAAGTCCGAATCAGGCGCTTTTTATCGACGCGCGATTCAAAGTAACACGCTCACGGAAATCTATCCTGATGGCTTCCTGCCTATTTTAGCGCCGGACGTGAAAGACTACTCTGCGTATGCTGGCTATGAGTGGTACTTGGGTGAGTGGACGCTGGATTTTAGTGGCGGTTATGGGGTTAGTGAGTTTCAATATAATGTCGAAAATTCGCTCAATGCCTCTTTAGGACCGGAGTTAACACCGACATCTTTTGATGCGGGCACACTAACAAATGAAGAAACGAACATGACATTCGATGCTCAGCGTTTCGTTCCTTTCGTAAACAACTCTGATCTATCAATAGCTTTCGGTGTAAGTTACAGAGACAACACTTACCAGATTGAAGCCGGTGAGGAGGCGTCCTATATAGACGGTGGCTACGACGGAAGACCTGCTGGCAGTCAAGGATACACGGGCTTCAGACCTGACGCAGAAGTTAATCAGAGCCGTGACAATATTGGCGTTTACTTCGAAACCGAAAACCAGCTAACTACAGACTTTATGTGGGGCGCCGCTGTACGCTACGAAGATTATTCTGACTTTGGAGAGAATACCAGTTGGAAACTGTCTGGACGCTACGATATTACTGATAGAATAGCGGTACGCGGGGCGGTTAATACAGGCTTCAGAGCGCCAAGTGCCCAGCAGCTTTACTTCAGTAACATTTCGACTCTGGCTGTGGATGTCAACGGTGAGACGGTTCTACAGCGTTCTGGCACGTTTAACTCCCTAAGTCCGGTGACGGAAGCACTGAGTATTCCAGACCTTCAACCAGAAGAATCGGACAGCATTAGTGCGGGAATAGTCTGGAATGGTTATGACGGTTTGGCGATTACGCTCGACTACTTCCGTATCAATATTGATGATCGCATTATTCTATCGAACCAAGTATTTCCAAGTGATTCTCCTGCGGTCGCGGATGCGTTAAGTACCGTTTCGGCAGAAAACGCGCGCTTCTTTATCAATGCCGTTGATACGAAAACAGAAGGGCTGGATATTGTTGCGAGCAAGACATTTAATTTCAATGACTTTGGCGAACTTAAAGCACAACTTGCTTATGGTTTCAATAATACGGAAATAGAGTCTGTTAATTTACCGCCGCTTTTCGATGGCCTTGAATCGGTCTTATTCGATTACGATGAAAAAATCCGTATGACGGATTCAACCCCCGACCATAGCGGCTCTCTAGGATTTACTCATTCCTTAGGAGACTGGAAAACAGACGTACGTTTCAATTACTTTGGAACCTATATTATTGGTGACTACGACGCCGGCGAAACAGCAGAAGAAGCCAATGATACGTACGGACCAAACTGGGTAACGGATATTTCGGTAAGATACGCGTTTTCTGATGCGTTAAGTCTGGTTGTTGGTGGCCAGAACGTATTTAGCGAGTATCCAGAAGAGCAGCCGGTAGAAAGTGTGTTTGATACGATATTTAAATACCCAAATACAAATTCGCCTATTGGTTTCAACGGTGCTTATTTCTACTCTGAAGTAGAATATAAATTTTAAACAACCAATAACTTAGTAAAAACCGCCACTATTTGGCGGTTTTTTTATTTTTAATACCAGAGCTTCTGTAAAAACCATTTAAAAACATGAGGTTATTTTTGGCACGATTCGTGAAGGCAATACAATAAACGTCATTAACAAGCGTGGATAAAATTATGTCAGATAAGAAAACACTTTGGTTCATTGTCATTGCCGTCATCGCATTTCTACTCTTTGGTGACGAGATTATTGCGTTAACGGCTTCAATTCTCGGGGCGGCAGTTGAGCTTTCAGTCTCTCTTATTGTTTGGTTGCTGGTTGTTGGTGGTGTGTTCTTCATTGTCACGACAGTATTTGGCAGCACATTACTCGGGTTCTGTGCCGCCTTTATCGCTCTGGTGCTAAGTGGAATTAGCTTTTTCTGGCCACTTTTACTCTGTCTTTTCGTTCTTTACCTAGTGTTTCGCAAGCCCAGGGTTTCTAGGGCGCCTTAATAAGGTGTAATATAGCGCATTATTAACTCATTACTGGAGTAGCAATGCGCGTATTATTCAGTTGTATTTTGTTGTTATTAACGACCTCGATAGCTTATGCCGAGGTCGTTAATTTTTCTGACGGGTGGGCTCGAGAAAGTATACCCGGTGCGGCAAATGGAGCAGCGTACGGAACGTTAATCAACACTTCTAAAGATACGCTAACGCTAGAACGTGTAAGCTCGTCTGTGGCAAAAAGTGTTGAAATTCATACCCATGTGATGGACGAAGGTATGATGTCCATGCGGCAGGTAAAGACTCTTCAGATTTCTCCCAATGAGCAGGTGACTTTTGAACCCGGAAGTTATCATTTTATGCTATTTGGACTCTCGTCATTGCTGCAAAGTGGGCAATCGTTTGACTTGCAATTACACTTCAGCAATGGCGAAACACAGCAAATTTCCATTCGTGTTAAATAAAACGTTGTATTAAGGATGAACATGTACAAGAAAAGTATTATGGCCGCAGCCGCGTTGGCATTGACCCCGGCGCTTGCGAGCGCAGACACTGTTTTAGGCCTTTATGTTGGCGGGCAATACTGGGACACCGATGCCAGTGGTGAGTACGGAGTTGGCTCTGAAATTTTTACTCCGGGCTTTGAAGACAAAGGACAAACAAGCTATTACGCCGCATTAGAGCATCCTGTTCCATTGATTCCGAATGTGAAAATTCGGGAGAACGCCCTTGAATTTGATGGTGGCTACGGGCGTAACGACTTTAGTCATCGAGATTACATTTTCTATTACGAGTTTTTCGATAATGACATTATTTCTTTTGATGCGGGCATCAACGCAATGGACTTTGACGGCACAGTTCGTACACCGGTGAGCACGACGTTTGGTCGACAAGACTTTTCGGTGACCGTGCCAACGGCCTATTTAGCGACTCGCGTGGGCATACCGATGACCGAGCTGACGATGTTTGCGGAAGTGAGTGCGTTAAGTGTCAAAGACTCAAAAGTGCAGGATGCTCAAATCGGTGTTGAATATCGATTGGTTGAGAACTTGGCAGTGGATTTGAACTTGCATGCAGGCTACCGCCACTCAGTCATTGAGCTAGACGATGTTGATGATATCTATTCTGATGTCACCTTCAAAGGTCCATTTGTTGGCCTGGAAGTTCACTTCTAAAGAAAACGAATACTGCTTATTCGCTTGCAGTTGCACAACTTTATAAGCTAAATTGTTAGATGTTTGTAACGATTTAAGCGGAAGGCGAATGAGCAGTACCACTGATGAGCCGCTGTTCCTTCATGACGATGATGAAGAGATCAAGGTAGATAAGCCAAAAGGTTTTTGGAAAATCCTGATTGTCGACGATGATCAGGAGATTCACGCTGTTACAAAAATGGCACTCGCCGATGTCGTAATTTCTGAGAAACCCCTCCAGTTTTTGCATGCCTATAGTGGGAGTGAAGCGCTTGATCGCCTAAGTGAGCACGATGATGTTGCTATGATTCTCCTCGATGTGGTCATGGAAACGGACGATGCTGGCTTAAGAGTCGCACAAGACATTCGTGAAAAGCTCGGTAATGATGAAATACGCATTGTTCTGCGAACGGGACAGCCCGGGTATGCTCCTGAAGAAAACGTTGTCAAAGCGTATGACATTAATGACTATAAAACCAAAACCGAACTGACTCGCAGCCGCTTATTAACCACTGTATTCTCCGCCGTGCGTTCTTATCAGCAATTAAAGACCATTAATGAAAACCGTCGGGGCTTAAGAAAAATCATTCATTCTGCTTCGAACTTGATGGAGCGGCACTCCATAGTTAACTTTTCAGAAGGTGTCGTCACTCAAATTGCTTCATTACTTGGCCTTAATGCGGAAGGTATTGTCGGAGCGCGAGCACCTCATAAAGACAACGACATCTTAGTACTTGGTGCTGCTGGTCACTTTGCTAACAGTATCCACAAAAGCTTGTCGACGCTGAATTCAGAAGACATAGAAAGCTCTGTACGGCAATGTTTGAATGAAAAACGCCATATTCAGAAGGAACATGCGACGGTATTTTTTATTGATGGGCAAGAGCATCAGGCAGCTGCTTACATTGAAACTGACCAAAAGGTGGCAGAATATGACCAGGAACTGCTGGAGGTGTTTTTAGCCAATATTGCTGTGGGCTTTGAAAATGCTAATTTATTCGAAGAACTTCGTACTGCCGCTTATCTTGATCCGTTAACGGGCATTCCAAATAGAGCAGAATTTACGCGACAGTTGCAGAATATTTCTGAGAAGCCATGTCAGGAAACCGCCATAGCAGTTGTGGATATTGACCATTTTTCAGACGTTAATGACGGCCTGGGTCAAGATATTGGTAACTTACTGCTGCGCTCCGTAGCGCTCAGGCTTACTGAGCAGCTCGGTAACAACGTATTTGTTTCCAGAATTTCGGCGGATGTTTTTGGCATTACGGGTCCGAAGAATATCGTTACGCCTGACAACCTGAGTCAATTGTTTATTCTGCCGTTTAGGGCTGGTGAACATTACATACCGTTACAAGTGACTTGTGGTTTCACGTCAGCTGAAAATACAGAGCAAGTAAATGGTAAGGGGCTTCTCAAGCAAGTCTATATCGCTTTAAAAAGTGCCAAAACTCACTCATTCGAGCGTTTTGACTTTTATGAGCCGATTATGGAGCAAGAGACGCAGCGGCGCCTGGAGCTGGTCAGAAAGCTGCGCTCTGACTTTGCCGATCGAAAACTTGAAGTGTGGTACCAGCCGCAAGTTGAGCTAGAGAGCGAGCGTATTATTGGTGTGGAAGCGTTACTGCGCTGGCCACAGAGCGATGGAAGCTTTATTTCGCCCGCCGAATTCATTCCACTAGCGGAATATTCAGGGCTCATTGTTGATATTGGATCTTGGGTTATTGAAGAGTCTTGCCGACAAATTCAGACATTTGACGAACAGGGTCTCCCTAATTTGCGTATTGCGATTAATGTGTCGGTTCCTCAATTTAGAAAACGAGACTTTCCGGAATTGGTTGAAAAGCAAATTGAACAGTCTGGTATATCGCCGGAACGAGTTGAGCTTGAAATTACAGAAAGCATCTTAATGGAAGAGCCTGAATTAGTGGCAGACATTCTTAAGCGGCTGAAACTTCAGGGAGTTAAAGTGGCCATTGATGACTTCGGTGTCGGCTTTTCTTCACTGAGCTACTTGCAGAAACTACCACTTAACCGTATAAAAATTGATAAAACCTTCGTGAACAACTCTGCGCATAAGAGCGGTCAAATCATTATTGAAACCATTGTCGATATGGCACATCGGTTGGGGTTAGAGATTTTGGCTGAAGGTATCGAAGAGCCGGAACAGCGTGATTACTTTATTGGGTTGGACTGCAGCGAAGGGCAAGGCTTTTATTTTGCCAAGCCCATGCCTGCAATTGAGCTAATCAAACTGCTAAAGGAACAGAAAGAACTTACTGGTACACTTCGACAGAGTCAGCGTTCATAGTGTAACCAACAACGGCTAAGTCACCTTCTTTGCGTTCTACCTTAATGGTTCCTTCAATCCATACGGCATCATAAGTGTTCTCGTAAGGAACCCCCTCTTCGTACTCAACGTGAATAATTTGATTGGGAGGCGGTGGGGGAACGTGGATACAAGCGCCAAAGTACGGCACTAATAAAAACTCAGTGACATTGTCAGCATTACCTTCCAGTTGAACAACATAACCTGGTATGCGGACTTTTTTGCCGTCCAACGACTCAACCACCGGTGCGTCCAGGTTCGTTTGTCTATCTTCTTCAGGGTTAGCGTCGTAGTAAGATTGAGGTTTAACCGGAGGAGGGGTGAACCCTTCAGGAATTAAGTCTTTCCAGCCGATTTTTTCCGCTGCAAACGTCGGCATCGCAACGACTAAAAACACTAATGCTAATAACTGCTTCATACTTTCACCGTAAGTCCGTCTGCTAAAGACTGGCGATAGGCACGCCAGGCTGGAATTAAACTTAACACAAAACCTGTCGTTACCACGAGCCCTAAACGCCACCACTCAGCCACTGTTGGCCATGCAAAGCTAAGAACAATGCCGGTCTGCGACTGAATAACGCCGGCCAGCGACCATTCAAGCAAGTACAAAAGAGCCAACCCGCTTGCGGCGCCTACCACCGTCAGTAATAAAGCTTCACTGACTAACAAACCGAAGACGGTACCCGGCCCTGCTCCTACTGCTCTTAAGACCGCCATTTCGCGACGGCGTTCCCGTAAACTGGCAAGCATAATCGTCAGCATACCCAGTAACCCAATAAGCACGACCATCGAGGAAATAACGGTTAACGCTTGCTCGAATACGCGCAGCGTCTTCCACAACTCTTGCAGTGTCATACCGGGTAATAATGCTGTGAGTGGCTCTGGTTTGTAGGTGTTAATTTGTCGTTGAAGCCTTAACGCCAGCGGTTTGGCTTTAAGCCCCAGTAATGCAGCGCTAATGCTCTCGGCAGGAGGATGAGCGTGACTGTCACCGTGGTCATGTTCGCCATGGCTTTCGCCACCATGAATCACTTCAAGGCTCGTTAAGCTGGTTAAAATAGTTTGGTCAACGGGTGTCCCCGTGCGTTTTAAGATACCTACGACAGTTAATGGATGATCGTCGTGTTCGCTAAAGCTAATGCCGCCACTGCCATGCGCAATAGTAATGTCGTCCTCGACTTTCTTATTCAATTTAGACGCAGCTTCAGCGCCCAGTACCACCTGTTTTTCACCGTGAAAAGCGTTGCCTTCTGCAAAAGTGAGTGACTGCTTACTACCGTATTTAAAGTATTGAAAGTAGGCTTCTGTGGTGGCAACAACGGGTAAACCTCCGACGCTGTCACCTAACGAAATGGGGACTGCCCAATCCACTTCAGGGCGCGAGCGAATATCATCAAAGGCATCCCAGCTCATATTATTGGTCATGCTGCCAATATGGAACACGGACGACAGCAATAACTGTATTTGACTGGTTCTGGCGCCAATAATTAAGTCAGTGCCTGACACCGTATTGGCGAAGTTGGTTTGTACCTGTTCTCGGGTGCGCTCGACAGCCAGTAGTAAGGTGACGCTGACGGCAATGGCAATAACAGTGAGTAGAACACTCGCACGGCGGTTCAACAAACTTTTAATGGCCAACTTCATCATACGGCAACCCCCGCTTTATTGAGGTTATTCAATTCAACGTGCGAGTTAAAGTAGCGAGCTAAAGCGGCGTCATGCGTGACGAATATTACCGTTGTGTCGTTTTTCGCCGATAGATCCAGTAATAACTGAATAAAAGTGTCACGGTGCTCAGCGTCGAGTGCTGACGTCGGTTCGTCCGCGATTAAAAGCGGAGGAGCTCCGAGTAAAGCCCGAGCAGCAGCAACACGCTGCTGCTGACCAACACTCAGTGAGTGTGCGGGTTGTTGAATTTGGCTCTCGCTCAATCCTAAACGTTTCAGCATACCGTGAGCTGAGTTCTCCGGCGTGTCACCGGCTTTTGCTATGCGTTCTTTACGAACGGTTGAAAACTGACAAGCTAATAAGGCGTTGTCCAATGCAGATAAATAGGGCAAAAGATTAAACTGCTGAAAGATATAGCCGATGTTATCGGCCCGGAACCGATCTCGCTGGCGTCCGGAAAGCTTAGAAAGCGGTGTGTCGAAAAGGCTGAGCTCGCCTTTTTGAGGTGTGTTAATGCCAGCCAACAGCGATAGCAACGTTGATTTTCCGCTACCGCTGGGACCGCGTAAAAGCAGCGTGTCGCCGTTCTGTACTTGCCACTCAGGTATTTCTAATGTGGCGGGTTCATTGCGCTTCCAGGCGAAGCTTAAATCACGAACAGAAACGGCGGTCATAGATACTGCCTTCTTACGTTAAGAATTTACGACTTTTGAGCGCGCTCAAATGACGTTTTAATTTCTTCTTTAGCTGACGCTGCGTCTTCCCAACCATCAACTTTAACCCACTTGCCTTTTTCCAGCTCTTTATAGCGCTCGAAGAAGTGAGTGATTTGTGCTTTCAAAAGTTCTGGCAAGTCGTTCACATCGTTAATATGGTCATATTCTTTGGTCAACTTGCTGACAGGGACGGCAATAACTTTTGCGTCTTCACCAGACTCGTCGGTCATTTTTAATACGCCAACTGGACGGCATTTGATCACGCAACCCGCTTGAAGTGGATAAGGAGTTGGTACCAAAACGTCAACCGGATCACCGTCAAGTGACAACGTTTCATTAACGAAGCCATAATTAGCTGGGTAGAACATTGGCGTTGCCATGAAACGGTCAACCACTAATGCACCTGTGTCTTTGTCGACTTCATATTTAATGGGATCAGCGTTTGCCGGAATTTCGATGATAACGTTAACTTCTTCTGGCAGGTTTTTGCCTGCTGGTACGTTTCCTAAGCTCATAATACTTCCTGTTCTCAATGTAAAAGTGATACCGATTGCGCGATTATAGCGGTTCGGCTTTATCGTGCAATATCGCTAAAGGTCTAATAAGGTTTTGGGTATTGCTTATGGTACTTCAAACAAGCGTCCACTTCGTTTGCTGAACCGAGTACCACGGCAACGCGTTGGTGAATGTGTTCAGGCACAATATCCAGAATACGTTGATAGCCGTCGGACGCTTTGCCCCCGGCTTTTTCAACCAACATTGCCATGGGGGCAGCTTCGTACATTAAGCGAAGCTTGAATGGCTTCTTAGGTTTGCGAGCGTCCCACGGGTAAGTAAACAATCCGCCTCGAGAAAGCACCCGGTGTACGTCAGACACCATGGCTGCGTTCCAACGCATATTAAAGTTCTTGCCGCGCGGCCCTTCTTTGCCTTCGAGTAAGTCGTTGATATAGGCTTTAATTGGGTCCGCCCAGTGGCGGCGGTTTGACATGTTGATAGCAAATTCTGTCGTGTCTTTTGGAATTTCTGCTTTTTCTTGCGTTAACAAAAACTCGCCAACGGTTTGGTCCAGTGTGTAAATCCGTACCGATTTACCGGTAGTGAGCACCATCATGGTAGCCGGACCATATAATACATAACCTGCGGCAACTTGGGCCTTACCCGGTTGCAGGAACATCGACTCGCTGGTTTCTTCACCTTCCGGCTTTCTTAGTATCGAAAAGATGGTGCCTACGCCGCCGTTAATATCGATATTAGAGCTGCCATCGAGTGGATCAAAAGCGACCAGGTAATGACCGGAGTTCGGGCTGTCGACAACGGAGTCTTCTTCTTCAGAGGCGACCGCATGGACATTGGGTGATTCCAGCAATAGACTTTTCAACAGTTGGTTGGCTACCACATCAAGCTTCTTCTGGGTTTCGCCCTGAATGTTTTCATCCAGCGTTGAGCCCAGTACGCCGGCTAGCGCGCCCTGATGAAGTCGGAAAGAAATTTCCTTGGCTGCAATTTGAATGGTGTTAATAACGGATATGAGCGACTCGCTGGTCTGGTCGGCTCTCAATGTAGGCAATAAGCGTTTCATAACAGTTCCTGCAGCTTAAAATGTTGGTGCGTTAAACGACATGTTTTTGAGGGCGCAAATGATACCTTATTTTTTAGTAAAAATCCTGTTTGGCGTTTTTGACGTGGTACACTTTCGCTTCAGTAACAAATAGATGAATTGGATTGACGCATGCATATTCATATCGTCGGTATTTGCGGCACCTTCATGGGGGGCGTGGCTGCCATTGCTCAACAACTTGGGCACAAGGTAACCGGCTCCGATGCCAGTGTGTACCCGCCAATGAGCACACAGCTGGAAAACTTGGGTATAGAGTTGATGGAGGGTTATGCCGAAGCGAACCTAAACCCTGTGCCGGATCTGGTGGTTATTGGCAACGCATTGAGCCGGGGGAATGAAGAAGTGGAAGCGGTACTGCGTGAGCGGCTTCCTTATGTCTCTGGTGCGCAATGGCTGCATGACAATATATTGACCCAACGCTGGGTACTGGCGGTTGCGGGTACTCACGGCAAAACCACAACGGCCAGTATGCTGGCGTGGATCCTGGAGGATAACGGTTATAACCCTGGGTTTATGATTGGTGGTGTGCCGGGAAACTTCTCCGTCAGTGCAAGGTTGACTGACTCCGATTTTTTCGTCATTGAAGCCGATGAATATGACACCGCGTTTTTCGATAAGCGTTCGAAGTTCGTGCACTATGCTCCCGACACGCTGGTATTGAATAACCTTGAGTTTGATCATGCCGATATCTTTGATGATCTTGCCGCCATTAAACGACAGTTTTCGCACTTGCTGCGTGTTGTGCCAGACTCCGGTCAGGTTATTTATCCAACGGAAGACACGGCGTTAAACGAAGTGGTTGACGGTGGCTGTTGGAGCGATAAAGTCCAACTGGGTAAAGAATGGTCAACAAAGCTCAACAATGAGGATGGCACGTCCTTCGAGGTGATGCATGAAGGCGACGGGGTCGCAACCGTTGAATGGTCGTTATTAGGTGAGCACAACGTTAATAACGCCATGATGGCTATTATTGCTGCTCGTCATGTGGGTATTCCGGCAGAGCAAAGTGCTGACTCCTTAAGTCGTTTTCAAAGTCCGAAACGACGTATGGAACTGATTGGCGAGCATAACCGTATAAAAGTCTACGACGACTTTGCGCACCATCCCAGTGCAATTAAAACAACGCTGAGTGGCTTGCGTTCTCACTTGCCGCGTTCGCGCATTATTGCGGTGCTGGAGCCACGCTCAAACACCATGAAAATGGGGGTTCACGCTAATGCTATGGAAGAAGCTTTAAGAGCGGCCGATGACGTGTTTGTACTGCAGCCTGACGGCTTAAAGTGGGAGCTGGCGCGGGTGTTACCGAATGCTCACGTTTTCACTAGCACCGAGCAGTTGCTCGAGGGGCTGCTGCATGAAGTTCAGCCGGAAGATTCCGTTGTTATCATGAGTAACGGCAGTTTTGACGGGCTGCATCGCCGTTTTCTCAGTGCGCTCCAACAAAGCCAGGAGGCCCAATGAAACAGGATAACCGAGTCACTGTTGCTATCACCGGTGCATCAGGTGCACCTTATGCGCTGCGTTTGATACAATGTCTGCTTGATCAAGATCAACAGGTGTTTTTGCTGATATCCAGCGCAGCCAGAGTGGTGCTGGCAACTGAGCATGGTATGCAATTGCCGGCAGCGCCCGACAAAGCGGCTGAGCAATTACGCCAATACTTTTCAGCGAGCGACGATAGCCTTCAGGTGTTCGGCAAAGAAGAGTGGTTCTCGCCGGTAGCGTCAGGTTCGTCTGCACCAAAGAAAATGGTGGTTTGTCCGTGTTCAACCAGCACCTTGTCGGCAGTCGCTTGTGGTAGCAGTAACACGCTTATAGAACGGGCCGCTGATGTTGTTATGAAAGAGCGGGGACAGCTTATTTTGGTTCCGCGAGAGTCACCGTTATCGACCATACATTTACAAAATATGCTGCAGTTAAGTCAGCAGGGCGTCACGATAATGCCGGCAGCGCCCGGCTTTTATCATAAGCCAGAGAGTATAGACGACTTAATCGATTTTATGGTTGCCCGAGTGCTTGATCATTTGGGACTGGAACAGAAGCTGGTCGCGCGTTGGGGCTACTCAAAGGAGTCATAGTACAGAGTATGAAAGCGCTAGAAATTAAAGGGTTAAGAAAGGTCTACCGGGGCGGTTTTGAAGCGCTCAAAGGTATCGACCTGTCAGTAGAAGAAGGTGATTTTTACGCATTGCTTGGGCCCAATGGTGCCGGTAAGTCGACCACTATTGGCATTATTGCTTCACTGGTGAATAAAACGTCAGGCAAGGTCAGCGTGTTTGGCTACGATCTGGATACTCAGCTAGCTGATTTGAAACGCCAAATTGGTTTAGTGCCGCAAGAGTTTAATTTCAACCAGTTCGAAACGGTTCAGCAAATAGTGGTTAACCAAGCTGGCTATTATGGTGTGCCCAGACAACTTGCCAAAGAGCGTTCAGAAAAATACCTGAAACAGTTAGGTTTATGGGACAAGCGAAATGAACCTGCGCGTTCTTTGTCAGGCGGTATGAAGCGCCGTTTAATGATAGCCCGGGCATTACTGCACGAGCCGAAGCTATTGATTTTGGATGAACCTACTGCTGGTGTTGATATTGAGTTGCGCCGCTCAATGTGGGATTACCTGACCAAAATTAACGAGCAGGGCATTACCATTATTTTGACGACGCATTACCTTGAAGAGGCGGAAATGCTGTGTCGTAACATTGGCATTATTGATGCGGGGCAAATTGTTGAAGACACCTCTATTAAGCGATTACTGGCAACCTTAAGCCGGGAAACGTTTATTCTGGATGTTGAGCCGGGACATAATGGTGCAACCATTGACGGCTTTAATCACCGTTGGACAGACGACCATACGGTTGAAGTCGAGGTCGATAAGGACGCCGGTCTTAACCGCGTTTTTGAGCAATTGAGTGAGCAACAGGTAAAAGTATTATCTATGCGAAATAAAGCTAACCGACTGGAAGAACTCTTTGTCTCAATGGTTGAAAAGGGGCGTCAGAAGGAGACTGTGCAATGAGTCACTCAGCATCGAACTTTATCGCATTGAAGACCATTTGGATAAAAGAGTGCACCCGCTTTTTAAGAATTTGGGTACAAACCCTGGTGCCGCCAGCCATTACCATGACGCTATACTTTGTTATTTTCGGCAGCATTGTTGGTGAGCGTATTGGTGAAATGAGTGGTGTGGGCTACATGGAGTTTATTGTACCGGGTCTTATTATGATGTCGGTCATTACTAACTCCTACTCAAACGTTGCCTCCTCTTTTTTTAGTGCAAAATTTCAACGCAACATAGAAGAAATGTTGGTGTCGCCTGTACCGACCTCGGTTATTATTGCCGGTTACGTTGGCGGCGGCATGGCACGCGCGATGATAGTGGCGGTTATTGTCACTTGTGTGTCGTTTTTATTCGCCGATATTCAAATAGCGCACGTGGGCTACGTTGTCTTAACGGTGGTACTAACCTCGACATTATTCTGCTTAGGCGGTTTGATTAATGCTGTTTATGGTAAAACGTTTGACGATATATCCATAGTGCCGACCTTTGTACTGACGCCACTGACTTACTTAGGCGGGGTCTTCTATTCTGTTAGTTTACTGCCCGAGTTTTGGCAAAAAGTGTCTATGGCGAACCCTGTTCTCTACATGGTGAACGGTTTCCGCTATGGCTTTTTAGGCCAGTCGGATGTGGGCATTGGGGTTGCCGTGTCAGTGCTGGTTGGCTTTAACGTGCTGTTTTTCGGCGTTGCTTACTACATCCTTGAAAAAGGCATAGGAATTCGCTCGTAATGAATGAAGCAAGACCGGTTAGTAGTAACCAACATGGGCCGCACGAAGACACCGTAGCCGTGGTTGAGCGTCATTTAGGCAGTGCGTTCAAAAAGCCATTTCAGGAGCATAACCTCAGGGCATTTGAAGATATTAATGCGCAAGTTGAGGATTGGAATGGGCCGGTTATTTTAGACTCTTGCTGCGGTGTCGGAGAGAGCACGGCGAAACTGGCTGAGCAGCATCCCGAAGCCATGGTTATTGGTATTGATAAGTCAGCACACCGGCTGGCGCGTCATAGTCATTACCAGAATAATGAAAAAGGCCAGCGCTACTGGGTCGTTCGGGCTGATCTTATCGACTTTTGGCGTCTGGCCAACCAGGCCAATTGGACGCTTGAAAAACATTGTATTTTATACCCAAACCCCTGGCCCAAGGCATCACACTTGTCTCGACGCTGGCATGGCAGCCCGGTATGGAAAGACGTGGTTGAACTTGGTGGGCACTTACATATGCGCTCCAACTGGAGCCTTTACTTGCTGGAAGTAACGCAAGCGCTTATGGTGAGTGGTTGTCAGGCACAGGTGTCACTTGTTAAAGACGACGAAGAGATTATGACGCCGTTTGAGCGCAAGTATAAAACCAGTGGCCAGCCGTTGTGGCAACTCGACGCAGATTTATCGAAGGAGACGTAATTGAGCTCTAAAACCGAAGTGGCTGAGGTTAGTGAAGAATCGCTTTATCGCATTTTCACCATTCCGGAAGCGCCCGACTCGACATTGAGTAAAATCGAAAAGCATTTATCTGAGAACCTCATGGGGTTTTTGGGTGATCATATCGTTGCGCGCGAGAAGCCTCTGCAGGAAATTGAGCGAGACTTTGACCGGTCACAAATCCCCGAAGAGCCGCAATTCGTTTCTGACCATACGGAGTTTTTGCTCGATAAATTAGTGGCTCACTCAGTACATACCGCTTCGCCGCGTTTTATTGGGCACATGACATCAGCGTTACCCTATTTTTTATTGCCGCTGGCGAAGCTGATGGTCGGCTTGAACCAGAACCTGGTGAAAATAGAAACTTCAAAAGCATTTACGCCATTGGAGCGTAACGTCATTGGCATGCTGCACCATCTGGTTTACCGCGAAGAGGCGACGTTTTATAACCGTTGGATGCACAGTGCCCAACACTCATTGGGCGCCTTCTGCTCAGGCGGGACTATCGCCAATATGACGGCGTTATGGGTAGCACGAAACCGACTATTACAAGCTGATGGTAATTTCGGGGGCATTGCTGCGGACGGTATTGCTGCTGGCTTGCAACATTATGGCTACTCACGATTGACGGTGGTGGTTTCGGAGCGCGGGCACTACTCGTTGAGCAAAGCCGCCGATGTTCTGGGTATTGGTCGGCGTAATTTAGTGGCAGTGCCCACAGACAGCAACAACCGCATTCGTATCGATAAGCTGCGTGAAACCTGTGAAGCAATATCTGCAGAGGGCGGCAAAGTACTGGCACTGGTTGGTGTGGCGGGTACCACAGAGACCGGACACATTGACCCGCTAGACGAGATGGCCGATGTCGCCGAAGATATTGGCGCGCATTTTCATATTGATGCTGCATGGGGTGGCGCAACCCTGTTATCAGAGCAGCACCGGTCACTATTGCATGGTGTTGAGCGTGCCGACAGCATTACCATTGATGCCCACAAGCAAATGTACGTGCCGATGGGGGCCGGTCTGGTATTGTTTAAGAACCCGTCATTGGTGAAGTCGATAGAACATCATGCCGAGTATATTATTCGACAAGGCTCTAAAGACCTCGGCTCGCATACCATGGAGGGCTCCCGGGCGGGCATGGCCATGATGGTGTTTTCCGCTATGCACGTGATAGGGCGCCGGGGTTATGAGCTGCTAATTAACAACAGTATTGATAAAGCGCGTTACTTTTCGAAACTTATTAGTGAGCAAGATGACTTCGAGGTCATTACCGAGCCGGAGCTTTGCATACTGACCTATCGCTTTGTACCGGAAAGAGTTAAAAAGGCGCTTGAAAACGCAACGTCTGAGCAGTTGGCGCGTTTAACCCCGCACTTAAATGCGTTAACGCGTTATATTCAAAAACGTCAGCGTGAAACCGGGCGCTCATTTGTATCGCGGACCAAATTGACACCAGCACAGTATCATCATGAACCCACTGTGGTGTTTCGTGTTGTGTTGGCGAACCCGCTAACAACGCACGACATGCTGGAAGAAGTACTGGAAGAGCAGCGCGAAATCGCTTCCAAAGCCACCAGTCTGCGAGGCGCTTTGCATACCGAGATGCGTGAACTCGGTATGCTGAATTAAAGCGAAAAGTGCGTTAAGTGGTCGCTGGATTATCGACCTGAAGGTTGTCTATCAGGCGGGTTTTTCCCAAAAAAGCAGCGGCCAATATGACCCACTTCTCATCTTTTTCTGAGGGGGGTTGTAAGTCATCAGCGTTGCGGATGCTAAAGTAGTCCACTTTAAAGCCCGCTTTTCCTAATTGTTGCACCGCCTGAGACTCTACTTGTTCAAAGTCTTCCTCGCGTTCAAGCCCCACCTTCGCATCTTGAAGGCTTTTGTAAAGAGCGGTTGCTTGAGTTTTCTCTTCCGCTGTTAAATAACCGTTGCGGGAGCTTAAAGCTAAACCGCTGGCTTCTCGCTGTGTTGGCACACCGACAACGTCTACCGGCAAGCTTAAGTCCTGAGTCATAAGGCGAATAACTTGCAGCTGTTGGTAGTCTTTCTCACCAAAAACAGCGACGTGTGGTTGCACCATATTGAATAGCTTGCAGACAATAGTCGCCACACCGTCAAAATGGCCTGGGCGGCTGGCGCCACAGAGAATATTGCTGATGCCGGGCACGCTAACTTTCGTTTGTTGTTCCAGTCCGCGCGGGTAAACATCGCTGACTGTTGGAGTAAACACGGCACTAACGCCTAACGTTTCTAAAGCGCTGCAGTCGGCGTCTAAGGTTCTGGGGTAGCTGTCGAGATCTTCGTTAGGGCCAAACTGCATTGGGTTTACAAAAATACTCACCACGACAGTGTCGCAATGTTGTAGCGCATTTTTTACCAGCTGTAAGTGCCCGTCATGTAAATTGCCCATGGTCGGAACGAGTGCAACCTCCTGCTGCGCACGACGCCACTCACGGAGCGCCTGTAAGTTTTTTAGTACCTTCATTTATAGCAGTGCTCCGGAGCCGGGAATTCTCCCGAGCGCACTTGCTCGGTGTATAATCGAAACGCATCAGCGAGAGAGCCGCCCTGTGCCAGAAAGTCTTTGGCAAATTTGGGCAAATAGTCACTGTTCATACCCAGCATGTCGTGCATTACCAATATCTGGCCGTCGGTATCAGGGCCTGCGCCAATACCAATAGTCGGAATGTTTAAGGCATCGGTAATACGCTTGCCTAAACTGGATGGAATACACTCCAGCACCAACAGTTGAGCACCCGCGGCTTCAAGCGCTTTTGCCTGACGTAGCGTATTTTCTGCCTGTTGCTCTTCTTTGCCCTGTACTTTGTAGCCGCCTAAAACGTTGACGGACTGTGGCAGCAAACCAAGGTGTGCACAGACCGGAATACCACGGGTATGTAGACCTTTAATGGTGTCTTCCAGCCACTCACCGCCCTCCAGCTTCACCATATTGGCGCCGGCTTGCATTAATACAGCGGCATTGTCGTAGGTTTGTTCCGGTGTTGAGTAGGTCATGAAGGACATATCGCTAATCACGAAGGCATCGGGTGCACCGCGACGCACGCACTCTGTATGGTAGACCATATCACCGAGTGTGACAGGCACGGTCGAATTGCGACCCTGAACAACATTACCTAAAGAGTCGCCGACAAGCATAAAGTCGACACCTTGTTCGGTCATTAATTTTGCGAAGCTGGAGTCGTAGGCGGTTAACGAACTAATTTTAACGCCTTCGCGCTTCATTTTTTGCAATGTAGCAATGCTGGTTGTAGCCATTATGCGACCTTTAGCAACATTATAAAGAAATAGATGACTGGTAGACTAGCACGTCAAGACCGCTTTCGGTAAGTGCCTTGGCTTGTTCAGCCACTGTTTTTCCATTGGGCAAGACAAGTGACGGTGCTATTTCAAGAAGAGGATACAAGACAAAGCTGCGCTCATACAGGCCCGGGTGAGGCACCGTCAGATCTGAGTTTTGGTGTGTCTCGTCATCGAATAATAGCAAGTCGAGATCTAATGTCCGCTCACCCCAGTGACGAACGCGTTTGCGGCCGAATTCATCTTCAATAGCATGCAGTGACCGCAGTAAATCGTAGGCGGGCAGGTTTGTGCTTAACTGACAGACTGCATTAACGTAGTCTGGCTGGTCTTGCGGTCCCATGGGCTTACTGCCGTACAGCGACGAATAGCTGACAAGTCGCCAGCTATTGGACCGGTTTAATCGTGACAGCGCACTGAGTAAGTTATTGAGCGGGTCGTTTAAATTGCTCCCCAGTGCGACATAGGCATTATGCTGAGCCATTATCTGAGTTGCTTTGTGGCTTCTTTTTACGCGGCCCGCGACGACGGCGTCTGGGTTTACCGGTAGGTGCGCCGGACTTACCAGTTTTCAGCTTCGCTGGATTATTCTGAGCTTCTGTCCAGAACTGTGCCAGTTCAGCCAGCTTTTTCTCTTCTGGCTGGGCGTGTGCTCGCAGCAGCATAAAGTCATAAGCGGCACGGAAACGTTTGTGCTCAAGCGCCTTCATGGCACGACCGCCTTTTGTGACCTGCAAACGTCGTTGCAGCTGCCAAATTTCACGAGCGGGTAAACTAAACCGTTTAGGAATCGAAACGCGCTGAGACTGCCTGTGTACCACATCGGCAGCGGCAATGTTTATTGCGTCCATCGGTGGCAGGCCGCCTTCATTTTCCAGCTGCTCTTTGCGAGCCAGAAGCGGCCACCATAACAGGACCGCAATGAGGTATGCCGGTGTTACGCGTTTGTCTTCAGCAATGCGTTTGTCGGTGTCTTTAAAAGCTTTTAGCAGCATTTGATAGGCGGGTGACTGGGCGTCACTTAAATGCCCTTTAAGCATTGGGAATAGCTGTTGGAAGAGCCCCAGCTCCATCATCAGTGAAAAGTTTGCCGTAGCTTTACCCGACATAAACATTTTCAAAAATTCATCAAACAGACGCGCAGGTGGAATGTTCGCGAGCAACGGAGCCAACTCGTTAATCGGTTCGCGGACGGCGTTATCCATTTGCATGTTGAGTTTGGTCGCAAAACGCACTGCGCGCAGCATTCTAACCGGATCTTCTCGGTAGCGTGTCTCCGCATCACCAATTAACCGCAAAATACCCTTATTGATGTCGTCGACGCCGTTAGCAAAGTCATAAATGGCAAAGTCGGCAATGTTGTAATACAGCGCATTCGCAGTGAAATCCCGGCGCTCGGCATCTTCTTCTATGGTGCCATAGACGTTATCGCGTACTAACTGGCCATGCTCATCACTGTGTGCGTGCTGGTTTTTCTTCGCCGTTTTTGCGTCAGGTTCGTCCGCGTGGTGTCCGCGGAACGTAGCGACTTCAATAATCTCTTTGCCAAACACGACATGCGCCAGGCGAAAGCGACGACCAATAAGACGGCAGTTTCGAAACAGCGACTTCACCTGCTCGGGCGTTGCGTTGGTGGTTACATCAAAGTCTTTCGGTTGAATACCGAGTAAAATGTCACGCACACAGCCGCCCACTAAATAAGCGTCAAAGCCGCTGTTATGTAAGCGGTACAAGACTTTAAGTGCGTTTTTGCTAATGTCGTTCCGGGATACAGGGTGTTTATCTCTTGGGATAACTTTCAACGCCGGTAAACGACTGTTGCTGGGGGTATCCTTGCTGGAGAAAGCGCGTTTTGCTAACTCTTTTATTCGCTTAATAATGGTGGTCTCTCCCTTACCATTGTCATTGTTGTTTATTGTCAATTGGTCGCATATTGTACCGTCAAGCGGCCGTAATGTGCCACTTTTTGCGCCACTTTTGCACCGCAAAGGCCAGTATCTCATCGATTTTTCGCGTTTCACTGAGTTCATGGGCATCAATACCCAGATAATTCAGCGCTATTAACAGGTTATCTGGTGCGTTTTGGCTGTTGATTGCTGGTGCGTGATTTTGTTTACTGAGCTTGCGGCCATCGTCGGATGTGACTAACGGTAAATGCATCATTCTGGGCTGGGCGCTAGTAATATGCTGCCATAAAGTAAGCTGCCAAAAGCTTGGTACAACCAGGTCGCTGCCGCGCACAATATCGGTAATGTCTTGCTCAATATCATCAACCACCACCGCTAGCTGGTATGCGTATAAGCTATCACGACGTTTGACGACAAAATCTTCTGCGCAGGTATTTGTATCGCCGTGCTGTACCCCAAGTGCGCGGTCATTGAATTGATTAACAGGGGCGCTGTTAATGTAACGAAGTGCGTAGGGGGTAGGACGTGGCTGGCGAGTGCGGCAATAGCCTTCATAAATACCACCGCGCTCACGAATGGCCTTACGTGAACAGTCGCACTGGTAGATGAAACCTGCAGAGGTTAATGAGTCGATGTAGCTTTGATAAACCTTGTCACGTTCGCTTTGGAAAATAACGTCGCCGTCCCAGGTGAGTCCGTGGGCTTCAAGTTGACCGAGGATAATATCGGCCGCACCGGGAACGGCGCGAGGTTTGTCGACATCCTCAATACGAACAAGCCACTGGCCGCGGTGTGCATGAGCGTCCAGGTAGCTACCAACAGCAGCTACTAACGAGCCCAAATGTAAAGGCCCCGACGGAGTCGGGGCAAATCGGCCTCGGTACATGAGCCCTTAGGCTCCTGTCATCTGCTTCTCTTTCATTTCTGCGAGAGTTTTGCAGTCAACGCAGAGATCCGCTGTTGGACGTGCTTCTAAGCGGCGAATACCAATTTCTATGCCGCATGAATCGCAAAAACCGAAGTCGTCGTCTTCAATTTTTTGCAGCGTTTTCTCTATTTTCTTAATCAGTTTACGCTCGCGGTCACGAGTGCGCAGTTCAATGCTGAACTCTTCTTCCTGTGCCGCGCGATCAACAGGATCAGGAAAGTTCGCCGCTTCATCTTTCATATGATGCACGGTGCGGTCAACTTCCTGACGTAACTGACGACGCCACTCTTCCAGAATACGACGAAAATGCGCACGCTGCGCGTCATTCATGTACTCTTCGCCCTGCTTCTCCTGATAAGGCTCCAGGCCGGCTAGTGCCAGAATGCCATGGGTTTTCTTTTCCTTGCCTTGAGGCATTTTGGATCTCCTAATTCTCTAAAACTAGAGTGCTCTAAAAGCGTGCGTTTAAAAAAGGACGCTACATATACCAGAAAGGGATCAGGTTGGCAACGCTATTCCAACGACTCTTTTGCTTAAAATTTAACTCAAAACCTCGCGCTATAAGCGCACCGGAACTGGTCTCTCCAGTCGAATTTCTTTTTCATTTATGGCGCATTTCACCGCGTAAAATTCGACGCCGTGTTCCGCCGCTTTAATACAGAGTTCTGCGTATTTTGGATCGATATGTTTCGCTGGGCTGACCGATTCAATACCGGTGTGCATCACCATATAGAGCTGGATGGCTCGATGCCCTTGTTCGACAACGTGCATGAGCTCATTCAAATGCTTATGGGCACGCTGACTGACGGCATCCGGGAAATAGCCGCTTTCTTTCTCGGCAAGTGTCACACTTTTTACCTCGACAAAGCACTCTTTGCCATTAGGGTCTACGCCCCACCAGTCGATGCGGCTATTTTCCTGCCCGTACTTCTTTTCAGACCTCAGTTCGGACCAGCCGCTAAGTTCTGGTATAAGTTCGCTGTTTAACAGCTCTCCGGCGAGTGTATTCGCACAGCCGGTATTCACCGCAATAAACTCGCCTTCCTTGGTTCGTGATAACTCCCAGGTATGTGAATACTTACGTTTTTTGTTGTCAGAAAGACTGCAATATGCGTCGAACCCAGGCTCAGCACAGCCCGTCATTGCGCCTGTGTTCGGGCAATGAACCGTTGTTATTTGTCCATCGCCAAAATCAATATCGGCCAGAAAGCGTTTATAGCGTTTTTCTAAAACTCCCCGGCGAAGGGGCTTGTTAAATTGCATCAGAGACCTCATAACTCTAAAGTAACTGAAAGCAAATTATCGAGAGAGGTTGAGAATGTCCAGCGCACTAGCGGTTTACTTAACGAATGAAGCACCAGCAGCTCATTGGAACCCGAAGTCAAATGTCGTCTTTGACGGCGATGCCGCCAAAATAGTTTTGGTGGACGACGAGTCTGAGAATTTGCGGCGTATTCAAAAAGCCGGGCGAACCCTCGACAACAACGGCGTCATAAAAGTAGCAGTATCTGGTGACGGCTGGGATATGGAGCGTCAATGGGCGCTTTATCAGGGCTTTACGTCAACATTGTCGAAAAATGATGTGGTATGGCACGCAGACGACAAGGAAGCGGCGAAGCACCTCGATGCGATGCGTGATGCAACACGATTTAGCCGTGAGCTCACCAACTTACCGGCCGAAGATATCTATCCTGAAAGTCTGGCAGAACGTGTCATTGAGCACTTCAAAGGGTTAGCACCCGATGCAATCAGCGCAGAGTTTATTAAAGGTGAAGCGCTGAAAGACGCAGGCTGGATGGGAATTTATACTGTGGGTCGTGCGAGCCAGCATGCACCGGGCATGTTGGTACTTGACTACAACCCAACCGGCGATAAAAACGCGCTTGTTGATACAGCGCTTATCGGTAAAGGTATTACCTATGACAGCGGTGGCTACAGTATTAAGCCAAGTGAAGGCATGCTGTCAATGAAGTGTGACATGGGCGGTGCAGCAACGGTCACTGGTGCATTGTCGTTAGCGATTCGTCGTGGTTTGAATAAACGCGTGAAGCTGATTCTCTGCTGCGCAGAAAATATGATTGATGGCCGAGCGTACAAGTTAGGCGACATTATCCGTTATAAGAACGGTTTGACCGTAGAAGTGGTGAATACTGACGCTGAAGGTCGCTTGGTGTTAGCTGACGGGTTGCAGGCCGCTGGCGAATTCGGCGCGAAAAATATTATTGATGCCGCTACCTTAACGGGTGCCGCTCAAATGGCCGTCGGTAATGAATACAATGCGCTGTTCAGTGTTGATAACAGTGCCGCCGAGCGCGCATTGAAAAACGCCGATAAAGAACACGAATTGCTGTGGCGTTTGCCGTTAGCCCCTTGGCACTCAGAGAATTGCCCGTCAGCCTTTGCCGATACAGCGAACAGTCGTCCGCAAAAAGGTGGCGGTGCTGGCGGCGCCAGTAACGCGGCCGGTTTCCTGTTACGGTTTGCGCCTGAGCAAGGTAAAGGCTGGCTTCACTTTGATCTGGCCGGTGCTTACCAGAAGTCAGCGACAGGTATGTGGGCAACAGGTGCGACAGCATTAGGCGTAAGAACCATTGCCGCCACCGTTCAAGGTGACTGATTGGGTATGACCTTGCCCGTTGAAAACGTGCTGCCGGCATTAGCGCAATGCTTCCCGGCAGCACGTGTGGTTTTAGAGGCACCGCCTGGTGCCGGTAAGTCCACCTATTTACCCCTTTATTTGCTTCGAGAACAGTTGGGCACGAGCGGTATTACCGTTATGTTGCAGCCGCGGCGTGTTGCTGCTGTCAATGTGGCCAGTTACCTGGCCAGGCAGTTAGATGAGCCCGTTGGTGAAACCGTTGGCTATATTGTTCGCGGTGAAACGAAACGCACGAAGAACACCAAGCTTCTTGTCGTCACTGAAGGCGTATTAGTACGCTGGTTACAGGAAGACCCTGAGCTTAGTGATATTTCGACACTGATATTCGATGAGTTTCATGAGCGCAATTTACACAGTGATTTAAGCCTGGCGTTAGTGATTGACGCATTGCCGTTGCGTGAGGACTTAAATCTATTGATCATGTCTGCAACATTGCCGGCAAAAGACATTTCCGAATGGTTGTCTGCATATTGCGACGGCGTCACGACACTGAGTAGCGAAGGACGCAGCTTTCCAATAGATATTCAATACCGAGCCCCGAAACAGCGAAGTGAGTGGTTACTGCATTTGCCCAGTGTCATTGTCGAGGCTTTAGGAAATGCCGACAAAGGCGTGCTGGTGTTTCTGCCGGGTATCTACGAAATTGAACGGGTGCAACACGCATTGAGCTCTCTGGTGGCAACTGATGTCGGTGTTTATACCCTGCATAGCCGGCTGTCACTTAAAGCGCAGCAGCACGCGTTAAAAGCCAGTGATGGTAGGCGAATTATCCTTGCGACAAACATAGCTGAAACCAGTTTAACCATAGAAGGCATTGATGTGGTAGTGGACAGCGGACGTGAACGTCGAGCGAACTTTTTGCCGGGTTATGGCATGAACCAGCTGACCACGCACTTTGTATCCCGAGCGTCAGCAACGCAGCGAGCCGGTCGGGCCGGGCGCTTACAACCCGGAACCTGCTATCGGGTTTGGTCTAAAGCAGATGAGCATGGTCAACCTGAGTATGCGAGGGCTGACATAGAGACACAGGACGTAACGTCGGTGGTATTGGAAGCCCTGAAGTGGGGGAGCTCAGTGAGTGAACTTGCCTGGTTTACTCCACCTAATCCGGTGCACTGTCGTGTTGCTGAACAATTTTTATCGTTAACCGGACTTTTGCACGACAAGCAACTGACGGGTAAGGCGATGTCATTGGATACGGGGGCTGATGTACGTCTTGCCCTCATCTGTGCCGCCGCAAACGAGACTGGTGATAAGGAGGCCAATAATAATGTGAAGGCGGCTTGTGCCCGTGCTCTGGCGACGTTAGAAGAGCCGTCACCACACATTAAAACGGTCAACATTCTTGAAAGTACTAAGCAACATTATCAGCAGCGCCAGTCATTGAGCCGATGGCGAAGACGCTGGCAGTACTGGCTGCAACGTTTGCGGGTGACGGAAAATACGGAAGCGAATGAGAAAGGCGCAGAGCCAATGCTAATAGCGGGCTTTCCAGACAGGTTGGCAAAGTACAGTGAGACGAAAAGAAGCTTTCAGCTGGTGACCGGTGGGCGTCTGGCTCCCGTTGCCGAGTTATTGAGCCAGCCTCAATGGGCGATTATTTTCGAGGCCACCTTTCAAGAAGGGAATAGCACAGGAAAAGTGCGACGTTATGTTGAAGTATCCGATATTTCTGACGCGATAGACGCTGCTGGGTTACCAGTATCTGAAACTCACTCAGCTGACTGGCTCGGTACTCAACAGACTCTGACTCGAGTTAGGCGCCAGGTCATCGGTGCATTGACACTCTCTGAAGAAAAGCTAGACGGAAGCGTGAGTCATGAAGAGCGTTGTCAGGCATTTGCGGAGTATCTCAATAAAAAAGGCCTTGAGACACTACATTGGTCCCGAAAGGCAAATCAACTGTTGGCACGCATGCGGTTGTTACAGTCAGTGACCGGCGAGTTAAGTGACTACCCACTATCGCCTGAGGGCTTGCTGTCTAATTTGAAGGTCTGGGCTTACCCTTACTGGCATTCGTTAAAATCATTGTCGCAGTTGGAAGCCTGGGAACCTTGTGAGGCGCTAACCTATTGGCTTAACTATGACGAGAAAGAACGACTGGACAACGCCTGCCCTGAGCACTGGCAAACACCGACACAACGTAAAATCTTTATAAATTATCTGGACGGAACCCCGCGAGTTGAGGTGAAATTGCAGGAAATGTTTGGCGTAAAAGACTCGCCACGAATTATTGATGGCCAGCAGGTGGTAGCGGTGGATTTACTCTCTCCGGCAGGCAGACTGCTGCAACGAACCAATGACTTGAACGGCTTTTGGGGTAATGCGTATCAGGAGGTCCGCAAAGAAATGCGAGGGCGTTATCCGAAACACCCGTGGCCGGAAGATCCAATAAACGCCGAGGCAACTTATAAAACCAAAAGGCAAATGCAGTGATAAAACGTCAATGGTTAAGCTACTTATTTTGGACCGGCGTCAAGGTTGGCGTCGCGGTCGCTGCGGTCGTTGCTGTGTATGCGATATACCTTGACGCTAGCCTGTCTAAGCACTTTAAAACGGAGCGCTATCAAGCTCCGGCGCTTGTCTATGCTGGTGAGCTGCGTTTATACCCTGGTTACCCAATACCGCAGTCGACGTTGATAAAAACACTCGAGCGTATTGGCTATAACCGCAGTAACGATACCGAGCAATCTGGCTATTATTCGGTGGGTAATAGCAGTGTTATGGTTCATCGTCGGCCTTTTGATTTCTCAGACGGCCCACAAATGTCTAAGCGGGTTCAGATTAATTTTTTAAATAATCGTGTGGCGTCTATTACTTCCTGGCCCAGTGGGAGAGAGCTGGAGAGCTTTCGTTTGGAGCCTGAGCTCATCGGTCGAATTAGTACGTTAAGCAAAGAAGACCGATTATTGGTCGGTTTGGAAGTGGTACCTAATCTACTTATTGAAACGTTGCTTCAGGTGGAAGATCGCAACTTCTATCATCATCAAGGCGTTTCTCCTTGGGCAATTTTACGTGCGTTGGTCGCCAATCTAAAAGCCGGGCGCACCGTTCAGGGCGGCTCAACCTTAACGCAGCAGTTGGTCAAAAACCTATACCTCACTCGTGAACAAACGTTATGGCGGAAATTCCATGAGGCCATGATGTCGCTGGTTATTGATTACCGCTTTGATAAAAACACCATATTAGAAACCTATTTAAATGAAGTGTATTTCGGTCAGGACGGTCGCAATGCGATTCATGGCATTGGGCTGGCCAGTCAGTTCTATTTTGGTAAGCAAGTTCAGGAGCTGTCGGTCTACGAAGTGGCTTTGCTAATTGGCATGATAAAAGGACCGTCATATTACGACCCAAGACGTTTTCCTGAGCGTGCTCAGGAGCGTCGGGACACCGTGTTAAAGGTGATGTTTGATCAGGACCTTATCGCTAAATCCACTTATGTCGCTGCGGTACAACGACAATTGGATGTTAGAGAAAGCCGACGTTTAGTGGAGCATCCGTACCCTCATTACATGGATATTATTAAGCGTGAAATGAAAACGCTGGCGCTGCCAGATGACTGGCAGGATACGGGCTTAAAGATATATACCCATATGGATGTGAACGCTCAGGAAGCGGTACAAAAGTCGTTGGCGGGCAAGCTTAAAGAGGATGACAGTGCGCTGGAAGGGGCGATGGTGGTTGCTAATTACCGTCAAGGGACGGTAACCGCGTTAGCGGGCGGACGTTTAAGTCAAACCGTTGGGTATAACCGCGCAATAATGGCACTGAGGCCCATTGGTTCTCTTATCAAACCAGTGATATACGCGACTGCAATGCAGGAATCCGGTGTCGGTTTGCATACCCCGGTGGTTGATGAAGCTATTACACTTGAGGACAAGCAAAGTAAACAGTGGCAGCCGCAAAACTACGACAAGGAATTTAAAGGTAGCTTGTTGCTTTATGAAGCGTTGGTTAAGTCACGCAATATTCCGGCGGTGAGAGTGGGCGTGGAAGTCGGTGTGGATACCGTCGTTGACTACATGAGACGACTAGGTGTTGTCACGCCTTTGGAAGTATATCCATCGTTGACATTGGGCTCTGCGTCGCTGACGCCGTATGCAGTCACACGAATGTACAGTGCACTGATGAACGATGGCCGATTTCAGCCGCTCTCAGCGATTTCGTCTATTACTACGCATCAGGGCGATGTTTTATATCGGGCCTCTGAGAAAAATGGGGAGCAGGTGTTTGACACCAAAGTCGCTTATCTGACGAAGTTTGGTTTGCACGGTGTCGTTGCCGAGGGCACAGCGAGCGCCTTACAACGAGTGCTTGCTGGACAGAAAGTTGGCGGAAAAACCGGTACGACGAATGATTACCGGGACAGTTGGTTTGTCGCTGTTGACGGTGAACAGGTCGTGACTGCCTGGCTGGGACGGGATGATAACCAACCGACAGGCCTGACAGGTAGCAGCGGCGCCTTAAGAGTCGTTGCTGATTACTACGAACGTAAACCGCCGTTAAGTATGGCGTTGAATGTACCCGAGCCGCTGAAGATGCAGCGATTTCATGAACGGACAGGGCAGCGCATACCGAATGATTGTGGAAATGGCGAATTGTTGCCTGCAGAAGAAATACGCTTGCCGGATAACATAACCTGTGAGGGCAATATCGAGGAGAAGAGTTGGTGGGACCGCCTGTTTGGAGGCTAGTCCCACCGGGTTATTCGTTATGAGTGCTGTAGGTTTACTTCAGTTGGGTAAAGGCTTTTTCCGCCGCTTGTAAGGTTTTCTCAATGTCGTCTTCAGTGTGTGCCGCTGACATGAAACCGCCTTCAAACGCGGAAGGTGCAAGGTATACCCCTTCATTCAGCATAGCGTGGTAGAAGGCTTTGAAATGCTCCATATTGCATTGTGTTGCCTGCGCATACGACGTCACTTCCGGCTCTTCAGTAAAGAAGAAACCAAACATAGAGCCGGCACGATTCGTTGTCATTGGCACGCCCGCTCTGTTGGCGCGCTCTTGTAGACCATCCACTAACGCATCGACGCGCCGGTACAACTGGTCATAAAGGCCCGGAGTCGACAGCTGCTGCAATGCAGCTAAGCCTGCGGACATTGCGACAGGGTTCCCTGATAGTGTACCGGCCTGATAGACAGGCCCTACCGGCGCGATGTAGTCCATGACTTCTTTTTTACCGCCAAAGGCACCCACCGGCATACCACCACCAATCACTTTTCCTAAGGTGGTTAAGTCGGGAGTAATGCCATAGCGCTCCTGAGCGCCTCCCGGAGCAACACGGAACCCAGTCATGACTTCGTCAAAAATCAGAACCGAACCGTACTCGTCGCAAACGTCACGCAGGCCTTCTAAAAAGCCGGGAACAGGCGGGATACAGTTCATATTGCCGGCAACTGGCTCAACGATAATACAAGCAATATCGTCGCCGAACTCTTTAAATGCGTCTTTAACTGAATCGATGTCGTTGTAGTTCACGGTCAGCGTATGTTTCGCCAGGTCTTCCGGAATACCCGGCGAGTTAGGAACTCCTAAGGTCAACGCGCCCGAGCCTGCTTTGACCAGCAGTGAGTCAGCGTGACCGTGGTAGTTACCTTCAAACTTCAGAATTTTGTCACGGCCGGTGTAGCCACGCGCTAGGCGGATAGCCGTCATGGTGGCTTCGGTGCCGGAGTTCACCATACGGACTTTTTCAATCGACGGTACGATTTTGCGAATGGTTTCCGCCATAGTGATTTCAATTTCCGTTGGCGTACCAAAGCTTAAACCACGTTTTGCGGCCGCTAAGGTTGCTTCTAAAACGGCAGGGTGGTTGTGCCCGAGAATCATTGGCCCCCATGAGCCAACGTAGTCAATGTAACGTTTACCGTCGGCATCAATCATATAAGCGCCTTCTGCGCTTTCAAAAAATATCGGTGTGCCACCAACGCCGCTAAAGGCTCGAACCGGCGAGTTAACGCCGCCGGGAATGCTAACTTGTGCTTGCTTGAATAAATCTTCTGAACGACTCATGCCGCAGTTACCTCTTTATAGTTGGCTTTTTTCGCTGTACCAGATGACATCACATTCGTGTTTGTCGACCTGGTCAACTACGCCTAATGTCAGTGCAAATAGCGCCATACGAATGAGCACTCCGTTGTCCGCCTGTCTGAAAATAGCCAGGTTTGGGTTCTGGTTGAGATCATTGTCGAGCTCGTTCGCTTCTGCTCGTGAATCTCTTGGCAACGGGTGCATAATGACGGTATTGGGCTTGTAATGCTTAGTGTAAATGTCCTGATTTAAACGGAATTTACCGCGATATTGATCAGCGTCTTCGGGACTGGCGAAACGCTCTTGCTGGATGCGAGTCTGGTACACAATGTCGGCATCAACAATGCCGTCGACTTTTTCCGTGATAGTCACCTGATGACCGGCGCTATCCAGGGTGGCTAATACCGACTCAGGCATCGACAGTTCACGCGGAGAAATCAGCGTGAACTTAATGTTTTTATACATGGACAGCAGTGTCGATAATGAGTGAACCGTACGTCCGTACTTTAAGTCACCAATCATGCAGATGTGCATGTTATCAATGCTCTGTTGGTGATAAGCCAGTTCTTTTTCGATGGTGTACAGGTCGAGAAGTGCCTGAGTCGGATGCTCATTAGCGCCGTCACCACCATTAATGACCGGTACCCGGCTACCACTGGCAAACTCTTTCACCGAACCCGATTTCGGGTGGCGCATAGCGATAACGTCGCTATAGCTGCTGAGCACGCGGGCGGTGTCGTAGAGAGACTCGCCTTTGGCAATCGCTGAGCTTTCCATGCCGGTCGTTTCACGAACTTCGCCGCCGAGCAAATTAAAAGCGGTGCCGAAGCTTACCCGGGTACGTGTTGAAGGCTCGAAGAATAAGTTGCCGAGAATAGCACCGTCCAATACTCGGGTTCGTTTTTTACGACGAGCATAGGGTTGCATTTTATCAGCAACGGAAAAGATATAATCGATACTGTCTCGGTCGAACTGGTTGACTGAGAGAATGTTGGAACCGGTGAAATTCATCAATAGGTGCGCCTCTGCCGCCGAATGTCACTGGACGCACACTATAGCAAAGTCAGCACCGTTTTAGAATCTAATACGGCTTCACCACGGCTAAAATAATAATCGCGAAAAGCGCCAGAACCGGCAGTTCATTAAAGACTCGATAAAAGCGATGACTTTTCGTATTTTTACCGTTCTTAAAGTCCCTCAATAATTTGAAGCAGTAGCCGTGGTACGCGTATAAAAGCGTGACTAAAACCAATTTGGTATGCATCCAGCCACTGGCGGCAAACCAAGCAGAACCGTAGGCAAAAATGAGCACCAGTCCAAAAACCAGAGTTAAAATTGCAAATGGTGTGACAAAGAACAGTAAGCGTCTTTCCATCACGCAAAACTGTTCGTGTACCGCGGGTTTAGCATTCATGGCGTGATACACAAACAGCCGGGGTAAGTAAAAAATACCCGCAAACCAGGCCACCATAAAGGCAATATGCAATGCTTTAACCCATAAAATCCACGTCATGCTAACTCTCTTTGTAATGCTTTACGGACGGTTTCCCACGTCACTATGCCACACGGGTGTTCACCGTTTGATTCATAAATATACACCGCACCACGGCGCTGTTGTCCAATTTCATCATACACTTCAGCCAGTGTTGAGGTGATACGCAAACCTTTAATAGGTGTATAGCTCAAACTGGGGCTGTCACCAGCGGTAATATCATAGGATACAAGACGGTACAGAGGCTGGTTGTCTTCATCCACGGACATGACGATAACCGTTTTTGCCTGGGCGGATTCCAGGGAGTCGACCAACTCATTCTGGGTGGGTTCGAGCAAGAGTTTAAAGTCCGTCTCCATGACGTTTTCGACGCCGGTTTTCTGCAGCGCTACGTGCACAGGAGCCAGTTGGTAGGGCAGATCTTGTAACTCCAACTGAGCGATAAAAATTGATTTTGATTTAAACAGCTGACTGGATATCAGATAAGCCGGGACAATCACCATCATTGCCGGAATAATAATTTCGACACTGCGAGATAACTCAACAATCGCCAGAAGTGCCGCCATAGGTGCGTGAATGCAAGCTGCCAAAATACCGGCCATGCCAAGTAGAATGAAACTGTCAAAAGACAAGGCTTGTTGAATACCTAATACATCCACCGCGCCCACGAAAACTGCCGCGATGATGGCACCGATACCGAACACCGCACCAATTAAGCCGCCCGGAATGCCCATGCCAAGTGCAATAGCTGCCGCAAATAGCTTGGCAAGCAATAACGTGGTGAGCAAGGACATTTCGCCCTGGTGATTAAGCACCTGCTCAATAGCGGTTAGTCCGGGACCTAAACTGGTTGGAATAATAACTGCCAGAGAAGCGGTAATAATGCCTGCGAACAGAAGCCGGGTTAGTAAGGACATGTCTTTGACTGTATCCATAACATCCAGCATGAGCTTTTTAAAAATCACACCGACGACGCCCAGCACTACGCCAAGAATGACGACCCAGGGCAATTGAGTGGTGGGAATATCCTGTGCCGACAACATGGCAAGTTCAGAAGCGACGCCAAAGATTTCTTCTGTTATTAATGAGCCCGCTACCGCTGACAGCATGACCGGGATGAACACGTGAACTTTGTATTCGCGCAAAACCACTTCCATGACCAGCACCATGGCGGCGAGAGGTGTATTAAATGAGGCTGCAATAGCGGCCGCAATACCGCAGGCGGCTAGTGTTCGTAAGGCGTTCTTAGGGGCGTCAACATGAAAGCCCAGCCAAGTGGAGGCTGCGGCGCCTAAATGAACCGCGGGACCTTCGCGACCAACACTGTAGCCCGCAATAAGAGCAATAATACCGCCAAAAAACTGGTTAACGGTGCTGCGCCACGGGAGCATCCCGTAATGCTGCTTCATGCGATGGATGACATAGGGAATGCCCATACGCACGTAGCGCGAACCCGATAAACGAAAAATACCGTAAATAAGTAACGCGGCGGCAATGGGTATGATAAAACGGAGCGTTGTTGGCAAGGGTTCCTGCCAGTAAGTGTCGTTACCAATGAGATGAGCGCCGTACTCAATGGCAAAACGGAAACCGGCAATCATTAATGCGGCGAGCACGCCCCGGCTAACCCCAACAAACAGATAGCAATTGTTGTTGTCGGCATGGCCAACTGCTTGCGTAATTGCTGTCTTAATAAAGGCGCCATTTAATGTTGTTCCTTACACTAAACCAAGGCTCAAGGCTTGCATATTTATCAATAACATATCAGCATAAGCGGCTAATGGAAATGAGCGAGTATTATGAAGCTGTATTTTAATCTCAAATATTGGCAAAAGCGTATCGGCAGGCTGCCAACTTTTTTGGCGGTGGCGGGTTTAGTCGTACTTTTTGCCTATTTAGCTTACCTTGCCGGCGTTTGGCATGCGAACTCGTTGAAAGAAACGGTCAGAGAGCAGTCCAATCAACTGGACGATATGTATAAACGTCTGGAGCAGATGGAATATCAGCGTCACGTAATGCAAGTGGAACTGGATATTGAGCGCTCATCGAATCAAAGCTTGCAGGACGAGCTAACGGCACTACAAAATGACAACTATGCCTTGCGCCGGGATCTCGCGTTTTACCAGAAAATAATGGCACCCGAGTTACAGCAAGGTGGGGTAACTATCGACTCCATTACGGTGACACCGAATCAGGCCGACAAACACTTCCATTTCTCGTTGGCTGTTCTGCAGATTGAGCAACGCCGGCGCTTCGTGGAAGGGCGGGTCGCTATTGATTTAGTGGGACGAGTTAACGGTGAAAAGCGCCGCTTTGACCTGATGAAATTAGCCAATATTAGTGCCGATGAACGTCACTTCACCATGCGTTATTTCTCAGTATACGAAGGTGACTTTTTCATGCCTGAAGGACTTGTACCTGAGCGTATTGATGTGTCGGTTACATTAACCGACGGAGGACGTGGCACGTTAAATCGTTCGTTCTTTTGGAAAGACATTCGAAAAGGTCAGCCGGCAACGAATGTCAGGACTGACGGCGATACTTGACCAAAATAGTCAGGTAAGAGAAAATGCCCACAGAGTTCAACGAGGGTGAGACACTATGAGCAGTTCTGCGGAAACAGCGGTACCTATTGAGTTTACCGAACAAGCCGCAAAAAAAGTGAGCCAGCTGATTGCGGAAGAAGAAAATCCGAACTTGAAGCTGCGCGTCTATGTGACGGGCGGTGGTTGCTCAGGTTTTCAATATGGCTTTACCTTTGATGAAACCCCTAATCCGGGCGATATGCAGGTTGAAAAAGAAGGGGTGACTTTACTGGTTGATCCAATGAGTCTCCAGTACCTCATGGGCGGCATTGTTAGCTATGAAGAAGGCTTACAGGGTTCGCGTTTTTTCGTTGACAACCCGAATGCCACTACCACTTGTGGTTGTGGTTCAAGTTTCTCTATCTAAGCCCTCCAAAACACTCGCTTAAGCTGAAACCAGCACGCATTTGCGCTAAAATAACCTCACCATTTGTTGTGAGGTTTTTTTATGAGTGCATACGCTGAACACATTAAAACCGTTTGTGAGCGCTTCGATAAGGCACTGGCAGATACAGGTTTTGACTCAACTCTGATTTATTCAGGTCAACCACGCGTTGATTTCCTTGATGACAACGCACCTCCGTACCGAGTCAACCCATTGTTTAAATACTGGGTACCCGTCACAGAAAGCCCGAAAAGTGCGATTTTTTATCGCAAAGGTAGTCAGCGTCCAACGGTGTATCTATTTCAGGCAAAAGACTTTTGGCACGCACCGGTCAATGTACCGGAAGAAGAATGGCAGCAGTATGTCGATTTAAAAATTATCGATGACCTTAGTGTTATGACTGACGATATCGGTAGCGCTCTTGCCAATGCAGCTTTTATCGGTGAAGACTTCGCAGAGCCTGTTCACAGCTGGAATGTAAAAGCTCGTAACCCACAGAACTTAATTGATCACTTGCACTTTCACAGAGCCGTAAAAACGGAGTGGGAAGTCGAGAATTTGCGCGAAGCCAATAAGCTGGCCGCGAAAGCGCATGTCGCTGCGAAAGAAGCCTTCTATGCTGAGAAAAGTGAGTTGGAAATTCATCATGCCTACTTAGCGGCAATTGATTTTCGTGAGTCACAAGTCCCTTATAACAGCATTGTGGCTCTGAATAGCCACTCAGCAATTTTGCATTACGATGTGTATGATACCGAGCCACCTAAGCAGTTTCGCTCTTTCCTGATTGATGCTGGCGCACGTTATCGTGGCTACTGCGCTGACATCACGCGTTCTTATGCGTATGAAGAAGGCTTTTATGCGGACTTAGTGGAGGCGATGGATAACGCTCAAAGAGACTTACTGAGTGAAATTAAGCCTGGTGTTAACTATTACGATTTACACGTCTCGATGCACTTGAAAGTGGCTCAGATTTTGAGTGACTTTGGCTTTATCAGTGGCGATGCACAAAGTATTTACGACAAAGGTTACACCAGTGCTTTTATGCCTCACGGCTTGGGTCACTTTATTGGTTTGCAGGTTCATGACGTTGGTGGCTTCCTGAAGTCTGATGATGGCAGCAGTTACGAGCGTAGTGAGCGTCATCCATTCTTGCGTTTGCTTCGTGATATTGAAGAAGGTCAGGTGTTTACCATTGAGCCGGGTCTCTATGTTGTTGACCAGTTGCTCGAAGAACACAAAGACAGCGGCGACATTAACTGGGATAAGGTTGACGAGTTACGGCCGTATGGCGGTGTTCGTATTGAAGACAGCATTGTTGTCGGTAAAGACGGAAACAACGAGAACTTGACTCGTGATGCTTTTAAAGCGCTGGGCGCAGAGTAAAGTTTAAGCAAATAACGTTTTAGAACCGAGTACAACCGGGGCCGCTGCACCTGTGACTGCAGGGTGGTTCCCCGGTCTTTTATGCTCATAGCACCAACCTAACCAGGCAAATGCCATTGCCTCAACCCATTGAGGGTCAACTCCAAGCTCTTGCGTCGTTCCACATATCGTCGAACCGAGGCGCTGGGTGATTTCTGTTATGAGCAGCTCATTGTTGGTACCGCCTCCGCAGAAGTAAACCTGTTCAGGCTTCGTGGGTAAACCGTTAATTTCGTTACTTAGCGTTTCGGCAGTGAGTGCGAGCAAGGTTCTTTGAACATCTTCAGGTGTGTAGTTCGCTTTGAGAAGCGGCTCTAAATACGCCAGGTTAAACTCTTCACGGCCAGTACTCTTTGGCGCTTTGCGAGAAAAGAATGGATGTTGTAGTAACACATTTAACAGCTCTTCTATAACCTTGCCCTGACTCGCTAAGTGGCCATTCTCATCGTAGCTTTTGTTTGCATTGCAGTGTTGTATCCATTGGTCCATCAAGGTATTGGCCGGGCCTGTATCAAAGCCGAGCAGTTGTTGCTGAGGACCTAACCAAGTGATGTTGGCAATGCCACCTAAGTTAACAATAGCGACACTTTTCTCCCGTTGCGCGAAAATGTGCCTGTGAAACGCCGGGACTAATGGAGCGCCCTGACCGCCGGCAGCAACGTCTTTGCGGCGAAAGTCATGTATGACGTCTATTTGGGTGTTAAATGCCAGCCTGGAAGGGTCACCTAACTGTAGCGTGTAAGGCGAACGATGACCGGGTTTGTGACGAACGGTTTGACCATGACTGGCTATGGCGGTGACATTCCCAGCCGGCACTTGAGCCTTGCTCAGTAACTCGTTTACCGCAACAGCAGAGTGCTCAGAAAAAAGTACATCCAACTCAGCGAACTCATCGGCACGCCATTGGTCACTCACGCTAAGCTGTAAGAGCCGATTACGCAGCTCAATTGGAATAGGGAAGCTAAGGGATGTATGTAGAGCAGGCTTTCCGTCAGCGTCTATCTGAACCAGCACGGCGTCAGTCGCGTCCATGCTGGTTCCTGACATTAAGCCAACATAAAGCTCGGACATTATCTCATTGCCAAATAAACACGTTTATTGTCGTTCAATACTGCAATAATTTGGTCGGCTTGCTGGCGGAATGCCGGTAGTTCTGACTCGGCTAGAGACTTCGCCTGTGGCAGCTCCACTGTGCGAGGGTTTCTGTGAACGCCATCAACCAGGAATTCGTAATGTAAGTGAGCACCTGTTACCCGGCCTGTTGCGCCGACACGGCCAATTACCTGGCCTTGTTTAACGCGATCGCCTGTTCTGACATGCTTGCGACTTAAATGTAAGTATTTCGTCGTGTAGCGTTCGCCGTGCTGCACAAAAATGTAATTACCATTTAAATGGTTATAGCCAGCCTGAACGACTTTACCGTCACCAGAAGACATAACCGGTGTGCCCGTTGATGCTGCGTAGTCAATGCCGTTGTGCGGGCGCACACGGCCGGTCACCGGATGCAGGCGACGCGGGTTAAAACTTGAGCTTATATAAGTAAAGTTAACCGGCGAGCGTAAAAATGTTTTACGCATTGCACGCCCATTTGGCGTGTAATACTGGCCATTGTCATGCAATATGGCCTGGAAGTGTTCGCCCCGGTTGACGAACTCGGCGGCCAGTATTTTCCGTAGCCAACAAACTCTCCGTCGACGTAATGCGTTTCAAATAACACACTGAACTCATCGTTTTTGCGTAAGTCGAGGGCGAAGTCGATATCCCAACCGAAGATGTTGGCGATACGCATAATTTGGTTATCGGTCAGTCCGGAGCTAATACCGGCATTCCAAAAACTAGAGTCAATTACCGCGTGTGCAAACTCGGTTCGTACTTCAACGTCTTTAACTTCAACTTCCGCGACGAAACTGTCTTTTTGGCGCGTGATAATGAGTGTGTCGGTACCGTTAATGTCGTGCGTTAATTGAACTAGCTTCTCATTTGAGTCTGTCGCGAAGCGCAGCAGGTCGCCAGGGTGTACCTTGCGCAGCAGCTTGGCTTCTTCACCCGACTCCGTGACGCGGTAAAGCTCTTGTGCGCTAAAACCTAACTTACTGAAAATGTCGGCCAGATTATCGCCAGACTTTATTTGATAAGTTTGCCAGTACAGTTCTTGTGTGGTGCTTTCTTCATTGTTGGTGTTGTTATCAAAGGCCAGTTCCAGCTGGTAGCGCTTACCCGGAACAAGTTGGTCAACGGAGGTTGTATTTTTAGATGCCGTTGCTGGCTCTGAAGGAATCACCAACAAAATTAATAGAGCAACACTAATCGCGCTGATTAGTATTTTATGAGAATGCGGAAGTTGCAGGAACATCCGCTTCATTTGAGAAACTACTTTCAATGTCATATTTAGCGCACTTTAGAACAAACTTTCTTTATTATGGTTACCTATGTAAGCGATACAACAGGGTGTCTCGTTTACGACTCAGAATAACCTTATGGTTTCGAGGATAATACGAAAAAACGCAGAATACCAGTTTCTGAGCTTAAAACAGTGTTAAGAATGACGTAAAATAATGGGTTTGACCGGGTAATCGATGGAGAGGTTTGATGAAAACAGAAGTGGCAGAGGCTATTGCTGAAATTACACGTGGTGCCGAGGAGGTACTGCTGGAACAAGAGCTGGCAGAGAAGCTGGAAAGCGGCAAGCCCTGGTTGTTAAGGCTGGTTTTGACCCCACTGCTCCTGATTTGCATTTAGGTCACACGGTGCTTATCAATAAATTGCGGGTGTTACAGGACTTTGGCCATAAAATTGTTTTCCTCATTGGTGACTTTACCGGCATGATTGGTGATCCAACGGGTAAAAATGTGACTCGTAAACCCCTGACACGGAAGAAGTGGCTGCTAACGCTGAAACCTATAAAGAGCAAGTGTTTAAGATTCTGGACTCGGAAAAGACAGAGATTCGCTTTAACTCGGAGTGGATGTCGAAAATGGGGGCTGCCGATATGATTAAGCTGGCTGCCCGTCAAACCGTTGCTCGTATGCTTGAGCGTGATGACTTCAAAAAGCGCTACCAAAACAACCAGTCTATTGCGATTCACGAATTTCTGTACCCATTAGTTCAGGGCTGGGATTCTGTGGAACTGAAAGCGGATATCGAACTCGGCGGCACCGATCAGCGTTTCAATCTGCTAATGGGTCGCGAGCTGCAAAAAGAAGAAGGTTTGCGCCCCCAGACCGTCATTATGACGCCGCTGCTGGAAGGTTTAGATGGCGTGCAGAAATGTCGAAGTCGCTGAATAACTACATTGGTATTACTGAATCCCCCAACGATATGTTTGGCAAGATTATGTCGGTTTCTGATGAGTTGATGTGGCGTTACTTTGATCTTTTAAGTTTCCGTTCCATTGCTGAAATTGATGGTTTGAAAGCGGATGTAGCAGCGGGTAAAAACCCACGTGATGTCAAAGTACTGTTGGCGAAAGAAATTATTGCGCGCTTCCATTCAGACGACGCGGCCGACAAAGCAGAGCAGGACTTTATTCAGCGTTTCAGAAAAACGCCCTGCCAGATGATATTGAAGAAAAACGATAGCCGTCGGTGCTCACCCCAGTGACGAACGCGTTTGCGGCCGAATTCATCTTCAATAGCATGCAGTGACCGCAGTAAATCGTAGGCGGGCAGGTTTGTGCTTAACTGACAGACTGCATTAACGTAGTCTGGCTGGTCTTGCGGTCCCATGGGCTTACTGCCGTACAGCGACGAATAGCTGACAAGTCGCCAGCTATTGGACCGGTTTAATCGTGACAGCGCACTGAGTAAGTTATTGAGCGGGTCGTTTAAATTGCTCCCCAGTGCGACATAGGCATTATGCTGAGCCATTATCTGAGTTGCTTTGTGGCTTCTTTTTACGCGGCCCGCGACGACGGCGTCTGGGTTTACCGGTAGGTGCGCCGGACTTACCAGTTTTCAGCTTCGCTGGATTATTCTGAGCTTCTGTCCAGAACTGTGCCAGTTCAGCCAGCTTTTTCTCTTCTGGCTGGGCGTGTGCTCGCAGCATAAAGTCATAAGCGGCACGGAAACGTTTGTGCTCAAGCGCCTTCATGGCACGACCGCCTTTTGTGACCTGCAAACGTCGTTGCAGCTGCCAAATTTCACGAGCGGGTAAACTAAACCGTTTAGGAATCGAAACGCGCTGAGACTGCCTGTGTACCACATCGGCAGCGGCAATGTTTATTGCGTCCATCGGTGGCAGGCCGCCTTCATTTTCCAGCTGCTCTTTGCGAGCCAGAAGCGGCCACCATAACAGGACCGCAATGAGGTATGCCGGTGTTACGCGTTTGTCTTCAGCAATGCGTTTGTCGGTGTCTTTAAAAGCTTTTAGCAGCATTTGATAGGCGGGTGACTGGGCGTCACTTAAATGCCCTTTAAGCATTGGGAATAGCTGTTGGAAGAGCCCAGCTCCATCATCAGTGAAAAGTTTGCCGTAGCTTTACCCGACATAAACATTTTCAAAAATTCATCAAACAGACGCGCAGGTGGAATGTTCGCGAGCAACGGAGCCAACTCGTTAATCGGTTCGCGGACGGCGTTATCCATTTGCATGTTGAGTTTGGTCGCAAAACGCACTGCGCGCAGCATTCTAACCGGATCTTCTCGGTAGCGTGTCTCCGCATCACCAATTAACCGCAAATACCCTTATTGATGTCGTCGACGCCGTTAGCAAAGTCATAATGGCAAAGTCGGCAATGTTGTAATACAGCGCATTCGCAGTGAAATCCCGGCGCTCGGCATCTTCTTCTATGGTGCCATAGACGTTATCGCGTACTAACTGGCCATGCTCATCACTGTGTGCGTGCTGGTTTTTCTTCGCCGTTTTTGCGTCAGGTTCGTCCGCGTGGTGTCCGCGGAACGTAGCGACTTCAATAATCTCTTTGCCAAACACGACATGCGCCAGGCGAAAGCGACGACCAATAAGACGGCAGTTTCGAAACAGCGACTTCACCTGCTCGGGCGTTGCGTTGGTGGTTACATCAAAGTCTTTCGGTTGAATACCGAGTAAAATGTCACGCACACAGCCGCCCACTAAATAAGCGTCAAAGCCGCTGTTATGTAAGCGGTACAAGACTTTAAGTGCGTTTTTGCTAATGTCGTTCCGGGATACAGGGTGTTTATCTCTTGGGAACTTTCAACGCCGGTAAACGACTGTTGCTGGGGGTATCCTTGCTGGAGAAAGCGCGTTTTGCTAACTCTTTTTCGCTTAATAATGGTGGTCTCTCCCTTACCATTGTCATTGTTGTTTATTGTCAATTGGTCGCATATTGTACCGTCAAGCGGCCGTAATGTGCCACTTTTTGCGCCACTTTTGCACCGCAAAGGCCAGTATCTCATCGATTTTTCGCGTTTCACTGAGTTCATGGGCATCAATACCCAGATAATTCAGCGCTATTAACAGGTTATCTGGTGCGTTTTGGCTGTTGATTGCTGGTGCGTGATTTTGTTTACTGAGCTTGCGGCCATCGTCGGATGTGACTAACGGTAAATGCATCATTCTGGGCTGGGCGCTAGTAATATGCTGCCATAAAGTAAGCTGCCAAAAGCTTGGTACAACCAGGTCGCTGCCGCGCACAATATCGGTAATGTCTTGCTCAATATCATCAACCACCACCGCTAGCTGGTATGCGTATAAGCTATCACGACGTTTGACGACAAAATCTTCTGCGCAGGTATTTGTATCGCCGTGCTGTACCCCAAGTGCGCGGTCATTGAATTGATTAACAGGGGCGCTGTTAATGTAACGAAGTGCGTAGGGGGTAGGACGTGGCTGGCGAGTGCGGCAATAGCCTTCATAAATACCACCGCGCTCACGAATGGCCTTACGTGAACAGTCGCACTGGTAGATGAAACCTGCAGAGGTTAATGAGTCGATGTAGCTTTGATAAACCTTGTCACGTTCGCTTTGGAAAATAACGTCGCCGTCCCAGGTGAGTCCGTGGGCTTCAAAGTTGACCGAGGATAATATCGGCCGCACCGGGAACGGCGCGAGGTTTGTCGACATCCTCAATACGAACAAGCCACTGGCCGCGGTGTGCATGAGCGTCCAGGTAGCTACCAACAGCAGCTACTAACGAGCCCAAATGTAAAGGCCCCGACGGAGTCGGGGCAAATCGGCCTCGGTACATGAGCCCTTAGGCTCCTGTCATCTGCTTCTCTTTCATTTCTGCGAGAGTTTTGCAGTCAACGCAGAGATCCGCTGTTGGACGTGCTTCTAAGCGGCGAATACCAATTTCTATGCCGCATGAATCGCAAAAACCGAAGTCGTCGTCTTCAATTTTTTGCAGCGTTTTCTCTATTTTCTTAATCAGTTTACGCTCGCGGTCACGAGTGCGCAGTTCAATGCTGAACTCTTCTTCCTGTGCCGCGCGATCAACAGGATCAGGAAAGTTCGCCGCTTCATCTTTCATATGATGCACGGTGCGGTCAACTTCCTGACGTAACTGACGACGCCACTCTTCCAGAATACGACGAAAATGCGCACGCTGCGCGTCATTCATGTACTCTTCGCCCTGCTTCTCCTGATAAGGCTCCAGGCCGGCTAGTGCCAGAATGCCATGGGTTTTCTTTTCCTTGCCTTGAGGCATTTTGGATCTCCTAATTCTCTAAAACTAGAGTGCTCTAAAAGCGTGCGTTTAAAAAAGGACGCTACATATACCAGAAAGGGATCAGGTTGGCAACGCTATTCCAACGACTCTTTTGCTTAAAATTTAACTCAAAACCTCGCGCTATAAGCGCACCGGAACTGGTCTCTCCAGTCGAATTTCTTTTTCATTTATGGCGCATTTCACCGCGTAAAATTCGACGCCGTGTTCCGCCGCTTTAATACAGAGTTCTGCGTATTTTGGATCGATATGTTTCGCTGGGCTGACCGATTCAATACCGGTGTGCATCACCATATAGAGCTGGATGGCTCGATGCCCTTGTTCGACAACGTGCATGAGCTCATTCAAATGCTTATGGGCACGCTGACTGACGGCATCCGGGAAATAGCCGCTTTCTTTCTCGGCAAGTGTCACACTTTTTACCTCGACAAAGCACTCTTTGCCATTAGGGTCTACGCCCCACCAGTCGATGCGGCTATTTTCCTGCCCGTACTTCTTTTCAGACCTCAGTTCGGACCAGCCGCTAAGTTCTGGTATAAGTTCGCTGTTTAACAGCTCTCCGGCGAGTGTATTCGCACAGCCGGTATTCACCGCAATAAACTCGCCTTCCTTGGTTCGTGATAACTCCCAGGTATGTGAATACTTACGTTTTTTGTTGTCAGAAAGACTGCAATATGCGTCGAACCCAGGCTCAGCACAGCCCGTCATTGCGCCTGTGTTCGGGCAATGAACCGTTGTTATTTGTCCATCGCCAAAATCAATATCGGCCAGAAAGCGTTTATAGCGTTTTTCTAAAACTCCCCGGCGAAGGGGCTTGTTAAATTGCATCAGAGACCTCATAACTCTAAAGTAACTGAAAGCAAATTATCGAGAGAGGTTGAGAATGTCCAGCGCACTAGCGGTTTACTTAACGAATGAAGCACCAGCAGCTCATTGGAACCCGAAGTCAAATGTCGTCTTTGACGGCGATGCCGCCAAAATAGTTTTGGTGGACGACGAGTCTGAGAATTTGCGGCGTATTCAAAAAGCCGGGCGAACCCTCGACAACAACGGCGTCATAAAAGTAGCAGTATCTGGTGACGGCTGGGATATGGAGCGTCAATGGGCGCTTTATCAGGGCTTTACGTCAACATTGTCGAAAAATGATGTGGTATGGCACGCAGACGACAAGGAAGCGGCGAAGCACCTCGATGCGATGCGTGATGCAACACGATTTAGCCGTGAGCTCACCAACTTACCGGCCGAAGATATCTATCCTGAAAGTCTGGCAGAACGTGTCATTGAGCACTTCAAAGGGTTAGCACCCGATGCAATCAGCGCAGAGTTTATTAAAGGTGAAGCGCTGAAAGACGCAGGCTGGATGGGAATTTATACTGTGGGTCGTGCGAGCCAGCATGCACCGGGCATGTTGGTACTTGACTACAACCCAACCGGCGATAAAAACGCGCTTGTTGATACAGCGCTTATCGGTAAAGGTATTACCTATGACAGCGGTGGCTACAGTATTAAGCCAAGTGAAGGCATGCTGTCAATGAAGTGTGACATGGGCGGTGCAGCAACGGTCACTGGTGCATTGTCGTTAGCGATTCGTCGTGGTTTGAATAAACGCGTGAAGCTGATTCTCTGCTGCGCAGAAAATATGATTGATGGCCGAGCGTACAAGTTAGGCGACATTATCCGTTATAAGAACGGTTTGACCGTAGAAGTGGTGAATACTGACGCTGAAGGTCGCTTGGTGTTAGCTGACGGGTTGCAGGCCGCTGGCGAATTCGGCGCGAAAAATATTATTGATGCCGCTACCTTAACGGGTGCCGCTCAAATGGCCGTCGGTAATGAATACAATGCGCTGTTCAGTGTTGATAACAGTGCCGCCGAGCGCGCATTGAAAAACGCCGATAAAGAACACGAATTGCTGTGGCGTTTGCCGTTAGCCCCTTGGCACTCAGAGAATTGCCCGTCAGCCTTTGCCGATACAGCGAACAGTCGTCCGCAAAAAGGTGGCGGTGCTGGCGGCGCCAGTAACGCGGCCGGTTTCCTGTTACGGTTTGCGCCTGAGCAAGGTAAAGGCTGGCTTCACTTTGATCTGGCCGGTGCTTACCAGAAGTCAGCGACAGGTATGTGGGCAACAGGTGCGACAGCATTAGGCGTAAGAACCATTGCCGCCACCGTTCAAGGTGACTGATTGGGTATGACCTTGCCCGTTGAAAACGTGCTGCCGGCATTAGCGCAATGCTTCCCGGCAGCACGTGTGGTTTTAGAGGCACCGCCTGGTGCCGGTAAGTCCACCTATTTACCCCTTTATTTGCTTCGAGAACAGTTGGGCACGAGCGGTATTACCGTTATGTTGCAGCCGCGGCGTGTTGCTGCTGTCAATGTGGCCAGTTACCTGGCCAGGCAGTTAGATGAGCCCGTTGGTGAAACCGTTGGCTATATTGTTCGCGGTGAAACGAAACGCACGAAGAACACCAAGCTTCTTGTCGTCACTGAAGGCGTATTAGTACGCTGGTTACAGGAAGACCCTGAGCTTAGTGATATTTCGACACTGATATTCGATGAGTTTCATGAGCGCAATTTACACAGTGATTTAAGCCTGGCGTTAGTGATTGACGCATTGCCGTTGCGTGAGGACTTAAATCTATTGATCATGTCTGCAACATTGCCGGCAAAAGACATTTCCGAATGGTTGTCTGCATATTGCGACGGCGTCACGACACTGAGTAGCGAAGGACGCAGCTTTCCAATAGATATTCAATACCGAGCCCCGAAACAGCGAAGTGAGTGGTTACTGCATTTGCCCAGTGTCATTGTCGAGGCTTTAGGAAATGCCGACAAAGGCGTGCTGGTGTTTCTGCCGGGTATCTACGAAATTGAACGGGTGCAACACGCATTGAGCTCTCTGGTGGCAACTGATGTCGGTGTTTATACCCTGCATAGCCGGCTGTCACTTAAAGCGCAGCAGCACGCGTTAAAAGCCAGTGATGGTAGGCGAATTATCCTTGCGACAAACATAGCTGAAACCAGTTTAACCATAGAAGGCATTGATGTGGTAGTGGACAGCGGACGTGAACGTCGAGCGAACTTTTTGCCGGGTTATGGCATGAACCAGCTGACCACGCACTTTGTATCCCGAGCGTCAGCAACGCAGCGAGCCGGTCGGGCCGGGCGCTTACAACCCGGAACCTGCTATCGGGTTTGGTCTAAAGCAGATGAGCATGGTCAACCTGAGTATGCGAGGGCTGACATAGAGACACAGGACGTAACGTCGGTGGTATTGGAAGCCCTGAAGTGGGGGAGCTCAGTGAGTGAACTTGCCTGGTTTACTCCACCTAATCCGGTGCACTGTCGTGTTGCTGAACAATTTTTATCGTTAACCGGACTTTTGCACGACAAGCAACTGACGGGTAAGGCGATGTCATTGGATACGGGGGCTGATGTACGTCTTGCCCTCATCTGTGCCGCCGCAAACGAGACTGGTGATAAGGAGGCCAATAATAATGTGAAGGCGGCTTGTGCCCGTGCTCTGGCGACGTTAGAAGAGCCGTCACCACACATTAAAACGGTCAACATTCTTGAAAGTACTAAGCAACATTATCAGCAGCGCCAGTCATTGAGCCGATGGCGAAGACGCTGGCAGTACTGGCTGCAACGTTTGCGGGTGACGGAAAATACGGAAGCGAATGAGAAAGGCGCAGAGCCAATGCTAATAGCGGGCTTTCCAGACAGGTTGGCAAAGTACAGTGAGACGAAAAGAAGCTTTCAGCTGGTGACCGGTGGGCGTCTGGCTCCCGTTGCCGAGTTATTGAGCCAGCCTCAATGGGCGATTATTTTCGAGGCCACCTTTCAAGAAGGGAATAGCACAGGAAAAGTGCGACGTTATGTTGAAGTATCCGATATTTCTGACGCGATAGACGCTGCTGGGTTACCAGTATCTGAAACTCACTCAGCTGACTGGCTCGGTACTCAACAGACTCTGACTCGAGTTAGGCGCCAGGTCATCGGTGCATTGACACTCTCTGAAGAAAAGCTAGACGGAAGCGTGAGTCATGAAGAGCGTTGTCAGGCATTTGCGGAGTATCTCAATAAAAAAGGCCTTGAGACACTACATTGGTCCCGAAAGGCAAATCAACTGTTGGCACGCATGCGGTTGTTACAGTCAGTGACCGGCGAGTTAAGTGACTACCCACTATCGCCTGAGGGCTTGCTGTCTAATTTGAAGGTCTGGGCTTACCCTTACTGGCATTCGTTAAAATCATTGTCGCAGTTGGAAGCCTGGGAACCTTGTGAGGCGCTAACCTATTGGCTTAACTATGACGAGAAAGAACGACTGGACAACGCCTGCCCTGAGCACTGGCAAACACCGACACAACGTAAAATCTTTATAAATTATCTGGACGGAACCCCGCGAGTTGAGGTGAAATTGCAGGAAATGTTTGGCGTAAAAGACTCGCCACGAATTATTGATGGCCAGCAGGTGGTAGCGGTGGATTTACTCTCTCCGGCAGGCAGACTGCTGCAACGAACCAATGACTTGAACGGCTTTTGGGGTAATGCGTATCAGGAGGTCCGCAAAGAAATGCGAGGGCGTTATCCGAAACACCCGTGGCCGGAAGATCCAATAAACGCCGAGGCAACTTATAAAACCAAAAGGCAAATGCAGTGATAAAACGTCAATGGTTAAGCTACTTATTTTGGACCGGCGTCAAGGTTGGCGTCGCGGTCGCTGCGGTCGTTGCTGTGTATGCGATATACCTTGACGCTAGCCTGTCTAAGCACTTTAAAACGGAGCGCTATCAAGCTCCGGCGCTTGTCTATGCTGGTGAGCTGCGTTTATACCCTGGTTACCCAATACCGCAGTCGACGTTGATAAAAACACTCGAGCGTATTGGCTATAACCGCAGTAACGATACCGAGCAATCTGGCTATTATTCGGTGGGTAATAGCAGTGTTATGGTTCATCGTCGGCCTTTTGATTTCTCAGACGGCCCACAAATGTCTAAGCGGGTTCAGATTAATTTTTTAAATAATCGTGTGGCGTCTATTACTTCCTGGCCCAGTGGGAGAGAGCTGGAGAGCTTTCGTTTGGAGCCTGAGCTCATCGGTCGAATTAGTACGTTAAGCAAAGAAGACCGATTATTGGTCGGTTTGGAAGTGGTACCTAATCTACTTATTGAAACGTTGCTTCAGGTGGAAGATCGCAACTTCTATCATCATCAAGGCGTTTCTCCTTGGGCAATTTTACGTGCGTTGGTCGCCAATCTAAAAGCCGGGCGCACCGTTCAGGGCGGCTCAACCTTAACGCAGCAGTTGGTCAAAAACCTATACCTCACTCGTGAACAAACGTTATGGCGGAAATTCCATGAGGCCATGATGTCGCTGGTTATTGATTACCGCTTTGATAAAAACACCATATTAGAAACCTATTTAAATGAAGTGTATTTCGGTCAGGACGGTCGCAATGCGATTCATGGCATTGGGCTGGCCAGTCAGTTCTATTTTGGTAAGCAAGTTCAGGAGCTGTCGGTCTACGAAGTGGCTTTGCTAATTGGCATGATAAAAGGACCGTCATATTACGACCCAAGACGTTTTCCTGAGCGTGCTCAGGAGCGTCGGGACACCGTGTTAAAGGTGATGTTTGATCAGGACCTTATCGCTAAATCCACTTATGTCGCTGCGGTACAACGACAATTGGATGTTAGAGAAAGCCGACGTTTAGTGGAGCATCCGTACCCTCATTACATGGATATTATTAAGCGTGAAATGAAAACGCTGGCGCTGCCAGATGACTGGCAGGATACGGGCTTAAAGATATATACCCATATGGATGTGAACGCTCAGGAAGCGGTACAAAAGTCGTTGGCGGGCAAGCTTAAAGAGGATGACAGTGCGCTGGAAGGGGCGATGGTGGTTGCTAATTACCGTCAAGGGACGGTAACCGCGTTAGCGGGCGGACGTTTAAGTCAAACCGTTGGGTATAACCGCGCAATAATGGCACTGAGGCCCATTGGTTCTCTTATCAAACCAGTGATATACGCGACTGCAATGCAGGAATCCGGTGTCGGTTTGCATACCCCGGTGGTTGATGAAGCTATTACACTTGAGGACAAGCAAAGTAAACAGTGGCAGCCGCAAAACTACGACAAGGAATTTAAAGGTAGCTTGTTGCTTTATGAAGCGTTGGTTAAGTCACGCAATATTCCGGCGGTGAGAGTGGGCGTGGAAGTCGGTGTGGATACCGTCGTTGACTACATGAGACGACTAGGTGTTGTCACGCCTTTGGAAGTATATCCATCGTTGACATTGGGCTCTGCGTCGCTGACGCCGTATGCAGTCACACGAATGTACAGTGCACTGATGAACGATGGCCGATTTCAGCCGCTCTCAGCGATTTCGTCTATTACTACGCATCAGGGCGATGTTTTATATCGGGCCTCTGAGAAAAATGGGGAGCAGGTGTTTGACACCAAAGTCGCTTATCTGACGAAGTTTGGTTTGCACGGTGTCGTTGCCGAGGGCACAGCGAGCGCCTTACAACGAGTGCTTGCTGGACAGAAAGTTGGCGGAAAAACCGGTACGACGAATGATTACCGGGACAGTTGGTTTGTCGCTGTTGACGGTGAACAGGTCGTGACTGCCTGGCTGGGACGGGATGATAACCAACCGACAGGCCTGACAGGTAGCAGCGGCGCCTTAAGAGTCGTTGCTGATTACTACGAACGTAAACCGCCGTTAAGTATGGCGTTGAATGTACCCGAGCCGCTGAAGATGCAGCGATTTCATGAACGGACAGGGCAGCGCATACCGAATGATTGTGGAAATGGCGAATTGTTGCCTGCAGAAGAAATACGCTTGCCGGATAACATAACCTGTGAGGGCAATATCGAGGAGAAGAGTTGGTGGGACCGCCTGTTTGGAGGCTAGTCCCACCGGGTTATTCGTTATGAGTGCTGTAGGTTTACTTCAGTTGGGTAAAGGCTTTTTCCGCCGCTTGTAAGGTTTTCTCAATGTCGTCTTCAGTGTGTGCCGCTGACATGAAACCGCCTTCAAACGCGGAAGGTGCAAGGTATACCCCTTCATTCAGCATAGCGTGGTAGAAGGCTTTGAAATGCTCCATATTGCATTGTGTTGCCTGCGCATACGACGTCACTTCCGGCTCTTCAGTAAAGAAGAAACCAAACATAGAGCCGGCACGATTCGTTGTCATTGGCACGCCCGCTCTGTTGGCGCGCTCTTGTAGACCATCCACTAACGCATCGACGCGCCGGTACAACTGGTCATAAAGGCCCGGAGTCGACAGCTGCTGCAATGCAGCTAAGCCTGCGGACATTGCGACAGGGTTCCCTGATAGTGTACCGGCCTGATAGACAGGCCCTACCGGCGCGATGTAGTCCATGACTTCTTTTTTACCGCCAAAGGCACCCACCGGCATACCACCACCAATCACTTTTCCTAAGGTGGTTAAGTCGGGAGTAATGCCATAGCGCTCCTGAGCGCCTCCCGGAGCAACACGGAACCCAGTCATGACTTCGTCAAAAATCAGAACCGAACCGTACTCGTCGCAAACGTCACGCAGGCCTTCTAAAAAGCCGGGAACAGGCGGGATACAGTTCATATTGCCGGCAACTGGCTCAACGATAATACAAGCAATATCGTCGCCGAACTCTTTAAATGCGTCTTTAACTGAATCGATGTCGTTGTAGTTCACGGTCAGCGTATGTTTCGCCAGGTCTTCCGGAATACCCGGCGAGTTAGGAACTCCTAAGGTCAACGCGCCCGAGCCTGCTTTGACCAGCAGTGAGTCAGCGTGACCGTGGTAGTTACCTTCAAACTTCAGAATTTTGTCACGGCCGGTGTAGCCACGCGCTAGGCGGATAGCCGTCATGGTGGCTTCGGTGCCGGAGTTCACCATACGGACTTTTTCAATCGACGGTACGATTTTGCGAATGGTTTCCGCCATAGTGATTTCAATTTCCGTTGGCGTACCAAAGCTTAAACCACGTTTTGCGGCCGCTAAGGTTGCTTCTAAAACGGCAGGGTGGTTGTGCCCGAGAATCATTGGCCCCCATGAGCCAACGTAGTCAATGTAACGTTTACCGTCGGCATCAATCATATAAGCGCCTTCTGCGCTTTCAAAAAATATCGGTGTGCCACCAACGCCGCTAAAGGCTCGAACCGGCGAGTTAACGCCGCCGGGAATGCTAACTTGTGCTTGCTTGAATAAATCTTCTGAACGACTCATGCCGCAGTTACCTCTTTATAGTTGGCTTTTTTCGCTGTACCAGATGACATCACATTCGTGTTTGTCGACCTGGTCAACTACGCCTAATGTCAGTGCAAATAGCGCCATACGAATGAGCACTCCGTTGTCCGCCTGTCTGAAAATAGCCAGGTTTGGGTTCTGGTTGAGATCATTGTCGAGCTCGTTCGCTTCTGCTCGTGAATCTCTTGGCAACGGGTGCATAATGACGGTATTGGGCTTGTAATGCTTAGTGTAAATGTCCTGATTTAAACGGAATTTACCGCGATATTGATCAGCGTCTTCGGGACTGGCGAAACGCTCTTGCTGGATGCGAGTCTGGTACACAATGTCGGCATCAACAATGCCGTCGACTTTTTCCGTGATAGTCACCTGATGACCGGCGCTATCCAGGGTGGCTAATACCGACTCAGGCATCGACAGTTCACGCGGAGAAATCAGCGTGAACTTAATGTTTTTATACATGGACAGCAGTGTCGATAATGAGTGAACCGTACGTCCGTACTTTAAGTCACCAATCATGCAGATGTGCATGTTATCAATGCTCTGTTGGTGATAAGCCAGTTCTTTTTCGATGGTGTACAGGTCGAGAAGTGCCTGAGTCGGATGCTCATTAGCGCCGTCACCACCATTAATGACCGGTACCCGGCTACCACTGGCAAACTCTTTCACCGAACCCGATTTCGGGTGGCGCATAGCGATAACGTCGCTATAGCTGCTGAGCACGCGGGCGGTGTCGTAGAGAGACTCGCCTTTGGCAATCGCTGAGCTTTCCATGCCGGTCGTTTCACGAACTTCGCCGCCGAGCAAATTAAAAGCGGTGCCGAAGCTTACCCGGGTACGTGTTGAAGGCTCGAAGAATAAGTTGCCGAGAATAGCACCGTCCAATACTCGGGTTCGTTTTTTACGACGAGCATAGGGTTGCATTTTATCAGCAACGGAAAAGATATAATCGATACTGTCTCGGTCGAACTGGTTGACTGAGAGAATGTTGGAACCGGTGAAATTCATCAATAGGTGCGCCTCTGCCGCCGAATGTCACTGGACGCACACTATAGCAAAGTCAGCACCGTTTTAGAATCTAATACGGCTTCACCACGGCTAAAATAATAATCGCGAAAAGCGCCAGAACCGGCAGTTCATTAAAGACTCGATAAAAGCGATGACTTTTCGTATTTTTACCGTTCTTAAAGTCCCTCAATAATTTGAAGCAGTAGCCGTGGTACGCGTATAAAAGCGTGACTAAAACCAATTTGGTATGCATCCAGCCACTGGCGGCAAACCAAGCAGAACCGTAGGCAAAAATGAGCACCAGTCCAAAAACCAGAGTTAAAATTGCAAATGGTGTGACAAAGAACAGTAAGCGTCTTTCCATCACGCAAAACTGTTCGTGTACCGCGGGTTTAGCATTCATGGCGTGATACACAAACAGCCGGGGTAAGTAAAAAATACCCGCAAACCAGGCCACCATAAAGGCAATATGCAATGCTTTAACCCATAAAATCCACGTCATGCTAACTCTCTTTGTAATGCTTTACGGACGGTTTCCCACGTCACTATGCCACACGGGTGTTCACCGTTTGATTCATAAATATACACCGCACCACGGCGCTGTTGTCCAATTTCATCATACACTTCAGCCAGTGTTGAGGTGATACGCAAACCTTTAATAGGTGTATAGCTCAAACTGGGGCTGTCACCAGCGGTAATATCATAGGATACAAGACGGTACAGAGGCTGGTTGTCTTCATCCACGGACATGACGATAACCGTTTTTGCCTGGGCGGATTCCAGGGAGTCGACCAACTCATTCTGGGTGGGTTCGAGCAAGAGTTTAAAGTCCGTCTCCATGACGTTTTCGACGCCGGTTTTCTGCAGCGCTACGTGCACAGGAGCCAGTTGGTAGGGCAGATCTTGTAACTCCAACTGAGCGATAAAAATTGATTTTGATTTAAACAGCTGACTGGATATCAGATAAGCCGGGACAATCACCATCATTGCCGGAATAATAATTTCGACACTGCGAGATAACTCAACAATCGCCAGAAGTGCCGCCATAGGTGCGTGAATGCAAGCTGCCAAAATACCGGCCATGCCAAGTAGAATGAAACTGTCAAAAGACAAGGCTTGTTGAATACCTAATACATCCACCGCGCCCACGAAAACTGCCGCGATGATGGCACCGATACCGAACACCGCACCAATTAAGCCGCCCGGAATGCCCATGCCAAGTGCAATAGCTGCCGCAAATAGCTTGGCAAGCAATAACGTGGTGAGCAAGGACATTTCGCCCTGGTGATTAAGCACCTGCTCAATAGCGGTTAGTCCGGGACCTAAACTGGTTGGAATAATAACTGCCAGAGAAGCGGTAATAATGCCTGCGAACAGAAGCCGGGTTAGTAAGGACATGTCTTTGACTGTATCCATAACATCCAGCATGAGCTTTTTAAAAATCACACCGACGACGCCCAGCACTACGCCAAGAATGACGACCCAGGGCAATTGAGTGGTGGGAATATCCTGTGCCGACAACATGGCAAGTTCAGAAGCGACGCCAAAGATTTCTTCTGTTATTAATGAGCCCGCTACCGCTGACAGCATGACCGGGATGAACACGTGAACTTTGTATTCGCGCAAAACCACTTCCATGACCAGCACCATGGCGGCGAGAGGTGTATTAAATGAGGCTGCAATAGCGGCCGCAATACCGCAGGCGGCTAGTGTTCGTAAGGCGTTCTTAGGGGCGTCAACATGAAAGCCCAGCCAAGTGGAGGCTGCGGCGCCTAAATGAACCGCGGGACCTTCGCGACCAACACTGTAGCCCGCAATAAGAGCAATAATACCGCCAAAAAACTGGTTAACGGTGCTGCGCCACGGGAGCATCCCGTAATGCTGCTTCATGCGATGGATGACATAGGGAATGCCCATACGCACGTAGCGCGAACCCGATAAACGAAAAATACCGTAAATAAGTAACGCGGCGGCAATGGGTATGATAAAACGGAGCGTTGTTGGCAAGGGTTCCTGCCAGTAAGTGTCGTTACCAATGAGATGAGCGCCGTACTCAATGGCAAAACGGAAACCGGCAATCATTAATGCGGCGAGCACGCCCCCGGCTAACCCCAACAAACAGATAGCAATTGTTGTTGTCGGCATGGCCAACTGCTTGCGTAATTGCTGTCTTAATAAAGGCGCCATTTAATGTTGTTCCTTACACTAAACCAAGGCTCAAGGCTTGCATATTTATCAATAACATATCAGCATAAGCGGCTAATGGAAATGAGCGAGTATTATGAAGCTGTATTTTAATCTCAAATATTGGCAAAAGCGTATCGGCAGGCTGCCAACTTTTTTGGCGGTGGCGGGTTTAGTCGTACTTTTTGCCTATTTAGCTTACCTTGCCGGCGTTTGGCATGCGAACTCGTTGAAAGAAACGGTCAGAGAGCAGTCCAATCAACTGGACGATATGTATAAACGTCTGGAGCAGATGGAATATCAGCGTCACGTAATGCAAGTGGAACTGGATATTGAGCGCTCATCGAATCAAAGCTTGCAGGACGAGCTAACGGCACTACAAAATGACAACTATGCCTTGCGCCGGGATCTCGCGTTTTACCAGAAAATAATGGCACCCGAGTTACAGCAAGGTGGGGTAACTATCGACTCCATTACGGTGACACCGAATCAGGCCGACAAACACTTCCATTTCTCGTTGGCTGTTCTGCAGATTGAGCAACGCCGGCGCTTCGTGGAAGGGCGGGTCGCTATTGATTTAGTGGGACGAGTTAACGGTGAAAAGCGCCGCTTTGACCTGATGAAATTAGCCAATATTAGTGCCGATGAACGTCACTTCACCATGCGTTATTTCTCAGTATACGAAGGTGACTTTTTCATGCCTGAAGGACTTGTACCTGAGCGTATTGATGTGTCGGTTACATTAACCGACGGAGGACGTGGCACGTTAAATCGTTCGTTCTTTTGGAAAGACATTCGAAAAGGTCAGCCGGCAACGAATGTCAGGACTGACGGCGATACTTGACCAAAATAGTCAGGTAAGAGAAAATGCCCACAGAGTTCAACGAGGGTGAGACACTATGAGCAGTTCTGCGGAAACAGCGGTACCTATTGAGTTTACCGAACAAGCCGCAAAAAAAGTGAGCCAGCTGATTGCGGAAGAAGAAAATCCGAACTTGAAGCTGCGCGTCTATGTGACGGGCGGTGGTTGCTCAGGTTTTCAATATGGCTTTACCTTTGATGAAACCCCTAATCCGGGCGATATGCAGGTTGAAAAAGAAGGGGTGACTTTACTGGTTGATCCAATGAGTCTCCAGTACCTCATGGGCGGCATTGTTAGCTATGAAGAAGGCTTACAGGGTTCGCGTTTTTTCGTTGACAACCCGAATGCCACTACCACTTGTGGTTGTGGTTCAAGTTTCTCTATCTAAGCCCTCCAAAACACTCGCTTAAGCTGAAACCAGCACGCATTTGCGCTAAAATAACCTCACCATTTGTTGTGAGGTTTTTTTATGAGTGCATACGCTGAACACATTAAAACCGTTTGTGAGCGCTTCGATAAGGCACTGGCAGATACAGGTTTTGACTCAACTCTGATTTATTCAGGTCAACCACGCGTTGATTTCCTTGATGACAACGCACCTCCGTACCGAGTCAACCCATTGTTTAAATACTGGGTACCCGTCACAGAAAGCCCGAAAAGTGCGATTTTTTATCGCAAAGGTAGTCAGCGTCCAACGGTGTATCTATTTCAGGCAAAAGACTTTTGGCACGCACCGGTCAATGTACCGGAAGAAGAATGGCAGCAGTATGTCGATTTAAAAATTATCGATGACCTTAGTGTTATGACTGACGATATCGGTAGCGCTCTTGCCAATGCAGCTTTTATCGGTGAAGACTTCGCAGAGCCTGTTCACAGCTGGAATGTAAAAGCTCGTAACCCACAGAACTTAATTGATCACTTGCACTTTCACAGAGCCGTAAAAACGGAGTGGGAAGTCGAGAATTTGCGCGAAGCCAATAAGCTGGCCGCGAAAGCGCATGTCGCTGCGAAAGAAGCCTTCTATGCTGAGAAAAGTGAGTTGGAAATTCATCATGCCTACTTAGCGGCAATTGATTTTCGTGAGTCACAAGTCCCTTATAACAGCATTGTGGCTCTGAATAGCCACTCAGCAATTTTGCATTACGATGTGTATGATACCGAGCCACCTAAGCAGTTTCGCTCTTTCCTGATTGATGCTGGCGCACGTTATCGTGGCTACTGCGCTGACATCACGCGTTCTTATGCGTATGAAGAAGGCTTTTATGCGGACTTAGTGGAGGCGATGGATAACGCTCAAAGAGACTTACTGAGTGAAATTAAGCCTGGTGTTAACTATTACGATTTACACGTCTCGATGCACTTGAAAGTGGCTCAGATTTTGAGTGACTTTGGCTTTATCAGTGGCGATGCACAAAGTATTTACGACAAAGGTTACACCAGTGCTTTTATGCCTCACGGCTTGGGTCACTTTATTGGTTTGCAGGTTCATGACGTTGGTGGCTTCCTGAAGTCTGATGATGGCAGCAGTTACGAGCGTAGTGAGCGTCATCCATTCTTGCGTTTGCTTCGTGATATTGAAGAAGGTCAGGTGTTTACCATTGAGCCGGGTCTCTATGTTGTTGACCAGTTGCTCGAAGAACACAAAGACAGCGGCGACATTAACTGGGATAAGGTTGACGAGTTACGGCCGTATGGCGGTGTTCGTATTGAAGACAGCATTGTTGTCGGTAAAGACGGAAACAACGAGAACTTGACTCGTGATGCTTTTAAAGCGCTGGGCGCAGAGTAAAGTTTAAGCAAATAACGTTTTAGAACCGAGTACAACCGGGGCCGCTGCACCTGTGACTGCAGGGTGGTTCCCCGGTCTTTTATGCTCATAGCACCAACCTAACCAGGCAAATGCCATTGCCTCAACCCATTGAGGGTCAACTCCAAGCTCTTGCGTCGTTCCACATATCGTCGAACCGAGGCGCTGGGTGATTTCTGTTATGAGCAGCTCATTGTTGGTACCGCCTCCGCAGAAGTAAACCTGTTCAGGCTTCGTGGGTAAACCGTTAATTTCGTTACTTAGCGTTTCGGCAGTGAGTGCGAGCAAGGTTCTTTGAACATCTTCAGGTGTGTAGTTCGCTTTGAGAAGCGGCTCTAAATACGCCAGGTTAAACTCTTCACGGCCAGTACTCTTTGGCGCTTTGCGAGAAAAGAATGGATGTTGTAGTAACACATTTAACAGCTCTTCTATAACCTTGCCCTGACTCGCTAAGTGGCCATTCTCATCGTAGCTTTTGTTTGCATTGCAGTGTTGTATCCATTGGTCCATCAAGGTATTGGCCGGGCCTGTATCAAAGCCGAGCAGTTGTTGCTGAGGACCTAACCAAGTGATGTTGGCAATGCCACCTAAGTTAACAATAGCGACACTTTTCTCCCGTTGCGCGAAAATGTGCCTGTGAAACGCCGGGACTAATGGAGCGCCCTGACCGCCGGCAGCAACGTCTTTGCGGCGAAAGTCATGTATGACGTCTATTTGGGTGTTAAATGCCAGCCTGGAAGGGTCACCTAACTGTAGCGTGTAAGGCGAACGATGACCGGGTTTGTGACGAACGGTTTGACCATGACTGGCTATGGCGGTGACATTCCCAGCCGGCACTTGAGCCTTGCTCAGTAACTCGTTTACCGCAACAGCAGAGTGCTCAGAAAAAAGTACATCCAACTCAGCGAACTCATCGGCACGCCATTGGTCACTCACGCTAAGCTGTAAGAGCCGATTACGCAGCTCAATTGGAATAGGGAAGCTAAGGGATGTATGTAGAGCAGGCTTTCCGTCAGCGTCTATCTGAACCAGCACGGCGTCAGTCGCGTCCATGCTGGTTCCTGACATTAAGCCAACATAAAGCTCGGACATTATCTCATTGCCAAATAAACACGTTTATTGTCGTTCAATACTGCAATAATTTGGTCGGCTTGCTGGCGGAATGCCGGTAGTTCTGACTCGGCTAGAGACTTCGCCTGTGGCAGCTCCACTGTGCGAGGGTTTCTGTGAACGCCATCAACCAGGAATTCGTAATGTAAGTGAGCACCTGTTACCCGGCCTGTTGCGCCGACACGGCCAATTACCTGGCCTTGTTTAACGCGATCGCCTGTTCTGACATGCTTGCGACTTAAATGTAAGTATTTCGTCGTGTAGCGTTCGCCGTGCTGCACAAAAATGTAATTACCATTTAAATGGTTATAGCCAGCCTGAACGACTTTACCGTCACCAGAAGACATAACCGGTGTGCCCGTTGATGCTGCGTAGTCAATGCCGTTGTGCGGGCGCACACGGCCGGTCACCGGATGCAGGCGACGCGGGTTAAAACTTGAGCTTATATAAGTAAAGTTAACCGGCGAGCGTAAAAATGTTTTACGCATTGCACGCCCATTTGGCGTGTAATACTGGCCATTGTCATGCAATATGGCCTGGAAGTGTTCGCCCCGGTTGACGAACTCGGCGGCCAGTATTTTTCCGTAGCCAACAAACTCTCCGTCGACGTAATGCGTTTCAAATAACACACTGAACTCATCGTTTTTGCGTAAGTCGAGGGCGAAGTCGATATCCCAACCGAAGATGTTGGCGATACGCATAATTTGGTTATCGGTCAGTCCGGAGCTAATACCGGCATTCCAAAAACTAGAGTCAATTACCGCGTGTGCAAACTCGGTTCGTACTTCAACGTCTTTAACTTCAACTTCCGCGACGAAACTGTCTTTTTGGCGCGTGATAATGAGTGTGTCGGTACCGTTAATGTCGTGCGTTAATTGAACTAGCTTCTCATTTGAGTCTGTCGCGAAGCGCAGCAGGTCGCCAGGGTGTACCTTGCGCAGCAGCTTGGCTTCTTCACCCGACTCCGTGACGCGGTAAAGCTCTTGTGCGCTAAAACCTAACTTACTGAAAATGTCGGCCAGATTATCGCCAGACTTTATTTGATAAGTTTGCCAGTACAGTTCTTGTGTGGTGCTTTCTTCATTGTTGGTGTTGTTATCAAAGGCCAGTTCCAGCTGGTAGCGCTTACCCGGAACAAGTTGGTCAACGGAGGTTGTATTTTTAGATGCCGTTGCTGGCTCTGAAGGAATCACCAACAAAATTAATAGAGCAACACTAATCGCGCTGATTAGTATTTTATGAGAATGCGGAAGTTGCAGGAACATCCGCTTCATTTGAGAAACTACTTTCAATGTCATATTTAGCGCACTTTAGAACAAACTTTCTTTATTATGGTTACCTATGTAAGCGATACAACAGGGTGTCTCGTTTACGACCTCAGAATAACCTTATGGTTTCGAGGATAATACGAAAAAACGCAGAATACCAGTTTCTGAGCTTAAAACAGTGTTAAGAATGACGTAAAATAATGGGTTTGACCGGGTAATCGATGGAGAGGTTTGATGAAAACAGAAGTGGCAGAGGCTATTGCTGAAATTACACGTGGTGCCGAGGAGGTACTGCTGGAACAAGAGCTGGCAGAGAAGCTGGAAAGCGGCAAGCCCCTGGTTGTTAAGGCTGGTTTTGACCCCACTGCTCCTGATTTGCATTTAGGTCACACGGTGCTTATCAATAAATTGCGGGTGTTACAGGACTTTGGCCATAAAATTGTTTTCCTCATTGGTGACTTTACCGGCATGATTGGTGATCCAACGGGTAAAAATGTGACTCGTAAACCCCTGACACCGGAAGAAGTGGCTGCTAACGCTGAAACCTATAAAGAGCAAGTGTTTAAGATTCTGGACTCGGAAAAGACAGAGATTCGCTTTAACTCGGAGTGGATGTCGAAAATGGGGGCTGCCGATATGATTAAGCTGGCTGCCCGTCAAACCGTTGCTCGTATGCTTGAGCGTGATGACTTCAAAAAGCGCTACCAAAACAACCAGTCTATTGCGATTCACGAATTTCTGTACCCATTAGTTCAGGGCTGGGATTCTGTGGAACTGAAAGCGGATATCGAACTCGGCGGCACCGATCAGCGTTTCAATCTGCTAATGGGTCGCGAGCTGCAAAAAGAAGAAGGTTTGCGCCCCCAGACCGTCATTATGACGCCGCTGCTGGAAGGTTTAGATGGCGTGCAGAAAATGTCGAAGTCGCTGAATAACTACATTGGTATTACTGAATCCCCCAACGATATGTTTGGCAAGATTATGTCGGTTTCTGATGAGTTGATGTGGCGTTACTTTGATCTTTTAAGTTTCCGTTCCATTGCTGAAATTGATGGTTTGAAAGCGGATGTAGCAGCGGGTAAAAACCCACGTGATGTCAAAGTACTGTTGGCGAAAGAAATTATTGCGCGCTTCCATTCAGACGACGCGGCCGACAAAGCAGAGCAGGACTTTATTCAGCGTTTTCAGAAAAACGCCCTGCCAGATGATATTGAAGAAAAAACGATAGCCGTCGGTGCTGACGGCATGGGTATCGCTAATGTGCTAAAAGAAGCCGGGTTAGTTCAGTCCACATCGGAAGCATTGCGCATGCTCAAGCAAAATGCGGTGAAGCTGGATGGCGAGCGTTTTACCGATAAGAACTACGTGTGCACAGACAAGGACTCGGGTGTTTATCAGGTCGGTAAACGTCGCTTTGCTAAGCTGACGCTGACAGCCTAAGCTGACACTTCCCCGAATAAAGAAAACGCCGGGTACATCAGTAACCGGCGTTTTTTTATGCTTGATGGTTGAGTGCGAATTACACTCTGAAGCTCTTAATGGAGTCTTGTAATTCGTCAGCAAGTTTAGCCACTTCATTGGAAGCCTGAGCCGTTTGTTTAGAGCCTGAAGCGGTTTGCTCGGCAATAGAAACAATCGACTCCAGTCGCTCACTGATATCGTGCGCCGTACGGCTCTGCTCTTGTGCTGCGTTAGCAATGTGGTTACTGCTGTCAGAGGCTTGATGCACCGACTCGGTAATTGATTGTAATGCCTGAGCTGCCTCGTCTGACTGCTGAACGCTCAGCTCTGCCTGTTCGCGACCCCGGTTCATTACTTCTACCGCGCGCTTCGAGTCAGTCTGTAAGTTCTCAATCATGTCCTGAATTTCTTCAGTAGACTCTTGAGTACGACTTGCCAGGGTTCTGACTTCGTCTGCAACCACCGCGAAGCCTCGGCCTTGCTCACCGGCTCGTGCGGCCTCAATAGCTGCGTTTAGAGCCAGTAAGTTGGTTTGGTCAGCAATACCGCGGATAACATCCAGAATGCCGCCGATGTTACTGCTGTTTTCAGACAGTTGATCGATAACCTGAGAGGCGCCCTGAATTTCGTGAGCCAACTGCTCAATGGTAGAGCGGTTCTTATCTGAAATTTGACGAACACGCTTGGCCTCGTCATCAGAATGCTGAATTTCACGAAGAGCTTGATCCGCGCCGTCTGCCATTTCACTGGCGGTATTGTTCATTTCTTGAGTTGCCGTCGCAACTTGCTCAATTTGACGGCGTTGCTCATCGATGGCGTTCGTGGTTTCGTCTGACACATTTGAAGACTGCTCAGCTGCCGTTGCCAATTGCGTGGCGCGGTTTGCAATGCCTTCAATCAGCTTACGCAAGTTAACCGTCAGTTTGTTCGTATTGGTGGCAAGCTCACCGAACTCATCCTGCGCATCATAGTCAACACGCTCAGTTAAGTTACCTTCAGCCATAATATTCAGCATATGGTTAACGCGGGACAGCGGACGACTGATGCTGCGCACAGTCAGCCAGGAAATAAGTACGGCCAGCGCAATGGAGATAACCGTGATAATGCTGTTGATCCAACTGCTGGTAGAAATTGAATCCGCGGCTGAGTTACGACTGTCTTCGGCGATATTACGGACGCTAGTCTGCAACTCGTCGGTTTGCGTCATTAACGTATCTGACTGCTGCTGCGCTTGTTCGAGGGCCCGACCCGCATCGACTCGGCGTTGCTGACGTATAATAACATTGTTTGGATAAGAGCCTGGACCTTGCAGTTTATCGATAGCGTTACGAACAGTCGTTACCGCATCGTCGACCATTTGTTCTGCACTACCCGTTGACTCATTGTCTAATGCTTCGAGACGCGGGCGAATGCTGTCTATATTTATATCAATTTCGCTTTTAATAACATTAGCGGAGTCGAGGTCACCGGCTTTGTTTAAATCATACATTAAGGTAATTAAACTGGATAAAGATGACTCTATGTTGCTGGCTTCACGCGAAACCACTTCGTTATTCGACATGTCCATTGTGTCGAGCAGCATGATAGCGGCATCGTCGATGTTAAAAGCAATTTCGTCAAGCTGTTCAGAGGTGGTGCCGCGAAGCTCTAAGTATTCACGCTGATAGTTAAAGAGTTGGTCAATGAGGTCAACGTACTGAGTGACTGACGCTTCTGTACCGTTTATGAGCGCACTTTGACCTTCGCCTTTAATTAATTGCTGAAGATCATTCAGGGAGCTTACCAGTGACTCACGCGACGCATCAAATTCACCGCGATAGGAATCAATAGCTGATAAGGACTCTGCGTAATAGGCTTCAAGTTGCAGACTGGCAAGTTCGAGTGTATCGACCTTAATGGCAGCAACTTCGTTCAGCGCTGGCATGGCTTTGTCGTTAACGTTGTCGACGGATGAGCCTATACTGTTGATGTTAAACAGTGAACTCAAACTGATGACGAGTAAGAGCAGGGTGATGATGGCAAAGCCACCAATTACTCGCATAGCAACCGTTATTTTCATGAAATTTACCTCAGCACAGCAATGATTATATTTGTCTTCTAAGCCTTAAACGCATTTTGATAATAAAAGTTATCACTATTAAGGTCATACAGCGTCATATATTGTCCCCAAACACATCCGGTATCTAACGCAACAATGTCCTGGCGATGGGTTTTGCCCATTAATGCAGCCCAATGTCCGAATAATAGCCGATAGTTGTTGCTTGACCAAAAGTTAAACCACGGCTGCAAGTCATCCTGCGACGAATGTTGATTCGGATCATCCTTGCGAGTTAAATCAAGTTCACCATTTGGGTGACAATAACGCATACGCGTAAATGCGTTCACTATAAAACGGTATCGGTCGAATCCGCTAAGACTTGAGTCCCATTTTGAAGGCTTATTACTAAACATGCTTTTAATAAAGTGTTCAAAGTCAGTGCTTTTCAACGCATCGGAGACCTCGTCAGCGTGAACTTGAGCTTCATCGACAGACCACCAGGGGTAAATACCCGCGTGTGAAACCACATTGGATTCACTTAATTGATGCATCAACGGTTGGTTTCGCAGCCAGTCTACCCAGTCTAACTGCTCGGATGCGGTTAAAATGCCGTTGAGCTTGTCGTTGCGTTTCGCTTCTCTATGGCCCAGCAGAACAGCGACCAAGTTAAGATCGTGATTGCCCAGCACTGAGTGAACCGAGTGCTCATTCGTATAGAAAAAGCGCAGAGCATCAACCGAGTCAGGGCCTCTTGCAACGATATCACCAACACACCAAAGCTGGTCCGTGTTATGACTGAAACCGACGGTTTCCAGTAACGCCATGAGCTCGCGATAACAACCTTGAATGTCACCGACTACGTAAGTGGCCATAATTAGTGAATAATATTGGGAATAGCGAGACGAAAAGACGGGATATCCGCCTTAAACTGGTCGCCGTTTTCATCGAGCATTAAATAATGACCTTCCATAGTACCAATGGGCGTCGCTAAAACGGTACCACTGGTGTAGCTGAAAGACTCACCAGCCTTTAAAATCGGTTGTTGTCCGACAACACCGTCACCAGCGACTCGGGTAATCTTATTCTCAGCATCGGTAATGCGCCACTCCCTTGCCAACAATTGCACTTGTTGAGCTGTCGAGTTCGTAATGGTGATGGTATAGGAAAACACATATTGCTCAGACTCGGGCGAAGACTGTGCCGATAAGTAGTGCGTATTGACTTCAATCTCGATAATGCCTGCCATAAATTACTCAGCCTGCTCGGTTAACCAATCTGAAAGTTTGCAATAGTCCTGGACTGACAGCGCTTCTGGTCTCGCTGATGGGTCAATGCCCAGCGACTCTAACTGCTCAGCGGGTATCAGCCCTTTGAGATTATTTCTTATTGTTTTACGACGTTGGTTAAACGCTGTCAAACACAAACTGTGCAATTGTTTGCGGTCTTTAACCGGGTAGGGACTGGTCTTATAAGGCGTTAAGCGAACCACCGCTGACTCTACTTTTGGCGGTGGGGTGAACGCCGAGGGGGGCACATAGACAACTGGAGTTACCTCACATGCTTGCTGCACACCGACGCTAATGCGACCGTAGTTTTTTGAGCCTGGCTCTGCCGCTAATCGGTCAACCACTTCTTTTTGCAGCATAAAATGCATATCTTCAATGCTGTCGGCAAATGACAGTAAATGAAAGATAAGTGGTGTCGATATATTGTAGGGCAAGTTCCCAAACACACGAGCGGGTTTTTCATCGGTAAATTGACGAAAGTCCGTTTTAAGCGCATCTGCTTCTATAACGTCCAGTTTTTGGTTCAAAAAGGGGTGCGTACGCAAGCGCTCAACCAAGTCTCGGTCAATTTCGACAACTTTCAAATGACCACTACGGTCGGCCACTGGCTCGGTCAAAGCGGCCAGGCCTGGCCCAATTTCAATCAAGTTTTCACCGGGCTCCGGATTAATGGCATCAACAATTTCTTCAATAATGCCTTCGTCATTTAAGAAGTTTTGACCGAAGCGTTTACGGGCACGGTGTCCCAAGTGAGTTTGGGAGTGGTTTTGGTGTTTACTCATAATAACTTGCGTTTGCCATATCAATAGCGGTTTGTATTGCCAAGCGGCAGCTACCGTCGTTTATATTGCCAGTACCCGCTAAATCGAGCGCGGTACCATGGTCAACTGAGGTTCGAATGTAGGGCAGGCCGAGCGTAATATTGACCGCTTGTCCAAAGCCTTTGTACTTTAAAACCGGCAGACCCTGATCATGATACATGGCAACAACAGCACTGGCATCATCTAAATATTTTGGCTGAAAGATGGTATCAGCCGGGTACGGACCGTGTAAGTTCATGCCACCGGCATTGAGCGTTTCGATAACCGGAGCAATGGTTTCTATTTCCTCATGGCCTAAATGACCGGACTCACCGGCATGCGGGTTTAAGCCGCAAACTAAAATTTTGGGCTGAGTTTCGCCGAATTTTTGGGTTAAGTCGTTGTGTAGTATCGTCAGGATGTTTGTTAGTCGTTCTTTAGTAATTGCTTTAGAAACGTACGCCAAAGGTATGTGCGTGGTGACTAAAGCGACGCGTAGGCCCTCTGTTGCCAGCATCATAACAACGTCGTTACAGTCTGCTTCGTGAGCTAAAAACTCAGTGTGTCCGGAAAAAGCGACGCCGGCCTGATTAATCACCCCTTTGTGAACAGGGCCGGTCACGATGGCATCAAATTCACCCGATAAATTGCCATCGGAAGCACGTTTCAAACAATCGACCACATAATGACCATTGGCAACGGTCAGCTCACCAGCCGTCACAGGCTCACACACAGGTAAATGCTCAACCCATAAATGACCGGCCTCGTGCTTAGGCACTTTTTGGCCTTTTTGGTACTTATGGAATGTCACTGGCAAGTTCAGAAGTTCTGCTCGCTCGCGCAGCATATTTTTATCAGCGCAAACGACAACAGCAGCCTCCAGGGGCTGCTGCGCCACTTTCAATATTAAATCCGGGCCAATCCCGGCGGGCTCGCCCGGAGTAAATATCAGCGTTGGATAACTCACTCAGCAACCCGTCTTATGTAGGCTTGATCGCGCATTTCCTGTTGCCAGTTGTCCAATTCTTCACGGAACTTACGGCTAAACAACATCTGATAAGCACGTTCTTGTTTGCTTTCGTTGGTTGCATCGGTCGTGCGTCTGTCTGTCACTTCCACTATATGCCAGCCAAACTGAGTCTTGAATGGCTCACTAATGGTATTCGCTGGAATGGTTTCGACTTTTTCTTTGAATTCAGGTGCGTACTTATCCGGTCGTGCCCAGCCTAAGTCACCGCCACGCGAAGCAGAACCTGGATCAGAAGAGTGCTCTTTCGCTAACTCTTCAAACGTTTTGTTTCCGGCAGCTATTTGTTCGCGGAACGAATTCAGCATTTCCTTGGCTTTATTGTCGGACAAAATAACAGACGGCTGAATCAGAATATGGCGTGCTTTGACTTCTTCAACTTCAACGGTTTGCTCGCCGCGTTTGTCCTGAACTTTCAGAATGTGGAAACCAACACCACTGCGAATAGGACCAACGACATCTCCGGCTGATTTTCCTTCAACGGCTTCAGCGAACAACGTTGGCATACTATTAATTGTCATCCAGCCCATGTCACCGCCGTCTAATGCCGCCGAGCCTGACGACGAACGTATTGCCAAGTCAGAAAAATCGCTTCCTTCGTCCAGCAGTCTTAACACGGTTTCAGCGCGATCTTTCGCTTTTTCCAGCTCGCTTTGCGATGAATTAGAGTCTGCGGAAATAAGAATATGTCCCAAGCGGTATTCAGTTTGAGTGCTTTGGTTACTGTCTATTAGTTTAACCAGGTTATTGATTTCTTGAGGCGTAATAGAAACACGTTGCTGAACGGCCGCTCGCTGAACCTGCTGAATGGTAATTTCGTTGCGAACATTTTCGCGGTAGCTCGCCCAGCTAACGCCGTTGTCAGCCATTTTCTGGCGCAGCTCATCGACGGTCAGGTTTTGCTCTTGAGCAATGCCGTTAATGGTTTGCTCGAGTTGTGCGTCACTTACTTCGATACCCATGCGGTCAGCCATTTGTAGCTGAATTTCCTGCAATATCAGTCGCTCAATCGCTTGGGTTTCCAATACTTCGTCGGAGGGGGCGTTAGCAGAGTTGAAGTTGTTACCTGCTTTTACCTGTTGCACCAGTTGGTCAATTTGGCTTTGTAATACAACACCGTCGTCAACGACGACAACAACCCGGTCCAGAAGCTGCTGTGCCTGAGTTGTGTTACTGACCAGCAATGGCGTTGCCAAAAGCATTGCCGTTGCAAAAAAAGCTACCAATTTTTTCATTCTACCTACCACTAGTTACTGAGATAAAAAGGACGGCGATAACCGTACGTACTTTTCTCGAGCATATCTATCAGCCCCCGATTATCAGAGGCTAAACCGCTAATAATAAATTGTATGCTAATACCGTTGTCAAACTCGGTGTCAGCGTTAATCGTCGCATTGTTAAAGGCCGGTTCAAGATCACGATTTATTCTTCGATAAGCACTGACGCGAACAGCCCAGCAGCAATTGCTGTATTGGACGCCTACCATAGCATCATTTACCCGATCGTGTGTTAAGTCGTAAAATACATTTGCTGCGACTTGCCATTGTTTACTGGCAGCAAATACGGCCTGAGTACCAATTTGTTCAATGTCGTTATTTAAAATATTAGTCGCTTTACGGTGACTGACCTGCACTAAGTTGCTGCTGTTTTTTCGATACTCCAGTGCGGTCTGACTCTTACGTGTGCTATTAAGTTCCGTATCGTACTGGATAGAACTCTTTAGTGACCATTCGTCGGTCATTGTCCAGTTTATATCGGCAACCCATTCACTGTTGCTGGAAGTGAATGTCGGCTCGTTCGTTTCATCAATGAGAAGCTCTGTTCTACTGTCTTCGATGTTATATATTTGGCCGAGGCTGGCTCTTAACACTTCGCGCTCGCTATCCGTGAATAGACTGGTTGTGAGTCCGTATGTTACCTGATTCGCTTCCGCAATCCGGTCAAGCCCCGAAAAACGGCGGCTGCGAAATAGACCGTAATAGTCGTCTTGTAATAATGCCGTGTCGTAAATGCCGATGTTCTGTTGGTTTTCGTAAGGCACATACAAATACTGAATTTGCGGTGACAGCGTTTGACGGTATCCGTCGCTGGTTTCTCGCTCTAAATGCAGCTGAGCTTGTAAACGTAATCTCGGTAATGCCCGTGTGACATCGTCATCTAGTCGGGCATCGTCGCTTTGCTGGCGGTAACGAGTAAATAGGTAAGACAGCTCTGCTTCAGTGTCAAAAGCGGGTTTTTCATAGCGATATTTAACGCTGGGCTCAACGTGGGCACGAGTCGCATAATTACTGGCCTTGTCTTGGTTCTGAAAGTAGGTCAGTTCAGTGTATAAGTTAGTACTAAAACCCGTGAATTTGTTTTGTTCATAACTCAGACTGATTTGCGGTAGTGTTCTATATGGACTGAGATAATCACCCAAAATCTCGTAGTCTTCGGTTCGGACCTGAGCTGTCCAGTTTTCGTTGATGTAATCAAGCTGAGCCACTCGGTATAGGTGGGTATCTGCGCGTCCAGCGAAGTCGCTGCCAAAATCATTTAAGTAGTTATCGTCACTGATTTGCGTACCATCCAGGTACAGGCTTAATTGCTCATTAAATTGCGTCTTGTGCTGAACATGCCAAAGGTAGCGGCTTTCTTCGGTTGCGATAGCACGGTCATTATTTAAGTATTCCAGATTTAATTGGCCTGCGCTCTCTTCAAATAAATAGCGATACTCTCCGGAAAACATCGTGCCGCGTTCAGACATATAGATGGGCGCTATCGTGGCGTCCATATTCGGCGCTATATTCCAGTAATAAGGTACTTCAACCTCGAAGCCATTACTAGAAGACGAGTCGAAAGTTGGGTACAGGAACCCTGTTTTGCGCGCGTCGCTTATTGGAAAGTTGAAGTAGGGCAAATAAAGAATAGGAACGTCAAAGAGCTCAAAACGTGCGTGCCAGGCCTCACCAAAGTCACTGTTCTCGTCTATTTCAATCCGCTCTGCGCGTAGCTGCCATGCGGGAGTTTCGCCGGGGCAGGTGGTGAAGCTGGAGTCTTGCAGCAGTACGTTTTGCTGCGATAAATACAGCAGTTCCGCGTGCCCACGGGCGTTGACGTTGGTCAGCCTGTAGTCACTGGAGTACAGCCGGGCCTCATTACTGTTTAAGTCTAAAAACAGCGATTCGCCACTGACATTTAAGTAGCCATCGCTGAAGTTAATACCATTGCTGGCCTCAATTTGACCTTTTTGCTGATCGAGTGTTGCTGCCTGAGTAGATAGCCATTGCCCGTTGTGCTGGATAATGACGTTACCCTCAAAGTAAGCTTTGTCATTTGATAAAATGCGTGCAGATTGAGACTCGACACCGATTGCGCCGGCTTGTATTGCTTGCAGCTGCAAAGACTTATCGGCAATGCTTTCAACAGGCGTAACCTGACATACCAACGGTTGAGATACTGAATTTTGTGGCGTTGCTGATGCCAAACCTGAAAGAGATAGTAGCAGGACAGGGAGCAGCGACGTTACTGTGGTAAGTCTAAGCAACAAATGAGTCATCCGTTTTGGTCGTTGTTAGCATTATTGTATCTACGTAAAGGGCAATATAATAAAGCAATTTTGTTTGTTTCGCTATTTGATACACTGCAAGTTTTACGCGTAGAAAGTATATTTCTGGAGGGCATTTTGGAAGATAAACGTGAACTGGCTCTGCGAGCTTGGTGTGAGTTGCAGACTGGCGTAACACAACCAACGTTGGAAGTGGTCTCTGGAGACGCTAGTTTCCGCCGGTATTTTCGCGCAACCAATGGACGGGAAAGCCTTATTGCCGTTGACTGCCCTCCTGATAAAGAGCCGATGGAACCCTTTTTAGCGGTCGCAGAAGCTTATCGCGATGCCGGGGTGACAGTTCCGGAAGTGGTGGCCGCTGACACTGAGCATGGCTTCATGTTGCAGTCGGACTTTGGTCAAATTTTGTTGCTGAGTAAGCTGCATGAGCGCAATGCACGGCAGTTTTATGGCGATGCGCTAGCGGCGCTGCCTCATATTATGGACGTGACTAAAACTCGGTTAGGTGCTTTGCCGAAGTTCGACCAGGCGTTACTTGAGCGCGAATTGGGACTTTTCAAAGACTGGTTGCTGGGAACTCATTTGAATGTTGAGTGGCAGCCCGATGATGAACGAATTTGGACTCGTTTTTGCGACATAATGATAAATAATACGCTGGCGCAGCCTCAAGTTGGCGTGCACCGCGACTATCACTCCAGAAATTTGATGCTGCTGAATGATGATCGCATTGGCATTATTGATTTCCAGGATGCGGTCGTGGGTCCTATTACCTATGATGCGGTGTCGCTGCTACGTGATTGCTACATCGAATGGCCGGATGAATTGGTCGATGAATTAAGTAATACCTTGCGTCAGCGTTTGATAGACAGCAACCGATTAGCGGCACAAACGGATGAAGCTCAGTGGCAACAGTGGTTTGATTTAATGGGTATGCAGCGGCACACCAAGGCGGCAGGAATATTTGCCCGCTTAGCTCACCGTGACAAGAAGCCGGGATACCTGCAGGACGTCCCCAGAACTCTGGGGTATCTGGAACGAATTAGCCAGCGTTACACTGACCTGAATGAATACAACGTTTGGTTGAATGAACGAGTACTACCGGCGTGGGAGCAACAATGAAAGCGATGATTTTAGCGGCGGGTCGCGGGCAGCGCATGCGGCCACTCACCGATAATCAGCCGAAACCGTTGTTGTCCGTTGCGGGAAAGCCTTTGTTGGCCTATCACTTAGAAAAACTCGCCAGCGCTGGTGTTCGGGAAGTGGTGATTAATCATGCCTGGAAAGGAGAGCAAATAGAGCAATTCGTTGGTGACGGTTCCGAATGGGAGCTGCAGGTATCGTTTTCTCCAGAGCCGGAGGGCGGACTGGAGACCGCTGGCGGCATTATTCAAGCGCTACCGTTATTGGGAAATGAGCCGTTCTGGGTGATTAACGGGGATATTTGGACGGACTGGGATTATTCTGAACTGCCGAAAAGCCTACCGGATGACATGCTGGCGCATCTGGTCATGGTTGATAATCCGCCGCATAACGCTGATGGCGACTTTGCCGTTAAGGATGGCTACCTGACAGAAAAAACGCAGGATTCGAAAACTTTTGCCGGCATTGGTCTGTACCGAAAAACCTTGTTAGAACCTTATCCTGAAGGGAAGCACCCATTAAAACCATTTTTTGAAAAAGCGATGGCTGAGCGAAAAATTCTGGCGTCTGTTATGGACGGCTTGTGGACTGACGTGGGCACTCCCGAACGGCTGGAGCAACTGAATCAACAAGTAGGAAAACAAAAATGATTTGGGGAAAAGTAATAGGCGCGTTGGCTGGGTTTGCTTTTATGAAATGGCCGGGCGCAATTTTAGGTGCGTTGGTCGGGCATTGGTTTGACCGTGGTATGGCTCAGGACTTTTCTAAGCGAGGTGCCTGGGGGCGTTTTTTATATGGTGCAGAGAAAGCGGCCGGCGATGCGAATTTCATTTATACCCTATTTGCGGTGATGGGGCATGTCGCCAAAGCAAAAGGGCGAGTGACCGAGCGCGATATTGCACAAGCGCAGTATTTAATGCAACAGCTAAAACTGGACACCGATGCGACCAAAGAAGCACAGGATGCCTTCCGTGAAGGCAAAGAAGCTACCTTTCCGCTGCAACAAGTAATGAAAGACTTCAGCGCATCATTTTATGGCAACCGAGATGTGCTTCAGCTCTTCATGGAACAACTGATAGGCCTTGCTCTGAATGATGGCGTACTGGATAAGACCGAACATGAAGTACTGGTGGATGTGGCAAAAGCGCTAGGCTTCACACGTTTCCAACTTGATCAGTGGTTGATGATGGAAAAAGCGGCGTTTCGTTTTCATCAGCAGCGTCAGCGCAGTCATGCGGGAAGTGGCGGGCGCCAGTCGTCGACGAAAAACGATTTAGCAGACGCTTACCAAATATTGGGTGTGACTGAGAAAAACAGCAATGCAGAAATTAAAAAGGCATACCGGAAATTAATGGCGCGACATCATCCCGATAAGTTAGCGTCGCAGGGGCTTCCCGAAGAGGTGATGAAGCAGGCACAGCAAAAAGCGAGAGATATCCAAGCGGCTTATGAGCAGGTAAAAGAGCACAGAGATATTCGCTAATTATCAGTACCCGTGAAACTCCAGCCAGCCTTTCACCGTGGAGCGTAACTCGGCTTGACCGGCGTTGCCGGACGTCAGTAGCTGACGTTGCCGATACGAAACGTGCTGGTATTTGGTGGCGAGCTTTTTGCGCAGTGACCATTGTGCTTCCAGCCACCGGTTACTCTCTGCGGTTCGAATGTCCAGAATACGCAACGGTGACTTGGCAATTCGCTCTGAGAGCGCTTTGTTGAAGTGATACTGAGGAATGTAAGCATTCACTATCACCAGTGCATCCGGCATCATTGATGGTGTTTTTTCGAGTAGTCGCAGTGTTATATCCGCAGTTATTCCCTCTACGACCCAAACGGCAAAGCCAGGCTGTTTGAGGGTTTCCTCTTGTAATAAGGCGATGCGGTTTTCAAGCGCGGCAACTAACGGCTCGAATAGGCTATCGTCTGCTTGCTCGGGAAAATGCGTGCGCGTCGCTGGTGTTTGCAAATTGTCGGTGCGAATGGTGTTATCGGGCGGTGTTAACGCCCAAGTTGTCCAACCAAAGTCGGGGGCCACTTCATACAAATAACTGACATAAAATGACTGCAGCGGATGATAATGCCAGTCGGGAATTAGCGTCATTTGTCCACTTTCGAACGCCTGTAAATACTCTTTTTTCAGTACTAAAAAGCGTGCAGCGTCACCGTCCGTCAACCAATGCAATTGGTCCTCGGGAAGGTAACGCTGCAAATCGTCCTGTGCATTCAACACAGGAGCAGTGACGAAAAGCAGCAAAAAGGCGATAAGAAAATGACGTTTCATAGTCGTAATATCGGCTTCAGGGAACGGAACTTGATAATAAAAAAGCCTAAAAAGGCAGCGGACTGGTGAACGTAACGGTTTGCTCGGTGAGAGGATGGGTAATGGTCAGTGAGTGAGCGTGCAGGTGCAGTCGGTCCGTCATGTTAAAGGCGTCAGTGTGTGCGTAAAACTTGTCCCCCAGTATGGGGCAACCTAGCGCCTGCATGTGTACGCGAAGCTGGTGAGAACGCCCGGTGTGCGGATAGAGTTCAACCCGTGAATAGTTTTCATGGGTTGCTAACACGCGGTAACCCGTGGTGCTGTCTTTGCCGGTGAAGAAGTCCATGTGTTGGCGAGGGCGGTTTGGCCAGTCACAGGATAGCGGCAGTTCAACAACACCTTGTTGAGCTGGTAAGCGGCCCGACACGTCAGCAATGTATGTCTTTTTAGTCACGCGCTGCTGAAATTGACGGCTAATATGGCTTTGTGCGAGCCGGGTTTTCGCCAGCAAAATAACGCCCGAGGTCGCCATGTCGAGTCGGTGAACAACCCGAATTTCAGGGAGCACACGCTGCGCTCTTGTGTATACTGAATCGCGATGTTCAATATGCTTACCGGGCACGCTGAGCAGCCCACTTGGCTTATCAACCACCAATAATTCAGAGTCCTCGTAAATGACGGCTAAATAAGGCTCTAAAGGTGGTTGATAATGCAATAAAGCCATCAGTGATTATTCACCAATATACGAATGGCCGTAAGCGACAATTGTGGTTGTTCGATTGCTGTCAGCAGGGTCGCCTCACGCTCTTTTAGCGCCTCAATCTCCGACTCACGAACGGACGGATTAACGTCTTTCAATGCTTCCAGGCGTGTGAGTTCTCGTTGCAGTGTGTCACTGATTTTCGCACGCTGATCGCTTATGAGGTCTTCCTGCCAGCGACGCGCTTGCTCCTGAGCACCGTGTATCAAGTCTTGTGCCGGTCCGCGTAACTGCTTAAGAATTTGGCGAGCGGTTTTTTTATCAAGGAAACTGGCTTGCTGATCAAGTAACTCTCTGGAGACTTTATCGGATAGCTCTCTGCCTTGGCTATCTAATAGCAGACGTAGGTTACCTTGCGGGCAAAACTCCTGCACCGCCGTTTTAGCAGGCGCTGCTACTGTATTGGTAAAGTCCAGCTCAAGAAACCAGGCGCCCGCTGGAATAGCCGTGTTTTTCATTTGTGCAACGCAGGTACTTCCAAAGTCGTCTGAAGACAGAAATTCTAAAGCGGCCTGAACCATCGGATGATCCCAGCTGAGAAAGTCGACATCTTCAAAATTTAATGCAGTAACACGATCGAAAGTCACCGTGATGCCATCTTCCGGCAGGCCGGGGAGTCCAGGGATACGCATGTGTTCGCTGGCGCGAATGAACCAACGGTTCTCGTCCAGAACTTCGTTGTTCACACCAAAGCGATCCCAAAATGCCAACATAAAGTCTGCAACGGTATCAACGTCTGAATCTGTATTGATATGTTCAATAATGCGCTCAGCTTGTTCAGGTCGGCAGGCGTTCATTGCTTGCAGTTTGTCGTGACCCTGCTTATTCAGTTCTCGCCAGGCTTCACTAAGCTCTTGCGTTTGCTGAATGATGTCATCCGACAAGGGCTGACGTTTTTCAATAGCCGTTTCAATGAAGTTACCAAAGGCGTCATAGAGTTTACGACCAATGGCATTACACTGACGAAAGGCGTTCATACCTTGCTCATACCAGGGCAGTAAAATAGCTTCGTTAGAGCCTGCGTTGTAGGGCAGATAAATATCAATGGTATTTTGTTGTCCAATGCGGTCTAAACGACCAATGCGCTGCTCAAGTAAGTCCGGGTTGGTGGGCAAGTCGAACAGAACAAGCTGGCTGACGAATTGAAAGTTACGTCCCTCACTGCCGATTTCAGAGCACAACAATATCGGGCTTCCATCTTCTTCACTGGCAAAAAAGGCCGCAGAGCGGTCTCGCTCCGTTAATGTCATGCCTTCATGGAAGGTCGCTGCTTGAACGCCCGCCAGGACACGCAATGCTTCCGATAAATCCAGGACTTGTTCCGCCGTTTTGCAGATTAATAAAGCTTTACTGTTGCGGTTCTCTTTAATGTGACTAATGAGCCAGTCGACCCGCGGGTCATCCATCCACCAGGGCATGTCTTCGTCTGGCGTAAATTCAGGCAACTCGATGGCGTGAAAACGGCGCTCGGGGAAGCCGCCTATATCGGCACGGCGATTGCGGAACATAACCCGGCCGGTACCGTATTTATCGAGAAGCTCATCAAGCTTTTTATCATCGGTTACAGACTCAGCCTGCTCGGCGAGTTCTTTGTAGTGTTCTTGCTCTTTTAGAAACGCTTCGTAGTCACTGAAACGATCAGGGTCAAGCAGCTGCAAACGTAAGAAATGGCCTTCGGAACCCTCTTGCTCAGGCGTTGCGGTTAACAGCAGTAACCCGGGAATGGATTCGCACAGCGCTTTGACCTGCGCAAACTCGTCAGCGTCCGGCTGCAAGTGGTGCGCTTCGTCAATGACAAGTAAATCGAAATCAGCGTCCGAAAGTGCGCTTTGCCATTTGGGTTCTTTAATAAAGTCACTACTGACAATAATGTGTTGTTCAGTCAGAAACGGGTTGTCGGTATCTTCCGCGGCTTGCTCACAGCGTTCTTCGTCGAAGAGAGTAAAGCTTAAAGCGAAGCGGCGGCGCATCTCGATGAGCCATTGGTGCATGAGCGATTCAGGCACTACGACAAGAACGCGTTGAGAGCGATCCGTCATCAGTCGACGTTTAATGATCATGCCTGCTTCAATGGTTTTACCTAAGCCCACTTCATCGGCCAGCAACACCCGCGGGTGGTAGCGATCGGACACCGTTTTAGCAATATAAAGCTGGTGTGGCAGTAATTGGGTACGCACTCCTAAAAGCCCGGCAACTTCGCTGTTTTGGTAGGCTGCGATATGCTGATTCGCTTCGCAGCGTAACTGATACATATCTAAACGCTCAGATTGCCCTGCTAACAAACGCGTCAATGCCGGATTGTTATCAATTTGATAGGATAACTGGGGTTCAGGAACGGTAACCTGTTCCTGCGTGTCTTCGCGTTTGCCATGGTAAGTGACAATACCGGCCGCTTCAGACAACTCTTCAATAATGAAGGTCCAGCCGTCAGCGTGCTTTCCTTGCTGTCCGTCCTGCAACAGGTAACGGACTAATGGCGCCTCTTGTGCAGCGTATAAGCGCACTTCACCATTAGCAGGAAACATGACGGTTATATGGCGTCCCTCTGCTTGTGTGATAAGGCCAAGCCCCATTTCTGTTTCGGTTTCACTGAGATACCGTTGGCCGACTCTAAATTCACTCACTGCAGAACTCCCAATCGCTTTATTTAAGGGCGGCAATGGTACTGAATTCGCCGAAAAATTCCGAGAAAAATTTCTCTTTGTCACTATTTTGTCATTAATTTTAGACTAAGCTGTAATTAAACAATAACGACAAAAGGTAAACGCCTATGTCTGAAAATAAAGCGGGTAAATATTTCATCCTCGATACCAACATTCTGCTGCATGACCCCCTTGCTTTCCTTAACTTTGAAGAACACAACGTCATTATTCCCATGGTGGTTCTTGAAGAGCTCGACAAAATAAAAGATCGAAATAAAGACGTGAGCCGAGAGGCCCGGGTTGCTATTCGTTCTTTAGAGGAAGCGTTAAAAGAGGCTCGGCCGGATGAAATTATTGATGGGGTGAAACTCAGTCGCATGCACGGAGAGCACAACGCTCAAGGAACGTTGGCAATATTCCCGGACTATCAGCTCGAGCAAAATGAGTCGGTGCTGTCTTTGTCCGAGAACGATCACCGCATTATTCAGGCGGCGTTGGAAATCCAGAAGGATAAAGCACCGGCGGCGGTGGTGTTGGTCACAAAAGACATCAATATGCGACTGAAAGCCAAAGGTGCAGGCATGAAGTATGTCGAGGATTACCGCACTGACCAGCTCATTGACGATATACGCCTGTTGACCAAAGGCTTTTACAAATTCGAAGGGGACTTCTGGTCGCAGGTTGGTGAAGTTGAAACGCATCAGGAGGGTCGTGACGCTTATCACACGGTGGGACGGGAGTTGCTGCCGCAGATATTTGCGAACGAATACATTATTGACGAGACCAATCATTTTGCCGCACGGGTGGATAGTTACGACAACGACTCCGTGACGCTGATGGACTTGGGTGTTGAGCGCCTGATGTCTTACGACGCTTGGGGAGTACGTCCCAAAAATATTTATCAGGCCATGGCGCTACATGCGTTGCTCGATACGCACATGGATATGGTCGTACTGACGGGCCCGGCAGGCAGTGGTAAAACCTTTTTAGCGCTTTCTGCGGCGCTACAAATGGTGGTAGAGCAGGGTATTTATGAAAAGATTATTGTCACCCGTAATACGCCGGAAATTGCTGAGTCGATAGGCTACTTACCGGGTACCGAAGAAGAGAAAATGGCGCCCTGGCTGTCGGCTATTACCGACTCGCTGGAAGCGTTGCATAAGCATGACGAAAGTATGGAGTCGAGTCTTAGCTACATTATGAAAAAAGCGAATATTCAGTTTAAGTCGCTGAATTTCATGCGTGGTCGCAGTATTCAAAATGCCATTGTCATTTTGGATGAAGCACAAAACTTAACCGCTTCACAGCTTAAAACACTCATAACCCGCTGTGGGGAGAACACGAAATTAATTGTATCGGGGAACCTGGCGCAAATAGACAGCTACTACTTAACGGCGGTGACATCGGGTCTAACTTATATTGTGGAGCGTTTTAAAGACTATCCAGGCAGTGCCACCATTAATCTAAACGGCGTTGTGCGTAGTTCACTCGCGCAATTTGCAGAAGAGCATTTATAGCCCAAAAGAGCGTTAGTTGACCGGTTTTACGGTGTACTGACCGGTACGAATGTGAAATTCGGTTTCCTCACTGACGGTTCCCGCCGGCATAGCGGCGGGGCCGGTTACATCAACCAAAACGTATTGAATACCATCGTGCTCAATGGTGGTGTCACTGTCACGTTTACTCATATTAATGCCAAAAACGGCGTGGTCGGGCAGGTAAATAATGGCCATCTGTGCGTTGTTAATGATGTTGCGCATAATGGCTGTCATTAACGTGACTTTGCTGTCGCAGTCGCCCTGATTGTAGTAAATCAGTTGGTTCGGTGGCACGAAACCATCGCCTCGGCTATCAAGTTTGCTGCTTAAGTCATTATATGGAATATGCTGTAAAAAGCTGGTTACGTAGTTGATGTAGTTGCGTTGGGTGTTGTTACCCAATTGCTCGCCAATCGCATTGATGAGCGGCTTAATAACGGACGCCATTTCACTGGCTATAGCGGCGTGATCAGGAATGATTCCCTGTTGTCCGGGCGGCAGGGAGATAGTTTCGTAGAAATTAGAGTCCAGGTAATCGACCCAGCGTTCATTGTAATATTCGCGCAGCTGTTGCTTGTATTGCTCAAGCTGAGCTTGTTGCTCCTGACTTCTGGCTCTGCTGGTTATCAGCTCAACGCTTTGCTGGCGGGGGGTTAATTTGGCTTGAATGCCACGCCATTGTTGCTGACGAATGTATCGGTTGAGCTGTCGGCTTAATTCGCGCTGGCTTCGTTCAAGATTAAATCCTCGATAACGCTTTAATGGTGCCAGAAAGTCTTTCTTATTGGCGGAGAACTCGATGGTGTTTTGATTGCCGTCGAAGTCGTCCCAGTGATACGAAAAGTGAAGCTGGTTGTCTTGTTCATTGAGTTGAAAAAAAGACTGGGCAAAGCTGCCAATGGGGAATAGCAGCAGAAATACAAAAGAAAGCCAGACAAACGCATCATTATGACGTGTCACGCTGGCTTTCCTATTAACCCTTAAAACTTCATTTCCGTAATGGGGCTTTCTTCGAATTTAAGGTCGATTTGGTACTCGACACCGCCCGCACGGACAAAAAAGTAGGTTTTTTCTTTCTTAAAGACTTCTAGTAAAGAGACCAGCCGGAGTCCAGGGCGACGCTCTGGCGGCAAATCAGTAAACTCAACACCGCTGCGTGATACGAGAATATTGTCGTATTTCGCGCCGGTGATTAAGAGAAGTTTTTTATTTTCGTCTTTTAAGAGAATTGTATTGCCCGTAACTGAATACGGTTCTTCGTTACCAAACAAGGTCAGCTCCTGTCACATCAACTGATTACTGAGCACACTATAACGAATTATTGCTTGTTGGCAAAGAATTGCTCAAGAAATCCTCGACAATTAGCAGTGCGGCTTGACTATCGACAAGTCCTTTATCGAGTTTCTTAAACCCACCTGCGTTGAATAATTCTTCGCGCGCAGCGGTTGAAGTGAGTCGTTCGTCCTGAAAGGCGACCGGCAAACCAAAACGCCCGTGTAACCGATTGCCAAACTTTTTCGCGCGTTGAGTGAGTGGTTGCTCCGTTCCGTCCATATTTAAAGGCAGACCGACAACCAGTTGTTCTGGCTGCCACTCTTTAAATAGCTGTTCAATAGCGTCCCAATTGGGAATGCCATCTTTTGCCTTTAATGCACTAAGCGGTGAGGCAGTACCAGTAATACGTTGGCCGACGGCGACACCAATGCTTTTGGTGCCAAAGTCAAAGCCGATAACCGTACTCATGCGTGGCCTACGTCAGGTGCCAGCTTCCAAACATCAAAGCCGAGTTGTTCTGTGGCCTTTTGCCAGCGCTCGCTAATTGGCGTATTGAACAGGAGTTCCGGGTCGGCCGGTATGGCTAACCAAGAGTTCTCTTCCATTTCTTCTTCCAGCTGACCCGCTTCCCAGCCAGCATAACCCAACGTCAGTAAAAAATGCTGTGGCGCAGCCGATGAGCCTAATGCCTCTAAAATATCGCGTGAGGTCGTGACCATAATATCGTCGCTCATTTTCATGCTGGCGCGCCAGTTGTCCTGTGGCGGGTGAATGACAAAGCCACGCTCACGACCGACAGGACCGCCTTGGTAAACCTGACCTTGCAGATACTCGTTATTCTCCGGGTAAACAATTTCCAGCTTATCCAGCAGCGAGGTCACACTAAGTTCAGCAGGCTGATTAATGACAAGCCCCATAGCGCCATCTTCGTTGTGCTCACAAATGTAAGTCACGGTTCGCTTAAATGCTGGATCATTCAGCATAGGGGTTGCTATCAAAAAATGGTTTTGTAAGCTGTTCATCCGATTCACCGACTCCTTAACGATAATCTCTACTTCCGATATGGGGTCATCACGTCGAAATTCAATTCAATTTTGACTCGACGGCCTCAAAAACAAGTTCGGCAATATTAATGTCGTAAGCGTTTTCAATTTCCCGCATGCAGGTTGGGCTGGTCACGTTTATTTCTGTTATACGGTCGCCAATGACATCCAGACCAACCAGAATCAGACCTTTTTTCTTAAGTTCCGGGCCGACTTTGCGTGCTAGTGCCCAGTCGCTGTCAGACAAGGGTTGAGCACGGCCACTGCCGCCAGCCGCTAGATTACCGCGCGTTTCGCCGGCACTGGGAATGCGGGCTAATGAGTACGGAACCGGTTCACCATCAATAATGAGAATGCGTTTATCGCCGTCTTTTATCTCCGGTAAATACTTCTGCGCCATCGCATAACGCCGACCTTTTTCTGTCAGTGTTTCAATAATAACGCCGAGGTTGTTACCGTCAGCCGTCACCTTAAATATCGATGCGCCGCCCATACCGTCGAGTGGCTTTAAAATGACATCGCCGTGCTTTTTATGAAACGCCTTTATGACGTCAGCGCGAGCGCTCACCACCGTGTCAGCAATAGCGTCAGCAAACCACGACGTAAATAGCTTTTCGTTGCAGTCACGGAGGCTTTGTGGTTTGTTCACGACCAAACTGCCGCGGTGCTCGGCGAGCTCTAATATGTGCGTGGCATAAAGAAACTCACTGTCAAACGGCGGATCTTTACGCATCATAATGACGTCGAAGCTATCCAGTGGCAGATACTCACTTTCTTTCAGGCTGTAAAAGTCGGTTTTCTGGTCGCGTACCGTGACTTCCTGGACAAACGCCATCGGGTTACCATTGTCGATGACTAAATCGCCCAGTTCCAGATAAAAGCACTGATAACCGCGTGCCTGTGCTTCCAGCAATAAACGGAAGCTCGTATCTTTTTCGGTTTTCACATCGGCGATAGGATCCATCACCATGGCTAACTTCTTCATATAAACTCCTTTAGCGTAAATCGCCAAACTGATACTGCACCGCGGTTAAAGCAGACAGTGCTGCGGTTTCGGTTCTTAGTATTCTTGGGCCTAACTTCATGGGTTTAAAGCCCTGCTGTTCGGCCTCAAGGACTTCCTCGTCGGTGAAGCCACCCTCGGGACCAATCAATAACTGAATGCCTTTATCGGCTTGCGTGTATGAAGACAGTGGTTGCTCGGCGGTTGGGTCTAGTGTCAGCCGTAACCCGTCAAAGTGGTTATTGATAAAGTCTACCAGAGTCTGTGCCGGTTTAACGTCCGGTACGATACTGCGGCCGCACTGTTCACAAGCCGAACGCACTATTTTCTGCCATTGCTGTTGCTTTTTTTCGAGCCGGTCACCGCTGAGCTTGACGCCGCAGCGCTCGCTAAAGAGCGGCGTTATTTCTCTCACCCCCAGCTCTACCGATTTTTGCAACACGAAGTCCATACGGTCGCCCCGTGAGATGACTTGTCCTAAATGCACTGGAACCGGGGACTCGGTGTCATTATCTTCCACGGCTGTGACCTTAAAAGACGCAGACTTTTTAGCCGCCTGGGTAATGGTTGCCGAGTAATTCTTGCCGTCCCCATTGAATAAGACAATGGGGTCATTTACGTTTAAACGCAGCACTTTTATCAGGTGTTGGAAACCATCCGCACTCAGTTCGGTTTCAACGTTTATATCGATGGGATCAGGGTGAAAGATCCGCGGTACTCGCATGCTATTCGCCTTATTCGGACTTTTAGACGTCCAGAAGTAGAAAAAAACAGAGTGATCGGTTACATTATGCAACCAGTATTGAGTGATTTCATCAAAATAAAGGAATAGTGGGCATATGTCACGTCACCTGTTTACCTCAGAGTCAGTGTCCGAAGGGCATCCGGACAAAATTGCCGACCAGATATCTGATGCAGTTTTAGACGCTATTTTAGCGAAAGATCCTAAGGCCCGTGTTGCTTGTGAAACGTATGTAAAAACCGGGATGGTATTGGTTGGCGGAGAAATTTCAACCAAGGCCTGGGTTGACGTTGAAGACCTTGCACGTCAAACCGTCAAAGACATTGGTTATCGCCATTCCGATATGGGTTTTGACGGCGCGTCTTGTGCAGTATTAAACGCTATTGGTAAGCAAAGCGGTGACATCAATCAGGGCGTTGACCGCGACAAACCTGAAGAGCAGGGGGCAGGTGACCAGGGCTTAATGTTTGGTTATGCCTCGAATGAAACGTCGGTACTTATGCCGGCTCCAATTACTTATGCACACCGCGTTATGCAGCGCCAGTCGGAAGTGCGTACTAACGGAACGTTAGATTGGTTACGCCCGGACGCCAAAAGTCAGTTAACGTTTGTTTATGAGAACGGCAAACCCGTCGCTATTGATACCGTGGTTCTGTCAACTCAGCACAGAGAAGATATTACTCAGGAAACGCTGCGCGAAGCGGTGATGGAAGAGATCATTAAACCGGTATTGCCGGAGCAGTGGGTTTCCAAAGACACGCAATTCCATATTAATCCTACCGGTCGTTTTGTGGTGGGTGGCCCGATGGGTGACTGCGGCTTGACGGGTCGTAAGATCATTGTGGATACCTATGGCGGTATGGCACGTCACGGTGGTGGCGCTTTCTCGGGTAAAGACCCGTCAAAAGTTGACCGCAGTGCGGCTTATGCAGCGCGTTACGTCGCTAAGAACTTGGTCGCCGCCGGTTTGGCAGAGCGTTGTGAACTGCAAATTTCTTACGCCATTGGTGTTGCGGAGCCAACCTCCATCAGCATTGATACCTTCGGTACATCTAAGTACTCAGAAGAGCAACTCATTGCATTAGTGCGTCGTCACTTCGACTTACGCCCTTATGGCTTAATTAAGATGCTCGACCTGGAACGTCCTATTTATAAGCAAACCGCCGCATACGGGCACTTTGGTCGTGATGGTTTACCGTGGGAGCAAACGGATAAAGCGGCTGATTTACAGGCTGATATTTAGTCAGAAATTAACCAATAAATTTGCTTGTACCCCCTGAAATGTGGAGAATACGCGCATCGCAAGTTGCTCTTCATCCTCAGGGGGTTTTTAATGTCAGAACGTCAATATCTCGCCAATGCCATCCGTGCGCTTAGCATGGACGCTGTTCAAAAAGCCAAGTCGGGACACCCCGGCGCGCCAATGGGCATGGCAGATATCGCAGAAGTGTTATGGCGTGACTACCTAAAACATAACCCTGATAACCCTGACTGGGCCGACCGTGACCGCTTTGTGTTGTCCAATGGTCACGGCTCTATGTTGATTTACTCTCTGCTACACCTTACTGGTTATGACCTCAGCATTGACGACTTAAAGCAGTTTCGCCAATTAGATTCAAAAACCCCTGGTCACCCGGAATACGGATACACTCCGGGGGTTGAAACGACAACAGGTCCTTTAGGTCAGGGCGTTGCGAACGCCGTCGGAATGGCTTTGGCAGAAAAAGTGCTGGCGGCACAGTTTAATCGTGACAACCACAACATTATTGATCACCACACTTATGCATTTTTAGGTGACGGTTGTTTAATGGAAGGCATTTCTCACGAGGTTTGCTCTTTGGCGGGGACGTTGGGCCTTGGCAAGCTGATTGCGTTTTATGACGATAACGGTATTTCGATTGACGGTGAAGTAGAAGGTTGGTTTACCGACAACACGGCCAAGCGTTTTGAGTCTTATGGTTGGCAAGTGATTGAAGCGGTCGATGGTCATGACTCAGAAGCGATTACGCAGGCGATAGAAGCCGCGCGCTCAGAGACTAATAAGCCGACATTGATTATCTGTAAAACCGTTATCGGCTTTGGCTCGCCGAATAAACAAGGCTCTGAAAGCTGTCACGGCGCCCCGCTGGGCGATGATGAAATTGCCGCTACGCGCAAGCAGTTGAACTGGTCGCACGATGCGTTTGAAATCCCTGCAGACGTTTATCAGCAATGGTCAGCAAAAGACAAAGGCGCTGCGGTGGAATCATCATGGAATAAGCGTTGGGTAGCCTATGAACAAGAGCACCCGGAACTTGCGCAAGAGTTACAGCGCCGACTGAATGGCGAACTTCCGGAAGACTTCTCAACAACGGTCTTCGATTACGCACAGAAACTACAGAATGCGCCGGAAGCAATCGCAACCCGTAAAGCATCACTGAATGTGTTAAACGAATTTGGACCGAAACTGCCTGAACTGTTAGGTGGGTCAGCTGACCTGGCGGGCTCTAACCTGACGTTATGGGACGGTGCTAAGGGTGTGACAGCAGAAGACGCCAGCGGTAATTACGTTTACTACGGTGTCCGCGAATTTGGTATGTCGGCCATTATGAATGGTGTGACACTGCATGGTGGATTCAGAGCTTATGGTGCTACCTTCCTGATGTTTATGGAGTATGCACGTAACGCCGTTCGTATGGCGGCACTTATGAAACAGCCAAGCATTTTTGTCTACACCCATGACTCTATTGGCCTGGGAGAAGACGGTCCAACACACCAACCAGTTGAGCAGTTAGCCAACTTGCGTCAAACACCAAACCTGCAATGCTGGCGCCCATGTGACCCTGTTGAAACGGCGGTCGCCTGGGGTGCTGCAATACAAAGCAGCAAAACACCGTCGGCATTAGTCTTTAGCCGTCAGGGAATGCAACAACAAGAGCGAGACGAAGAGCAGTTAGCGAGTATTGCCCGCGGTGGTTATATTCTGAAAGATTGCGACGGCGAACCTGAGGTTATTTTCATTGCGACAGGCTCTGAAGTTGACTTGGCCGTTGAAGCCTATCAGCAACTGTCGGAAGAAGGCCACAAGGTGCGCGTTGTCTCTATGCCGTCGACCAATGTGTTCGATATTCAAAGTGCTGAATACAAAGAGTCGGTGTTGCCGGCGAATGTGACGCGCCGTGTGGCTATTGAAGCCGGTATTACTGATTTTTGGTTGAAATACGTTGGCCTTAATGGCGAGGTAGTTGGTATGACAACCTTTGGCGAGTCGGCTCCTGCGGGTGAACTGTATAAGCACTTTGGCATTACTGCTGAAAACGCAGTAGCGGCCGCTAAGCGTTTATTGGACGCTTAAATGAGTCAAGCGGTTCGTATAGCAATTAATGGTTTCGGTCGCATCGGCCGAAGCTTTTTGCGTGCGCTTTATGAAAATAAGTACCGGGACAACATTCAAGTTGTGCTGATTAACGAGCCAGCCGCGTCTGAAGCTATCGCTCATTTACTGAAATATGATTCCAGTCATGGCCGTTTTGGTTTCAAAGTGGCGCAGTCACAGGACGAGCTAACGGTTGCCGGAGACGACATTGCGCTTGAGCATGAAACTGACATTGAAGCCATTGATTGGGCGTCCTATGAGGTCGACTTTGTGGTCGACTGTACCGGCGTCTATGGCAGTCAGAGCGATGGTCAGCGTTATTTGGCACAAGGTGTGAAACGGGTCTTGTTTTCGCATCCGGGCAAACCAGATGTCGATTTTACCGCCATTTATGGCGTGAATGAAAACGAATTGTCGCCTGAGCATAAAGTCATTTCGAATGGCTCGTGTACGACTAACTGTATTGTACCGGTTATTAAAGTACTGGACGACGCATTTGGCATAGACTCAGGCGCTATCACCACCATTCACTCGGCAATGCATGATCAGCAAGTTATCGATGCTTATCACCCCGATTTACGGCGTACCCGGGCTGCCGGGCGTTCAATTATTCCGGTTGATACGAAGTTAGCTCGCGGTATTGAGCGTATATTGCCGCATTTAGAAGGTCGTTTTGAAGCCATTGCGGTGCGAGTCCCGACGACCAATGTTACCGCAATGGACTTAAGCGTTACGCTCAATAGCGACGCGACGCTGGAAACGGTGAACAAAGTGTTGAAAGAGCATAGCGCTGGTGCGCTGCAGGGCATCCTGGACTATACCGAAGAGCCGCTGGTTTCCATCGACTTTAACCATGACCCTCACTCAGCCATTGTTGATGGCACTCAAACGCGCGTCAGTCATAAGCGACTGGTGAAGCTGTTGTGCTGGTGCGACAACGAGTGGGGCTTTGCGAATCGTTTACTCGATACGACGCGCAAAATGGCTGAACAGCTTTAATCTGAATTTACAGAAGAGAGGTTTTACATGTCTGTCATTGCAATGACTGATTTGGATTTATCGAATAAACGCGTCCTGATTCGCGAAGACCTGAATGTGCCGGTTAAAGATGGCAAAGTGGCATCAGACGCTCGCCTGAAAGCCGCTATTCCTAGCATTAAAGCAGCCTTAGACGGCGGCGCAAAGGTGATGGTGATGTCGCATTTGGGTCGCCCCACCGAAGGCGAATATGACGCGCAGTTCTCTATGCAGCCGGTTGTGGATTACTTGGCAAACGCACTCGACTGCCCGGTTCGTTTATGCAAAGACTATCTTAATGGCGTTGAGATTGACTCAGGCGAATTGGTTATTTTTGAAAATGTTCGATTCAACGTTGGTGAAAAGAAAAACGACGACGAATTAGCGAAGAAGTTGGCTGCTTTATGTGACGTGTACGTTATGGACGCATTTGGCACGGCTCACCGCGCTCAGGCATCGACACATGGCGTTGCCAAATATGCGCCAGTCGCATGTGCCGGTCCGCTGTTGGCGGCTGAGTTAGACGCCCTTGGTAAAGCACTGGAAAACCCGAAGCGGCCTTTGGTTGCTATTGTTGGTGGCTCTAAAGTTTCAACTAAGCTGACGGTGTTGGAATCGTTGAGTGGCGTTGTTGATCAACTGGTTGTGGGCGGTGGTATTGCGAACACTTTTGTTGCGGCGGCCGGTCATAATGTGGGTAAGTCTTTGTACGAAGCCGATCTGACTGACGAGGCAAATCGCCTGGTTGAGCAAGCGCAAGCGAAAGGCGGCGACATTCCATTACCCGTTGATGTTGTCACAGGCAAAGAATTTAGCGCGGAAGCAAAGGCGGAAACCAAAGCGGTAGATGCTGTGGCGGATGATGACATGATTTTCGATATTGGTCCCAAAACCGCAGAACAACTCGCTGCTATGCTCAAGAGCGCGGGCACGATTGTTTGGAACGGCCCTGTCGGCGTATTTGAATTTGAGCAATTTGGAAATGGTACAAAAGCCATTGCGGATGCCGTTGCAAATAGTGATGCATTTTCAATTGCAGGTGGTGGAGACACCCTTGCAGCCATTGATCAATATGGTATCGCTGATAAGATAAGCTATATTTCAACAGGTGGCGGAGCATTTCTGGAGTTTCTGGAAGGTAAAACCTTACCCGCAGTAGCCGTTTTAGAAGAGCGCGCAAACGACGCCTGAACACAAGTTTTATAATTTAAAGGAGTATTTTTATGGCCCTGGTGTCATTACGACAGTTATTGGATCACGCCGCCGAGCACGACTATGGTGTACCGGCGTTTAACGTAAATAACCTAGAGCAAATGCGAGCCATTATGCAGGCAGCGGACGCAACCGACAGCCCGGTAATCGTTCAAGCGTCAGCAGGCGCGCGCAAGTACGCGGGTGCTCCTTTCCTGCGTCACTTAATTCAGGCAGCCGTTGAAGAGTGGCCACATATTCCTGTGGTGGTTCACCAGGATCACGGTACGTCACCTGCGGTGTGTCAGCGCTCAATCCAATTAGGCTTTAGTTCCGTCATGATGGACGGCTCGTTGCTGGAAGACGGCAAAACGCCGGCGGACTACGACTACAACGTTCGTGTTACTAAACAAACGGTTGAAATGGCGCACGCTTGTGGCGTCTCTGTAGAAGGTGAGCTGGGCTGCCTGGGCTCGTTAGAAACGGGCGAGGCGGGCGAAGAAGATGGCGTCGGCGCTGAAGGCAAACTGTCACACGATCAGCTACTGACTGATCCTGAAGAAGCGGCAGAGTTCGTTAAGGCAACGAACGTTGATGCTTTGGCCATCGCTTGCGGTACGTCTCATGGTGCTTACAAATTTACGCGTCCACCAACAGGCGATATTTTGTCCATTGACCGCATTAAAGAGATTCATCGTCGCATTCCGGGTACACATTTGGTGATGCATGGTTCATCGTCTGTACCTCAGGAATGGCTGAAAGTCATTAATGAGTTCGGCGGCGAAATTCCTGAAACGTACGGTGTTCCGGTTGAGCAAATTCAGGAAGGCATCAAAAACGGTGTCCGTAAAGTCAACATTGATACTGACTTACGCTTAGCATCAACCGGTGCAATCCGTCGTCACTTGGCAGAGAATCCATCAAACTTCGACCCGCGTAAGTTCTTAGCGGCAGCGACAACGGCGATGGAAGAAATCTGTAAAGCACGTTATGAAGCCTTCGGCTGTGCAGGCATGGCAAGTAAAATAAAACCAATAACGTTAGAAACCATGTTCCAGCGCTACGAAAGTGGTGAATTAAACGCAATTGTGAAATAAAGAGGTTAATGTGCGTTTATCAGTATTATTTGCAAGTTTATTTTTGTCGGTATCGGCCAGTGCTCAAACCTTCATGTTTGATGACGCTGACGATATGGATACCGAAACGGTTGAAGAGTGGGAAGCAAGTGCTGAGTTCGGCCTGCTTTACACGTCGGGTAATACCGAGACTGAAAGCTTAAAAGGCAAGCTTAATATATCGCGAGACGTCCAAAATTGGCGTCATAAAGGTGTTATTGACTACTACACGGCTGAACAGGAAGACCAGTCAACAGGTGAGTCAATTGAAACCGCTGATCGTATGTTTGTGTCGGCTCAGAGCAACTACAAGTTTTCACCGGACAGTCGCTCTTCATTATTTGTTTTCGGTTCTTATGAGGAAGACGAGTTTAGTGGTTACGAGTACCAGGCAACGGTAGCAACCGGTTATGGTGCGCGTTATCGCTATGATGAAGACATTTACGCCGACTATGAAATTGGTCCGGGTTACTCTCGAACTAAACCGATTCAAATAGAAGGTGAGCCGCCTGTTGAGTCAGAAGGGCAAATGATTCTTCGTTTAGCGGGAAATCTGGACTGGAAGATCTCCGAAAACTCTAAGTTCAATGCGCTCGTGTCTTCAGAACTTGGTGAAGATAATACCAAGAGCAAGGCTGAGCTGTCGTTGTCCTCTAACATCAACAGCTCACTGGCGATGAAGTTTTCTGTCAGCGGTACGCACAACTCAAATGTATCTGATGAAAGCATTGAAAAGTTAGATACTGAAACCGCAGTGACGTTAGTGTACACCTTCTAAAAACGATTGAAGCGTACATAACTTCAAAGGCCGCAATGAGTAAATCATTGCGGCCTTTTTCATAAAGCTGTCATAAAAGCGTCTTAAACTCAGCGGATTATCCAAATCGGTTTGAAGTTATGCGCGTATCTGCATTCAGTCGAGTTTCTTCTTTTATTTTACTTGGGTTATCGCTGATTTTTCTTGGCGTGCTTTTTTGGTCGAGTCAAAAGCTTAGCACTATTGAAAAAAAGCAAGCCGCTTATTCGTCGGTCAAGCAAAGCTTGATGGTTAATGTGGTGACGGATCTCAGCGGTTATTTGCAATCCGGAAACACCGTATTGCTCACTGATGCCAAAAAAGCGGTAGAGCAGGCTGAAACCAAATTGGTTGATTTAGGCTTTGAGAGAAGCTCTGATGTGATTAAGCAACTTCAGTCAATAAATAACAGGATAGGCCAGGACTATCGTTCAATAGGTAAACTCTCTGGTCAGGAAGCGGCTTTACTGTTCAATGCTGAACGTTCGTTGTTCAGTGAGCTTTCGCGTTTATTTGATTATGCCCAAAAAGGAAGCGGAGATAACCCTTCTGTCAGTCAAAAATACACCCAGATAGGCAGTGACCTCACTCTGCTAATAGGAGAGCTTGTTCACACCCGTGAACGCTTGTTCAATGGCGAAATTAGTCAAGACGTGCTTGAGCAAGTTCTTAACTCGATACAGCAGGAAATAAGTAGGCTGGAGCAGTTGCCAGAATTGGGTGTGAAGGAAGAGTTGCCTGATCAGTCGATGATGCTTGTTCAGCGGGAGGCTAAAGAGCTTGGTCCTAAAATCATTTCGGAGATGTCCAGTTTAGTTAACCGTTACCCACGCGAGCTATCATCCACTCTTGATTTAATTGCCGAGCGAGAGCTCGCATTCAAACGTATCTCGGATGACATAGCGCAAATTCAGGTTATAGCAGTAGCCGCTGAAAAGCAGCTTATCGACATTCAGCAAGAGCAACTTTTCCAGATAAAGGTCACAATTATGGCGTTAGTTGCGGCCTTACTGTTTTTTGCCTTCATCAATTTTTTATTGCTAAAACGAATGGTTTTGACGCCACTACGTAGTTTACGCGATGCTATGCAGCAGCTTCTTGAACAGAAGCAGCTTAACTACCTGCCTGGCGCAGATAAAAAAACGGAGTTTGGAGAAGTTGCCAAATTCTTTAACGGTATGCTCGAGCAAACAAAATCTGGTGAAGCGCAAAAGTCCCATCAAATGTCCGTTGTGAATGAGGCTCTTAAAACAGTGATAAAAGAGCTGCAAGAGCTGGTATCGTCGTCACATAAAACTCAAACATCCGCGGAGTCAACCATAGGCGGCATTAGCCAGCTTAATGAACTGACGAATTCTTTAAATGACTGCACTGCGGCGCTTGAGCAGAACGCAGTAGGTACACAAAAGTCGATGCAAACAAGCCGGGAATACATTCGAAAACTCAGTGATGCGTCGAAAATGAATGAACAGGCAATGAGTTCCGCAAAAACGTCGGTCAATGAGCTTGCCGTCTCGGTTGAACACGTGAATAGTGCATTGTCTGTTATTTCAGGCATTGCAGATCAAACGAACTTACTCGCGCTAAATGCTGCGATAGAAGCGGCCCGAGCCGGAGAACAGGGACGAGGCTTTGCCGTCGTGGCTGACGAAGTCAGGCAGTTGGCTCAAAAAACTCAGTCTTCACTGACTAGCATTGATAGTACACTGGGCAAGCTGGCGGAAGCGTCCGCTGCAATAGAGAATAGCTACCAACATATTATAGAAACGAGTTCGAATCAGCATGACTACGTGAATGTCCTGGTGGATACGGCGGATGAAGTTTCAAAGAAAGCACAGGTTTCAAGTGATGAGGCGAAAACGTCTCTGCAGCTTGCCGAGCAACAAAGTTTGAGAGTGACAGCGTTTTCCGAAGAGATTCGATTGTTAATTGAGAATATGGGTCATGCGCATCATTTGTTGAAAAATGTTGAAAGACAAGTTGACACGCAACAAAGTGAAATTGAACAGGTGTTCAGATGACGGCGAATTAATCAAACACCATGGTTCCATTTACAGAAACTTTTCGCTACCATTCGCGCAGCTAACAACAGCTGAAAAAATTGGAACTGGTTATGTCAATGAACTCATTCCTTGGGGTATTTGCAAAGTCCCCGATTAAACCAATGATCGAGCACATGGACGAAGTGCACCGCTGTGCTGAAGCACTGAAAGAGTTTTTTAAAGCGGTATACGCTAAGGACTGGGCGTCAGCAGAAACTGCGCGTAGCAAAATCGTTACGCACGAGCAAAAGGCGGATGAACTCAAACGTAAAATTCGCTTAAACCTCCCAAGTGGCTTATTTATGCCGGTTGAGCGTACTGACTTACTTGAGTTGGTATCCCAGCAAGACCGTATTGCCAATAAAGCCAAAGACATTTCAGGTCTTATGACCGGCCGTGAATTAACGATTCCTGAGCCGCTGGTGACAGACTTTGATGCCTACCTAAACCGTTGTATAGATGCCGCTGCTAAAGCCAGAGAAACCATTGGCGAGTTTGACGACTTGCTGGAAACTGGTTTCAAAGGTCGTGAACGCGACTTGGTTGATGACTTCATTGCAGAACTTGATGCAATTGAAGCAGACACCGATAAGCTGCAAATCCAGTTACGCAAAGACTTGCGCAAAATAGAGCTGGATATGAACCCACTGGATGCCATGTTCCTATATCGAATCCTGGACTGGGTGGGTGACTTAGCTGACTTGTCTGAACGAGTTGGTGCACGTTTCGAATTGATGCTGGCGCGAGTCTAAGCGGAGTCTAATTTATGGATATTATTTCAAGTTACAGCATGCTGCTTATCGGCATGGCGGCTATCTTCGGCTTTTTTATGGCCTGGGGGATCGGTGCTAATGACGTTGCTAACGCCATGGGCACCTCGGTTGGCTCAAAAGCATTAACGATTAAGCAAGCCATTCTTATTGCAATGGTGTTTGAGTTCGCCGGTGCTTATCTTGCGGGCGGCGAAGTCACTTCTACTATACGTAAAGGCATTATTGACTCAGCCTACTTCGTTGATCAGCCGGAGCTGCTTGTCTTCGGTATGATTTCAGCGCTTCTGGCTGCCGGTTTCTGGCTGCTTATTGCCTCATACTTAGGTTGGCCGGTGTCTACGACGCATTCAATCATTGGTGCCATTGTTGGTTTCTCCGCGGTTGGTGTCAGTATGGAGTCAGTGCAATGGGCCAAAGTAGGTGGCGTTGTCGGTAGTTGGGTTGTCACGCCGGCGATATCCGGTTTTATTGCTTATCTCATATTTATGAGTGCTCAGAAGCTTATTTTTGACCGCTCAAACCCATTGAAAATGGCGCAGCGATACGTACCTTTTTACATGGGGCTTGCTGGCTTCGTCCTATCGCTGGTTACCATTAAAAAGGGCTTGAAGCACGTTGGTTTAGACTTAGGCAGTCTGGAGGGCTACCTTTGGGCGCTGGGTATTGCAGTGCTTGTGTTTGTTATCGGCAAGCTGGCTATCGGCCGCCTTAAGTTTAACCCGTCAGACGACAAAGATATGCACTACACCAACGTTGAGAAAGTGTTCGCAGTGCTGATGGTAGTTACGGCTTGTGCTATGGCATTTGCTCACGGCTCTAATGATGTGGCTAACGCCATTGGTCCGCTTGCTGCGGTTGTCAGTGTCGTAACAAACGGCGGCGAAATAGGTGGCAAAGCGCAGTTGGCATGGTGGATATTGCCGCTGGGCGGTATTGGTATCGTTGCTGGTTTAGCGATGCTGGGCAAACGTGTTATTGCGACCATTGGTAAAGGTATTACTCACTTAACGCCCAGCCGTGGTTTCGCAGCCGAATTGGCTGCTGCGTCTACCGTCGTGCTTGCGTCAGGTACTGGCTTGCCAATCTCGACTACGCAAACTCTGGTAGGTGCTGTACTTGGTGTGGGCATGGCTCGCGGTATTGCGGCTCTTAACTTAGGGGTTGTACGCAATATCGTGGTGTCCTGGGTCGTTACTCTGCCGGCCGGTGCCATCATGTCGATCGCGTTCTTCTATATTCTGAAGGCCATATTTGGCGTTGCATAAGTTTGCATTAAGAAACCTTGAAAAGGCAGCCTGTTTCAGTGACAGGCTGCCGACTTTCCAGTAAAATCCGCGCTTTATAAAGTGTTTCCGAAAAGCGCAGGTATGTCAGAAAATAACCCTTCTTCTTTAAAAGTCAGTGACTTCTCGTTCGATTTGCCTGACGAGCTTATTGCCCGCTATCCGCAAGAGCAGCGTAGTGCGAGTCGCTTGTTGCAAGTCAATGCTGAGTTAAAATCGATTGAGCATAAGCAGTTTACTGACATTGTCGGCGCCTTAAACCCAGGCGATCTTTTGGTATTCAATGACACTCGCGTTATTCCGGCTCGCCTGCTGGGCGAAAAAGTATCCGGCGGAAAAGTAGAGGTTTTGATAGAACGTTTGTTGGATGACCACCGAGTATTGGCTCACGTACGCTCAAACCGCTCACCAAAAGCGGGCGCCGAATTGCTGCTGGAAGGCGCTGTCAAAGTGACTATGCTGGCGCGACACGGCGCTTTATTTGAGCTTAAATTTGAGCATGAAGAACCGGTATTGGATATTCTTGAGGAATATGGCCACATGCCGTTACCTCCTTACATTGATCGCCCGGATGAAAGCTCGGACAAAGAGCGTTATCAAACCGTTTATAACCGAGAGCCAGGCGCAGTAGCGGCACCGACCGCAGGCTTGCATTTTGACGACGATATTTTAGAAAAGCTAAAAGCCAAAGGCGTTAACTTTGCTTATGTGACACTGCACGTGGGGGCGGGGACATTCCAGCCGGTGCGCGTGGACAACATCAATGATCATGTCATGCACAGCGAATACGCTAAAGTGGGTGACGAGACTTGCAATGCGATAAAGCAGACGAAAGCCAATGGCGGGCGAGTGGTTGCTGTCGGTACGACGTCGGTTCGATCGCTTGAGTCTGCCGCCAATGCGTCAAACTCTGATGATATTGAACCGTTCTTTGACGACACCGATATTTTTATTTATCCCGGATACGAGTTTCAGGTTGTCAACAGCTTAATTACTAATTTTCATTTACCGGAATCGACACTCATTATGTTGGTTTCGGCATTTGCCGGTCGTGACCTGATAATGGAAGCTTACCAACAAGCCATTAATGAGAAGTACCGATTCTTTAGCTACGGCGACGCAATGCTGTTGCAGCGATAAACAGACAATTTTTGAAGTGATACATTATGACAATGAAATTTGAACTTGATAAAACCAGTGGTCGTGCCCGTCGTGGACGTATGCAGTTTGAGCGTGGCACCGTAGAAACGCCGGCCTTCATGCCGGTTGGGACACTGGGTACCGTGAAAGGAATGACGCCCGAAGAGGTTAAAGACACTGGGGCGCAAATCTGTCTTGGCAATACGTTTCATTTGATGCTGCGTCCAGGCACGCAAATTATTCAGCAGCACGGCGATCTGCATGATTTTATGAACTGGGATAAGCCCATTCTGACGGACTCTGGCGGCTTTCAGGTGTTCAGCCTTGGTGAGTTAAGAAAAATTACCGAAGAAGGCGTGACTTTCCGTTCGCCCATTAACGGTGAGAAAATTTTATTAACGCCGGAAAAGTCGATGCAGGTTCAACGTGAACTGGGCTCTGACATTGTTATGATTTTTGACGAGTGCACGCCATTCCCGGCGACTCAGGCGGAAGCCCGTAGCTCTATGGAACTGTCCTTACGCTGGGCTGAGCGCTCGAAAAAGGCTCACGAAGGAAATAAGTCAGCGCTTTTTGGTATTATTCAGGGCGGTATGTACGAAGAGCTTCGTGATATTTCTTTGAAAGGCTTAACCGACATAGAGTTTGATGGCTATGCGATTGGCGGCTTGTCGGTGGGTGAACCAAAAGAAGACATGATGCGCATTCTGGAGCATACCGCGCCGCAAATGCCTGAGCAGAAGCCTCGTTACTTAATGGGCGTGGGCAAGCCGGAAGACTTAGTAGAAGCGGTGCGTCGTGGTATTGATATGTTCGATTGTGTTATGCCAACCCGTAACGCACGTAATGGACACCTGTTCATCAGCTCAGGGGTGGTGAAAATACGTAACGCTGTGCACAGAACAGACACGGGCCCACTGGATGAAAACTGCGACTGCTATACGTGTAAAAACTACTCGCGGGCGTATCTGCACCATTTAGACAAAACGAATGAAATGCTAGGCGGGCGTTTAAACACCATTCACAATCTGCGCTTTTATCAAAAAGTTATGAGCGATATGCGCGACGCGTTGGATGCCGATACGTTTGACGAGTTTGTTGAGTCATTTTATCAGCAGCGCGGTCAGTCAGTACCACCACTGGACTGAAACTTTTCCAGCATTTTTTTAGTGGGTAAATAATGCTCAGCAGAAGACAGTTTTTGTGCTGAGCTTAATGCTCCCCAAGCCTGTTTGATCCAGCGTTGTTTCAGGTGTACTTGCTGTTTATTGACCTTGGCTAGTGCTAAATAGGTCTTGGCTTGAACATGATACGCACTGTCCGGCTTGTCATATTTGGCCGGATCCCCCATGTTATTAAGAGCGTTTAGAAGTCGAGTGGTGTACTCGGTATCTGAAAAAAGCGGTTCAAGTTTCAGCAGAAACTCAATACGCTCACTATGGTGCGTTAAATCTTCAGGGTGCTCGCTAATCGCGTTATCAAAATGTGACAGTGCTAGTTCGGCTGTTTCAACGGCTTTGCTTAAATTGCCTTCTTCGATTAAATGCCCCGTATAATGAGCAAATACTTGTCCGTGTGAGTGCTCGTGCACCGGCGCACTGTATATGCTCTCGTATATGTGCAGCTTATTAAACGCTGTAAAGGCAAGGCCACCTAGTATTAACACAGAGGTTGTAAGCGCGGTAGCCCAACCTAAACGCCTCCTTTGTTTGTACGATTCAGCACGCCATTTGTTCAATGCGTTAGCAAGTTCAGAAATGTCATTAAAACAAGGATAGGAGTCGACGACTAACGCTTTCTTAATGATGTCGGCCAGTCCTGCGGGTAGGCGACGTTTGTCGGCCACCGGTTGCATTAAGAAAACGTCCGGTGTGGTGTTGGCGAGTAACAGAAGCAGCAGCTCACCAACCTGATAGATATCACGCTGCTGTGATGCTGTCGAAAAACTCTCTGCAATACTTAGGTCGACTAATATCGGCGCTTTAGGTTTACCGCTTTGGGGCAAAATAACGTTATGCGCTGTCACATCGTTGTGAGCATAGCCCGCTTTATGCAGTGCACTTAAGGCGTCGGCGAGCTGATAACCGATTTCGACCGCTTCAGTTATTGATAAATGCTGTTTAAGTTTATCCAGTCGAGTCCCATCGACATATTCCATGACTAAGAATAGAGACGAAGAAGCGACCTCTGGCTCACCAATATCATAAACGCGACACAGTGATGGATGTGAAACGCTGGAGAGAAGACGAGCTTCATGCACCAGGCGATTGCGGCTCACGAGTGAGGGTGAGCGCGCGAACTTTATCGCAACAGTTCTTTCCAGTCGTTGATCGTAGGCTTTGTAAACTAAACCGCTACCGCCATAGCCCAGCATTCCTTGGCACTGGTAACGCTCGGGGATTGGATATGGAAATGTGTCTCTGGAATAACTAATAGCCAAATTCGCATCCTTACTGTCTGAGCTAGCTCAGAGTCTAGCGAGCATAGCCGAGAAACAACAGGATCTAGGGTCACCAAAGCTGTCACCTTAGCAATTGACGTCAATTGACATTGAATTATAAATATTCAGCAATTACTTAAAAAATAGCAGATATTCGCTATTATGAATGCTTAATAAAATAATAATAAAAAAGGACAACACTAATGCACAGCGGCAAAGGTGTTTTGGCAAACAATCGCTTTCGGCAACCAGCTCAAATTACACTGAAGTCAAACGACGGTTACCAGACGTTGAACATAACGTTAGTTGGGCAGCAGTACCCGGACTATTTGATTCTGGAACTTTCCCGACAGTATCGTTGGCAAGATATTCTGCCTCAGTTAAAAGCGAACAAAACATTTGCTTTTACAACGGTGGCTGCATCGGGTGAACAAGTGACGGGAACAGTCGACTTATTGAGTATGACACAGTTTCCGCAAAAGCTTCTGTTTGTCAGCTATCCTCGAGAAGCGAATATCCAGTCTTTGCGCACATCGCCCCGCATCCCTGTTAATTGCAACGCTGAACTCCAGTTACATCACGGGTACGGTAAGGGAAACCGACTCGCAGGAACAATCATTGATGTTTCCGGGAAGGGGGTTGGTTTCCAATACAAAGGTACTCAGCCGGCGTGTATTGACGATACAGAGGACTTACTTGCCAGTGTCACGGTGTTGAGCTCTGAGTCAGATTTTTCGCTCGGACCGATGCACGTAAAAAGTTTGGACGTAGCAGGCCCTGAGGTTTGGCAATTCGGTTTAGCCTTTAAAAATAAGCCCGATGACCTGCAAAATTTTTTAGGCAAACTACTGATGGCGTCGTCGGAAGTGAAAGCACTATTAAGCGATAACGATATTGGTTTTGAAACATTGGATAACACTTTACAAGCTGAATCTTAGTCGGTACAATTCAGCACCAATTTAAGCCAGTAGCGGCTAATTTTTAATCAAATAGATAATTTATCCGAGGTGATGTTTTAATGCCAGTCGTAAAAGTGAAAGAAAACGAGCCGTTTGACGTAGCTTTGCGTCGTTTCAAGCGCTCTTGTGAAAAAGCAGGTGTTCTGTCAGAAGTTCGTCGTCGTGAACACTACGAAAAGCCTACTGCAGAGCGCAAGCGCAAGAAAGCCGCGGCCGTAAAACGTCACGCTAAAAAGCTGGCTCGTGAAAACGCTCGTCGTACTCGTTTATACTAAGAGCGTTTAACGACAATTTGAGTGTTCACTTTTTCGTAAAGTGCTGGAAGCCGTGACTTGTTGTCGCGGCTTTCGTGTTTCTGTTGATTCTTTAACCTTGAAACTGAGACGGCAATGGCAGGCTTGATCCCTAAAAGCTTTATTCACGATTTACTCGAAAGAGCAGACATTGTAGAAGTCGTTGACAGCCGTGTTCCGTTGAAAAAAGCAGGCAAGAATCACCAGGCCTGCTGTCCCTTCCATAACGAGAAATCGCCATCCTTCACAGTAAGCCAAGATAAGCAGTTTTATCACTGTTTTGGGTGCGGCGCTCATGGTAACGCTATCGACTTTTTGATGGAGTTTGATGGCTTGCAATTCCCGGATGCGGTCGAAGAGCTCGCGGGCTTAATGGGAGTTCAGGTGCCCAGAGAGGAACCGGAAAACCCGCAAGCGGCGCAACAAAAGCAGCAGCAAACTCAGGACGATGTCGCGATAATGAATCAAGCGGCACGGTTCTATCAGCACCAACTGAAACATCATGCACGCTCAGCTCAGGTCATTGGTTATCTTAAGAAGCGTGGCCTGAGTGGAGAAACAGTTAAGCGTTTTCAAATAGGCTACGCGCCAGACGACTGGGACAGCTTGCTGAAAACGTTTGGACAAGGCGCGAAACAACGCCAACAGCTGCTTGAGCTGAAACTTATTAATCGTAATGACAAAGGTCGGCATTATGATTTTTTCCGTGACCGGGTGATGTTTCCCATCCATGACAGACGTGGACGCGTTGTCGGCTTTGGTGGGCGAATTATCGAAGGTGACGGACCTAAATACTTGAACTCTCCAGAGACTCGGCTGTTTCATAAGGGCAGTGAGCTCTACGGTTACTGGCATATGCAGCAAGCGGTGCGTCGCCCAGAGCAAGTGGTGGTGGTTGAAGGTTATATGGACGTGGTTGCGTTGTCTCAAGCCGGTATTGACTATGCCGTTGCATCGCTGGGCACAGCAACAACAACTGAGCAGTTACAGCGTCTATTCCGTACCTCACCACGTGTCGTTTGTTGCTATGATGGCGACCGTGCAGGGCGAGACGCCGCCTGGCGAGCGTTGGAAAATGCGCTGCCGTTATTAAAGGACGGTCTGGACATGGCTTTCTTATTCCTGCCAGAAGGGGAAGATCCAGACTCCGTTGTTAGAGATAAAGGCAATGAAGCGTTTGAGCAGGCCTTAACTCAAGCAAAACCTTTTACTGATTACTTTTTCGAACACCTTCAAGAGGGTATTGATGTCAGTACGGATGCAGGTCGATCGCAGTTGCTAAGCACAGCTAAGCCCCTTATTGAAAAAATAGCCAGCGGTTATTATCGCGACTCATTAATGCAGAGACTTGCGGAGGTGCTGCGTCGCGAAGCGTCTCAGTTAGAACGTCACTTTGATAAGCCCAGTTATAAGCGGCCAGCCTCAGAAGCTATTAAGATGACGCCTATCAGAAAAGCAATTTCTTTATTGCTTCAGTATCCGCAATTGGGCACTAAGATTGCGGTAAAAGAAGAGCTGCAAGGGTTGCAGCTGAGCGGTATTGATCTGTTTATTGAGCTTCATAAGCAGTGTGCGAACAGAGCAATGACGACAGCGCAGGTGTTGGAAAGCTGGCGTGACAGTAATTATTATTCAGCGTTACAAAAGCTCGCACTATGGGAACATCAGCTTGATGACGAAAATATTGAACAAGAATTTTCTGATATTTTCATTTATTTGATTGATCAATACTTCGAGCAAAGAGCAAACGCCCTCTTGAAAAAATCGCAAGAGGCCGCATTAACTAAGGTAGAACGGCAAGAATACCAAACAATTTTGCAGTATTTAAACAAGGCAAAGTAACACGCAATAATCAGCCTTTTCTAGCGTAAAAGACTGAATTCTGTTATACTGTTTGGTCATTTTGGGTATTCTACATTCACAGTCATGGGTGGAAAGTCTGTATGCAGCAGAGTCGGCAATCGCAACTGAAAGTACTTATTGCGAAAGGCAAAGAGCAAGGGTTTTTAACTTTTGCAGAGGTTAACGATCACTTACCTCAGGAAATTGTAGATTCCGATCAGGTTGAAGATATTATTCGCATGATCAATGACATGGGTATCCGTGTGTTTGAAAGTGCGCCCGATGCCGATGACTTGATGATGGCCGAAAGTGCTGCCGATGAAGATGCTGCGGAAGAAGCTGCGCAAGCCCTTGCGTCTGTAGACAGCGAAATAGGCCGAACGACTGACCCAGTGCGTATGTACATGCGCGAAATGGGAACCGTAGAGCTGCTGACTCGTGAAGGCGAAATTGATATTGCTAAGCGCATTGAAGAAGGTATTAACCAAGTTCAGTGTTCTGTGGCGGAATACCCCGAAGCCATTAACTTTCTGCTAGACCAGTGGGACTCTTACGAAGCCGAAGAGCTGCGTTTAACCGACATTATATCTGGCTTTATCGATCCGGAAGAGGTCGATGAAGCGCCTGTTGCTGCTACTCACGTTGGTTCTGAGCTACCAGACGAAGAGCTGGAAGACGAAGATGACGACGGAGATGATGACGAAGAAGAAGAGTCAGATACTGGTATTGACCCGGAATTTGCTCGTGCCAAGTTTACCGAGCTGCGTGAACAATACGAAGCGACTCGTCAGGCAATCGCCAAACACGGTCGTGACGGTGCGGATGCTCGTGTCGAAATTGATAAGCTGAGCGACCTGTTCAAACAGTTCCGCTTGGTGCCAAAGCAGTTTGACCGTTTAGTGAAAGACATGCGTTCAATGATGCAGCGCGTGCGTGTGCAAGAACGCATTATTATGAAGTTAAGCGTTGAACAAGGCGGCATGCCTAAACGTGACTTTATGAAAGCCTTTGCCGGTAATGAAAACAGCATGGCGTGGGTTGATGCGCAAATCGGTTCAGGCGAGAGCTACGCCGGAACAATGAAAGAAACACGCGACGAAATTGAGCGTTGTGTGAATAAGTTGGTCGATGTTGAAAAAGAAACTGGCTTAACCATCGGTAAAGTGAAAGAAATTAACCGTCGCATGTCGATTGGTGAAGCAAAAGCTCGTCGTGCGAAAAAAGAGATGGTGGAAGCCAATCTGCGTTTGGTTATTTCAATTGCGAAGAAATACACCAACCGTGGCCTTCAATTCCTGGACTTAATTCAGGAAGGTAACATTGGCTTGATGAAAGCCGTGGATAAATTCGAATATCGTCGTGGTTATAAGTTCTCGACTTACGCGACCTGGTGGATTCGTCAGGCCATTACCCGCTCAATTGCGGATCAGGCACGTACTATTCGTATCCCGGTTCATATGATTGAAACCATCAATAAACTGAACCGTATTTCGCGCCAGATGTTGCAGGAAATGGGCCGCGAGCCGCAGCCGGAAGAGTTGGCTGAGCGCATGATGATGCCAGAAGACAAGATTCGTAAAGTCTTAAAAATTGCGAAAGAACCTATTTCAATGGAAACCCCCATTGGTGACGATGAAGATTCGCACTTGGGTGACTTCATTGAAGACAATACGCTGGACTTGCCGATTGACTCAGCAACATCGGAAAGCTTGCGTAATTCAGTACGTGAAGTACTTGGTGGCCTGACCGCCCGTGAAGCGAAAGTCTTGCGTATGCGGTTTGGTATTGATATGAATACCGACCATACTTTAGAAGAAGTTGGTAAACAGTTTGATGTAACGCGTGAACGAATCCGTCAAATTGAAGCCAAAGCATTAAGAAAGCTTCGCCATCCAAGCCGCTCTGAGCAGCTTAAATCGTTCTTGGATGAGTAAGATATTCTCTGACACAGGAGGCAGCATGGGTAATAACCGTGACAATTGGCCGAAACGTATTATTGACTCGCATTTACATATTTACGATGACGAGTTTCCGCTAATTGAGAACCAAGGTCATATCCCTGAGCCTTTTTATATTGACGATTACCGAAACTTAACACGTGGCCTGCCTATTGAAGGTGGCGTCATCGTGTCAGGTTCATTCCAGGGGTTTGAGCAGCGCTATTTAAAGGCTGCCCTAGAAAATCTGGGTGATAATTTTGTCGGTGTTACTCAACTGCCAGGTTCCGTGAGTGACGAAAAAATTCAGCAACTGAACAAGCATGGTATTTGTGGCGTTCGGGTTAACCTAAAACGCGGTGTTCACCGTGATATTGAAGGTATTGTTGAGTTTGGTAAACGTATCTGGGACTTAGCAGGTTGGCATTTGGAAATTTATGTCGACAGCCGTGAGCTGGATGACATGGTGCCTACGCTATTAAAATTGCCCAAACTGAGTGTTGACCACTTAGGTATGGCAAAGTCAGGCTTGTCGCAAGTGCGTCGTTTGGCCGAGGGTGGCGTAAAAATCAAAGCCAGTGGCTTTGGTCGTACCGAGGTTAATGTGGCCGATGCAATTACTACCTTGTATAAAACCAACCCGGACGCACTGATGTTTGGTACTGATTTGCCCGGTACCCGCAGTAACCGTTCGTTTGAACCTTCGGACATTACTACCATTGTGAATGCATTGGAAAGTGCCGACGGTGGTGCAGATGCTGTTGATAAAGTGTTTTATCAAAATGCACGCGAATTCTACAATCTTCCATAGCAAGAGCGAGTGACGCAACGTGCAGTCACTCGCAAGTCACACCCGGAGTAATCGCTGGCTCGCCATTGCAATTATAGCAATTGCGCTAGGCGGGCTTTTACTCACTTACTGGCAGTCTTCGGCTCAACTTGTGAGTCGAACCAAAAGTAGTCTTGAAAAAACCTGCTCTGACATTCAGCAAGCGGTTAGCAGTCTTTACCCTGCCTCTGAAACACAGCAACAATCAGTAAAGAACCCCGAGCTTTTGTATCAAGCCATTAGCGAGTCCATACGTAAAGAAGAGCATACGCTCGGCGGCTTTTGGCATATCAATAGCGGGTTTGCCGGCTACGCTATTGCTTCTTCTCGTGGAAATACCCAGAATGCTCAATTAAGCGGTTCGGATCAGCTTGTAATTAGCTCTGCGAGTCGCGAAGCCCTTGCCGAGAATAAACCGGTTGCTAATGTAACCGATCAAATACCGATGTTGGTGGTTTTAGCGTGCCCGGAAAAAGAACATGCTGGCCTCGCCATCTGGCTAAGTCGCCCCATTCAGCCTGCACAGAACTATTTTAGCGTTACGGCCAGTATTTTATTTGCGCTGCTTGCGTTAATTGGCGTTGCCATTATTGTGCGGGAGTCGCTGTTTAATCGTCGTTGGCACCAAGAGCGAGACCGCATAGTGGCGGACGCTGAAGATACGTCAAAAGCGGTTTCGGTTACCTCGGAAGTCGGTGAAGTACAGCCATTTTTACTGCTCTTGTATCAAGCCCGTCAACAAGTGCAGGCGACTGAACGCGAACTTATGGCAGAAACCGATAAGCTGCGGTTAGCTGCAGAAAAAACGTTAGTCGGACGCATGGCACGCTCAATGGCCGCTTTGGCTTTGAGTGACTTAGAAGCGCTTGAAAAGAAGCTGAGAGACTTCGACAGTGAAGACCTGAAGTTTAAAGTACAAGAATTGGTCAGTTTGTTTGAAACGTTCTCGCAACTGTCACCAAATATGCAGGGCCTGGATAAGAGTAATATTGAGTTAGAAGCCTGGCTTCAAGACATAGCTGATCATCACGAAAGCTTTTCGGGTGAAAAAAATATCACGGTCACCTCTATTGTCGACGATGACCTCCACGTGACGATAAACCCATTAGTGTTTCGTTTTATTTTCGACTTTTTATTGCGGCACGTTGTTGCGTTTACGCCGGTGAACTCCGAGGTGCTCATACAAGCCACAGTCGACGGTGACTACGTTAACGTATCGGTCAGTGACGAAAGTAGCGGTGTTGCCAAGAGAAATTTGGGCACCATGTTTGAAACCGATGATGTTAATCCGGACGCTTATGGTGTTGGCTTAAAAGTGATCAAAGACGCAATAAAAAGCCAGGGCGGCGATATAAATTACGAAAAACTTGAAAAAACATCGCGATTTAACGTGCTGATACCCATGACAAAAGGGTAAAAAGTTCGTATAATCTGCGCCGCTTTCAAGCATTCCAACCAGAAATGGCCCCTTAGCTCAGTGGTTAGAGCACCCGACTCATAATCGGTTGGTCCGCAGTTCAAATCTGCGAGGGGCCACCATTTCCACAAAGCCATTAAACTGCAATGAAAACCCGTCTAAAATGTAATAATTCAAAGTGCATCAACCTTAATTAGGTGTGAATATGGCAAACCAATTGGTTAGAGAGACAGGTTTAGGTGGCGCATTAATCATTGGTCTGGGCTCTATTCTGGGTACTGGCGCTTACGTCAGTGTTGGTCTAAGTGCGACGATAGCCGGTGACATGCTGGTTTGGGCCATTGTATTAGCGGCATTAACCGCGTTGTTTAATGGGTTGTCTTCTGCACAGCTGGCAGCAGCACACCCTGTCAGCGGTGGTACGTATGAGTATGGCTATCAATTTTTGAACCCAGCCAGCGGTATTATTGCCGGTGGACTCTTCATTGTGGCGAAAAGCGCTTCGGCAGCGACCGCTGCGTTGGCGGTGGCGTGGTATATCAGTGCCTGTTTTGAGACGCCCGAAACTATGGTAAAAGCGGTTGCTATAGGACTTTTGTTGCTGTTTACCATATTCGTGTTATCCGGAGTACGCAGAACCAATTGGCTGAATATGCTTTTGGTCACGGTCAGCATTATCGGTTTAGTTGTCTTCATTGGCGTTGCCTTAGGGAGTGACTCAGTAGCACTAGCGGTTGGTAATGAGTCGGTTTCAACCAGCCATTTGTCGCTTTTCCACGCGGCGGCCTTAATGTTTGTTGCATTTACTGGTTATGGACGCATTGCCACGATGGGTGAAGAAATTACTGAACCACACCGAAACATTCCAAAGGCGGTGGTGCTGACGTTGGCGGTGGTCAGCGCGTTATACATTGCCGTGGGTCTCGCTATTTTACACTTAGGTGGTCTTAATGCGTTTGAAGAAAGTCACTTCAATATTGCTAATTTAATCAGCGACTCTCCTTGGCAGTGGGTGGTCATTGTTGGTGGAATTGTGGCCATGGGCGGTGTCGTTTTAAATCTTTTACTTGGTGTCTCGCGTGTCATTTTAGCTATGGGGCGCCGCGGCGACTTGCCTCGCTTTTTAGGTGGCCTTGATAAAACCAATAAATCGGCACCTGCAGCAACCTGGGTAACCTTTCTTATTATGGGCATTATCGCCGCGCTCGGAGGCATCGAATTCGCCTGGACATTAAGTGCTTTCACCGTACTTATTTACTACGGCATCACGAACATAGCGGCTCTGAAAGTCAAGAAAGAGCAGCGTTTTATTCCTAAATTTGTGTCGGCACTCGGACTAATAAGCTGTTTTGGGTTGGTCGGGTTAGCGGCTATTGCTTAGTTGATGTATCAAGCGTTTGGAATGCTTCAACCAACGCGCTTTTCTGATTGGTAAGCGTTGCCCATCTGCCCGGCTAAGTCGGGCAGAATGAGCTAAAGCCAAGCCATGTTCCTTTAAAAGTACGTTTCGTTAATTTGCTCTGTGATACCGATAAGACCCAGTTGCATGTCATCGATAAACTTGTGCAAGCTATCCTGCTTCAACGACTGCGGCTTGGCTTTCAACAATTGCGATTGCAGCTTCTCAATTGGCACAATAGTGCTGTCATGCCGAGGCAGATCCTGCAGAAGTGTCTTAACTTCTCCCAAAGTATGTGCCAAAGAGCGGGGAAAGCGGAATTCCAGCAACAGAAACTTAAGCACATCAGCACGGTTGATACGCAGGCGCATTTCCCGTCGGTACATTTGATACGCGGACATGGATTTAAGCACTCCCATCCACTGAATATTGTCAAAAGCCGATTGCTCATTATCCAGTTCAGGTAGCAACGAGGCTGAGCGCACATCAATGATGCGGGTGGTCATATCTGCCCGTTCAAGGTTTCGACCCAGACGCAAAAAGGCGTAGCCCTCATCGTGGGTCATCGTACCGGCGAGCATACCGGTGAGGGTCTGATTGGAGTGGATGACACTATTCAGAGACTCATAACGGTGGCGTCGTCCAAGGATCGACTGACAGTTCTGAACGGCTGACAGGTACAAAGCATTAATCTGCTCCCAGCTCTCACGGGGAATGATCTCTCTGATGGTACGTGCGTTTTCTCGAGCCCAGGTAAGCGAGTTGAGTATAGAGCCAGGGTTGTTCTTATCGGTGACCATATATTTGACCACGCTTCGCTCATCGGACACGTCATAGTGTTTATAGAAGTCTTCTCTTATCGACAAAATATCAATAATTGGCTCCCAGCCCAATTTTACCGTTCGAGGTAAATCCATTAGCAGGTGCGAATTAACGTTTATCACCCTGGCGGTATTCTCAGCCCGCTCCAGGTACCTGGCCATCCAGAATATATTGCTTGCTACTCGTGACAACATAATTAAGCCTCCATATCCACAATCCAGGTATCCTTACTGCCGCCACCTTGAGATGAGTTGACCACAATAGACCCTTTGCGCATTGCCACCCGAGTGAGTCCGCCCATGGTGACCTGAATGTCTTTACCGCTTAAGACAAAAGGACGTAAATCCAAATGTCGGGGTTCTGCTTTATTATCAATCAAGGTTGGTGCTGTAGACAGCATCAGCATTGGCTGTGCTACGTAGTTACGAGGATCGCGGCGAATCAGGCGCTTGAATTTCTCGCACTCCGCTTTGCTGGCATGGGGACCAATTAGCATGCCGGCGCCGCCCGACTCATTAGCCGGCTTGACGACCATGTTATGTATGTTTTCAATGACATGGTCGCGTTCTTCTTTATTAATACATTTATAGGTGGGAACGTTAGAAATGATAGGGTGTTCATTCAGATAGTAGCGGATAATATCGGGTACAAAAGCGTACACGACCTTATCATCCGCAACCCCTGAACCAGGCGCATTGGCCAGCGCCACATTGCCCGCCTGCCAGGCTCGCATCAGCCCCGGAACGCCAAGAAGAGAGTCCGGGTTGAATGCCTCGGGGTCGATGAAATGGTCATCAACGCGTCGGTAAATCACATCTACCCTTGCAGGCCCTTCAATGGTTCGCATATAGACAATGTCGTCGTCATCGACAAACAAGTCGCTTCCCTCGACCACCTCTGCGCCCATCTGTTGGGCAAGGTAGGCGTGCTCAAAGTAGGCAGAATTGTAGATCCCCGGGGTCAGTATTACGATTTCTGGTTGCTCGATGTCTCTCGGAGATATTTCACATAGCATGTCATAAAGCTGAGAAGGGTAATCGTCCACCGGTAAAATACTGTATTGCTCAAACATTTCGGGGAAGACGCGCTTCATTACTTCGCGGTTCTCAAGCATGTAAGAGACACCGGAAGGAACCCGTAAATTATCTTCCAGAACATATACGGTACCGTCGCTATCCCGGACCAAGTCCGATCCGCAAATATGTGACCAGATGCCCAACGGTGGATGAACGCCCTTGCATTGAGGTAAGAAATTCTTAGATTTTTTCAGTAGATCGGCAGGGAACACCCCGTCTTTGACGATTTTTTGATCGTTGTAAAGATCATCAATAAACATATTCAGCGCTTTAACTCGCTGTTTCAGCCCTTTTTCTATCTTTAGCCATTCTTGCTTGTCGATTATTCGGGGGATAATGTCAAACGGCCAGGCTCTGTCGATAGACCCTTCGTCCTCATGATATACACGAAAACTGATGCCCATGACATGAATGGCTGAATCTGCGGCAACCTTATACTCCTCAAGGTCTTTATCTGTCAGACTGCGTAAATAGCCACATAAAATATCGGCGGCTTCACGCGGTTTGCCTGCGGCTCGTAATAGCTCATCGTACAAATTAGTGACCTTATAGCTTCCCCAGCGAATAGTCATGCACAGCCTCTTTTGGTTTCGTTACCTTATATAAAGATAGTGATAACTTTGGAAAAAATACAAAATTGTTTGTTTTTCTCTGCTCTTGCATAGAGAATATGGTGGACTTAGGCTGGGTTTGTAGAACAGCCATAGCTGACATGTTGGGAGTGTTTTGTGACCTATTGTTTGGCCATCCGAGTGAATAAAGGCTTGGTGTTTGCGTCAGATTCGCGCACAAATGCCGGGGTAGATTATGTGGCAACCTACAGTAAAATGTATCGGTTTTCGTGGCCCGGTGAGCGTACGGTTGTACTGCTCTCAGCGGGCAGTCTGGCCACCTCACAGGCAGTGGTTAACGCGATAAACTCCGATCTGGAAGATCCTGACGCGGCCTTTAATCTGCGAAAGGGCAAACATTTGTATGACGTAGCCAGTTACGTTGGCAACTTGAGTCAGAAAGAGCAACAACAACACGCACCGGCGCTGGAGAAGAGTCATGCCAGCGGCGAAGCCAGTTTTATTCTGGGTGGTCAGATTGCAGGTAGAGACTGTGAAATCTATATGATTTATCCGCAGGGTAATTATATTAGCGCTTCAGAAGATACCCCGTACTTGCAGATTGGCGAAAACAAATACGGCAAGCCAATACTTGATCGCATTATTACACCCAATACCTCACTGGAAGATGCCGGTCGCTGTGCCATGGTGTCGCTTGACTCTACCGTGCGCAGTAATATCAGTGTGGGCTTACCGATTGAATTAGCGATTTACACTGGCGACAGTCTTGAAGAGCCCTGGCACAATAAATACAGTGCGTTCAGCCCCATGTATAAGTCGATGCAGAAGCAATGGAATGAAGGGCTGCGACAGGCTTTTTCCGGATTACCTAGATTCGACTGGGAAAAGGACGATTAAATCTCAGTGTTACGAGCTTCGCTGATAACCTTGTGAACGAAACGCAGTTTATCGGTTGCGATATTGGAGATGACAAAAGGATAAGCATCATCCAGACCCATGCTGCGGTTGAGCGCATTTAATACTGCTGTCAGCCGGCACCAGTCATTATACAGCTGGTTAAAACGTGCTTCGCTTTTGGCCTCAGTACTTTGCGGTAAGTGCTGCAAAGGGTCAATGACTTGGTGCGAAGACACGCTGAAATCAAAATTGCTGGCAGTTTCCAGAGTATCCACCATATGCAGATAATGCGCCCAGGTTTCCGCCCAGTCTTCCCAGGGGTGCATGCTGGCATAAGCACTCACCCATACTTTATGCCATTCGGGAGCAGGGCCCTGCTCGTAATAGTGTTGCAGGGCATAGGTGTAATCCAGTCTTTCATCACCAAAAAGCGCCCGGAATTCACTTAGCCAGTGGCTGTTGCGTACCAGCCTATCCCAATAGTAATGGCCGGACTCATGGCGGAAATGTCCAACAAGAGTACGATACTGCTCGTTCATCTCTTCGCGCATTTTCACTCTTGAGCTGGGCTCAGCCTCTTTTAGGTCGAGCGTAATAATGCCCGCATTGTGACCCGTGGTGACGAAGTTTTTAACCGTCAGTTCATTGCCGTATTCATCTTCCGTCTGATCTTCCAGAAACTCAAACCCCAGACCTTGTTGCGGGTCTTCCTGCTTTGACACCACTGGTAATTCAAGTTTGTACAGCGTATAGAGCAGGCGCCTCTTTGCGTTCTCCATACGGAACCAAAGTCGTCTGTTATCGGGTTGATCTAAGTTGGGAATAGTCTGGGTTAACTGACAAGAAACACATAACTCACCGGGCTCTTCAACCGGAATCATCCAGTTGCATACATCCTGTACAGAGTAATTTTTACACTGACGATAGAGCCTGCCATTGGCTGCGGAACGCCAAACCCCTTTATCGTGTTTGGTAAAGGAGCTCAGTGTTTTTTCATCTGGCATAAAACCAAGCATTAGCCCACAGCTGACACAACGGGTGTTAGCAAAATGCAGAGTATTACCACACTGACATGTGAAGGTTTGCATCGTTTATTAATGCCCTTGTATTGTCACAATGACTTGATTGTCAATGTAGCAGCTTTCTGGCATTGTGTAATTTCTTATAGCTGTCCAGCAGCTTCAGATGACGATCGATGCCTTCCAGTTGCATATTGGTTGGCGTCAGGCCGTAGAAGCGTGTGGTGCCTTGTACGGAGCCGATAACCGCTTCAATTACATCTTCACCATACATGCGCCCTAAATTATAGCGATAATCATCCAGCTCTAGTTCGTCATCCAAAATAATTTCCAGTACGGCTTCCACCGCCCGATAAAACAGCACTCGCTCCGGTGTGTTGTCGTTATATTGCAGGAACATTTCAACGTATTCCTGGGCGTCTTCGTGGCGTTGCAGCGCAAGATATACCAATAATTTAAGCTCTAAAATTGTGAGCTGTCCCCATTCGGTATTTTCATCAAACTCAATACCGATAAGGGTAATAATGTCCATGTAGTTGTCGAGCTGGCTGTCTTCTAGGCGCTCGACGAGATCTTCCAGTTGCTCGTCTGACAGGCGGTGTAGGTTCAGAATATCCTCGCGGTATTGCAAGGCGATGTTGGTGTTGTCCCAGACGAGATCTTCAACCGGGTACACTTCAGAATAATCGGGCACCAAAATCCGGCACACTGGCGCCCCTAAGTCTTCGTGCACCATGATGTAGGCTTCTTTGTCGAGTTCGTTCAGAATGCCAAACAATAGGTTGGCTTCCTCTTCGTTGGTCGGAGCTGTAAAGTCCCACTCGACAAATTCAATGTCTGACTTGGCACTAAAGAAGCGCCAGGAAACGACACCCGATGAGTCAATAAAGTGTTCGACGTAGTTGTTTGGCTCGGACACCGCCATCGAGTTAAAGGTTGGTGGTGGTAAGTCGTTCAGCCCTTCAAAGCTGCGCCCTTGTAACAGCTCGGTAAGGCTGCGTTCTAACGCGACTTCAAAACTTGGATGCGCACCAAAAGACGCAAAGACCCCGCCGGTACGTGGGTTCATCAGCGTCACACACATGACGGGGAATTGTCCGCCAAGCGAGGCGTCTTTTACCAATACCGGGTAGCCTTGCTCTTCCAATGCATTAATGCCTGCGACGATACCTGGATATTTATTTAGCACCTCCTGCGGCACGTCGGGCAGAGTAATTTCGTCTTCAATAATTTGTTTCTTAACCGCCCGCTCAAAAATTTCTGACAAGCACTGCACTTTGGCTTCGGCCAATGTATTGCCGGCGCTCATACCGTTACTTAAGTACAGGTTTTCAATAAGGTTTGACGGAAAATAAATCGTTTCGCCATCGGAATGACGCACAAACGGCAGTGACACAATGCCTCGATCGACACGTCCTGAATTGGTGTCAATTAAGTGAGAGCCACGTAATTCTCCCTCGGGGTCATAAAACGCTCGCGTACGCTCATCGAGTATCTCGGCCGGCAGTTCGTCGTTGGGACCCGGCTTAAACCACTTTTCTTGTGGGTAATGAACAAAGTCCGCGTTAGCAATCTCTTCGCCAAAATACTGGTCGTTGTAAAAGAAGTTGCAGCTTAAGCGCTCAATAAATTCGCCCAACGCCGAGCACAAAGCACTTTCTTTGCTGGCGCCTTTGCCATTGGTAAAGCACATGTGTGACGCGGCGTCACGAATATGCAGTGACCAAACGTTCGGGACAATGTTGCGCCAGGACGCCACTTCTATTTTCATGCCCAAGTCAGCCAGCAGCTTGGTCATGTTGTTAATGGTGTCTTCTAGGGGCAGGTCTTTGCCTTCAATGTAGGTTTTCTCGTCACCGCTGGGATCAATAGTGAGTAATGCCTGAGCGTCCTGCGTGATGCTGTCCACAGCTTCAACGTCAAACGCCAATTCGTTCTCAATAACCCGCTTAACCGCGCAGCGTTCAGCGGCACGAATAATGCCTTTGCGGTCTTTCTCATCGATGTCTGCCGGTAGTTCCACCTGAATTTTAAACAGCTGCTGATAGCGGTTTTCCGGGTCGACAACATTGTTTTGGGAAATGCGAATGTTCTCGGTTGGAATGTCGCGCGCATCGCAATACAGACGAATAAAGTGAGCCGCGCACATGACCGATGACGCTAAGAAATAGTCAAACGGCCCGGGGGCTGAACCATCGCCTTTATAACGAATGGGTTGGTCAGAAATGACGGTGAAGTCATCAAACTTCGCCTCAAGGCGCATGTTTTCGAGAAAACGAACATTGATTTCCATAGAGAGGGACTTTCGCTTGTAAATAGAAGAGCTGAGAAAGTGCGGGATTATCCCACACTTTCAGTCATTGATCATTATCGGCGTAGCCACTGCCATAAGCACTAAAGGGAAGCTCCAGCCCTAATTCTGGTATCTGCAAGCCTATCCAAGCTGGGAAGGTGTTGCTGTTTGGGCCGGGTAACACTTCATATTCGTTAGCCCATGGGTAAGCACTCGATAACTCTTTAATGCGTGGGATTATTTCGGCGGCTTGCGGACCCTTAACCGATAGTAGCTTTTCAGGTTTAGCACCGTACCAGTAACGATCCGGTGTGGTTGTTTGATAAACCCGCAGAGCAGGGCGACCATGTTCGACACCCCAGCCGACCACTTCATACACGGTATATTCAGCAGCGCCGGCAGGTTTTACCGCTAACCAGGTGTGTACTGCAAACCAACCTCGCCAACCGAAGGCATCGGCGGCATAAGCCTCAATAACGGCCTCTTGTTCTACGGCTGGATTCGGCGCTATACCGGCCGGCTCGCGCGAGGCATCCCGCCAGTCGCCCGACGAGCAGCCAGCGACCAGCACAACCGAAACGGCCAATAGAAACTGTGTTAGAAAACGCATCCTGAATGTAACCTCTACTCAAAGTCGCTGGCGCTGTGGCGCTCGCGTAATTGTTCGCTTTCTTCGCCCCACACTTTATTCACGCGACGGCCGCGTTTTACGGCCGGGCGCTCGTTGATGCGCTTCGCCCAGGCCACCACGTTTTCGTACTCATGCGCTTGTAAAAATTCGGCGGCCTCGTAAACCTCGTTTAACACTAGCGCCCCATACCATGGGAAAATCGCCATATCCGCAATGGTGTAGTCATTGCCGGCAATATAGTCGTTGTCAGCCAGTTGCTTGTCGAGCACATCAAGCTGACGTTTTACTTCCATTGTGTAGCGATTAATGGGGTACTCCAGTTTTTCCGGTGCATAGGCATAAAAATGACCAAAACCACCACCTAACATAGGTGCACTGCCCATCTGCCAGAAGAGCCAGTTTAGGCACTCGGTACGCTTGGCAGGCTCGTTGGGTAAAAACTCTCCAAACTTTTCCGCTAAATAGAGCAGTATTGAGCCTGACTCGAATACGCGGGTTGCTGGCGTTGTGGAGTTGTCGAGCAGTGCCGGAATTTTAGAATTTGGATTGATCTCTACAAAACCGCTGCTGAACTGATCACCCTCAGTGATATCGATAATATAGGCGTCGTATTCGGCGGCATCTATGCCTTTTTCCAACAGCTCTTCAAATAGGATAGTGACTTTTTGTCCGTTCGGGGTTGCCAGCGAATACAATTGATGCGGATGCTCACCGACGGGTAACTCTTTGTCGTGGGTCGCACCGGCTTCCGGGCGATTAATATTGGCAAATTTTCCGCCACTTTCCTGATCCCACTTCCACACTTTAGGTGGTTGATAGCCGTTTTCTGATGCTGTGTTTCCCATACTACCTCCATAATAGTCGCTTAAGTGACCGCTTGACGCTGTGCATAGCGGTTATCTTTATAGACCCCGGAATGAAGCACGTCACGTATTTGCTCAACCGCATTCCACACGTCTTTATAGCTGTTATAAAGGGGCGCAAAGCCAAAGCGAATAAAGTGCGGAGCTCGGTAGTCCGCAATAACGCCTCTGTCTATTAACGCCTGACAAAGCTCGTAAGCAAAATCGAACGAGTAACTCAATTGGCTGCCTCGCTCTTCCGTTGACGCCGGAGAAAGCCGTTGTAGCTGGTCACTTAAACCGTATTGATTGATTAAGTCGTCAAACAAGGTCGTTAATACTACTGACTTTTTACGCACGGTTTGCAAATCTAGATTATCAAACAGCTCTAATGCAGCGTCGATTGCGGACATTGAAATAATTGATGGCGTACCAGCGAGAAACTGTTTAATGCCACTGTCAGGTTGATACTGTGGGTCAAATTCAAACGGGTTTTGATGACCAAACCACCCCGCGATGGGTTGTTGTAGCTTGCCTTTCAGCGCTTTATTGACGTACACAAAAGCCGGAGCGCCCGGGCCGCCGTTGAGGTATTTATAAGTGCAGCCAACGGCCATATCCACTTGACAGTCATCCAGGTAAACAGGCATAGCACCGGCGCTGTGTGCCAGGTCAACAATAATAAGAGCACCATGCTGATGAGCCCTTTCGGTTAACGACTTAATGTCCAGCCGTTTACCACTGCGAAAGTTCACTTCGGTGACCATAATGACCGCGGTCGAGTCGTCAATACTATCCAAGAGCTGATCTTCCTGAACGTCGACGAACTGGCAGCGAGCTTCATCTAAAAGCCCTTGTAAACCTTGCGCTATGTACAAGTCTGTCGGGAAGTTGTCATGGCTTGAAATGACTTTATTGCGGCGGGTTGTGCCGTTACAGCTAAGTGCAGCACTTAACAGTTTGAATAAGTTGACAGAAATGGAGTCGCAGCATATTACTTGACCTTCTGCCGCCCCGATAATGGGCGCAATTTTCTCGCCAACTTGCTGTGGTAAATTGACCCAGTCGTGTTGGTTCCAGCTGCTAATTAAATCGTTTCCCCATTGTTGTTCTGTCACTTCTCTGACTCTTTGTTTTACTCGTTTTGGCAGGGCGCCGAGTGAGTTCCCGTCTAAGTATATGGTGTTGTCGGGAATATCAAACTCATCACGATATTGTGCCAATGGATCGTTGCTATCAAGTCGTTCTACATCAGTTAAATTCATTGTTTCAACTCTTCTTTCAGTCGCTGAACGATGGCTTCCCAGGCGTTTGTTTGTGGGTGTATCATGTCGAAGTGGCCGGCATCATCGACTATCATGGTGTTTACGTTATCTACGCTGAATACGCCCGCCTGGCCCATGGGAACTATATTATCGGCAGAGCCTTGCAGCAGCCAGGTGTTGTGATGCAACGTCTGTTGCTTCGGGTCGGCTTGAGCCAAGTTGAAATCACTCTTGGCTGTCTCTAAAAGCGCCTTAGCGGCTTGGTTACAACTGCCATCCTCAGCTATGTAGGCCTGCATATCCGTTATTGCGGCCAGACCTAGAACGGCGTCAACTTGCTCAGCATATTGACGATCATTTGATGTTGCCAGCAGCGCCAAATGTCCGCCTGCGGAATGACCTATCACCGCCGTTGGCTTGCCGTTGGTCTGGCGAAGTATGTTCTCAATGGCGTTTAACACATCGTTGAGACTGGCAGGCCACTCTGCATTCTTTTCACCTAAGCGACGGTACTCGACGGACCAAAGGTTGAAACCTTCTTTCGTCAGGGCGGTGCTTAATGGATAACTGTGTCTAATGCCGTAGTCTTTAAGCCAACAGCCGCCGTGAATGAAAATGACATTAGAGGCTTTCATTGCGTTGTTTTTCGCTGGCCAGTACTGATAAAACTGCGACGGTTGTGAACCGTACGGATAGGTTTGAGTTGGGGGATCAGAAGGCAACTCAAGTACTTCATTAAACGTGACTTGCCTTAACGGATCTGCGCATACGCTGAAGGTTAAAGCCATAATTAAACAAGCGGTGAAAATGAGTCGTTTCATTCGGGTGTACCAGTACTGTCGTTGTGTAAGCTTTCAGGTGTTCAGGGAACCATACAAGCATAGAAAATTAAGGGCAACAAAATAGTTGATTGATTACTAAAGATATTTAGTTGAGGTAAAAACGTGAGCAAATTCTATACTGAGTAATGAGCGGTTCAGACGGTTCTGGAGGATATTATGCGCATTGGATTTGTTGGTCTCAGTGTTGCAGTACTTTTTCTCACTGGTTGTAGTAGTCAACCTGAAAGCATGAGTCAGTCACGCTATGAAGTTGATAGTGAGTATGTGAGTAAAGTTGAGCGTCAGGCTCGAATGAGTGGCATGAGTAATGTTGAAGTTTACTGGGTAAACCCGCCGAGAAAAGAAAAAGGCGCAAACACTGAAGGCAATTAAACCATCAGTGAACAACCAAGGCTGAACTCTAATTAAGCCAGCCTTGGCGGTTTTATTGTTCTAATTTACGCTCAACGTCGGCTTTTAACTCTTTTCGCATGCCCAGCATAAATACAACTTCGGTCACGACAAACAAGGGACCGACGGCTAAGCCCATAATGTCGTCAACAAAAGCCGGTTTGCGACCTTCGAAGTAATGGCCAATAAACTGGAATACCCAACCGACAACGAACAAGCCAATGGCCCAACTAAGCCAGAGTTCTGTTGGCATGGCGGCAAAATAGCGCCCGGCAGCTAGTGCAAGCCAAAGCAATACGGTCATCAGCAGACCGAATGGAATATCCAGTCGGATATAAAAAATGATCGACAGAAAAACAGCGATGCTGGCCGGCGTAATAATCAAAAACTCCATGGGCAGCACGGGGCGCGAAAGCAGTGTTAAAATACCCACAACAATCATGGGGATGCCAATTAAATGTGTTGCCACATTCTTACGATTGCGGTGATAGGCGGCGTATTGTGCCAAATGCTCGACGATGGTTTTCATAAGTGTTGTGCCATAGGGTGATTAAAAAAGATTCAAAGGGATTTTAAGATACGTCTGACCGTTACTTTCAGCGGGCGGCATGTTGCCTGCGCGCATGTTGACTTGTACCGAAGGCAAAATCAGTCGAGGCATATCTAGCGTCTTGTCGCGCTCAGTGCGCATTTTCACAAACTCGTCTTCAGTTGTGTTGCCGCCGACGTGCACGTTGTTGCGTTTTTCTTCACCCACAGTGGTTTCAAAAGCATAGTATTCACGGTTCGGGGCTTTATAGTCATGGCACAAAAATATCCGGGTGTCGTCCGCAAGTGAAAATATCTTTTGAATTGACTGATACAACGTTCTGGCATCGCCACCAGGGAAGTCGCAACGGGCCGTCCCGTAGTCCGGCATAAATAGCGTATCGCCGACAAAAGCGGCATCGCCAATGACATAGGTCAGGCAGGCCGGTGTATGGCCTGGAGTATGTAACACGTGGGCTTCAAGGTGACCAATAGAAAAGGTGTCACCGTCAGCAAATAGGCGGTCAAATTGACTGCCGTCTCGCGCAAACTCGGTCCCTGCATTAAAGGCCTTACCGAAGGTTTCCTGGACTGTTTTAATGTGCTCTCCAATGCCCAGCTTGGTGCCTGTTTTCTGTTGTAAATAAGGTGCTGCTGACAAATGGTCGGCATGAACGTGAGTTTCTAAAATCCACTCGACGGTAAGCTGCTTTTCTTTCACAAACGCAAGGATCGTCTCAGCAGATTCCGTTTTAGTGCGTCCTGCCGCGTAGTCAAAGTCCAACACAGAATCGATAATAGCGCAGTGCTTAGAGTCAGGGTCTTGCACGACGTAACTGTAGGTGTTTGTTGGCTCATCGAAGAAATGAGTGACGATAGGGACTTGTGACGACATATGAAAAACCTTTTCACCTAATACTTAATAAAGACCAATGTTAAAGTGGTTAGCGAATATAAAGCAATGAGTACAAAATAGACGCCATGTAGACACTCTAAAGCCAAATGACTAACGAATCCAACAGTCTTTGACTAGTAAAATAGACCAAGGTCGTAATGCGCGAAAGCAAAGTTTGCTGGAAACTGGTCGATAATTATACATAGGCAAGCCCAATTTATTGGGACTTATGGAATTCAGGGAATGTCGACAGTGAATGTAAAACCTCTATTGGTAATGGCTTCTGCAGCAGTGGGTATCAGTTTACTGGTTACTTTGTTTGTTCCGTGGCTATGGCTACAGTTAATCAGCCAAGTTGCGATAATTATTGGTTTGAGCAGTGGTTATCTTGTCTACTTTCAGCGTAATGACCCACCTCCCGAAAACAAAGAAGTCGTTCAAGGTAATAATCACCTCGCTGAAAATTCAGGCAATAATGCTATTGCTACGGCAGAACTGAGTTTTGCTATTAGCCGCTTTAAAAATGTACTGGCCGATATTGTGGATCGGCTGAAAGAAAGTGTTGATAACTCGTCTCGTGTTAGTGAGCGAGCACAGGGTATCGAGTCTTTCACTTCGGAAGTGGCTGTTGCGGCGGAGCAAACGAAACAGATCAGTCAAGGAGGTCGGGATAGAATCAACCAACTGACACAAGAGTTTGAGTTGGTGGTATCCGACAGCAGAGAAAGTGCTGAAGCGGTTAAAGGGTTACAGGAAAAAGCGAATGATATTAGAAAGGTTACCCAGGTCATCGACAGCATTGCCGAGCAGACCAATTTGTTGGCACTTAATGCATCAATAGAGTCAGCCCGCGCCGGGGAGCATGGAAGAGGGTTTGCGGTGGTCGCTGATGAAGTGCGGACTCTGGCGGGCAGAACCTCGGATGCAACGGTAGAAGTGAGTCATTTAGTCGAAGCGATTCACTCTGAAACAACGGCTGCCATGAAGAGTATTGAAGGGTTATCGCGACATATTGAAAAGCAGTCTGAGACAACGTCGGGAATTGTTGAGCAACTTGCGACTATTGTAGAGCAAGCCGAAACGGTTGAGCAGCAATTGCAAAAAATTACTCAACTAATGAGTGAGAATGCACAGGATCTTTCTCGTAATGGTGAGTTGTTGCACTCCGTTAACAGCGAACTGTCCGAGCAATACCAGCAGCTTGATGGTTTGAGTGGTCAGGCTGAGCAGCTGGAAGAGCAGTCTGAACAGCTGTTTGCTCACTTGGTTGAAAATGATGCGGATGCCGAGCATCGGGTTATTTATAAAGCTGCAGTAGATGCCGCCACGCAGATCCAGGAACGATTAGAGGAATTACTTGAACAAGGCGAAGTGACTCAGAGTCAGCTGTTTTCTCGTCATTACGAGTCGGTTCCGGGCACTAATCCAGTAAAATATAAAACAGACTATACAGAGCTCTTCGATAATATACTTCCTTCTATTCAGGAGCCGATACTGAATCGCCATGACAATATTGTTTACGCGATAACGACGGATCCCAAAGGCTATGTAGCGCGACATAATAATGCATTCAATAAACCATTAACGGGAGACCCTAAAAAGGATCTCGTGGGTAATCGTTCCCGCAGGATGTTTAATGATAAAACCGGCGCACGTTGCGGCGCGCACACGCAAGCGTTATTGTTACAGACATATAAGCGAGATACGGGCGAGGTTATGCATGACTTATCCGTGCCTATCTACGTTAATGGTAAGCATTGGGGTGGCTTCCGTATTGGCTATAAACCTTTGTAAGTAATAATAGGCAAGTGAGTTGTATGTCGCACGACACTATCGCAATTAATAAACAACGTCAGGACTTAAGTGGCCACAGTGAGGTTTGGCTTTTCGGCTATGGCTCGCTGATCTACAAAGTCGACTTTCCTTACTTAGAGCGTGCGCCGGCTTATATTGAAGGCTGGTCACGACGTTTTTGGCAAGGCTCTCATGATCATCGAGGTACGCCGGACGCACCAGGTCGTGTTTTGACGCTAATAGAAACGCCGGGAGAGAAGTGCACGGGAATGGCCTACAAAGTAACGCCGGACGTTTTTGAGCACTTAGATCACCGCGAGAAAAACGGCTACCTACGTTTCACGACACCCATGACCTTTCGAGACGGCAGTCAGCAGGAAGGGCTGGTTTATATTGCCACTGAAGACAATCAGGCATTCCTGGGTCCCGCCAGCAGTGAAGAGCTGGCTAAGCATATAGGTAGCGCCTCAGGACCCAGCGGACCAAACAGTGAGTACCTAGTCAAACTGCAGCTGGCGCTCGAACAGCTGGATGTCCATGACCCGCATGTTTACGACATTTATCAAGCGCTGAAAAAGCAGTTTCGTTAATTTTCTGGTTCGAAAACCGTGTCACTAACTTCGGCCAACTTATATAAACGGCCCTGCCAATAGTGGCACCCATAGCTTTTAAGCATTTCAAGCTGCGTCTCATTCTCGACACCCACGGCCTGCACTTTTAATCCAAGAGCCGATGTCATATCAATCATGGCTTTCACAATACGAGCGGAGCGTCCGTTCGTGTCCAGCTCCTGAATAAACTCGCGTTCAATTTTGATTTTTTCGACCGGCATATTTTTCAAATGCAGCATACTGCCAAGGCCTTTACCAAAACGATCAATGACCAGCGATACGCCCAGCTTGTGAAGCTTGTCGATGATATCCAGGGTTTGTTCAAGAGGTTCATGCAGCGTGCTTTCGCTCAGCTCAAACTCCAGTAACCTGACGAGCTCAGGTTTGTCTTGTGTCAGTCGGGTCAGTGTTTCATAAAGCAGCGGCGAAATTTGCTCGGTCGCTAAATTAATGGCGATTTTTTCCGGTTTAACACCGTCGTCGTGCCATTGTTCAATTTGTGTAATGACCTGTTCAATCACCCATATACCGAAGGTATCCAGCATGTTATTGGCGTCAAACAGGGGTAAGAAAGTGTGAGGAGAGAGGGTTCCCATCTCTGGGTGTTCCCAGCGGGTCAGTGCTTCGGCACCGACCACCTGACCGTCCATCGTTAAAATAGGCTGATACAGCAGTTGTATTTGGTCAGTCTGCAAAACTGAGCGAGCATCCTCCTCCAGTAATGCGGCGTCACTATTGGATTGGGTCAGCTCTTGAGTATAAAAGCAGCTATTGCTTGCTTGCTGATCTTTGGCTGAATTCATAGCAAACTGAGCGCGGGCGACAAGTTTGCTGGCGTCATGACCGTCCAACGGATAAACGGCGGTGCCAATGCTGGCAGAAAGGCTAACTTGTTTACCCTGAGGCAGGGCAAATGGGCTTTCATAGGACTGCTGAAGCTGCCGTATAATGGTTTCTATATCAATATATTCAACAACCTGATTTAGAACGATAGCGAACTCGTCACCGCCTAAGTTATAAACTTTTGTTCCAAAAGGCACGGTGTCTTTTAAGCGTTGCGTCAGTCGTTGCAGTATTTTGTCACCGACATGATGTCCAAAGGTGTCATTGACCCGATGAAAGTGGTCAAGGTTTAAAATAAGTACCGCGGCCAGCCGATCATCCGGCAACTCGTCTAACAGTCGGGAAAGATCTAACGCCAGCGAGTTGGTATTTGGCAGCCCGGTTAAGTCGTCAAAAAACGCCAGTCGCTGAAGCTGCTTTTGTTGCTGTTTTATGGTGGTGACGTCGGTCAGTGTCGCCACATAATAGGTTTTTCCAATGACATCGGGCGACAACTCACGAATGCTCAGAATAGCCGAATAACGTTTACGCTCGGCGTTGCGGCCAATGACCAACAGCGCCCGGTTACACGGAAAATATTGACTGATGTCATCCAAGTCAGTCACCGTCAATAATTCTTCTAGTTTCGTGTCTGCACAGTCTTTTTGTGTCAGACCGGAAATATCTGTAAATAATGAGTCGACTTTGAGAATGCGGCGATTCTCGTTAAGCAACGCAAACCCTGAACGTGTCGAGTACTCGCTGGCTTCTCTGCTGGCTTCCGGCGTTTCGATGAGATCATTCGAAATGTTGGTCCAGGATCCTTGAAAGCTCAGTGGCTTTTTAGCAATGCAACGAACTTCGTCACGCACCCACACATAGTGGCCGCTTTTGTGACGAAAGCGATACTCATAAACAAACTGAGGCTCATCAAAGCCGCGCAAGGCTGTTTTCAGCGCCAGCTCTTTATCTTTGGGGTGAATATTACTGAGCCACCAACCGGTTTCTTTAACCTCATCAGCTGTGTAGCCCATGACTCGCTCGCAGTTTGGGCTGACCCAATAAACACGGTAATCTGAGTCGACTACCCGAAGTTCATAATGAACGGTTGGGCTATTGTGGAAGTAGTTGTGAAGTATTTGTCGAGACTTACGCAGGCGCGACGCCCATGCCAGGGTAAAAAAGTACAGGTAAATGATGGAAAGTGCGACGAAGCCCCAGGGCTCCCAACGGGTTAAAAACTCTTTCGTGTTGTCTTCAATTGGCAGCCGAATAATCATTTCCGGCGCGATAATTTTCCACGCAATTGCTGCCAGAATGTACCAAACAATCAAGCGAAATTCCGGGCGTCGCCATAATGAGGAGCGCCACTTCTTAGCTGCTACAATCTCGTTACCGTCTTTCATTATCGTATCCGGGCCCAGGGTATATCCGATTTCTTCAATGATTTACTGAGAATGGATCCTTGTAATTCCTCGCATCCAATTTGCTTTAATAGTAATAGCTTAGCACGGTCATTCACTCCCGTTGCAATGGTCGTAAGACCGCGCGAGCGTGCCATTTTCACCATAGAAGCGAGCTCTCGTTTCTTGTCACTGTGGGAGGTCGCTTTTTGCACCAACTCTTCAGAGAGTTTGACCGCGTCAACAGGCAACACAAATAACGACTGAATGGTTGAACGACCTTCTCCAAAGTGAGCGGCAATAACGTTGCACCCCACACTTCGCAGCCGCTCTAAATAACGTTTCGATTTGTCATTCATTGACATTAATGCTCGTTCAGACACTTCTATATAGACGTTGCGAGCCGGGAATTTAGTTTCTTGCAGTTCGTGCGCCAGAACGTTCAGAACAATAGGGTCAACAACATCATTAATAGTAATGTCGATAGACACGCGTACGATGATTTTCTGCTTTTGCCAAGTACGCAGGTCTTTGAATGTGCGCTGAATAACCCACGAGGTAAACTGTTGCGTGAGTGACGCTTCTTCTATCATCGGCTTGAATTCGTCAAGGTTCATGTCGCCGCGTTTTGGGTGCACCCACTTGGCCGATATCTCCAGCACTGAGAAGTAGCCCGTATTGGTGTTTAAGCGTGGCTGATAATAAAGCTGTATGTCATTGTTTTTCATCGCCTCGCTAAACTGACGAGAGAAAGTCACTTCCTCAATTTGGTCAATAGCGTCATTTTGTTCTAAAAATGAGAATTGTTGATTCTTTTGGAAGGCATTGAAAGCGTGCGATTGGGCTTCGTCGAATACTTTTTCATGGTCGTCTTTTAATTTGTCTTTCGATACCCGCATGACCCCGGCGGCGCTGTCCATTTGATAAGAAACGCCATCGACGACAATCGGTTGTGACAAGAAACTTTCCACTTTTTGCTGTAGCTGCTTGGTATTGGCATCGGCATCGGCGCTGACACCAACCAGTTCATTTTTCGAGGTTTGGCCAACATGCAGTTGGTCGCCAAGCAGCTTCTTCAACTGCATGGCCATTTGTTTTACCAGCTCGTTGGCTTTTTCAGTACCAATTTGCTGTTGAATTTTTTCGAGATTTTGCAGACGAAAGTTAAAAATATCGACTAATTCATTGGCACTACCATCACTTTCCTGGCCAATGCTTTTCAACTGTTCGAGCAGTGCGTTAATGTTGGGGAGCTCGGTTCCCTGATATTGAAACTTCGCACTTTTCTCCGCCGCAACCAGATCTTGAACAACCGCTGCTACAATGCCAGATATTGTCGCTATGGCGGTATAAGCTAACAGTCTTAAAATCCAGCCACCAGCTATTTCGTCGGGACTTATCATCGAGTCACTAAATGACAGCGGGCTCAACAGAAAACCGCACATAAGTCCGGCTAATGCGCCAATACGTGGTCCCAGTAATAAGCCGGCAAATACTAACGGGAAGTAGAGTAAATGCTCGAATAGGCTGGGGATGCCGCCGGTCATTTCAATGAGTCTTATTAAGGCGGCAATAACAATAGCCAATACAAAGCCAATGAACACCTGCTTTTCGGCGTTCATTTTTGTGAAATTCACTAAGCTTTCCCGACACCAACTGGTAAAGCTGTATGGGTCACTCGGTTTTGGCATGTATTTATTATTTTATGTGTTAAATTAACTCGTTAATTCATACTGAGGTTGTGATTAATATTGTGACATGTCAAGTGTTTAACCGTAACTCATCGAAAGAAAAGGGACTTGTCCATGCGTGAGTCGATAGAAAGGCGCTCTTTTATACTGGCTTTGGCGCTTGTCAGCGTGGTTTTCGCGCTCGTATTAAAGCCGTTTTGGGGTGCCATTTTTTGGGCCTGCGCGGTCGCTGTTATCTTTTTCCCGTTACAAGAAAAGCTCAAAAGTGTGTTTGGTGACAAGCCGAACCGAGCGGCCTTAAGCACATTAATGGTCGCCTTGTTCATTGTTGTGTTGCCGGTGTTAGGCATTGCGTATTCCTTTGTTCAGGAAGGCTTAAGTTTTTACCAAAAGTTAGACTCCGGCAAGGTCAACCCGGGTGAGTTTTTCGAAGAAATAAGAACAGCGTTTCCGTTTATTAATGATCTGCTCGCTCAGTTTGATATTACGCCGGCTGATGTCAGAGAGCGGTTGTCCTCATTTGCGGTGACAGCCAGCCGAATGCTGGCTGAGCAAGCACTCAGCATTGGGCAAAACACCTTCGCTTTTATTATGAGCGTCGCCCTGATGCTGTATTTGACCTTCTTTTTACTGCGTGACGGTAAGCAAATTTTGCAAGTGTTAATGAAGGCGTTACCACTGGGTGACGAGCGTGAGCGCAAGCTCTTTCAAAAGTTCGCGGAGGTCACCCGAGCCACCGTAAAAGGCAATATTGTTGTCGCTATGGTTCAGGGCGCATTAGGGGGGCTGATATTCTGGCTGCTTGGTATTCCCGGCCCTATTTTATGGGGCGTAGTGATGGCGTTCTTGTCATTAATACCGGCGGTAGGCGCGAGTTTGGTTTGGTTGCCGGTGTCGGTTTACTTGTTTGCAACCGGAAGCTGGATTGCGGGCGCTATTTTGGTGGCGTACGGTGCAATTGTTATTGGGTTGGCGGACAACGTACTGCGCCCTCTGTTGGTTGGCCGTGACACTAAGTTACCCGACTATTTGGTCCTGTTCTCAACGCTGGGCGGCATTGCGCTGTTCGGTATCACCGGCTTTGTGCTGGGACCACTTATTGCTGCGCTATTTCTGGTGTTCTGGCAGCTGTTTATGACTGAGTTTAATACCTCAGATGTCTATGAGGACGACAAACCGCAGCGTTAAAGCTGCGGTCTTAGGTATCCGTCGAGTTGCCCGTTTGGCGACAGTACCCACTGCCAAAGCTGAATGTCGCGGGCGCGAAAAGCGCCTGCACAGGAAAGCAGATAATACTTCCACATACGATAAAACTCGTCGTCAAACTGTGCTTTCAGTTGAGGCCAAGCGGCATCGAAGTTCTCAAACCAGGCCATAAGGGTTTTGTCGTAATAGGCGCCAAAATTATGAAAATCTTCGCAGACAAACTTCTGCTCCAACGCCTGACCAATTTGAGAAATCGAGGGAATTTCTCCGTTAGGGAATATGTACTTGCTAATCCATGGGTCGGCGGCGGTATCGCTGACATTTTTACCAATGGTATGTAGTAGGAAAAGGCCGTCCGATTTGGTGCAGCGCAGAGCAACGTCCATATAGTCGTCGTAGTTTTTCTGGCCAACGTGTTCAAACATGCCCAGGCTAATCACCCGGTCAAATTGCTCGTTTAAGTCACGATAGTCCTGTAAACGGAACTCGACAGGTAGCCCTTCACAGCGCTTCTCGCCCAGTGCGACTTGCTCTTTGGATATAGTAACGCCAACGCATTTTACGCCGTAATTTTCAGCGGCGTACTTCATAAAGCTGCCCCAACCACAGCCTATGTCTAGCACCGTCATGCCGGGCTTAAGCCCAAGCTTTTGACAGCAAAGCTCTAGCTTCTGACGTTGGGCATCGTCGACATTGTCGGCTTTTTCCCAGTAACCGCAGGTGTAGACCATATTCTCATCAAGCATTGCCTGATACAGATCATTGCCCATGTCATAGTGGTGCTGGCCCACTTTCCATGCGCGTGATTTATCCTGTAAGTTAAACAAGCGGCTTTTCAGAGAGTGAAAAATGAGCCGGGCCGGGTTTACTTCGTCCTGAATGCCGGAACGCAGTAGTTTAAAAAAGAACTGATCAAGAGACTCGGCGTCCCACAGGCGAGCCATGTAAGACTCGCCGAGCCCCAGATTCCCACGAGACAAAGCCTCATCAAAAACAGACTCGTCATGAACTTGCATATCCCAGGCCCGGTTTCCGTTAATGCGAATATCGGCCTTGGCTAATAATTCCTCAACATACGCTTTGGACGTTGCCATAACATTTGGTCCATTCTTTACAGAAATGTCGCATTAACTTAACAGGAAGCTATAACCCTGACAATGACTACTCATTGTCCTTCGGGGGAGCGAATAAATTCCGGGTAAGCCTCTACACCGCAGTCAACTTTGTCGAGCCCGGCATATTCCTCCTCTTTCGTTACCCTGATACCCAGAGTCACTTTCAGTAAGCCCCAAACCAAGAGACTGGTCAGAAAACCCCAGGCGAGAATGACCGATAGACCGATAAATTGTGTCAGGAATGCGGCACTTGAATCACTCAGCGGCACCACAAGCGTGCCGAATATACCGATAACGCCGTGAACAGATATCGCCCCAACGGGATCATCAATGTGCAGTTTATCTAAGACGATAATGGACAGAACAACGATAATGCCGGCGACGAGACCAATCGTCGCCGCTAACCAACTCGGCGGTGTTACTGGCTGCGCCGTAATGGCGACCAACCCCGCCAGGGCGCCGTTTAAAATCATGGTCAGGTCAGCTTTTTTAAAAAATACTTTGGTAAACGCGTAGGCTGCGACGGTTCCGCCGGCAGCGGACAGGTTGGTGTTGACGAAAGCTGACGCAATGGCGTTGGCGTCATCGGCCGAACTTAACGCTAACTGGGAACCTCCATTAAAGCCAAACCAGCCGAACCATAAAATCAACGTACCCAACGTGGCTAAAGGCATATTCGCACCGGGTATCGCCATGACCGCACCACTTCGGGAATACTTGCCAAGCCTCGGGCCAAGCAACAGAACCGCGGCAAAAGCGGCAGATGCGCCGGTTAAGTGGACAATACTTGATCCCGCAAAGTCAACAAAGCCAAGCTCTGCCAGGAAGCCGCCACCCCAACTCCAGGCGCCTTGTACAGGGTATATTAGGGCGCTTAATGCAATACAAAAAATTAAGAAGCTATTGAGTTTCATACGCTCTGCTACAACGCCTGAAACAATAGACATTGCAGTGGCAACAAACACCATTTGAAAAAAGAAGCCGGCATCGGCTGAATGGGCAGTAGGCGCTGCATCCGGGTACATGACCGAGTAACCAATAAATAGGTAACTAAGGCAGGCTAATGCATACAAGGTGATGTTTTTGGTGAGTATTTCTGTCGTGTTTTTCGCTCTTACCAGGCCGGCTTCAAGCATTGAAAAGCCGGCTGCCATCCACATAACCAAGGCGCCGGAGATGAGCAAAAAGAAGGTATCTAAAACAAAGGGAAGCTGAGCCAGTTGCTGCTGATAATCCATAATAGGTTCCTCTTATAAAGCGTGTTCGTCAGTTTCACCCGTTCGGATGCGTATACATTGCTCCAGCGGTGTGACAAAAATTTTCCCGTCACCAATAGTTCCGGTTTGGGCGGCGGCTTGAATCACTTCTAATGCACGATCGAGCTGGGCTTCGCTGACCGCAATTTCGATACGAATTTTAGGCAGGAAATCAACGGTGTATTCGGCACCGCGGTAAAGTTCGGTATGCCCCTTTTGGCGACCGACGCCTCTGACTTCAGACACGGTCAGCCCTCGGCATCCTATTTCGAATAGGGACTCTTTAACGTCGTCTAGTTTATAAGGCTTAATGAGTGCAATGATCATTTTCATGAGCTTTACCTTGTTAAATAAATGTTATTATCTCCTATTCACGAACCATGCCAAAAGTTAAGGTGTTGATAGTATTAAATAATTTTATTTTTATGGTCGTTTCCGGCCGGGAATTTGCACTATGCCAGTGCACTGCACCAAAAAGTTCTGTTGATGCAGTGCGCTCAGAAGAGATACTATTTACCAACACTATTGAATGATTACAGGGTTTAGCCATGCTGGTAGGTGAACGTCAAAGTGACTTAATTGGACAGACCGATCTGTTGCGTATTCCGTCGTTATCGGACTTGACCGGTTGCGATATATTCGTGAAATGCGAATTTCAAAACCCGGGTGGTTCGATTAAGGATCGCGCAGCTAAGCAACTTATCGAAGATGCCATGGAGCGGGGCGAACTCAAGCCTGGTATGACGGTGGTTGAGGGAACTGCGGGAAATACTGGCATTGGCCTGGCGGTGGTTGCCAAAGCATACGGCTTAAACATGCTGGCGGTGATGCCGAATGACCAGACGCCGGAAAAAGAGCGAATGATTCGCTTGCACGGCGGCGAGTTGATGGCGGTTGACCCAGTTCCGTTTAAAAATGAAAACCACTTTTACCATACCGCTCGTCGATTAGCCGAAGAGCGTGATGACTGTTGGTGGGCGAATCAGTTCGAGAACACCAGTAATGCAAGAGCGCACTACTTGCATACCGCGCCCGAAATTTGGGAACAAATGAACGGCAATATCGACGTTTTTGTATCGGTTGCGGGTACCGGCGGAACCATTGGTGGCAACTCTAAGTTTTTCAAAGAGCAAGACTCAACTATTGACGTGTGGCTGGCAGACCCTGATGGCTCGGGCATTTATGAGTTTTTGAAAACCGGTGAGTATGTGTCACACGGCGGGTCGATGACCGAAGGTATTGGCATTATGCGTTTGGTTGAAAACTTTAAGCAGGCCAAAATAGACCATGCGGTTAACTTACCGGATCAGGACTTAGTGACTATTTCCCGCTATGTGCGGGACAAAGACGGTATTGTGCTCGGCAGCAGCTCTGCATTGAACGTGGCGGCTGCTCTGGCGGCGGCGCTTAGAAAAGGAGCGGGGCAGCGCATTGTCACCTTCGCTTGTGACTTAGGAGAGCGATCGGCCAGTAAGCTTTATAACCCTGAATACTTGCGTGGTCGGGAATTAAACCCGGAACCTGAAGCAATAGAAACACTGTTTGAGCGTTACCGCTCGCTGGGCGATAAGGTGTTAGATGTGAGTTGGAACCATGACTAAAATTATCGCTCTAGCGGCAGCACTGTTCAGTGTCGTGATACTGCCGTTAAAGGCAGAGGAAATATCGCAAGAAGGTTCATTATCGAACCTTAAAGTTCCGCAGTTTCTAGACATAGCGCACCGGGGGGCGTCAGGATATGTGCCTGAGCATTCGCAAGCCAGTACAGTGATGGCTCATGCAATGGGGGCAGATTACATCGAACAAGACATACAATTGACCCGAGACAGTGTTCCCGTGGTTTTGCATGATGAAGTGCTGGATTATATTACTGATGTCTCTCAAGTTTTTCCGGAGAAACACCGACCGGACGGACATTATTATGTGGTGGATTTTTCGCTTGGAGAATTAAAGGAGCTGTCAATAACGCCTCGTCATAAAGACTATGAACTGGTTTACCCGAACCGCTTCTCTAATAACGATGTTCGCTTTCCGGTTCAAACGTTAGACGAGCAACTGAAGCTCATTCATGAACTGAACCGCACACGCGGCAAGAGTACCGGCGTCTATGTTGAAATAAAATCGCCACGCTGGTATCAGCAGCAGGGGTACGACGCAACAGCCGCCGTTATGTCAGTATTGGCACAAAACGGTTATCACGACACCATGGCGACGCCCATCTTTTTGCAGTCGTTTGACCCGGAAGTGTTGCGCCGTTTGAAACGAGAATATAACTGGGAGCAACCACTTATACAGCTTATTGGCGATAACGAATGGGGCATGAGCGATGTCGATTACAGCTCGATGCGCACCAGTGCCGGTCTGGAAGCGGTGAAATCTTATGCTGAAGGGGTGGGTCTTTGGTTGAATCATGTGTTGGAAGGCGTTAACGAGGGACAGCCAACATGGTCGCCGGTGTTAGATACTGCCGATAATAAAGGTCTGGATGTGCATGTGTATACGTTGCGCGCGGACGACTTACCTGAGGGTGTCGAGTCTCACTCACAATTACGTCAATGGCTAAAAACGGCGGGTGCAGAAGGTGTTTTTACGGACTTTCCGGATCAAAAGTAAAACGCATCTTTAAGCCATCAGAGCCATCGTCGTAATAGCTCGCAAGCACATCAACCGTTTCAAAGCCGCAATCCTGATACCAGGCAATAGCGGCTTTATTGTCAGATTTGACCTCTAGTGAAACGGCTTTCGCTTTGGCTTTTCGTGCGCATGCAATCAACTCATTCATGAGCTTTTGACCAATGCCTTTGCCTCGTGCGTTGGGTGCCACTGCAATAGAGTAAAGCCGCCAAACCGGACTATTCTTACGCGTTAGTACTAATGCATACCCAAGTAGCTTTTCATCCTCTCGCACCACCCAACAGTGAGCCGTTACCGAATCAATTAAGTGTTTAAAGCTGCGGCGACTGATGCAGCTGTAGTCAAAAGTCGCGCGCTCCAGCCGAACTAATTCATCGAGGTCTGAGGGCTTAGCCAACTCAACGTATACATTCACTGTGGGTTACCTATTACGCTTACTTACGTTCGTCCAGCCTGCGGTTGAAGTCAGCCATAATGAGGCGATAAAGCTCGTATCCCAGGTGCAAATCTTCCACGCCATATTCAATGGACGGATTATCGTTAATTTCGATAACCACAGGTCCTCGGTCCGTTTGCTTGATATCGACACCGTATAGGCCGTCACCAATCAGCCGGGTCGCCTGCAATGCAAGACGAACCACGTCTTTTGGCGCCTGATGAACGCCAAGCGTTGTAAACGAGCCGCTTTTCGCACGAGAAGAGGACTCTTTATGGTTGTAAATTTGCCAGTGATTGCGCGCCATAAAATACTGACAGGCATAAATAGGCCGGTTATTCAGTACGCCAATACGCCAGTCGTACTCTGTTTTAATAAACTCTTGTGCCAGCAAAATAGTGGACTGCTCAAACAAGCTTTCAGCGATAGACTGTAATTGCTCCAGGTTTTCTGCTTTTTCAACGCCAACTGAAAACGACCCGTCAGGAATTTTGAGCACGACGGGATAACCGAGATTGTCACCAATCGCTTTGTAATCAATGTCTGACTGACTGAGCAACAACTTGGTTTTTGGTGTGGCGACGTTGTGTTTGTCCAGCAGCTCTTTTAGAAACACTTTGTTCGCACACTGAACAATGTCGCCAGGGTGGTCAATGACGACCATGCCATTGGCTTCCGCCTTTTTAGCAAAATGGTAGGTGTAGTGATTGATTCGTGTGGTTTCTCTTATAAATAACGCGTCAAACTCTAGCAAACGGTTGAAGTCGTCTGCGGTTATTAACTCGGCGTCGATATCGGCCTCTTTCGCCGCCTTAATAAATTGACTCAGAGCGCGCTTGTCGGACGTCGGAATAGCTTCTTCCGGATTATGCAGTATTGCCAAGTCAAAACGCAGTTCTTTGCGTGAACGCGCTTTACGCCAAACACGCTTACTGAACTGGTCTAACGCATTGCCAAAGAAGCTTTGTTCATCGTCATTGAGCTCGTTCAACGCCCCAGCTTGCAAGGCCGAAATATACCAGCGGCCATTAAACTCAAGCTGGATTCGCAATATCGGGCATGGGTAGCGCTCGAAAATTTGCCGGGCAAAGTTCCTCAATGCTTTTTCTTCACACATACCAAAGCAAATAAGCAGTGACAAAGACTGCTTGTCAGACTGTTGCAGGTAACGCAGCAGTGATCGGTCAGTGGCATTAATGAGTAACTGATAATGTGAAAAGTTATTCACATCGTTAATGGTCGCCACCGACGGAATGACCTTTTGACCACGGGCTTCTGCCAGCAAACTGACATAGTAGCCAGTCGATAAGTAAGACAGGTCGTTACAAAGGTTTAAAATACTTTGACGCGAATTAGAGTGAGTCGTTTGCAAGTACTCACTTGCGCTAAGTAAGCTTTGGCTAGGGTAGTATGGTTGCCAATCGACCATGTCGTCAATAATGACGTGAGCCTGAGTTTGCATGATATCCTGATATAAAAAGTGTAAAAAACACGAGTTTATTTGCTTATTAAAAGCAACTGACACTATATTAGAAAGATAACGGATAACAAGCAGATTTTATTGTTTTTTTGCTTTGAAAGGAGTCAGATAAATGCTGACAATTTTGGCGAAACTGCTAAAGGCGTTGAACTCGGAAACGAGCCCATGGGCGCTGGCGTTAGCAGTGGTTTTAGGAATGTTCATTGGTCTGACGCCGCTGTGGCGGATCCATAACCTCATTATTATTCTTGCCGCCCTTATTTTCCGGGTGAACTTAAGTTTGTTTCTGGTTTCTTTCGGTGTGTTTTCTGGTATTGCCTACCTGTTGGATCCGGTTTTCCACGATATGGGATTGAGTATTCTTAACGCATCGAGCTGGCAAGGCATTTACGAAGCTGCATACGCTAGTGCGGTAGGACGTTTGTCGATGTTTAACCACACCATAACGATGGGAAGTGTGGTCTTTAGTTTGCTGGCCGCTCCTTTCGTTGCTGCGATTAGCTACTTTATTGTCGCCAACTACCGTAAGCGCATTCAAAAAGCTTTTATGAAACTGCGAGTTGTGCAAATTATTAAAGGCAGTCGGTTCTGGCAAATTTACTCGAGTCTTAGGGGTAATTATGAAACGAGGTATTATTCGTTGGCCCGGACTGGCCGTATTTACCGGGTTTGTGCTGCTGTTGGTGGCTATTTCGTGGTTATTCCTGGACGCCATTATTAAGGTCACTTTAGAGCATACACTGGGTCGTTTGAATGGCGCTGAAGTGAATATTGAACGGGTCGAGCACAGTTGGTCACCGTTGGCGCTACGCATAAAAGGTGTGCAAGTGACTAACCCGCAGCAACCGACACATAACCGAGTACAGGTAGGGGAAGCGTCTGCCGATATCAGTCCAACCGAGTTGATTCTGGGACGCACCTTAATTGAACAACTCACAATGACTGGCATTCGCGTTAATCAGGAACGCGACAGTGAGGGGGAGGTTTACGTTCTGCCGTCAGAAGAAGACATGAAGCAATGGGCTGAGCAGTCCTGGGAAAACTTAAAAATGTCATTGCCGTCAACTGACGAAATTGTTGCTCAGGTTGACTTGCGGACTGACAAAGTCATTGAAGAGTCTAAACAAACGTATGAACAACAGAAGCAGCAAGTGTTGGCTGCAAAAGAGGCTTTGCCGAGCGAAGATAAAATAAAAGAGTATGAGCAACAGCTGAAAGAAATAACGGACAGTGACACCGCTGGACTTGGTGATATTGCGGCACGTAAAAAGGCGTTCGATGAACTGAAAGAGTCGATTCGTAAAGACAAAGAGGCGGTTACAAACTTCCGTGAAAGAGTGTCAGAAGCGAAAGACGTTCTGCAAACACAAGTGGCAGAACTGAAAAATGCCCCCGGCAATGACATCGATAGGATCAAGTCGTTTTTTAGTATGGATGGTCAGGGCTTACAGAACGTAACTGGCTTGCTGCTGGGTGAGCAAGCAAAGCAGTGGAGCCAATACCTGTTGCTGGCCTACGAGCAGTTGGGACCCATGCTGGCACGCTCAGACAATTCCGGAACGGTTGAACCGGTGCGTGGTGAGGGACAGCGTATTTCTTTTGCTGAACAAGATGCGCCTCCAGAATTCTTAATTAAAAAGGCGCGTACCGAGTTTATGGTGGCTGGCACCGTTATTGATGTCGATTGGCAAAATATTACCCACCAGCACAACTTACTTGGACAACCCACGACGTACCAGGCGCGCGCTGATAACAGTGAATTATGGAAAGCGTTTAACTTAAATGGTGAGCTGTCGCTAACAGACTTGGGGATTGATGCCAAACAGCAATGGCAGCTAAAAGGCGCACAACTGCAAAATCTCGGGTTAAGCCAGAGTGCCGAGCTAAGTGCTCAGATTGTCTCGTCATTGCTCGACAGTGACGGCACTATTTTAGTTCGAGAAAACAAGCTTGATGGTAATGCGATGGTCAGAATGCTGAACCTCGACATGGATGCCAGCGGCTCCAGCAAACTGACAAATGCGATTGCCAGCGCACTGGAACAATTACAACGTCTGGATATTGCCACCAACATTGCCGGCGATATTCAAAGTCCATCGTTGAGTTTCGATTCCGACTTAGATGACCAGCTGGGTAGCTTATTAGCCGATACTGCCATGGCGGAGGCGGATGGTAAGTTGGCAGACATAAAAGCCGACTTAACCGCGAAAGTGTCTGAACAGCTTGGTAGTCAGGAAGAGCTGTTACAAAACCTGACGCAATGGAACAGCGAGTCAGGTGAAAAAGGTCAGAAGTTGGAAGAGTTACTGAAGTCTAAACTCGAAGACAGCCTGAAAGACAAGCTTAAGGGTCGCCTGTTCGGCGACTCTTAAACTTAAGAGCGAATTACTCAGTAGCTAAGAACTCGCTGAGTAATTCAGCTTTTTGTTGAATAGAGAACAACCCGTTTAAGTGTCCCCAGGGACCACTAATTTCTTCGTACTGAACTTCTTTACCCAATTCTTTAAGTGTATTTGCTGTGTTCTCCGCCATATAAGGCATGAGCAACAAGTCGTTGCTAGACGGCAGAAAGAGTGTTTTTGCAGAAATGTTTTTTAAGCCGTCTTCCAGCGTTTTTTGATGCCCGGCTACAAACAGCTGGTTTGCACGCACTAGGTAAAGAATATGGTTTGCATCGGCCAGTGGTGCACGTGCTCGGCTGGCACTGTATAACCATTCTACTGCGGGCAGCTCATTAGTCACGGATTCCAACCCTTTTTCAGGCAGGGTTTCCTGCTGAGGTACCGCTTGGTTAATGTATTCCGGGTGCATGGCGCCATGGGTGATCATGGCTTGTGCCATAGTGACACCGTCTAAAGGTGCGTCGCCGTTGTAGTAGTCACCACCGTTCCAGTTAGGATCCAGTTTAATGGCTTTTGCCCACTGCTCCAGGCCCATGATGGTCCAGGCGTCTAACGAGCCGGCACCAATAACCGAGACCATACGTTCAACCCAGTCCGGGTAAGCCGCCGCCCATTCAATAGCCTGCAGTGAGCCCATTGAAGCTCCGACTACTGCATGCAATTTACTAATACCTAAATCTTCCAGAAGCGCCTTTTGAACGTTAACAAAATCACGAATGGTCACAACGGGAAAGTCCAGGCCATAAGGCTTGCCAGTATCCGGATTAATGCTGGCAGGGCCGGTAGTAATCACATTAGGCAGGTTAGGGTAAGCGTTAACTAACGAGTCAACGCTAATAACATAGTATTTGTCAGTATCAATGGCTTTGCCAGGACCGATAATAGCGTCCCAGTAGCCCGCCTGCTGATCATTCTCACTGTACTTACCCGCAGCGTGACTGTTACCGGAGAAAAAGTGAGTAATAAGCACGACGTTATCTTTTGCTTCATTGAGTGTGCCGTAAGACTCCCAGCCCACTTTTACGTCTTTAATGGTTTCACCGCCGTGGGTGGTGTAACTTTCCATACTAAAGGTCTTTTTTTCGACCCATTGTTCGGCTGCTAACGGTAAGCTGATTAGCAATACCGCAATGCTAATAACCGTTGTCCATAATCGTGTCATGACACATTCTCCTGTAAGTAATTTTGGTAGTGCTCGCGCAATTTATTTTTAACCAGCTTACCGGTGCCGGTATGGGGCAGTTCATCCACAAAAACCACGTCGTCAGGCATCCACCAACGGGCAATTTTACCGGTTAAAAAGTCTTTAATATCTTGCTTTGACAGCTGGTGACCTTTATTCAGCACCACCAGCAAGAGCGGTCGCTCGTCCCATTTCGGATGTTTAACACCAATAACACAAGACTCGTTAACCGCTTCGTGCTGGCTGACAATGTTTTCGATATCCAGAGAGCTTATCCATTCGCCACCGCTTTTAATCACATCTTTTTTGCGGTCAACCACTTTCATAAAGCCTTCTGGGTCAATAACCGCAATGTCACCCGTAGCTAGCCACCCATCAGGGAAGCTACTTAAGTCGTCGTTGCGGAAGTACTGTGAAGCAATCCAATGCCCCCGAACCTGAAGCTCGCCACGTGTTTCCCCATCATTCGGCAGTGGATTATCGTCCGCGTCAACAATGCGGTGTTCAATACCAAAAACCGGGCGGCCTGCCGTTGTTTGTAGCTGATATTGCTCGTCTTTAGGCCGGTTAATAATATCGGCCTGCGGCGGTACCGAATGCACCAGAGGGCCAGTTTCTGTCATACCCCATATCGGCTGCCAGTAAACGTCGTACTCTTTGTCGTAAGTTTTCACCAGCCCCATAGGTGAAGCGGCGCCACCAACACAAACGCGTTGCAGCGATGGAATATCCAGTGAGTTTTCACTGAGATAATTGTGCAAAGTGAGCCAGATAGTGGGCACGCCTAAGCCTACAGTGACTCGCTCGTTACGAATCATCTCAGCCATTGCCTCACCCGAGGTACCGTCGCCGGTAAACACTAACTTACAACCGGACAAAGGACCGGCGTAGGGCGCGCCCCAGGCAGCTACATGGTACATAGTCACCATAGGCATTAAGACGGTGTCGCTGCGTAAGTCGAGCATGTCGGCACTGACGGTTGCCTGGGCGTGTAAGACCATGGCGCGGTGTGAGGCCAGTACCCCTTTCGGGTTGCCTGTCGTGCCTGAGGTGTAACAAAGCAGGGCGGCACTGTCTTCATCAACGTCTGGCCAGTCAAAGTCTTGAGACTCTGGTTCCACAAGCTCTTCATAACAAAGCGCATTATTGAGTTTGGTGTCCGGCATGTGGCTTTTGTCAGTCATTACCACAAAACCCTTCACGTTCGGGAGCTCATCCTCAATGGATTCCAGTAGCTCGACAAAGCTGAGGTCTACAAATACCCAGCCACTTTCTGCATGGTTCACTATCCAGGCAATTTGCTCGCCAAATAAGCGAGGGTTTACCGTGTGCATAACAGCACCACTGCCACTGACCGCATAGTAAAGCTCCATGTGCCGGTAGGTATTCCAGGCCAGACTGGCTACGCGTTCGCCGGGTTGTACTCCCAGTTTTTTTAAAGCGTTAGCTAATTGTCCGCTACGTTGCCAGCAGTCAGCATAGCTGTAGCGGTGGATATCACCTTCCAGCCGGCGGGTAACAATTTCCTGCCGTGCGTGTCGGTTGGCTGCAAACTTCAGTAAGTCGATAATTTGCAGTGGCCGTTTCATCATATTTCCTAACATGGCTATTTTCCCTTACGGCTGGGTTACAACATGAACAAGCCAATGGCTACGGCCAGACCCATTAACGGCACAACAACGGTGACGGCAGCGACAGCCCAGTAAGCGGCACTGTGCTTCTCGTTACAAATGGCGCGAATGGTGGTAACCACATAACCATTGTGTGGTAACGAGTCCAGCGCACCAGAAGAAATGGAAACAATGCGATGGAGTTGCTCCGGGTTAACGCCGGCAGCCATATAGTGCGGTCCCACTTCAGGTAAGGCGATTGCCTGACCACCGGAGGCAGACCCCGTCAAGCCAGCAATAACGCTGACTGCAACAGCCGCGCCGACTAACTCATTACCGGGTAAATTGGTCATGGCGGTCACGGCTGCATCAAAAGCTGGAGTTATCTTGGCAATGCTACCAAACCCAACAACGGCGGCGGTGTTACCGATAGCAACCAACGCACCGGTTGTGGCTTCATGAATAGCGGTTTGTGGTTTATGAAAATGTTTAAAGTTAATGACCGCGATGGCAATAACACCGCCCAGCAAAGCAACAATTAACGCGTTTTGTTGTAAGGTGTCGTGAAAGGTAAAGGACAGCCCCAGCACCACCAACAGCGGAATCAGCCCGCTAATAGGCGAGGGCAGTTCTCGATCGAGTAAAATAGGATCACCTTCACGCGCTTCAAATTGCTCGCCATTTGCGACGGCACGATTAATGATTTTTTTGAGCCACCAGTAACCGAAAGTTGCCATTAACACAGCGACTACCAAGCTAACCTCCCAGGCTGCGTAAGGCGAAGTACCTAAGTATTTTACCGGTATCCAGTTTTGAATTTCTGGTGAGCCAGCGGAGGTCATGGTAAAAGTGACTGAGCCAAAGGCCAGTGCTGCCGGAATAAAACGACGAGGTAAGTTCGCGTCTTTAAACAAACTGAGCGCCATTGGGTAAACCGAGAACGCCACAACGAATACACTGACGCCGCCGTAGGTCAGAATTGCGCAGGCCAGAACAACAGCGAGAACCGCCTGTTTTCGGCCTAGCTTATTAATAATAAAACGAGCAACGCTGTCTGCTGCGCCAGTGTCTTCCATAAACTTACCGAACATAGAGCCCAGCAAGAACATAAAGAACCAGGCCGCGACAAAGCTGGCAAAGCCGTCCATATAGGCACTGACAAAGTTCACGTCACCTGTAAATAAAGGGACGCCACTGCATAAAGCCACAATAACGGCGCAAAGAGGGGCACTGATAAACAGGTTCATCCCTCGTAGTGTGAGTATGATAAGCAGCACCAAGCCGCCAATCAGGCCAATCATACTTAACATGAGTTACCTCGCAACGAATGAAAAACGGACCATGCTCTGAATCGTTGCATGGAAGTATTCTGCGTTATTAAGGAAATTGACCATATAGTACTATGGTACAGATCACAATTTTAACAATTTGCGCTAGTTTAATGGGCAACCATAGCTCTGAACCGTTAAATTGCTGTAAACGGAAATAATAAATACAAACGACATTATCTGTCAGGGGAACAACCATGAAACAGCCCAAATTTCAGAAATCAATGATTGCAGCAGCGGTCGCTACGTTGCTGGGGAGTCCGGTGGCTTTAGCGCAGCAAAACGAAGAAGCTGAAGTCGATGAAGGTAAACTGGAGCGTATTGAAGTAACAGCGCGCCGGACAAACGAAAGTTTGCAAGAAGTGCCGGTGGCAGTATCTGCTTTTGGTGAAGGTGACTTGGAGCGTGAGGGCATCGAGGACATTACTGAATTGCAGTACAAAATGCCGAATACCACCTTTCAGGTCAGCCGCGGCACTAACTCAACGTTAACCGCCTATATTCGAGGTGTTGGTCAGCAGGATCCACTATGGGGTTTTGAACCAGGCGTTGGTATCTATATTGACGATGTCTATGTTGCAAGGCCTCAAGGCGCAGTTTTAGAAGTACTAGATGTTCAGCGTGTCGAAGTTCTTCGTGGTCCTCAGGGAACGTTATATGGCAAGAACACCATTGGTGGTGCCATGAAGTATGTGACGCGTGAGCTGACTGGCTATAACGAGTTTGAATTAAAAGGTACGGTTGGTACTTACAACCAAAGAGACCTGAAAGTGTCAGGGCAAACTGCACTGGCAGATAACTTCTACGTAGGTGGAGCCTTCGCCACGCTTAATCGAGATGGCTTCGGCGAATTCGTTAATACGGGCGATGAAAATTACAATAAAGAGTTAATGACCGGCCGCTTTAATGCCAAATGGCTCGTGAATAAAGGCATTAACGTGAAATTCGCCGCCGATTGGACAAAAGACGATTCAAACGCACGCGGTGGTCATCGTGAGCAAGAATCCTTGTTGAGTGATGAACCACGTTTAACGGACGTTTATGATTCGTATACGGCCATGCCAACCTGGAACGAAGTTGAGACCGAAGGTTACTCAATGACCGTTGACTGGGCGATCAACAATGACTGGATGTTTAAGTCAATTACGGCTTATCGGGAAGGTTACACCAACACCAATATCGACTTTGACTCCACGGTAAACCCGGTCCTTTTGGTGCCAGCTGTTTATGAAGATGATCAAACCACCCAGGAGTTCCAGTTCATGTACCGCGATGACCGACTGGACTTCGTGGGTGGTTTGTACTTTTATGAAGGTGAAGCCTGTGGTGAGTTCGGGACCGTCTTAGGTTTACTGGGGCTTTCTATCGATACCGGCGGTTGTGTTGATACGTCAAGCGAGGCGCTGTTTGGTCAGGCAACTTACCAGCTGGATGATCAATGGTCAGTGACGTTGGGCGGGCGTTATACACGAGATGATAAGAATGCTGACGTCTTTAGGTACACTTATGCTGGTGTTAAGTTCCTGGACCGCGGCGATTACTCGGCGGATCCTATTGTCGTGAATTCAGATTTCACAACGCAGGCTGACTGGAGTAAGTTCAGCCCACACGCAAGCGTCAGTTATCAAGTTGCTCCTGCGGTTATGCTTTATGCAAGCTACAGTAACGGCTTCAAGTCGGGCGGTGTTGATATGCGAGCGGATGTATCACTGAACCCTGATGCTGCCAACCCTTATGACCCGGAAACGGTTGATACTGTTGAGTTTGGTGTTAAAAGTGAGTTGCTCGATGGTCGTATGCGATTGAACGCGGCAACCTTTTTCTCCGATTACCAGGATATGCAGGTCACTGTGCAGCGTGCTATCGAAGGCGGAGGCGTTGCGTCTCAAGTTTTGAACGCAGCCGATTCAACCGTTCAAGGTTTTGAGATTGAGTCCACCTTTGCAGCGACTCCAACATTAAACTTTAACGGCTCACTGGGCTACATCGATGCGGAATTTGACTCGGTAGCGTTCTTTAACCCGGAAACGCAACAAGTGGAAGACGTTTCTGACTTATGGTCTTTCCAAAACACTCCGAAAGTAACGGCAAACCTAGGTTTTACCAAAGAATTTGAACTCGAGAGTGGCTCAATGGTTTGGTCAACAACCGTTTCTTATCGTGACGACACTCAAATCTTTGAAGTGCCTTCACCTTTAGATGAGGAAGCATACAGTCTGACGAATACCAGCCTCGTTTGGTACTCAAATTCCGGTCAGTGGACCGTAGGCCTACACGCGAAGAACGTTTTCGATGAAGAGTATCGAGTCTCTGGCTACAACTTTGGCTCAACCTTTGGCGAAAATATCGTGACTGGCTACTACGGTGACCCGCGGACCGTATCGCTCTCAGTCGGTTATCGTTTTTAACTCCCGCTCGCCAGTATTGCCGATCATCCGGTAATACTGGCTTTTTTCCTCTAAGTCGATAGCATGGTCATGAAAGACACCTCACATAATAATAAGAATATGGCCAGAGCAATCATCGCTGATGACCACCCGCTGTTTCGGGCGGCAATGAAGCAGGCTTTAAGCGAGAGCCTGGAAAGTGACATCATTGAAGTTTCTAGCTTTGAGCAGTTAGAACAGTTGTTAGAACAACAACCCCAAGTCGAAATCGTGTTTTTAGACCTCTCTATGCCCGGCAATAAAGGGTTAACAGGGCTTACTGTACTGAGAAGTCAGTACCCCGATATCCTCGTTGTTATTGTTTCCGCAAATGAAGACACCAACGTTATTCGTCAAGCAATGGCGCTCGGGGCGAGTGGTTACATACCAAAATCCGTGCCTTTACCACAATGGCAAGTAGCGGTATCAACGGTTTTAGCCGGATACAATTGGCTGCCGGAAAGCATGAGTAACATTGACTTGTCGGCCAGTGAAGACATGACTGAGTTTGCTAACAAGCTTGAGCAGTTAACACCACAGCAGTTTAAAGTATTGCAATGCATCGCTGACGGCTTGCTTAACAAACAGATAGCCTATGAGCTTGGTGTGCAAGAAACCACTATCAAGCAGCATGCATCCGCTATTTTACGCAAGTTGGGCTGTGTTAACCGAACTCAGGCAGGCATTCTATTCCGGGAGATGTTAGATACCCCGGACGCGACGAATGAGGCGTTTTAAAGCGCCTGTTTTTAAAGGTTTAGGGATAAAGTAAGCATTAACTTCCAGTGCCTCTTCCCGCAGTGATTCATTAGGGTCAGCAGAATTGATGATGGCTGGAGTTTGGGTATTCCAACGGGCTCGAAGTTGCTTAACAACATTGATGCCTGTCAGTCCGTCATCCAGGTGATAGTCTGCCAAAATTAAGTCACATTCGATTGAGTGTTGTATGTCATCCATGCCGCTAGCTGACTCAACATTAGCGCCCCAGTCCTCCATCAGCTGTGAGGTTGCTTCTAACACTTGTTTATCGTTATCAATCACCAAAACGGTCATGCCATAAAGCGGCTTTGAATTCTCTACGGCCTCCTGGGGTTTAACGGTTATCGGGCTTGATGCCCATTTTATCACCGGTAAAGAGAGTTTGAATGCAGTCCCCTGCTCAGGTGCTGAGCGCATATCGAGCTTAATCGTCAGCAGCTCACACATACGTTTAACAATAGATAGCCCCAGACCCAGCCCTGGGTTATCGCCAGTTGACGGAAGCTGGTGAAACTCCTTAAAAATTTCCGATTGTTTGTGTTCGGGAATGCCGGGGCCAGTGTCAATAACCCAAATATCGATTGACGCCTGATGACGCCTGATTCCTATGACGATGCGACCCGACTCGGTGTATCTCACTGCGTTCGATAATAGGTTCTGCAGTATACGCGTTAACAGTTTGCGGTCGCTGCGTATAACAGCCGAGGTTGGGTGATACGTAAATTGAAGGGTTTTCTCTTCAGCGACAAATCGATAGCGCTCGGCTAACGGTTTTATAATTGAGTTTAGGTCGACTTCTTGGTAATCGGGTTGCAAATTTCCGGAATCGAGTTTGGTCATATCGAGCAGCATAGTAAGTAATTCTTCTGCATGTTCGAGAGAGCGTTGGATATTCTCCGCTAAAGGTTGCTGCTCTTGCGGTACGCGCGATTGCAACATTTCACAAAACAAGCTGGCGGCATTAAAAGGCTGCATCAGATCATGGCTTACTGCCGCAAAAAATCGTGATTTGCTTTTATGAGCTTCCTCTTCAGCAAGCTTGGCCTTCAATAGCTGCTTCGTTCGGTCATCAACGCGCTCCTCAAGCTCTTGGTTGATTCGCTGGAGTTGCTTTTGTGCGTCGATACGTTCGGTAATATCGCTGTACGTAGTGACGAAGCCGCCCCCCGGCATGGGGTTGCCCTGTAATTCAATGGTCAACTTACCTTGCTGGCGCTGATACCGGTATGCGCTACCAGCTTGCAAATAATCAAGCCGCTTTTCAATCTCCTCGTCGGCACTGGCGCCGTCGGAGCAGCTGAGCATGCCTCGTTGGGCATTAAATCGTAAAAGCTCTTCAACCGGCATTCCAGCTTTAACCAGCCCATCTGGATAATCAAAAATTTCCAGATACCGACGGTTCCAGGCGACCAATCGAAGTTCCTGGTCTACAACACTTATTCCCTGAGGAATGTTTTCAACGGAGGACTGCAGCAATTCGCGATTAAATTGGTACAGCTTTGATGCTTCCGTTGCCCACTCCACCATGCTCGATACCGGAGCGTCATTCTGTTTTGACACCGTGTCCAGCAACAGTCTGCTGGCGGACGTGCCGATAATGGCTGAAAGCTCTCGTTCTATACGAATAAGTGCTGGCGCAGGAACCACGGCATTGCTATTAATTGTTTGAGCATCGACGTTTAGCCGCGTATGAATTGCTTGTAATTGTTGTTCGTTATAAAAGCGAGTTAACAGTGAGTGTACGGTTCCCCAACTAATGACCGGTTGGTTAATGTATTCACTTTTATCACTTGCTGGATAATGGTTCCCCATGCTTCCTTTGGAGAGCAATGAAAAAACGGTAAAACACAATAGATTGAGACTGAGACTGAGTAGTACGCCATTGGCAATCTCGATATCGGTCAGTCCCGAGTCTCTTCCTATCGATGGAATAAGCAGTAGTGCCAACCACACGCAGGTGCCGACGAAGAGTCCGCTGAAAACACCAGCTTGAGAAGCGCGCTTCCATAAAACCGTCGCTAGTATGCCAGGAGCTAGCTGTGCTAGCAGGGCGAGAGATAAAAGCCCGGAGTTAACCAGCGGCATTGAGTCAATGGTGACCTGATAATAGAGGTAGGCCATCAACATGACAATGACAATGGTGACTCTGCGTATTCTCAAAATTCGTTTAGGGGTGAAGCTAAATTGCCGTAACCGGCTTTTCGTTAAACGCAGCCAAATAGGCATTACGACGTCATTAGAAATCATAATGCTGAGCGCTAATAAGGCGATAATCACCATGCTGGTAGCCGCAGATAAGCCGCCAATAAAAGCGACCAAAGTAATGTCCGGGCGGTCGCTTATCAGTGGAACACTCAGTAAAAATGTGTCATTTGCCGCTTGCTCTGGCGCCAAATGGAGTGCGCCAAGCGCAATGGGTAAAATGAAGAAGTTAATACCGAATAAGTACAACGGAAATGCCCAGCGGGCTACTTTTAATTCATCGGGGTGCGTGTTTTCCACGTAACTAACATGAAACTGCCGTGGTAGACAGAACATGGATAATGCCCCCAATAATATATGAACACTAAATACGTAGGCGCCGCCTTTTTCTCCGGTCAATACGTCACGAGTAAGCGGATTTTCGAAGCTGCTTTTTAGAAGGTCACTCAGCCCGTCAAAAACACTGTAACTAACGAACAGGCCAACGATAACAAAAGCAACGAGTTTGACGATGGATTCGAAGGCAATCGCATCCATTAGTCCAGAATGTTGCTCTGCGAGGCTAAGTCTGCGGGTTCCGAATAAAAAACCGAACCCAACCATGAACAAAGCAACCAGAAACGATAGATCGGAAAGCCAAAGCGGACTGTTGTCGAAGCCTGTGACTGCTGCAAAACTGGATGTCACCGCTCGTAGTTGTAAGGATATATAAGGCACAACAGCGACAAATGCTGTTAGCGCAACCGCTGCCGCTAAAATAGGCGACTTACTGTAACGAGTGCCTATTAAGTCAGCGATAGAGGTGATGTTTTTCTGCTTACAATAATTCAGAAGTTTAAGCTGAATGCCGTGCAACAGTAAAAAGACGATAATGGCGCCAACGTAGGTTGGGGCAAACGCCCATCCATAATAAGCCGATTGAGTTACTGTGCCAAAGAATGCCCATGAGGTGCAGTGAACCCCTTGAGCCAGTGAGTAACGGTAAGGTTTTACGGTGTTCGACGACGACTTATCGCCTCTGTATGCAATAAAAAACAGAACAGCGAGGTACGTAATAGCTGCAAATACCGTTAGCTCAATGCTTAGCATGTCTAGTAGTGATCCTGATGGTCACGAAATACCGTGAGTGACCATTGATATTTAATCGCCCCCAAGCGCATGACTAATGTTGCTGACATACCTGCTGCAAGTGCGATAAGCGGTTGGAATGGCACTAATAAAACGTAAACCGTCGCGCCAACCAGACAAGTGGTTGCGTAAAGTTCACCTTTGAGGACCATAGGTACGTCGCGCGCAAGTACATCGCGAAGCATGCCGCCAAAACACGCCGATATCGTGCCCATAATGACGGCAATGAACGGTGAGAACCCAGCCGTCAGTGTTTTTTCCGCGCCCATAGCGGCGAAAAAGGCGAGACCGAAAGCATCGGCTATTTGCAGCGTTGTCATGGGTATGTAGGCTTTGAACCTCAACCAGACAATCGTCAATAGCGCCGCCGTTAAAATGGTGTACAGATAGACCTCATCATGCGTCCAGAAAACCGGCAAGCCGAGTATAAGGTCGCGGATGGTGCCGCCGCCAATAGCGGTTGCGGAGGCAAGAACGATGACGCCAAAACCGTCCATCTTCTTACGAAACGCTAATAATGTGCCAGCTATCGCAAAAACAGCGACACCAGCCTGATCTGTCCAGTAGAATATATGTTCCATGTGCGGTATAAAAGATCAAAATGTTAAGGCTTAGTTTGTCATTAACTTTTGATGATGCCCAGTACAAATTATGCCGCCTCATAACAGTACAGCTAAGGATTAGCGCCAATGAGTGTTACCCAGTGCACTACAAAGCATGCAGTTGATGAACTGGTAGAATCATATCAGCGAGTGCCTATGCTCATTATAGCGACGCACCCGAACCGCGACCGTATTGGCGAACGAGCAGCATTGCTCGACTTGCACTTGTCCGGAACCGACTATTTAAGTCGCGTAAAACCCGAGTTCGCCAAAAATGGTAATGCGGGGCGAGCGTTGCTTGACGAATATGTGAGTCGCTCCCCCATTATTTTTGAATCCACAGATAATGGCGGCATTAAATTGCGAGCACACAGTACAAAGACAGTGCTGACTATAGCCGGACGACGTCCCCAGGACGAGTACTTGATAAGTGAGGACGAGCTCGACAATGGCGTGGTGCTAGGGCTTAATCACCGAATTGTATTGTTGCTTAAAAGTCTTCCATTAAAAGATACAACGGTCGATGATAACCATACACTCATGGGGCTAAGCGCAGACATCCAGGCAATACGTCAGCGGATTTCGCACCTAGCCACCCTGTCTGTTCCTGTGATTATTCGAGGCGCGATTGGCGTTGGTAAGCAACAAGCGGCGCATGCTATTCATAAAGAGCAGTTTGGTGATGATAAGCCCTTTATCTCCGTAAACTTAGCCGCAATTCACGATGCGGTCGCTGAGGTTGAATTATTTGGGGTCGTCCGAAACGGCAAACATCAGGCGGGTTATTTTGAACAAGCCGCCGGAGGAACCATTGTACTGGAGGATATTGAGGATGCTTCCGATAATATCCACAAGTTGCTGAACAGAGCTTTGCAGAGCCAAAGTGTCATGCCGAAAGATGGTGCACATGCACTACCTATTGAGTGTCGCATTATTATAACGAGTCACCAGGAGAGCAGCGCGGTCGATGAATCGTCGATGGTTTCAATGCTGTTTGAAAAATTGGCTCCTTATCAGCTGTTTATGCCACCTTTAGTGCAGCGCAGAGAAGATATTGGCCTACTCTTTAACGCGTTTGTGCGTGAACAATGGTGCAAACTCTATCCGGAAACAACAGACCAATTTGTCATACCGGGTGAATTGATGAAGCAACTTATGACTTTCACCTGGCCGGGCAATGTGCGTCAGCTTAGAAATGTCGCAAGGCAAGTGGTTATAGACAGTCGAAATCAAGAACAAATGTATTTAGACCCTCAGTTATTATCTTTATTGAAGCCGTCGTCCTCTAAAGTGGGCCCGGCTGAGTCAGAGTCTAAACAACGTCGACCCAACAGCGTGAGTCGGGGGAATTAACCGGAGCACTTGAGAGCTGCCGCTTTGAACTTCAAGCCGTTGCTAAAAGGCTGAACATATCCCGGGCGTCTGTTTATCAGCTAATCCAGCGTTTTGATGGTCTTCATACGGCGCAAGATCTCAGTGAGTCGGATATTAAAGATTGTTACGCGAAACATCGGGGCGATACCGAAGCAATGATGTGGGAATTACGGGTCTCGCAGATAGGCTTGAGACGCCGTTTAAAAAGCTTAGGTTATGACATTTGATTCTACTGAGAGTGGAAGAACTTTCTGTTAAGATACATTGTCTGTAAATTGCGAATTGTATTTTGGTTCCTGTGTCCCCATATCTTCGGGGAAGCAACTAAAACGAATAATAATTTAACATTAATTTGAGGGAAACTTATGGACTTTTTTATTAGCCCGGCATATGCCCAGGAAGCTGGTGGACAAAGCGGTGGCGGTATGGAACTTATTTTCATGCTGGTCATGTTCGCGTTGATTTTCTATTTCATGATTTACCGCCCACAAGCGAAACGCGTGAAAAAACATAAAGAACTGATGGGCTCTTTAAGTAAAGGTGATGAAGTACTGACTCAAGGCGGGTTAGTTGGAAAAATCACTAAAGTAAGCGATGAAAAAGATTTTCTTGTTATCGCATTAACTGACGAGTTAGAAGTGACCATTCAAAAAGGTGCTGTGACTTCTGTTCTTCCTAAAGGAACCATGAAATCACTGTAAAGTGATAAAGAAATAAGCAGGGGCACGACGTGTTAAACAAATACCCGTTGTGGAAAAACTTGCTGGTTACCTTTGTTGTATTAGTGGCAGCGCTTTATGCGCTGCCAAATATTTATGGCGAAGACCCAGCGGTGCAAATTTCCGCAGACAGAAACGCAACGATTGATGCAAGCACGATGGATCGTGTGCGCAATGCGCTTGACAGTGTTGATATAGAGCCGAAAAGCGTATCATTAGAGAATGAACAACTGTTGGTTCGTTTGAATTCAGACAACGAGCAGTTAAAGGCCAGAGAAACTATTCTCGATAGCCTGGGCGACAATTACATTGTCGCGCTTAACCTGGCACCAGCAACGCCGGAGTGGCTTAAAAGTTTAGGTGCACAACCTATGAAGCTGGGGCTGGATCTGCGAGGTGGTGTTCATTTCTTGATGGAAATCGATATGGGCGAAGCAATGTCCAAAATTATCGATGGCATGAAAGACACCGTTAGAGCCGAGTTGCGCGAAGAACGAATTCGATACAGTGCTGTCCGTGTGGACGGTACGGCGGTCGAGATCGAACTGCGAAATGACGAAGCGTTTCAAGAGGCTGCGCAATACTTAGATAACCGTTATCAGGGTTATGTGTTGGCCGAAAATGAAGAGACTCGCACTTTGCGCTTGGAAATGACCGAGCAGAAAATTGCGGAGACACGCGACTACGCGGTTGATCAGAACATCACTATCATGCGCAACCGTGTGAATGAATTGGGTGTTGCGGAGCCGGTCATTCAGCGTCAGGGCTCTAACCGTATTGTGGTTGAATTACCCGGCGTACAAGATACTGCTCGCGCTAAGGAAATTCTGGGCGCAACAGCGACGTTGGAATTCCGTATGGTCGACAGCGAAAATGATGTCCGTGACGCCATGAACGGCCGAGTCCCGTTTGGCAGTGAACTCTTACCTATGCGCGATGGCCCTCAGCAGCTGCTGAAAGAAGACGTTATTTTAACTGGGGACCACATCGTTAACGCAGGGGTTGGCTACGACGAATATAACCGTCCACAGGTCAATATTACCCTGGACGGTGTTGGTGGTAACAAAATGTCGTTGGCAACCAAAGATAATGTCGGTAAACCAATGGCAACCGTCTTTATCGAATACGAAGCGACGGATGAACGTGATGAAGAAGGTAACTTACAATTCACCAAAAGTGCTGAAGTTATCAACGTTGCAACGATACAGTCGCGTCTGGGCAGTAATTTCCGCATTACCGGCGTAGGGGCGCAAGAAGCACAAAACCTCGCGCTGTTATTGCGCGCCGGTGCATTGATTGCGCCGATTCAAATTGTTGAAGAGCGCACGGTTGGTCCAAGCCTCGGCCAGCAAAATATCGATTCAGGTACACAGGCTATTTTCTGGGGCTTCGTTTTAGTTCTGGCGTTTATGGTTGTGTACTACAAGAAGTTTGGTCTAGTCGCTAATGCGGCGTTGGCAACCAACTTAATTTTAATTATTGGTGTCATGTCGATGATACCAGGGGCGACACTGACCTTGCCGGGTATGGCGGGTATTGTCTTAACCGTTGGTATGGCGGTCGATGCAAACGTACTTATTTTTGAGCGTATACGCGAAGAAATAAAAGCGAAGCGGAGTCCGCAACAAGCTATTCACCATGGTTATGACAGCGCGTTATCGACCATTGCCGACGCCAACGTCACCACATTAATTGCCGCACTTATTTTGTTTGCTATTGGTAATGGGCCAATTAAAGGCTTCGCTATTACTCTGGCAATCGGCATTATTACATCCATGTTCACCGCTATTGTCGGTACGCGTGCCATTGTTAACTCCGTTTGGGGTGGCAAGCGCTTATCGAAGCTGTCGATATAAGGGAGGTACAGGAATATGATGAATTCAGAAGAACGACTTCCCTTTATGCGCTTCCGGGGTATTGCCGGAATCATCAGTGCATTATTGGTTATTGCGTCTATCGTGTCATTGTCGGTAAACAAGCTGAACTTTGGTCTCGATTTTACCGGTGGTACTTTGTTGGAAGTTGGCTTTCAGGAGCCGGCTGATCTGAACCGAGTACGCAGTTCTTTAGAAAGTGAGGGTTTTGGAGACGCCGTTGTTCAAAACTACGGGACTCAGGAGGATATTTTGATTCGCCTTGAGCCTCGTACCGATGTTAAAGCCGAAGAACTTGGCTCAAATATTCTTGAGACATTGCGTGCAGAGTTCGACAAAACAGTTGAAATGCGCCGTATTGAATTCGTTGGCCCTAATGTGGGTGACGAGTTTATTGAGCAGGGCGGTTTAGCCATGCTGACAGCGCTAATCTGTATTTTGCTGTACATTGCGATGCGCTTTGAATGGCGTTTAGCGGTCGGTGCAGTCGCTGCATTGGCACATGACGTGACTCTAACACTCGGTTTATTTTCTTTCTTGCAATTAGAGTTCGACTTAACGGTACTGGCAGCGCTTCTCGCGGTTATTGGTTACTCCATTAACGATACCGTTGTGGTGTGTGACCGAATTCGGGAAACGTTCCGTAAATACGCTAAGTTGACACCGTTGCAAACGGTTAACCGGGCGTTGACGGATACATTAAGCCGTACTTTAGTCACGTCAATTACTACTATTCTGGTGTTATTGACCTTGTTCTTCTTAGGCGGCCCGTTAATTCACGGTTTCGCAACGGCACTGTTATTTGGTGTGGTTATTGGTACTTACTCGTCGATTTATATTGCGAGTACCGTCGCGTTAGCCTTTGGTGTAAGCCGAGAAGACTTAATGCCGCCGGAAGTTGAAAAAGAAGGTGCAGACCAGGACCCTCTTCAATAAGAGGGTCCTGAGTTATCATTACAGGAGATAAGAGCATGCTAGCCGTTGTTTCACCTGCTAAAAATCTAGACTATGAAAGTGACTTACCGAAGTTAGACGTCACCCAGCCAAGAATGCTGGACCAGGCAGAGGCCTTGGTTAAAGTCTGTCGCAAACTCAGTCCGCAAGATTTAGGGTCGCTCATGAAAATTAGCGACAAGCTAGCGGGCTTAAATGCGGCGCGATTTGAAGAGTGGCAACGGCCGTTCACAGACGATAATGCTCGTCCTGCAATGTATGCGTTTAACGGCGATGTATATGCTGGATTAGATGCCGAAACGTTAGACGCTTCTGCCGTGACAAACGCTCAGCAGCACCTGCGTATCTTGTCAGGTTTGTATGGTGTTTTAAGACCTCTTGATTTAATGCAGCCTTACCGACTAGAAATGGGTACCAAGTTGCAAACCGAGAACGGCAAAAACCTTTACGAATTCTGGGGTGAGTCAATAACTGAACAGTTAAATCAGGACTTGGAAGCTATCGGCAGCTCAATGTTAGTTAACTTGGCGTCGAATGAGTATTTCTCTGCGGTAAAACCGAAAGCCCTTAATGCCGACATTATAACGCCGGTGTTTAAAGACGAAAAAAATGGCCAATATAAAGTCATTAGTTTTTACGCTAAAAAGGCAAGAGGCATGATGGCGCGCTTTATTGTGAACCAAACGCCACAATCTGTGTCTGATCTTAAAGAGTTTGACGCGGCCGGATACAGCTACAACGGTGACCTGTCAAAAGGTAATGAGCTGGTATTCTGTCGGGCAGAGCAAAAATAAAGGAGCCCTGAATGAGTGACGACAAAGTAGAAAATTCTCCGGCAACGGAAGACGCTAGCCGGAAAACAACTTGGGCCGTTGTTATTGTCATTGCGGTTGCTGTCATAGCTGCTGTTGTTTGGTGGTGGTTACCGGCAGAAAAGCCGCAACAACAAGAAAAAGTGAAGGTAGAACAATCGACCTCAACTGAGGTGGAAGCCGAGCCTTATCAGCCTGAAGAGCCCGAAGAAGAATCGGAGCCTTTACCTGAGCCGGTAGAGCCAGAGCCTGAACCGGCTAAACAACCCGAAGAAGCCCCCGAGCCTGAGCAAATAGCACTGCCTGAACTGAACAACAGTACGCCTACGGTTTTACAGGAACTGGACTCGAGCGATATTAACATTCGTCCGCTGAAAAGTTCTCAGCTTATCCGTGACGCTGTTGTATTAGCGGACAATATTAGTAATGGCAGCATCGTCCGAGATCGCACTATTGTTCAGCGTCCTGATGGCCGTTTTAGTGTGATAAAAGTGGATGGTGAGCTGTACATTGACGAAAGTTCTTACCGTCGTTATGACGCGTTGGTCGACTGGTTTATCAGCCTCGACGCGTACGCGTTGGCTGACAACTATGAGCTGTTTAAACCCTTAGTCCAGGAAGCCTATGCGGAAATTGGCTACCCAGATTCAGACTTTGATAATACCTTAATGGAAGCGATTGATGTGCTGTTGTCAACACCGGTACCTGAAGGTTTGGTGGAGGTCAAAGCCGACAGTGTGATGTACACCTACGCCGATGACGCCTATGAAGCGTTACCGGCCGCCCAGAAGCAACTGCTGCGCATGGGGCCAGACAACATTGAGCGTATTAAACAGAAATTAAGAGAAATACAGAAGGCATTGCAGTAATTTATGGAAAATAACGATCAGCTTCCTGAGTTTGTGAAAGGCGAATTTCCGGTGAGAGACAACCGTTTCTTACGCTGGGTTGGCCGTGTTGGAATGCGTCTCATGGGAGGCTGGAAAATTAACGGCAGTATGCCAGCGGTAAAGAAAGCCATTCTGCCCGTTGCGCCGCATACGTCAAACTGGGATTTTCCGGTCGGCGCGTTTGTTATGTTGGCGATGGGTCTAAAGCTGAATTACTTAGGTAAGAACAGCTTGTTCCGGTTTCCTATCAAAACGCTGATGACCAAGTTAGGCGGTATTCCGGTTGATAGAAGTGCTGCGAACGGTGTGGTTGGCAGTATGGTTGAGCAGTTTCGCAGTAAGGATGAGCTCATTTTGGTCATTACTCCAGAAGGCACGCGCAAAAAGGTGACCGAATGGAAGAAAGGTTTTTTGCACATGGCGAAGCAGGCAAAAGTGCCGGTCATACCGGTCGCTTTCGATTTTGCCCGTAAAGCCATCGATATCGGCCCGGCACTCATGATCACCGACGAAATCGAAAAAGAATTGCTTCGTGTGAAGTCATTTTTTGCGCATGCGCAGGGCAAACGGAGTGAAGCATCGTGCTGAGAAGTTTGGCCGCTGTCATTATGTGTTTTCTTGTACTGGTCGCAATGCCGGCTAAGGCGGGCGACTTTTGGCAGCAGCAATGGACGGTTCCCGGCCAAGCTGAAAGTAATAATTTAATTATTCGCCCTATACGGGAGTCTGATAAAGCGCGCTTTTTTCACTCTTACATGACGTCACAACAATGGTTATATAAGAAACTCGGCTGGGCTTGGCCTTCTGAGAAGAGTACGCTGGAACAAAACAGTACAATGGTGGACTACCACCTGGAACAAGCCGAACAAAAGACCGCGTTCACTTATGTGGTACTGGATAAATCCGACAATTCTATTATTGGTGCGGTTTATATGGTGCCTGTGGCGTCGGAACGTCAGGAAAACAGTGGTATTTCAAAAAGCGCCTATAACGCAGAAGTCAGCTGGTGGTTGTTAGAAAGTGCTGTCGATAATAACCTCCATAACGATCTCTTCGCTTTACTAACGCGTTGGCTTGGGGAAAGCTGGCCGTGGCGGCAGGTTATGTTTCCTGTCTCTGAAAATAACGCAACAGCTCTGCAACTGTTAGAAAGCAGTAAAGCACGCTACATTGGCAGAAACCTCGATACACGGGAAAAGTATTTCTCTTACGCAATTTCACGCAAATAATTCCTCTTTGTGCTATGATCGCGCGCAATTTGCGATTTAGTACTAAAGACAGGTCAATTAAGGAAAACTTATGCAGGTAATTGAAGGCGGTATTAATGCGGCTGGCAAAAAATTTGCCATTATCGTATCTCGCTTCAACCATTTCGTTGTTGAAAGTTTACTGGACGGTGCGGTTCAAACATTGAAGCACTATGGCGAAGTAGCAGACGACGACATCACTGTGGTACGTGTTCCTGGTGCTTACGAAATTCCGGTTACTGCAAAGCGTTTAGCCCAATCTGGGAAGTACGATGCAATTATTGCTGTCGGTGCAGTCATTCGTGGTGGCACGCCTCACTTTGAATTTGTTGCCGGTGAATGCAATAGCGGGCTAGGTCGTGTTGCAACCGAATTTGGGCTGCCTGTCGCTTTTGGCGTTATTACCACAGATTCACTGGAGCAAGCGATTGAACGAAGCGGTTCTAAAGCAGGTAATAAAGGCTCTGAAGCTGCATTAAGCGCACTCGAAATGGTTAACGTACTGGATAAGATCTGAAGATGAAACCTGCAGCAAGAAGAAAAGCACGAAAATTAGCGGTACAGGCTATTTACTCCTGGCAGTTATCGCAAAACAGCTTCAGCGATATTGAAGCACAGTTTTTGACGGACACCGACACCAATAAAGTGGATGTTGACTACTTTTTAGAGCTGGTACGTGGCGTTGGCGGTCAGTACCGTTCGCTTGATGAGTCTCTGAAGCCCTTTTTGGCGCGTCCAATAAACGAGCTTGATCCTATTGAGTTGGCGGTTCTGCGTATAGCGGCTTACGAGCTAAGTGAGCGCATGGATGTTCCTTACAAAGTGGCTATTAACGAAGCTATTGAGCTTGCTAAGTCATTTGGGGCTGATGAGAGCCACCGTTTTGTCAATGGTGTATTAGACAAGGCAGTCGATACGTTGAGACCCGCACGAAAATAGTTATGCCTCAAGACGAGTTTTCTCTCATTAACGACTATTTCGCAAATCGCTCCGCTTGTCGGAGCGATGTTGCAATTGGCATTGGTGACGATGGCGCAGTGGTGAAACCTTTGCCCGAGCATGATCTTGTTGTCGTAACTGATACGTTAGTTGAGGGCGTGCATTTTGATAAAACCACACCACCAAGAGCCATTGGACACAAAGCGGTCGCCGTTAACTTAAGCGATTTAGCCGCTATGGGCGCCCAGCCCAGCTGGATAAGCCTTGCACTCACTTGCCCTAATACTGACAACGACTGGCTAGCAGAATTCAGCAGTGGACTTGACGAAATTTGTCGTTATTACGATTGTCAGCTTATTGGCGGAGACACCACAAAAGGCCCGCTAACGGTCACCGTAACAGCCCATGGCCAGCTGCCAACCGGAACCGCCATAAGCCGAAGCGGTGCCAAACCCGGAGATTGGGTTTATGTGAGTGGCTCATTAGGTGATGCAGGGTTAGGCTTAAAAGTAACACAGAATAAAGTCAGCACGACCGGCCGACACTTACAGCATGTCATCGAGCGGCTACACTACCCGACGCCAAGGGTTGCAATGGGGCAAGTATTGCGAGGGGTAGCAACGTCGTGCATTGATGTGTCGGATGGTTTGGTTGCAGACTTAGGGCACCTGCTAAAACAGGCTCAGGTGTCTGCGCAAATAGAGTTAGAAAAGTTGCCACTGTCACTAGCGCTGACGGAAACGCTGGAAGCCAATGAGGCACTAGCGATGGCGCTAACCGCCGGTGATGACTATGAACTTTGTTTTACCTTGCCGGAAGAACACCGCGGTCGTATGGAAACGCTAACGTCACACTTAAAGACCAAACCAGTCTGTATCGGCAGAATCGTCAAAGGTGCTGAAGCGCAAATTGACATGCACTATGAAGGCGAACCGTGGGAGCTTCCCGAGGGCTATAAGAGCTTTAACCACTTTGCCACAGACGAACGGGTCAGAAAAGGCGAGTAAGTTATGCCGAAACTAAACTGGTTTAATCCAATACACTGGCTCTCTCTGGGGTTTGGCACTGGGTTAGCCCCAAAAGCACCCGGCACCTTCGGCACCTTAGTCGGCATCCCCTTTGTTTATCTGACTACCCAGCTCACATGGCAATGGCAAATTGGCGTCTTATTAATGGCTACCATTATTGGTGTTTTTCTATGCCAGTATACAGCCAAAGCCATGGGTGAACATGACCATCCTTCCATTGTATGGGATGAAATAGTCGGCTACGGCTTTGCCATGTTCGCTTTACCCTTCGAAGCCGTTTGGCTCATCGCCGCTTTCATTCTATTCCGCCTATTCGACATCTGGAAACCCGGCCCTATCGGCTGGTCCGACAAAAAACTCACTGGCGGCACCGGCATCATGATGGACGACGTCATAGCCGGCATCCTAACCACCGCCATCTTGCATGTAGCGGCATACCTCTTTTAAGGCCCGAAGGGACAGATAACCCTCTTATTTCGCTTGAGCATAGAGAAGCTTCCCTGTGGAGACGCTACGAGTTCATCCATGAACGCTTGACGAAGGCCATCCATGGCCTTCGACACTCCCCAGTAAAGCTTCTCTATGCTCGTAACGCTTATAAGCGGTCTTTGACTTGGGCTTCGATGCCTTTGGCGTCTAGGTTGAGCTCTGCGCGGATTTCGGCTTGTGAGCCGTGTTTGATGAACTCATCGGGGAGTCCTAGTTGCAGGACAGAAATAGATAAGCCTTTGTCGGCAAGATGCTCGAGCACAGCACTGCCGGCGCCACCCGCGGTCACGTTTTCTTCAACGGTGACTAAACTGTCGTGTTTGGCAACCGCATCCTCAATAGCTTTGGTGTCCAAAGGCTTAACGAAACGCATATCAACAACGCTTGCGTTTAATGCTTCTGCGGCTTGCATTACCTCTGGCAACAGTGTGCCAAAGTTCAAAAAGGCAATTTTTTCACCATCACGGACGGTTCTGGCTTTACCGATTGTTAATGGCTTAGGGTCTCTCAGTTCGAGTCCAACACCGGCGCCTCTGGGATAGCGAACAGAGGCCGGACCTTTATATTCATAGCCGGTCGTCAGCATATCCAGACACTCTTGCTCGTCACTGGGGGTCATTATGACCATATTCGGTATGCAGCGCATATAGCTAATGTCGAAAGCCCCCTGGTGGGTTGGGCCGTCGGCACCAACAATACCCGCTCGATCGATAGCGAATAATACATCTAAATTCTGCAATGCTACGTCGTGAATGAGCTGATCGTAACCACGCTGTAAGAATGTGGAGTATATGGCGACAACGGGCTTCATGCCGGCAATGGCTAAACCAGCAGCGTAAGTGACGCTGTGCTGCTCAGCGATGGCAACATCAAAGTATTGCTCAGGGTACGCCTGGGAAAACTCAACCATGCCTGAGCCTTCACGCATGGCTGGGGTTATTGCCATAAGGGACTTGTCACTTTGTGCAGTGCTACACAGCCACTGACCAAAAATATCGGAGTAATTTGGAACGCCCGGCGCCTTTTGCGGCAGCTCTGATGACTTAGGATCAAACTTAGGCACGCCGTGGTAACCAATAGGGTCTTTTTCTGCGGGCTTATAGCCTTTGCCTTTTTGCGTCACTATATGCAGTAACTGAGGACCTTTCAGGTCTTTCATGTTACGTAGGGTGTCGACCAGCGCATTAACATCGTGACCGTCAATGGGCCCTATGTAGTTGAAACCAAGCTCTTCAAAAATGGTACCCGGCGCCATCATTCCTTTCATATGCTCTTCGGCACGGCTGGCGAAATGGCGAATATGAGGCAGCGGACTCAGCAGTTTCTTGCCACTCTCACGTAAAGAGGTATAAAAGCGACCTGACAATAAACGAGCAAAGTGATGATTTAATGCACCGACGTTCTCCGAAATCGACATATCATTGTCGTTCAGAATAACCAGCATATCCGGTTTTATGTCACCCGCGTGATTCATGGCTTCAAAGGCCATACCGGCAGTCATAGCGCCGTCACCGATAATGGAGACCACTTTCTGTTCGCGTTTTTGACGCTGTGCGGCTACAGCTAGCCCTAGTGCGGCGGATATTGATGTACTCGAGTGACCCACAGAAAGCACGTCATAGTCGCTTTCTTCACGCCATGGGAAGGGGTGTAACCCGTCCTTTTGGCGAATGCTGTGCAGCTGGTCTTTTCGACCGGTCAGAATCTTGTGCGGGTAGGCCTGATGACCAACATCCCAAACCAGCTTATCATTTGGCGTGTGGTACACGTAGTGCAAGGCAACAGTGAGCTCTACGGTACCTAAACCTGACGCCAGGTGCCCGCTGCTTTGACTCACGGAGGTCAGCAGAAACTGACGAACTTCAGCGCATAGGTCAGTGAGTTGATTGGGTGACAGTTCACGCAAATCAGCCGGAGAATTAATTTTATCGAGTAACGGGTAATTTTGTATCATTCGCTCAGTGATCCCGCTTCAGCAGGACATCAGAAAATTGTTCGAGTTTTGCCGTATTGTAAGGGATATCGGCGAGTGACAGTAGTGCTTTCTCATGTAACGAGTTTAAGTATTGCTGAGCCCCGTCGACACCTAATAGTTGAACGTACGTTGATTTATTGGCTGCCGTGTCTGACCCTTGGGGCTTACCAAGCAACTCAGTATTGCCGATAACGTCGAGAATATCATCCTGCACTTGAAATGCGAGCCCCAAATGGGCCGCAAAGGTTTTAAAATGCGGTTGCCACTTTTGGGCTTTTTCTTCACCACAAAGTACGCCTATTGTCGCAGCGGCTTCAATTAACGCCCCCGTTTTATGCTTGTGCATGTGCTCCAGCTCGGTCTCATTGACATGCTGGTCTGTGGCTTGCAAGTCAATTGCCTGACCGGCGCACATGCCCGCACTACCACTGGCACGAGCCAATGCGTTCACCATAGACAACTGGCGGTCTGCATTCAACCCACCTAGCGGGGATTCTGACAACAATTCAAAGGCGAGTGTCTGCAGAGCGTCACCGGCTAAAATAGCGGTCGCCTCATCAAAGGCTATGTGGCAGGTGGGTTGACCGCGCCTTAGATCGTCATTGTCCATCGCTGGTAAATCATCGTGAATCAGCGAATACGCATGAATGAGTTCAATCGCCGCTGCAGCGGCTAAAGCGGCATGCTTATCGCCGTGACAAATATCGGCAATCGTCATTAATAAATACGGGCGCACGCGTTTTCCGCCCAGCAGCACACCGTGCTCCATAGCACGGGTTAATGGTTCATTAATGGAGTGGCGAGACAGCTGTTTTTGTAAAAACGTGTCGACTTGCTCGCGCACTTCAGCCGTTAATGCATTAATGCTCACATGACTTCTCCGTCATCACTTTCAGAAGAGCCTTCCTGAGCAGCCATGAGGGTTGTGACTTTTTGCTCGGCCTGTTGCAGTTGCTGTTGGCTGGTACGAGCTAATTGAATGGCTTTTTCGAACTTTTCCAGCGACTTCTCAAGTGGCAGTTCGCCATGCTCAAGTTCATTTACCAATGACTCTAGCTCTTCTAACGCCTGCTCAAATGAAGGGGCTTTTTGTTGTTCTGACATAGTGCTTCTTGCGCAATTGTTGTGTGTTAGGGCTAATTATCCGATAAAGAATCCCGAATGTCAGCCGATGATCTCATTATTCCTGTGTAACATAACAAGAAGATGCTTGTCAGAGCAGCGCTATTGTTTAAGAATGGAGCGTAGCTGAATGGCAAAAAGTGAATTGGGGAGGAGCACTGAGTGGATATAGCAACGCTCGTTGGGATAATCGGCGCCATTGGTTTCGTTATCATGGCAATGATTTTGGGTGGCGATATCAGTTTGTTTATGGATACACGATCGGTATTCATTGTTTTTGGTGGCTCCCTTTTTATTACACTCGCAAACTTTTCTCTTAGTCAGTTTCTGGGCACAGGTAAAGTCGTTGTAAAAGCCTTCTTTTTCAAAATCGAGCACCCGCAAGAACTTATCGATACGGCAGTTGAAATGGCGGACGCCGCGCGTAAAGGCGGCTTTTTGGCACTGGAAGAGGCGGAAATTCCCAACAAGTTCTTTCGTAAAGGTGTCGACATGCTGGTCGATGGTCACGATGCAGAAGTCGTAAGAACAACGCTATCGAAAGACATAAAAATGAGTTTTGCGCGTCATGAAGAAGGCGCTCGCGTTTTTAAAATTCTGAGCGATGTCGCACCGGCCATGGGTATGATAGGTACGCTTATTGGCTTGGTGGCTATGCTGTCTAATATGGATGACCCTAAAGCCATTGGCCCGGCCATGGCGGTTGCCTTGTTGACGACGCTTTACGGTGCGTTTTTGGCTAACGTTATCGCGATTCCAATCGCTAACAAACTGATGCTGCGTGCCGAGCAGGAAAAACTGAATCAGCAGTTGGTTCTTGATGCCATACTCGGTATACAAGACGGGCAAAACCCACGTGTCATTGAAGGTATTTTGCGTAACTACCTGGCTGAATCAAAACGCGTTGGTGACGGTGACGAGGAAGAGTAATAATGGCCTCTGAAACAGTAAGAGACGAAGACGAAGAAGAGTGCGACTGCCCACCCGCAGGCTTGCCCATGTGGATGGCGACATTCGCCGACTTGATGACGCTGTTGATGTGTTTCTTCGTTTTGCTGTTGGCGTTCTCCGAAATGGACGTGCTGAAGTTTAAACAAATAGCCGGTTCTATGAAGTACGCTCTGGGCGTTCAGAATAAAATTGAAGTGAAAGACATACCCAAAGGAACCAGTGTTATCGCTCAGGAATTTCGGCCTGGTCGGCCTGAGCCAACCCCAATAGAAACCATTCAGCAGCAAACCGTTGAAATGACTCAACAAATGCTCGAGTTTCAGGAAGGGCAGTCTGACTTTGCCGGCGGTCAGCAAACCGAGCGTGGCGGTCAGGAAGCCGATAGTAAAGAAGATGAAAAACAGGCTGAATCTGAAAATACTGAAGCCATGACTCAAGTGTCTCAAGAGCTTATGCGTCGCATTGAGCAACAGCTCGAGAACGAAATAAAAGCGGGCACTATCGAGCTGGAGCAGCACGGTCAGCAAATTATTATTCGTATTCGTGAACAAGGCTCATTCCCGGAAGGCTCGGCTTTCTTACAGCCACAATTCCGCCCAATTATTCAGCAAGTCGCGACAGCGCTTAAAGAGATTCCGGGCGAAATTACGATTTCCGGACACAGTGACAATGAGCAAGTTGTGTCAGAGATTTACTCTTCACGCTGGGATCTCTCCAGCAAACGAGCAGTTGCTGTCGCTGAGGAAATGCTAAAAGTCGATGACTTCAGTGAAGACCGCATGGTGGTTATGGGGTATTCAGACACCAAACCGTTGGTTCCTAATAACTCTGAAGAGAATCGCCGCCGTAACCGTCGGGTTGAGATATCGGTGATGCAGGGTAAAGCGGCCGAGTCTGAGCAACAGGTTGACGTCATAGACTAAGCGCTGGTTTCTGGCGCTTAGGACACGTATAATTGCCGACTTTCTCACAAAGCCAAATGATATTGCTATGAAGTTTGTTGTCCGCCTGCACGCCGAAATCACCATTAAAAGCGCATCGGTCCGAAAACGCCACGGTAAGGTGTTAACCAATAATTTGCGCAAAATTTTGGCACCGATACATTCGTCCATTTATGTTAAGTGGCTGTGGGACCGTATTGAGGTGGCAGCGGAGACCGATAGCAACGACGCGCGCGACGCGATACGCGAGGCACTGAGACATACTCCGGGAATTTCCTGGTTTGCCGAAGTTATTGAGCAGCCATTAACGACCTTTGACGATATTGCTGAACTCGTCGGTGAGCACTGGAATCGTCGCCTGCAAGGCAAAAGTTTTGCGGTGCGAGTCAAACGTCAGGGCAAACACGAATTTAATTCTCAGCAACTTGAACGCTACATCGGTGGCTATCTTTTAAAGCATTCAGAAAACGCTCGTGTGCAATTAACCCGGCCGGATGAAGAAGTACAACTGCAGATTACCAATCAAGTGGTGCATCTTATTGGTGAACGTATTGATGGTATTGGCGGTTTTCCCATTCCGACTCAGGAGACGGTGTTGTCACTGCTCAGTGGTGGGTTTGACTCCGGCGTTGCCAGCTATGAGTTTATTCGTCGTGGGGCCCGTACTCATTTCTGCTTTTTCAACTTAGGTGGCGACGCTCACGAAGTGGCGGTGCGTCAAATTGCTTATTTCCTTTGGAAAAAATACAGCTCATCACATCCTATTAAGTTTATCAGTGTCGACTTTGCGCCCATCGTTGATGACATTCTGACGAATGTTGATAATGGCCAAATGGGGGTTGTGCTTAAGCGTCAAATGCTTCGGGCGGCATCGAAAGTTGCTCATTATGTTAAAGCACAGGCGCTGGTCACTGGTGAAGCAATGGGTCAAGTCTCCAGCCAAACACTGTCTAATCTGCGAGTGATTGATCAGGCGACACCGGCCTTAGTATTGCGTCCGCTTATCACCAAAGACAAACAAGAAATTGTCGACGAGGCGAAGAAAATAGGCACTGAACCGTTAGCGAAATCGATTCCTGAGTACTGTGGAGTCATTTCTAATAAACCGACAGTGAAAGCCTTGCCTGACGTTATCGAGGCGGAAGAAGCAAAACTGAACCCGGAGCTTTTAGATCAGGTTGTGCGCGCATCCAATGTATTGAGTATGCAGGACATTGCAGAACAAACTGAAAATGAATTGCAAATGCCGGATACAACAGCGGAACTCAGCAAGCAGAGTGTCATCATAGATATTCGTAACGATGATGAAATTGAAGCGGCACCTTTGAGTGTCAGTGCGGATATCATCGAAATTCCATTTTTCAAATTGGCGTCTAAGTTTCCTGAATTAGACCAGAGTCGCGATTATTTGCTCTATTGTGACCAGGGAATTATGAGTCGTATGCAGGCGTTGCTATTGCACGAAAATGGCTTTAACAACGTATCTGTTTATAAGCCTGATTAAAGAGACGTATTTATGCTGGCACGATTGCTGTTTTTTCTTCTGTTGAGTATCGCGACGGTTTTGTTTTTGTGGCAATTCCCAAACACCGGCGCGCAGAGTATTCCTTACCTGGATAAGCTTGTGCATTTTGGAATATTCTTCGTGTTGGCGATGACTTTTCACCGAGCGTTCGCATTGTCAGCGAAGTTGTCTTTATTGTTTTTGGCCTGCTATGGCTTGGCCATTGAGATTGCACAAAGTTATGCACCTGGACGCGGTGCCGATGTCTATGACTGGATAGCTGACGCCTGTGGCGTTATTGCTTACTTTGCTCTCCATCATATACGAAAAAAGTCGCGCTCTTAACGCGACTTTTTCGGTTTTTTTGGCTTAGCCGTTTTTTTCCCTTTTGTTTCTTTCTTCGCCTTCTTTTTCGGCTTAGATTTTTTCGTCGACGGGAATTTGTACTGAGGGCGCAGCCCTTCAATAACACGTCTATCGAGTTGAGCATCTAAATAACGCTCAATCCGGCCTAACAACAACGCATCATGTGCTTCGACTAATGAAATAGCCGTACCTTTTTGCCCACCGCGAGCCGTTCGGCCAATACGGTGCACATACACATCGGCTTGTTTGGGCAAGTCGTAATTAACAACTAACGAGATATCATCAATATCTAACCCACGCGCGGCCACGTCAGTAGCAACCAGCGTAATGTCCTGATTCTCTTTCAGTGTATTAATAATTTGCTGGCGCTCATTCTGAGGCATGTCACCTCTTAGCGTGACAATCTTGCGGGTATCAGTAAATTCACTGCGCAAGAAGTTAGCGACTATTTCCACCCGCTCACGAGTGCGAACAAAGACAAACTGACGACCTTTAAAGTCCTTTAGGGATGAGATTAAAAGTTTACGCTTGTGCTCATCGGTGTCAGCCAAATGAATCCACTGAACAATTTTACCGCGTTCGCGCTTGGGTGGTTGCACGTCAATGTATTCGGGCTCATTTAAAAGCTCTTTGGAGAATTTAATAACCCCAGAGCTGCCCAGTGTTGCAGAGAACAACAGTGACAGCTGTCTGTGTCGGGCCTGCAACGCCATTTCTTTTACTGAAGCGGCAAAGCCCATATCCAACATTCTGTCAGCTTCATCAATGACCAGCCACTCAACACTTTCTAAGTTGTACTGTTCTGCCTCCAGTAAATCCATCAAGCGGCCAGGCGTTGCGACCAACAGATCGTGACTTTTTTCTAGTTGAGACAACTGGCTTCCATAGTTAATGCCGCCGGTGACCACCACCGACGACAAACCGGTAGCCTCAGAGAACAGCGACGCTTGTTGGTGAATCTGTTCAGCCAACTCACGCGTCGGCGCCAACACCAAAATCCGGGCCGGGCCTGGTTGCTTGCGAGGGAAGTCCAATAAGTGCTGCAGCGCCGGCAATAAAAACGCTAAGGTTTTACCGGTGCCTGTCGGCGCACTCACTAACAAGTCCCGGCCGTCGAGCGCTTGTGGAATACTTAACTGTTGAACTTTCGCTGGTTTGTTTAAATCGGCTGCTTTGAGAACGCCAATTAAGCGATCATCCAGTTCTAACTCTTCCCAGTCTGGGACCATTGTTTTTCCTCTTTAAAACAAATTAACGCAACAGCAGCAAGGCTGAGTTGGTTGTTTGTAAAATGCTAGTGGTCGTGCTGCCCACCAAGAACTGGCGAATGCGCGAATGACCATAGGCACCCATCACCAGCACATCAATATTGTGTTCATTCTGGTAGGCGTGCAGAGTTGATTCAATCTCTCCTGAGCGCACTTCAAAGCGCACGTCGTGACCCAGTTCCCGTAAATGGTTAGCCGCTGACTCTATTGCTGCATGGTTGTCGTTAGTGTCGGCGCCAACCATGACCAAGTGTAAAGGCAGACCTTTAAAAATCGGGCTTTCAGCAAGTAAGCGTATGCCTTTGCGTGACGAATCGCTGCCATCGTATGCCAACATAACACTTTTCGGTTCCGTGAATTCTTCAGGTGCCACCAAAATAGGGCGACGCATGGTTCTTACCACGGTTTCCAACTGGCTGCCTATGCGATGAGTGCGTGTCGTGTCTTCACCATGTAAGCCCATGACCAGCAAGCGCATAGAGTCTTCAATTTCGTGCAACGATTCGGCTAAGTCACCATGACGCTGGCGCAGGTGTACTTGCTCCACACCGTCTTCCTGAGCGCGTATTTTGGCGCTTTCCAGCATGTGGTGTCCTTGCTCAAGCGCTAATTTACTGCGCTGTTGGTCGAGTTCAGCCAGCTGTTCCAGTAAGGCTTCGCGACTGCCCAAGCCAATATTGCCCGTCATATCAGTTTCAGTCGGGTAGCGCGCTTCATCCAATACGTGGAACAGCGTTAATGGGGTATCTAAACGCAGTGCCGCCCAGCTGGCGTAGTCACAAACTGACTGTGTCGAGGCAGAACCGTCAATACAAGCAACAACATGTTTCATCATCGAATTCCTTTTTAGTGACCGCCCATTAATTTATCAACCGCTTCGGGTTTGTCGTGAACACCAAACCGATCGACAATCGTAGCACTGGCTTCGTTAAGTCCAACCACTTCAACATCAGCACCTTCACGGCGAAACTTCACTACTGCACGGTCAAGTGCTTCAACGGCGGTAATATCCCAGAAATGGGCATTGCTCACGTCAATAACAACCCGTTCAACACCTTCTTTAAAGTCAAATGCGGCGAGAAACTTCTCAGACGAGCTAAAGAACACCTGGCCGACAACGCGGTATGTGCGTTTAATGCCATCCGCATCAACATCCGAGTTAATATACAGATAATGCCCGATTTTGTTGGCAAAGAACATGGCAGCTAACAGCACGCCGACTAAAACGCCTAATGCTAAGTTATGTGTTGCGACAACAACCGCAACGGTACTCACCATAACGATATTGGTCGACAGTGGGTGTTTCTTCAAATCTCGAATAGAGCTCCAGCTAAAGGTACCAATAGAGACCATGATCATCACTGCAACCAACGCTGCCATGGGTATTTGTACCAAAATATTATCCAGCACTAAGACCATAATCAGCAGGAAAATACCCGCAACCAAGGTGGATAGGCGCGTACGACCACCCGATTTCACATTAATAATCGACTGACCAATCATGGCGCAACCCGCCATGCCGCCAAGTAAACCCGAGCCGATATTGGCTATGCCCTGACCTTTACATTCGCGGTTTTTATCGCTGGAGGTATCGGTTAAGTCATCAACAATGGTTGCCGTCATCAGTGACTCAAGAATACCGACAACCGCCAATGCCGCAGAATAAGGGAAAATAATGGCTAAGGTTTCGAAGTTTAACGGAACGTCAGGCCATAAGAATATCGGCAGAGCGTCCGGCAATTCGCCCATATCACCAACGGTGCGAATGTCTAAGCCTAAGAACACGGCAACAATGGTTAAAGAAACAATACAAACCAATGGAGACGGTAAAATTTTTCCGATAACCGGAATGTAAGGGAATCCGTAAATAATTGCCAAGCCAGCCGCCGTCATCGCATACACATGCCAGGTGACATTGGTCAGCTCAGGTAACTGAGCCATAAATATCAAAATAGCCAAAGCATTCACAAAGCCTGTCACCACCGAGCGTGAGACAAAGCGCATGAGGTCCCCTAACTTGAGATAGCCCGCAATTATTTGCAGCACACCGGTCAATAGGGTGGCAGCTAGCAGGTATTCAAGCCCGTGGTCTTTGACCAGGGTGACCATTAGCAGTGCCATAGCACCGGTTGCGGCAGATATCATGCCCGGGCGCCCACCCGTAAAAGCGATAACCACAGCAATACAGAAAGAAGCGTATAAGCCTATTTTTGGATCAACGCCGGCAATGATGGAGAATGCGATGGCTTCAGGAATTAGCGCTAGAGCAACGACAATACCTGAGAGCAAATCACCACGTATATTAGAAAACCAGTTCTGCTGGATAGACTTCAACATAGTTAAATGACACCAAATTTTAAATAACACATATAAAAGCGGCCGGAATGGCCAGAAAAGCAGTGAACAGCCTACTGCGCACCTGCGACAAGGAAGTGACGGCTAGGGTGGCGTAATACGCGTCAGCACGTAGGTGGCTCCTTATGGTTTGAGGCTGGTCAAAAAAAGAGCGCGAATTTTAGCATAAAATGTGCCAACTACAAGTGCTTTCCTCGCGCCGGTAAAAAGCTAATCGCCATGGTAGATAGCGCCAATAACAGCGTTGATATGATCAGGCAAGCAACCAGCCCCCATTGCTGATACACCCAACCGGATAAAACCGTACCTAATAGGCGTCCGGCGGCATTGGCCATATAATAAAAACCAACGTCCAGCGACACCCCGTCAGCGCGTGAATAAGCCACAATTAAATAACTGTGCAGCGACGAATTGATGGCGAACAAAATACCGAATAGCCCTAAGCCAATAATAATGCTGTGGGCAATCGGTAAGTATTGCCAAAGTGCCAGAGCAAGCGCTAGCGGGCTCAGTGTCAGTAGGGCGTTCCATACCACCGCCTGAGCTTTGGGCACGTCCTGGCTACTTTTTGTGAATTTAGGCGCAACGCTTTGCACAAAGCCGTAGCCAATCACCCATAACGCCAAAAAGCTACCGATCTGCCAGTGATTCCAGTTGAGTTGACTGGCAAGAAATACAGGCAACGCAACCACAAACCAGACGTCACGAGCACCAAACAACAGAAAACGTGCGCCCGACAAAATATTAATAGGTCGGCTTTTGGATAAAATGTCTTTAAATTTCGGCTTAAACTTGGCCTTGCCGGACTCTTTTTTCAGGCAGATTAAACTGCCTGTCCAGACAACAGCGAGCATTATCGCCATAGCCAGTACCGCGCCTTGAAAACCAATTAAGGTAAGGAGAAACCCGCCCAGGAAAAAGCCAACGCCTTTTAAGGTGTTCTTCGATCCCGTCAGTATCGCTACCCACTTGTATAGCTGACCCTGCTTGTCGTCCGGCACCAAGAGCTTAATGGTGCTTTTAGCGCTCATTTTATTCAGGTCTTTGGCAATACCGGATAGCGCCTGAGCCGCCATCACCCAAATAACAGTGAGCATCGAACTGGGCACCAGCAGCATGGCGAGTGCCACAATTTGTATGCCGAGCCCAATGTTCATGGTGCGATTGAGCCCCCAACGAGCCCCCAGCCAACCACCAAACAGGTTGGTGACTATGCCGAAAAACTCATAGAACAGGAACAACATGGCGACTTCCAGCGCACTGTAGCCCAACTGGTGGAAGTGCAGCACCACCAGCATACGCAGCGCGCCGTCAGTCAGAGTAAAAGCCCAGTAGTTGCCCGTAACAATTAAGTATTGGCGTATTGCCGGCGACAGCTGACTCAGCATTAACCGACCTTTTCGACCAGCTCAACCGAGCGGTTGGCATAACCCCACTCGTTGTCATACCAGGCGTAAATTTTTACGTGCGTACCGTTAATGACTTTGGTGGACAGGGCATCGACAATGCTTGAGCGCGGATCAGTTTTGTAATCTATCGACACTAACGGGCGCTCTTCGTAACCCAGAATGCCTTTAAGTTCACCTTCTGCGGCTTCTTTCATCCAGTCGTTAACCTCTTCAACAGAAGTGGCTTTTTCCACTTCGAATACACAGTCGGTTAGGGACGCATTGGCAAGGGGGACTCGTACAGCGTGACCGTCAATTTTGTCTTTCAGCTCTGGGAAAATCTCCACAATAGCAGTAGCCGAACCGGTGGACGTCGGAATTAAACTCATGCCGCAGGCGCGGGCCCGACGTAAGTCTTTGTGCGGCGCGTCCAGAATGGTCTGCGTATTAGTTAAATCGTGAATCGTGGTAATAGACGCGTGCTTAATACCAATTTTGTCTTGTAGTACTTTTACCACAGGCGCCAGACAGTTGGTGGTGCAGGAAGCTGCTGTAACTATCTGATGCTTTTCCGGGTTATAAAGGTGCTCATTAACGCCCATGACAATATTCAAAGCGCCGGGTTCTTTAACCGGAGCGGATACCACAACTCGCTTAACGCCCTGTGACAGATAGTCATTCAGAACCTTCACGGTTTTCATCTTGCCGGAGGCTTCCAGAACCACATCGCAACCACTCCAGTCATTGTCGGCAATGGTTTTGTGCTGAGAAAAAGCAATGCGTTCCCCACCAATTTGAATCGCATTGTTCAGAGCTTCGGCCTCATAACCCCAGCGGCCATGCACCGAATCAAAATTCAGCAAGTGCGCAAAAGTAGCCGCATCGGCACCCGGATCATTGACCTGAACAATCTCCAGCTCAGGGTTTTCCCATGCTACACGTAAAGCGAGACGGCCAATGCGACCCAAACCGTTAATTCCAACTTTAATTGTCATAAAAGACTCCCCATTCTATATCTAAAGGGTTTTAGCGCTCATGATTTAAACCAGTGTTTCGTCTTATTCGCGAACCAGACTAAAGAGAGCATAACCGGCACTTCAACTAAGACACCAACAACCGTTGCTAACGCTGCACCCGACTGCAAACCAAATAATGAAATAGCCACCGCAACCGCCAGCTCAAAAAAGTTTGATGTACCAATCAGGCAGGCCGGAGCCGCAATGCGGTGAGGGAGCTTTATCAGTAACGCAATAATAAACGTAATAGCAAAAATGCCGTAGGTTTGAATCAGCAGCGGCGTTGCTATCATGGCAATGTCTAACGGGCGTGTTAGTAGCACCTCGGCCTGAAAGCCGAATAGCAGCACCACTGTTAGCAGTAAGCCGACAATGGACCAGGGCTTCATGCGCGTATCAAAGGCCTGCAGTGCGGAGTCGACATTTTGCTGTTGCGATGTTGCTCTGCCCTTTAGCCGCTGGCGCGTTAACAGCCCGGCAATAAGCGGTGCTACCACGTATAAGCCAACGCTGAGCAATAGGGTTTGCCAGGGCACAATGATGTCGGTAATACCTAAAAGCAGCGCAGCTATTGGTGCGAAGGCAAAAATCATAATGACGTCGTTGACCGACACCTGTACCAGGGTATAACTGGCATCGCCTTTGGTCAGTTGGCTCCAGATAAACACCATAGCTGTACATGGTGCCACGCCCAGAAGAATGACCCCAGCCAGGTATTCGTTGGCGGTCTCGGGCTGAATGAAATCAGCAAATACGCCTTTGAAAAACAGCCAGCCGACCAGTGCCATAGTAAAGGGTTTTACCAGCCAATTAATGACCACGGTAAGAATAAGCCCTTTCGGTTCCTTAGCAATTTGAGTAATCGACTCGAAGTTTACCTGAACCATAACCGGGTAAATCATCAACCATATCAACACCGCGATAATCAGATTCACTTGAGCAAATTCAATGCCCGACAAGACTTCAAAGATTGACGGGAATAAGTTGCCCAGTAACGTACCGACAATAATCGCCAGTGCGACCCAAACCGATAAAAACCGTTCAAACACACCCATTATCGACATCCTTGACTTGTTGAGGAATTAACGCTGCGTGATAAGCCGCAGTGGTTTTAATAATTGTTGCCATCCAGTCCTGCAGCGCGGGGTTAATGCGATAGTAAACCCAGCGCTGATCTTTGCGGTCAGCAAGCAACCCGTATTCGCGCAGTTGCGCCAAATGCCGCGACACTTTTGGTTGTGACATACCCGTCGCGTCCACGAATTGGCAAACACATAACTCACCATGGTGTTGTAGCATTAAAATCATTTTCAGGCGTAGCGGATCAGACAGAATTTTGAAGAACTCATGGGGGCATCAAAGAGCTGCGGTCGGTTACTTTCCTTGCGTAAAATCAGCAACAGCATCTTTATACGCTCGCTTAATTCATGCGCCGTTTTCTTAAAAGCATCCGCTTTTTTGCTGGCAACAGGATCCGGGAAGTCCCAGGCAATGAAATGCTGGTCGCCACATAAAGTCTGGCACTCTGTGCGAGCGCGGTCACAGAGGCTTATCACATAATCGAAGCTATCAAGCTCAATGTCATCAAGCGCTTTCGAGCGAAGCCCCTCTGTCTCAACACCCAGAGCCTGCAACGCCGATAGCCCCTCCGGCTCCGGTTGTGTCGGCTCAGTACCTGCACTGGCTACCTCAAAGTCATCACCAGCAAACTGCCGAAAAATAGCCTCCGCCATCAAAGACCGCGCAGAATTCGCCGTACACAGAAACAAAACCTTCGTCATCAGGTAACACCATATATTCGATAATTCATATATATGCTATCCCGAATATATTGGCCGCGCAATAGCCAAGCTGGGAGGAGGCCGGTTGTCACTTGTTTCGCTTGAGCATTGAACCTCCTGTGGCGGAGACGCTACGAGTTTATCCATGAACGCTTGACGAAGGCCATCCTTGGCCTTCGACACTCCGACACAGGAGGTTCAACACTCGTAACGCTTACAAGTGAGCAACCGGCCTTATCTACCATTGGTCGTGAGGGGGCTGAACCATGAGTGCGCCCAACGGTTACAGGAGCTACTGAGGAGGTGAGCAGCGCCATGGATGGCGCTGCTCAAGCCCTACAGGGATGTATTCACGGGCGTCCTCCACAGTAGCTCCTGTAACCTCAGCGCTCGTGGTTTCAGCCCCACCCTCGCAGCTAAAGCCCGAGGACGTCTTTGCCTTGTTTGAAGGTGACGTCAACCGGGATGCCGGCGTCGGCGAGTTTGTCGAGGTCGGCTTTGAGCTGCGGGCTGACAACGCCTAAGGTTGCAACCAGTTCAGCCACACCGTTGTAGTCGCCGTCGCCTTGCAGGGTCAGAATTTTTTCTGAAAGGCTGTTCATGGCGGCACGCATTTTGTCCATGTCAATGGCGTACTGGCCTTGTGCATTGCGTTTGAAAGCGCCTTCATCGGCGAAATAGTTGAATCGAATCATATTGGCTTTGCCGTGAGCGCTAGATGCGCCAAAACGCACTGAACGGAAAATACTGGCCATAAAGGTGGTGTAATAATCTTCCAGTTCGCCTTCGGCTAAAACGCCTTGTTCAAATAGCTGAGTCACCATGTAAAGGCCGAGAATATCTGCTTTGCCTTCTTCTAGCGCAGAAGCATGTTCTTTCAACGCCGAACGCACGGTACCTTTATCATTTAGCGTGTTTTTAATGCCCAGACCATGAGCCACTTCGTGGAACATGGTATTGGCAAAGAAGGCATTAAACGTAATGTTCTCGCGCTGTTCTGGCACAATCAGCTGTTCGGCAATAGGAACCAGAATTTTATCGAATTTAGCCTGCATGGCGTTTTTGAGCTGTAAGCGGCGGGTGCCTTTTTCCAGCTGAACTTCTTCGTCGTTAGGCAGGTTTATCGCAATCGTCTTGCTACCCGCATTAGAGTGCCCGGCGTAGTAAACCGCATCGTAAGCATTTAGCTGGGCATTAGCGCCCGGCATTTCCGCTTTGTAAGCGTCTTCAACCGGCAAGCCGCGTTGTAATTCAGGCAAGTACTCGGCGTATTTTGCTAAGCGATCACTCCAGGCTTTGTCTTTAATCAAAACATAAGACTCAAATGCCGTTTTGTAGCCGTACAAGTGATCTTCGTAGTTCTCAATAGGACCAATAACCACATCAATCTCGTTGTCGGTCATGTCCATCCACGCCATATCAGACGGTTGGTATTCATTACTTAAAAACGCATCGGCACGTAAGCGCAGGTATTCGGCGAAGTCTTTACTTTCCGCGAGATCCGCCGCCTGGCGCAGTAACTCAGCTGCCTCGGTCAGTGACTCATTGAACGCTTCAGAGTAAGGAACCGTCATTAAGTCGCCGTTTTCATCACGGCGTAATAACGTGTAAAGACTGTCTTTGTTGGCTAAATCAGCGTTCTCAAACTCAACTTTGGTCATATCCTCCGGGTAGAAGTTGGCGCCGGCAGGCTTGTCGTCAAAGCCCGTTAAAAAAGGTTGATTGTTGTTAAGGCGATCCCACGGACCGTAGTTTATCACCGTGAACTCTTTAGCGCGTTCTTCTACCTTTGTCAGCAGCTTCTCTTTGTTTCCCGGGAATGCCTGCTGCCAAAATAGCTCGTCCATTATTTTTGACGCATCAATCAGTAAGCCGATCATTTTTTTCTGGTCGCTGGATAAATGCGACAGGTCACTGGTCAATTCATACGGCGTGTAAATATCGAGCCGGTGCTCTTTTCCTTCAATCAATTGGTAGCTTTTTGGAGCCGCGCTTTGGGTATCTTCAGTTGTTGATTGTTGACCGCAGGCGGCTATAGCAAGCGCTAACGGGGCAATAAAAAAGGCTGATTTTTTCATAATGATACTTTTGTCAAATTGAGTTGTTGGAAAGTTCTGTTAATCTACTGCTATGCCTGATTAGAAGCAATAGAATAACCATAAAAAAGGATCTCTCAATGGCATCGCAGAATGCGCTTTATTTACTCATTGATGAACGGTTACAGCGTGACGAACTAACGTTGCCCGGTTTGCCGAAAACGGCTGAGCAAGTGCGTAACGCAACACTTGATCCTGATTGCAACTTGCACGATTTGGCGCACATCATTCAACAAGATGCCGTATTGTCGGCTCGATTAATACGTCTGGCAAACAGTGCTTATCTGGGGGGCCGCAATAAAGCTGAAAGCCTGATGCAGGCGCTAACACGTATAGGTATGCGTCGAATTCGCACCTTGGCTTTTGCAATGGCCATGGAGCAGGTATTTGAGCCCGGCAACGACATTGTGAAGATGTTCTCAGAACAATATATCAAAGAGAGCAGAGAAATTGCCGCTGCATCGGTGGTTATCACGAAAGATCTTCAGCGCAGAGGAATAGGACACCGGTTACACCAGGATGTTTCTTTGCTGGCAGGGATGGTATCCAGAATTGGCGTGACGCCTATTTTAAGAATGGCCAGTGAGTTTGAGGACAGTTTTGCCAATCCAACGTTTATTAACGAATGCATTTCACAGTTAAGTTCACCGCTGGGTACTAACATTTTGAAATACTGGCAATTCACACCAAATTTAGTGCAGGTACCGTTACATTTTAATAAAGGGCGCATGAATCTGGATGACGCTATTACCGTGAATTATTGCGATATTGTGCATTTAGCCAGTCTATTAACAGGCAATAACGCCAGTAAAAGACACAATGTTACCGTGGTGGAGTATGAATTACGGGGGATTATTGAACGAGAGGATTTCTGGCAGCAAGACTCAACTCAAGAGTCTTACCACCAGGTATTGGATTTATTTGGCTAATCCAGGTTATGCGAACGCTTTTTTTAAATCATCGAATAACTGACCGGCTTCGCCACTAATTAAAGCGAAGTCGGCATCGATCTTCTCTTCTGGTGTCGGATCAACTAAATCGTCTTTCGCGTCTAACAACACGTCGGTCGGCTTGACGCGTTTCAGCGCCATATCGGACTCAATAATGAACTCGAGATTTTCCTGCCACACCAAACCTAACCGAGTCACTTGCTTACCGGCAGTTAAATGAGCTTGAATGTCGTCACGAGTCAGGTCTTCTTGTTTGCAACGAATGATGCCACCGTCGGCCTGGGGTGAACGCAGCTCCGCTTCGTCGCCCAGTTCAAAAGGTGCAGGAATCTCTTGTTTTTGTAACCAGTCGGTCAAGTACACTTCAACGGCTTCAGACGGGCTCAAAGGTCTGACGGGTAAAGAGCCCACCGAGCCACGCAATAAACCGAGGAAGTCTTCTGCTTTATTCGCCGCCGACTCGTCAACCGCTATAAATTGACGGTCTAAATCGATGTAGCCCCAGCTTAAGCGAAAACGACTAAATGCTTGTGGTAATAACTGATGAATTAAGTCTTCTTTTAAGTTTTGTTTTTCTTTGCGCGGCACAGAGCGGCCTTCGGCTTCACTAATCTGACGGACTTTTTCATCGAGTTGTGCGTTGACGACCGTGCTGGGCAATACTTTCTCTTCACGCTTGGCACATAGAAGCCAACAGTTACCGACGCTGTGGGTTAACGTATCGTTGTCCGGGCCAAAAGGGGAGAACCAGCCAAAACTGCTTTGTTCAGTTCGCGAACATGGGTGAAATGTATGTTCAGATAGCTGCTCTGCAAAATCATCGGGTAATGAAAAAGTCTCACTGAAATGGTAAAAGCGAAGGTTTTTAAACCACATAAATTAGGGTTCCTGTCCGGCATTAGAAACCCTGAATTGTATCGACTAACAACGTTGCTGTCAGTTTAAAACCTGTACAGGAAACGAAAAGGTGTAAGTTAGGCCGTGACCCGGTTCGCTGGTCGCGTCAATATCGCCTTTCAGGGTTTGAGTGACCAAATTACGCACAATATGGGTACCCAAGCCACTGCCACCATCGTTAAGCTTAGTCGTAAAGAAGGGATCAAACAGCTTGCTGAGGTTCTCTTCAGACAGACCATTACCATTATCTTCGTAAACAACATGAAGCTCGCTGTCGCGCAGTTCGATATTGATGGTCATGGTACCTTGTTCAATGCCGTCAAAGGCGTGGCGTAACGAATTTAAAATTAAGTTAGTGAATATCTGCGACAACGCGCCGGCAGGGCACCGAATAAATAAGTCATCGGCACAGTTGAGCTCAATTTTATGCAACGTTTTCTTCAAATGGGGCTGCAATGACTGAATCAACTCTTCTATGTAGCGCTTCACATTAATATCACGAATGGCGTCAGACGCCTGGTCGACTGCCACTTGCTTAAAGCTGCTGATAAGATCGGACGCTCTGTGCAAGTTGTTATCGAGTAGGCTTAAGCTTTCTCTGCCTTCCTCGATAAATTTTTGCAGTTGTGGCTGAGTCAGTTCTTTATTGGTTAACGCGGTATCCAGTGAATCTAACTTCTCGCGCAGATAAGAGGCTGCAGTCACACTGATCCCTATGGGTGTGTTCACATCGTGAGTAATGCCCGCGACAAGGCCCCCCAGTGACGCCATTTTCTCGGATTCAATCAGTTGCTGCTGAGTCTCGCGTAGGTGGTTGAGTGACGACTCGAGTCGCTGGTTAGATTGGCGCAAGGTATTTTCCATGGTGCGACGCTGACTAATTTCTCTTTCGAGTTTTTCCTGTCGCATTTCCAGCTCGTTTTTACGCTGTTCAAGGTCGAGCATCACCTGGCTCAAACGAGAGGTTTTACGAGCCACTTCCTGCTCTAGAATCGCGTTCTGTTCATCCAGCTGCCGATTCGCTGCTTTCAGTTTATTTTGAGTACGGTCTAAATCGGCCTGGTACTCTTCAATATTATCGAGAAGTTGGTTGTAAGCCTGCTCAATCAGTACCAGTTCGTTATTATGCTGGTCTTTTAAGCGGATCCGCGAACGTTCCAGGTTGTCCAGCCTGAAGCTTTTTATTTGCTGTGTTAAGTCATTGAGAGGGCGGCTTAGCATACGGCTGAAGGCGACCGTAAACAGAATAATTAAGAAGGTACTTTTTATGAGTGCGTTACCAATAATAAAGCCCAGGCTGACTTTAATCCGGTCAATAGCGATGTCGCGCGTTGAAAACAGGCTAACGTCACCGACTTTTGTAGAATGCCCGGAAAACTCGAAAATAAGTGAACTGTGGTAGCCAAAAACACCATTGCGTTCAGGGAGTAAAACACCTTCACTTGTTTCTTCCGGTAAGTCAGACATTTCCGATGTTTCGCCCAGTTGCACCAAAATATTACCGGCGTCATCACGAATTAAAACACCGGCAATTGCCGGAATGCCAATGAGGCCGTCAGCAATGCTGTCAATTTGGTCACTATTAAACTCCCACAGCGAACGCGTTAATGAGCCATTAAACGTGCGCTGTTGGTTTTGCAGCTCGGCAATGAGTATGCGTTTGGTATCAAAGTATTCCGCACCAATTTGTACTGCGGTAACAATAAATGTCAGCACAAAATAAACGGACAGAACCCGTGTCAGCAGCGATGATGAAATACTTTTGATGGCCATATATGAGGTGTGCGTAAGATTTTTGTAAATATAAGCTTAAACTAAATCATTGCTGTTAATAACGCAATAAAGCAAAGCGTTCTCGCCCAGAGCAATTGACACAAAACTGACACACTTTGGTCATCAAGCTGTCACTAAAACTCACTAAAGTTGCCACAAATTAATTCACAAGGGTCATAACTTATGAAGTTCATTACCTCGGCTGGCGCTTTGGTTTTAAGTTCTGCGCTTTTAGCGCAAGCGCACTCAGCTCCATTACAAGAGCAAGACAAGCTTGAACCGGTTGTTGAACAAGCCTCTTCAATTAACCAGTCTGCACGTCAGTCTCAGCTGACCATCGACCAAATCTCAGACAACATGCAAGAGCGTTTGCAGCAGTATAAACGCATCATGAAGGAAATTGATGGTTTAAAAGTGTATACCGCACAGCTTGAGCAGCAAATTAATAATCAGCAACAGGAAAAGCAGGACATCAATGACTCAATAGACAAGGTCAGTTATGTCGAGCGTCAAATTACTCCGCTGATGTTACGCATGATCGACTCGCTCGAGTCCTTTGTTGAGCTGGACGTTCCCTTCCTTGAAACCGAGCGTAACGAGCGTTTAGCGCAATTAAACGACTTGATGGAGCGCGCCAACGTCGACGTTTCTGAAAAGTTCCGCCGTGTTATGGAAGCTTACCAAATAGAAGCAGACTACGGCCGCAACATTGAAGCCTACACTGCAGAGCATGAGATTAACGGCCAACAGCAAGACGTGACGTTTCTGCGCATTGGTCGGGTAGCGCTTATTTACAAAACCCGCGACGGTCAGCACCTGGGGATCTGGAACCAACAGGAGCGCAAGTGGCAAGAGCTCGATAGTAAGCACTTACCTGCCGTTGAAGAAGCTATTCGCATAGCCCGAAAACAGTTAGCACCGGACATGCTGATGATGCCTGTCTTCGCTAACAAAGCCGCTACCAACACCGCTGCTGGTCAATAAGGAGTCACACACATGAAGCTAACACAACGCATTGTCCAGTGGTTCTCAGTGATTGCGCTGGCAGCGAACTCAAGCGCTGCACTAGCCGCGCCGTTGCCGCAAGACCCGATTAACTTAGATCAATTACTACAGCAATTAGAGCAAGGCAAGTTCTCGCAATCAGAGAGCAATAAGCAACGTGAACAGCGTTTCCGCGAAAAAGAGCAAGAGCAAAAAGCCATGCTCGAAGACGCAATTGCTCAAAGAAACCAGCTGGAGCAACGCGCCGAGCAGCTGGAAACGAACTTTGAACAGAACGAAGTCGACTTAGGCAACTTAAGCGACACGCTGACCCAGCGCATGGGCTCACTCAAAGAGCTGTTTGGTGTGCTGCAGCAGGTGGCGAATGACGCATCAGGCAAGTTCGACAACTCGGTTATTTCAGCTCAGTATCCGGGCCGCTCCGAAGCGCTTAAGCAGCTGGCAGAAAATATGAGCTCGTCATCGAAACTGGCGTCCATTGAAGACATTGAAAGCGTCTGGTTTGCCCTGCAAAAGGAAATGACCGAGTCGGGCAAAGTAGCCGAGTTCACGACTGAGGTGACAGCAGCCAACGGCGACAAAGCGGAGCAAGAAGTGGTTCGCGTAGGTGCCTTTAACCTAGTTTCAAATGGTAAGTACTTAGAACGCATGAGTTCAACCGGCTCTGTGGCTGAGTTAGTGCGTCAACCGTCCGGTCGCTATTTGGATACGGCTGAAAATATCCAGCAAACCGACAGTGGCATTGTCACCTTCGGTCTTGATCCAACAGGCGGCTCAATTCTTGGCTTATTAGTTCAGGCACCAAGCTTAGGTGAGCGCATCGATCAGGGTGGCACCGTGGGTTACATCATTCTGGCGTTGGGTGCTATTGGCTTGCTGTTCGCATTAGAGCGCTTTGTATCACTGATGCTACTGGGCAACAAAGTGAAACGTCAGCTTAAGAAAGACAAGCCAAGTCAGGACAACCCGCTGGGTCGAGTCATGCTGATTAAGGACAAGTACCCGCAAGCCGACACTGAAACGCTGGAGTTGAAGCTCAGTGAAGGTATCTTGCGCGAAGTGCCTAAAATTACGCGCAACCTGACGTTCATCAAAATCATTTCCGTGGTCGCACCACTGATGGGTCTGTTGGGTACCGTCACCGGTATGATCAATACCTTCCAGGCGATAACGCTGTTCGGCACAGGTGACCCGAAACTGATGGCAGGTGGTATCTCACAAGCCCTGGTCACAACGGTACTCGGCTTGGTGGTCGCAATACCCATGACCTTACTGTTCGCCACTTTGCACACTCGCAGTAAAAACCTGATTCACATATTGCAGGAGCAGGCGTCCGGCATTATTGCGGAGCGCTCAGAGCGAGGAGAGTAACCGTGTTATTTCTCATCGAGTTTAATAATGCGATTCGAGACTTTATCGAGGCCGGCGGGCAAGTCCTGCTGGTCATCGGAATCCTCATTTTTAGTATGTGGTTAATGATTCTCGAGCGCATTTTTTACTACCTGAAAGGGCATCGCGCGCGGGTTAAAGACACCCTTAAGCGCTGGCAGCAACGTGAAGACAAGTCGTCTTGGAACGCAGAGCAAATTCGTCAGGCAATGATTTCACGCGTCAGTTTGGCATTGGGCGGTAATTTACCGGTTATCAAAGCGTTGGTTGCCTTGTGTCCTTTATTAGGCCTTATGGGCACCGTGACCGGCATGATTGAAGTGTTCGACGTTATGGCGGTAACAGGAACCGGAAGCGCCCGCTCAATGGCATCAGGCGTGTCTAAGGCCACCATCCCGACAATGGCCGGCATGGTTGGCGCGCTGTCCGGCGTCTTCGCCGCTACCTGGTTACAGCGCACCACCCGTCGTGAGCGCATGAAGCTGGAAGACAAAATACTTTTAGAGCGTCACTAAAGTGAGGCTGAGGAAACAACGATGAAACAGCATTTTGCCAACTTAATTGAAGAAGAAGAGAGCAACATCGACATGACGCCCATGCTGGATGTGGTGTTCATTATGCTTATTTTCTTCATTGTTACCGCCTCTTTTGTGAAAGAAGCGGGTATTGATGTAAACCGCCCTGATGCCGCCACCGCGGTTCAGAAAAACAGGGCAAACATCTTAGTTGCGATAAGTGATAACAACGAAATTTGGATAAACAAGCGTCAGGTGGATGTGCGTGCGGTGCAGGCGAATATCGAACGCTTATACGCAGAGAATCCGCAAGGTTCTGTGGTCATTCAGGCCGACGAAGAGTCGAATACACGCGTACTTATTAAAGTAATGGATGCAGCGCGAGCCGCCGGTGTGTATGACGTATCTGTTGCAACTGACGAAGAGTAATCCGCAATGAGACTTTTGGCAGCATTATTGGTCGCCGCGTTTGTCACTATTGGGCTGTTTTACTTGATGCAGTCGCTAATCAGCGGTGGCGAAGGGGCAATGAGCGAACCGCCGCGAGGCAGTGTGCTGGACTTTGTGCGCACGCCAGAGCCTGAAGAAGTGCAGGAGAAAGAGCGCAAGCCTGAGCGCCCGCCGGAGCCAGAGCAACCGCCGGAGGACTTGCCGCAACCGCAAATGGATAACGACATTGCTGATGCCGATAGCGGCTCAGGTTACGACTTCTCTGCCAGTATGGACGCGGGTGCAGACATTGGTAATGGCATGTCATTGCAAGCCAGTGACGGCGAGTATCTGCCGATTGTGAAAGTACAGGCGGCTTACCCACGACGCGCTTTACAGCGTGGCATTGAAGGTTATGTGGTTGTGGAGTTCACTGTGACCAAGCACGGTTCAGTGCGCGATCCTGTCGTTATTGAGGCTGAGCCGGAAGGCATTTTTGATCAGGCCGCCATGGATGCGGTACTGAAGTTTAAATACAAACCAAGGGTCATTGACGGGGAAGCGGTAGAAGTGGGCGGAGTCAGAAACCGCATGACCTTCGAAATGAACTGATTGGGTGACTTATGAATATGAAATTTGTGATTATTGCCGCCTTAAGTGGTTGGATAGCATTAACTCAGCCAGTGCTTGCGCAACAAACTGAACGTGTGCCAGCCCTGCGCGAAAAAGTCTATGGTCAGCTGGCACGGGCGCAGGAACAAGCCGACAATGGTAATGTTCAGGAAGGCCTCAGCATACTGTCAGACATTGAAGGAAAAGCCGACAGTATGAACAGTTACGAACGCGCCATGCTTTGGAATTTTTATGGCTTTATGTATTACGAGCAGGATCAAATAAGCCAGGCTATTCACTATTTTGAAAAAGTGGTGAATGAGTCGCCAATTCCCGAGTCGCTTAAAAAAAGCACCTTATTCAGCCTGGCGCAGCTGGCGTTGAGCGAAGGTCAGTATCAACGTTCTGTCGAATTTCTGGGGCGTTGGGAGACGTTGGCCGAGCCAGACGAATTGGGCAAAGCCTGGGTATTAAAAGCGCAGGCCTTTTACCAGTCGGGAGACTTTACTAAAGCGCTGCCGCTTATTGATAAAGCCATTGCGAATGCCGACGCCAACAATAAAACCCCCGACGAAAACTGGTTAATTCTCAAGCGCGCACTGCACTACGAACTAGAGCAGCCGAAGCACGTTGCCAAAGTCATGGAACGTTTGGTCACAGATTACAGTAAGCCGGAATACTGGCTGCAATTGGCGGGCGTTTATGCGCAGTTAGAGCAAGACAAAAAGCAGCTAGCGGTTTTGGAAGCGGCAAATCAACAGGGCTTTATTGAAAAAGCCAGCGACTGGCGTCAGCTAGCGCAAGCGTATTACTTCAACGAACTGCCATTCAAAGCGGCAGAAACGTTAAATAGTACCATACAAAAAGGTGTGGTCGACGCTACTGTCGATAACCTGAAGTTTATGGCGCAGGCTTACGCTCAAGCAAAAGAATACGAGCTAGCGATTCAGGCGTATGAAAAAGCATCAGAGCAAGTTGACCACGGTAACTTCGCGGCTCAAATTGCACAGTTGCACTTAAACCTGAACAATAATGACCAAGCCATCGAGTACGTTACCCGTAGTCGTAATAAAGGGCAGGTGTCTAACCCGGGGCATTTGCACTTAGTGGAAGGTATGGCGGCGCTAAACCTAAAAGACTACAAATTGGCGCTGGAAGCCTTTGAACAGGCAAGTGAGTATGAAAAAACAGCGTCGACTGCAAAGCAGTGGTTAAAGTACGCAAAGGCACAACACCGACAAAAGGAGCAGTTGGCTTCGTTAATTGACTTATAGCTGTCATAAAGCTGTAACAAAAAAGACATAGAATTGACTCATGGCAGAAAAATAACTGCAATAATTCTTATCGTGTCTATAATGCGGTTAAGAATTGGGCAGTTGGGTTATAAGTTAATGAGGGTTCTATGAAAAAGTCTTTAATTGCGTTGTTAATTGCTGGTGCGACTTTCCCGGCGTTTGCGAACGATGACGGTACGTTAACCGTTTACGGTCGAGCTAATGTATCTTTGCAAAGCAATGATACCGGCAACGGCTCTGACACCGACGTTGTTAGCAACTCGTCGCGCTTTGGTTTTAAAGGCGCGGCTGAACTGAAAAATGATTTAGAAGTTTTTTACCAGCTTGAGTTTGGCGTTGACTTAGCGGACTCCAGTGATGATAAAGATGCGGTAACCAACCGTAACCAAATCGTCGGTTTACGCGGCAACTTTGGTGAAGTCATGATCGGCCGTTACGATACCTTCCTGAAAGACTCTCAGGGATCTATCGACGCGTTTAAAGACTACGAAGCGGACTTAAAAAGCTTATTCGTTGGTGAGGAGCGTCCGGACAACACCGTGACCTATTACTCGCCAACCTATAATAACTTCACCTTCGGTGTGACCTATATTGCCTCTGGCGGCGACGCACAGGAAGACGGCGTGTCTATGGGCTTACTGTACGGTGACGACAAACTGAAGAAAACGCCGTTTTACGCTGCTATTGCGGTTGATCGCGACGTTGACGGTTACGACACGGAGCAGTTAAGTGTCCACACAAAATTAGGCGACTTCAAACTCGGTGCTGCACTGCAGCAGTTTGAAAGCACCGACGGTCTGGAAGACGGTGATGGCTACTTACTGAGCGCAACCTACCCAATGGATAACTGGGTGTTTAAAGGCCAATATCAGTCCGTTGACGAAAGTGGTGAAAGCGATGCGTCGTTCTCGTTCGGCGCGGACTATCATTTCACCGGCAATACGCGTGTTTACGCATGGTACACCGGTCGTGAGTGTGACATTGCCACCTATGAAAGCCGTGGCTGTGGTGCAACACCTGGCGCAGAACAAGACTTCTTCGCTGTAGGCATTCGCCACGACTTCTCCTGGTAAGCGTCTAAAGCAGACTAATGTAGCCTGATCGCCTTGGTCAGGCTACACTATAGCCGTCACTCTCAACCTCTGTACTTAATATGACCAACCTGGCGGTACTCGGCTTTTACCTACTTATTGGTTTTATTCTAAAACGTTCCGGAAAGTGTCCCGACAACACGGCAGAAGTTCTTAACTTATACGTTATTTATGCCGCGTTACCCGGCGTTATTTTTAGCAAAGTGCCCGGCCTTGAATTTTCCGCTGACTTACTTATTCCCGTTATTATTCCCTGGGTATTGCTGGCGTTTAGTGCTGTGTTTATTTTCCTTATTGGCAGAGCACTGAACTGGCGCAAAGAAATTGTCGGCGCCTTGTTGGTTTGTGTGCCATTGGGCAACACGTCTTTCTTCGGCTTCCCCATGATAGAAGCCTTCTACGGCAGCGACGCCATTGCCTACGGCCTGCTCTATGACCAGTTTGGTTCGTTCTTCGGGTTGGCCATTTACTCAACCGTTATTATTGCGCTTTATAAAGACCAAGACGAAAGGCCGACCGTGGCAGGCGTTTTTAAAAAAATTATTACTTTCCCGCCGTTTATCGCTTTGGTGCTGGCGCTGTTAACTAAAAGCCTGAGTTACCCCGATGTTTTTCAGCGCCTAATTGAGTCATTAGCCGTTACGCTAGTGCCGGTCATTATGATAGCTGTGGGTTTTCAACTGAAGTTCCGTTTACCCAAAGGCAGTAAAACACCGTTGGCCATTGGCCTGTTAACCAAGCTGGTACTCATGCCGGCAGTGGCTATGTTACTGCTGTTCAGTTTTGGTTTTGACAACACACTGATTCAAGTCACTGTTTTTGAAGCCGCTATGCCGCCAATGATAACCGCAGGAGCTGTCGCTATTATGGCCGGGTTAGCACCGCGATTGTCAGCCGCTATGGTCGGTTATGGCATACTGCTGGCCTTTATTACATTGCCCCTAACCTATGAATTCATGCAGTTTCTGGCGTAAAACAAGAGAAATCTTACAGCAATGTGTCGCTGGTCATAAAAATGTCATATTCTTTAGTAATAATTGGCTCAACTGATCCAATAAGGGACTAAATACATGTCGCGCAGAATTCTAATTGTAGAAGATGAAGCCCCCATTCGTGAGATGTTGAGCTTTGTTATGGAGCAACACGGCTATCAAGCAGTCGAAGCTCATGATTTTGACGCCGCCGTCGGTAAAATTGCCGAGCCATACCCCGACATGGTATTGCTTGACTGGATGCTCCCCGGCGGTTCCGGTATTCAACTGGCAAAAAAAATTAAAGGCGATGACTTCACCCGCAACATTCCTATTATTATGTTGACTGCTCGCGGGGAAGAAGAAGACAAAATAAAAGGGTTAGAAGTGGGGGCTGACGACTATATTACTAAGCCGTTTTCCCCGAAAGAACTGATGGCTCGCATGCGTGCCGTGTTTAGACGTGTGGCGCCAACGGTATTAGACGAACCGTTAGAAGTTGATGGTTTGAAGCTTGATCCTGTGTCCCACCGAATTTCCGTTGCTGATAACAGCGTTGATATGGGGCCGACCGAATTCAAGCTCCTGCACTTTTTTATGACTCACCCTGAGCGGGTATATAGTCGTGAGCAATTACTGGACCACGTTTGGGGCACCAATGTTTACGTTGAAGACAGAACGGTGGATGTCCACATTCGTCGCTTACGTAAAGCTCTGGCTGATCACGGTTATGACCGTTTAATCCAGACTGTTCGTGGAGTTGGTTATCGTTTCTCAAGTCGCTAACAGCGGGTCTGCTTGATATGGACAGAGACTATTCAAACTGGCAGTCGCTGCGTAACCTCGCTCTCTTTCTGCTGCCGTTTATTTTTATTGGATGGCTGTTCGATATTTTTTGGCCGCTGCTGACATTTGCCTTGCTGGGTCTGGTGTGCTGGCACTATTTTTATCAGCAAAAGCTTATTAAATGGCTGTGGCAAAGCCGTACACTCATGCCGCCATCAGCTCCGGGCAGTTGGTCCTATATTTACGACGGTATTTATCGTTCCCAACGCCGCAGTCAAAAGCGCCGCAAGTCGCTGGCACGCCTGTTAAGACGTTTTCGTGAAGCGGCGGAGGCTCTGCCGGATGCGGCTATTGTGTTTCGTGCCGATGGTGCTTTGCTGTGGAGCAACAAACTCGCCCAATTTTATTTTGGGTTACGCTGGCCGGACGATGCGGGGCAACGACTCTCTAATCTTATTCGTCACCCGGAATTTTCGGTGTATCTCAGCAAAGGTCAGTTTGATGACGCACTGACGATACCGTCGCCGGTGCGGGACAGCCTCGATATTGAAATTCGCATTATGCCGTACAGCGACGATCAGTTCCTGCTGGTTGCGCGCGACGTCACCCAAGTTAAACGGCTGGACTCTATGCGCCGAGAGTTCGTTGCCAACGTGTCGCATGAATTAAAAACGCCGCTTACCGTGTTGCAGGGCTATTTGGAAATGCTGGAAGATCCTGAGCAAACACCACCCGCTATGCTCAAAAAGGCGGTCGAGAACATGAATGCGCAAAGTGATCGCATGGCCAACCTAGTTGACCAACTTCTGGTTCTGTCTCGCATGGAAACGCCAAGTGATGATGTGTTTGACCACGAAGTCAACGTACCCGCTTTGCTGGAACAACTACAAACGGAAGCCCATCGCCTCAATGAGCAAAAGCAGCATAACCTCATATTCAAGGTTGACCCTATTCGTATCTATGGCAAAGAGTCATTGCTGCGCAGTGCCATGCAGAACCTGATCACGAACGCCATTCGTTACACGCCGGAGGGCGGCGAAATAGAGGTGTGCTGGAAAGAAACGTCAGGTGGTGTCGAGTTCAGTGTCACCGATAATGGCAAAGGCATACCCGCGCAGCACCTACCGCGATTGACTGAACGTTTTTATCGTATTGATGAAGACCGTAATAGTGCCAGTGGTGGAACTGGGCTGGGGTTATCTATTGTGAAACAAGCCATCGAACATCATAACGCTCAACTGGATATTAGCAGTACACCGGGCAAAGGCAGTCGTTTTGCATTTCAACTGCCGCAAGGATTAATTAAGTCATAAATTTTTCACATTGTCATAAAGCTGTCACAAATCGTTCTTAAACTACTCATCATCGAAGAACGATTTCTTGAATTCAGACAAAACCCACAGAGGTGAAAAACATGTTTCAATCTACTTTGAACAAGACATTAACTGGTTTAGTCGCGGCGGGCACGTTAATGTTCAGCTCGCTGGCAGCAGCAACCGAGGACCTACCAGAGTACGAAAAAGTCAGCGGTTTATCAGGCAACCTATCGTCAGTAGGCTCTGACACCCTGGCCAACATGATGACGTTCTGGGGCGAAGAATTTAAGCGCATGTACCCAAGCGTTAACATTCAAATTCAGGCGGCAGGCTCTTCAACTGCGCCGCCGGCATTAACCGAGGGGACGTCAAGCTTTGGCCCAATGAGCCGCGCTATGAAGTCAAAAGAAATTGAAGCGTTTGAGAAGCGTCACGGCTACAAGCCAACCCCAGTGCGAGTTGCTATCGATGCGTTAGCGGTTTTCGTACATAAAGACAACCCAATTGAAGGTTTATCCATTGCGGAAGTCGACGCAATATTCTCGTCAACTCGTAAATGCGGTGCGAACCAGCAAGTCAACCGTTGGGGTGATCTGGACTTAGGCGGTGACTGGGCTAACCGCGACTTACAGCTTTACGGCCGTAACTCGGTATCCGGTACTTATGGTTATTTTAAAGAAGTGGCACTGTGTGACGGTGACTTCCGTGCAAACGTCAACGAACAACCGGGCTCAGCGTCAGTTGTTCAGTCAGTGTCTACGTCACTGAACGCGATTGGTTACTCAGGTATTGGTTATGTCACCTCGGGTGTGAAAGCGGTACCGATTGCTAAGGGCGACGGCGACGACTTTATTGAAGCGTCACGTGAAGCCGCATTGGCAGGCAAATATCCGCTGGCACGTTTCCTCTACGTATACGTGAACAAGCACCCGAACAAACCATTAGGTAAAGCAGAAGCTGAGTTCATGAAAATGATTCTGTCAAAACAAGGCCAGGACATTGTGAACAAAGACGGCTATATCGGCTTGCCGAAGCAAGTGGTCGAAGCAGAGCTGAAAAAACTCGGCCTTAGCCACTAAAAAATTACGTCATAATAAAGCCGGTAGTTCTTTGAAACTGCCGGCTTTTTTCTATTTTGACAGTTTAGTGAAGAAAATATGACGGTACTGTAACAGTACTGTCATAAAACTTTACTACACTATCACTCAGTTAAATTTGAAGTCATTTTAGAGTCCGAGGTCACAATGGCAACACAATCTGCCCAACAGCTGTCGGCCAATCGCATGCGATTGTTCAAAGACCGTTTCGCACGTTATGGCGTAACGGCTGGCGGCGTTATGGTATTGGTCGCACTGCTTTTGATCTTCTTTTACCTGCTTTATGTGGTGCAGCCGATATTCGAGTCGGTGAGCTTGAAAAAAGTGAACAGTTTTAACTTGCCTGAGGCGGGGCAAGTTGAAGCGGTTGGTATGGAAGAGCAGGCAGAAATTGGTTATCGCTTTTTACAAAGCGGTGAGCTGCAGTTTTTCTCGCTTATCGACAAAAACGATCGTCGTTCAGGTGACATATTACTGAGTGAAACCTTTGTGGGCTCAGAAAACATCACCAGCTTTGCTAAGACTCTGCCAGTGAATAAGCAATACGCTTATGGGTTAGCGTCGGGTGAGGCGCTGGTTGTCGAGCCTAAGTTCTCCGTTACTTTTCCAGAAACGGCGGCAACTTCCGTAACCGATAAAGTGGAACGGCTTATTACGCCACGGTTTGAAGTGAAAAACGACGGCGAGCCATTAGTTATTGATGAACAAGGCCGGGCACTTGAGAAGCTGGCTTATGAGACCGATGGCGACGGTATGATATTTGCTGCCGCCGTTGAAAAAAGCACTTTGTTGATCACGCACTTTGTTGCCGAAGAAAACTTTATGACAGGCGCCGTCACATTGACGCCAAACTACACCGAAATTCCTTTAAATACCGCTATTGATGACCTGGTTGTGACGCCAGACTTACGACAGGTTATTGCTCGCCGTGGCAACCGTGTGCATGTATTTGATATCTCGATTAGCGGTAACGTTACTGAGCGTGAATTGTTGCCTATGCGTACGCGCGAGCTGGGTAATGCTACCGGCATGTACCTATTGGCTGGCGCGTCATCGGTATTGTTAACCCACGACTCGGGCAAAGTCTCACAATGGTTTGAAGTGCCGGGTGACGACGGACGCCAGTATCAATTTATTCGCAGCTTTGACGCCGGTTCACCGGTAACTAACGTTGAAGTCGAATATTATCGCCGTACGTTCTACACGTTATCTGAAAACGGTGACATGAACATTTTCCATACAACGGCAGAAGCTGACCTATACCGAGGCAAACCAGCCGATGCGGAAGTTCAAGCTGTCATGGTCGATCCGCGAGCCAATTACCTATTAATGAAAACGGCAGACGGTTATGGCCTTTATGATGTCGATAACGAACACCCGGAAGTCAGCTGGAGCGGTTTGTGGCAGGAAGTCTGGTACGAAGGTTACCCTGAACCAGACTACACTTGGCAGTCAACGTCAGGTTCTGACGACTTTGAGTCTAAGTTCAGTTTGGTACCTATTTCGTTCGGTACGATAAAGGCCGCCGCTTACGCGATGCTATTTGCGGTGCCGATTGGCTTAGCCGCAGCGGTTTACACGGCGTATTTTATGTCGCCATCGGTGCGTAAGTACGTTAAACCGACCGTGGAAATTATGGAGGCATTGCCAACGGTCATTCTTGGTTTCCTTGCAGGTTTATGGTTGGCCCCTTTAGTGGAAGCCTACCTCCCGGGGTTTGTCGCCGTGCTACTACTGGTGCCACTGGCCGTTATCTTAATGGCGGCTCTTTGGAGCCAGTTGCCGACTCAGATTAAGAGCAAGGTGAATGACGGCCGTGCTGCGGTACTGCTTATTCCTGTTGTTTTGGCGGTAGGCTGGTTCTCCTTTGAAATAAGCCCTTGGGTTGAGCACGTGGTGTTTGACGGTGATGCTCGTCGCTTTATCACCAATGAACTGGGCGTTACCTTCGACCAACGTAACTCGCTGGTGGTGGGTATTGCGATGGGCTTTGCGGTTATCCCAACCATTTTCTCCATCGCTGAAGATGCCGTATTCAGCGTGCCCAAGCACTTGTCCAACGGTTCATTAGCTCTTGGTGCTACGCCTTGGCAAACCCTGACCAAAGTCGTGTTGCTGACCGCCAGCCCGGGCATTTTCTCCGCAGTGATGATGGGGCTTGGTCGTGCTGTGGGTGAAACCATGATAGTGCTCATGGCCACGGGTAACACGCCTATTATGGACTGGAACATTTTCGAAGGTATGCGCACCTTATCTGCCAACATTGCGGTTGAAATGCCAGAGTCGGAAGTGGGCAGCTCGCATTACCGTATTTTGTTCCTGGCAGCCTTTGTGTTGTTCATATTCACCTTCTTCTTTAACACCATTGCTGAATTTGTTCGCCAACGCTTGCGCGACAAATACAGCTCAATGTAATCCGCGGAATTGAGGTTTAACGATGAAAAAGTGGTTTAGAACCGGAAAACCCTGGATTTGGCTAACGGCTGGCTCGGTCAGCGTCAGTCTAATTGCCGTCATTGGGCTGGTTATCATGATTGGCTGGCGCGGTTTGTCATTCTTCTGGCCATCCGCCATTCATGAAATGGACATTATGCAGGCCGATGGCAGCACCAAGCACATTATTGGTGAGGTGTACGACTCGGAAGTGGTTCCGACCACTCGCTTGCCTCAGTCAATGATTGAGCTAGCCGACATAGAGTCAGAAACCGTCACGCGTTACCTCATGAAAATTGGTAACCGCGAATACGTGCCGCTCGACTTTACCTGGGTACTTGAGTCACTGGTTACTGAAGACACCACGCCAAAAGACATGGCGGTCATTGAGCGCAGTAAAGACGGTAACTTCTACGGTCGCATTACTGCCGTGACTGAAAATGGTGACATCGTTGCGTCGCAAAGTGACGACAACTTTCGTGAAGTCATGTTCGATCGGGTTGAACGAGCGGTCGAGCTGAATGAACAAGCCATGAGTTTACAGGAAGGCGAAATATCGTCTATTAACTACCAGTTGAATGAGCTCTCGCTGGAACGCCGTCGCCTGGAGTTACAGGGCGAATTAACCGATCAGGCTATCGCCGAACTGCAGGCACAGCGCGAACAATTAAATGCCGATTATCAGGTTTACGAAAAAGAGCTGTTCGACTTACGTGAGCAGGCACAGCGCGACGCGTTAGTGGTTAAAGACTTTCGTGGCGAAGACGTCAAAGTGCCAATGTACCGGGTGTTGGACGTTAACTTCCCGAACGACATGGGCTTTTTCGCCAAGCTGGGGCACTTTTTCCAGCAAATTGGCAAGTTTGTGAGTGAAGATCCACGTGAAGCTAACACCGAAGGCGGTGTATTCCCGGCTATTTTCGGTACCGTCTTTATGGTGCTGCTAATGTCTATTATTGTCACGCCGTTTGGTGTTGTGGCAGCGGTTTACCTGCACGAATATGCAGGAAAGAACCCAGTCACCAAGCTCATTCGCATAGCGGTTATTAACCTGGCGGGCGTACCGTCGATTGTTTACGGGGTGTTTGGTCTTGGTTTCTTCGTATACATGGTCGGTGGCAGTCTGGACCAAATCTTTTACCCGGAAGCGCTGCCGAACCCAACCTTTGGGACGCCGGGTGTGCTGTGGTCGGCGGTTACCTTGGCAATTTTGACACTGCCGGTGGTTATTGTGTCAACCGAAGAAGGTTTGTCACGTATTCCGCCGTCGTTGCGAGAGGGCAGCTTGTCTCTGGGCGCCACTAAGTGGGAAACCATTTGGCGTATTGTTTTGCCGATGGCGTCACCGGCCATTATGACGGGGCTTATTTTGGCTGTTGCACGAGCCGCGGGTGAAGTCGCGCCGCTCATGCTGGTGGGTGTGGTGAAGTCGGCGCCGATGCTGCCGGTTGATGGCAACTTCCCGTACTTACATTTAGACCGTAAGTTTATGCACTTAGGCTTTCATATTTACGACGTTGGCTTCCAAAGCCCGAACGTTGAAGCGGCACGGCCGCTGGTGTACGCCACCTCATTTTTATTGATTACCGTCATTGTGGGTCTGAACCTGACGGCCATTGGTGTGCGTAACCATTTACGTGAAAAATACCGCTCACTTGAGCACTAAAGTTTACAAAAAAGATTTTGATGAATTAGCGAAAGGGTCAGAATTTATGATTTCGGTAAACCCGAGTACAAGCAACATGGAAAAGCTGGACTTACACAACTTGCCAGCTGAGCAAACCGCGTTGGATATTAAGAACCTGGACTTATACTACGGTGAAGATCAGGCGTTGCATGATATTTCCATGCGCATTCCAAAAAATCGCGTCACGGCGTTCATCGGACCGTCAGGTTGTGGTAAATCGACGCTGCTGCGCTGCATTAATCGCATGAACGATCTAGTGGAAATTTGCCGTATTGACGGCGAAATAGAGCTGCACGGTCAGAACATATACGACAAGAACGTTGATGTTGCTGCGTTAAGACGCCGCGTTGGTATGGTGTTTCAGCGTCCTAACCCGTTTCCTAAGTCCATTTACGAAAATGTGGTCTATGGTCTGCGCTTGCAAGGCGTAAAAGACAAACGCGTATTAGACGAAGCGGTAGAAACGTCGCTACGTGGTGCGGCTCTGTGGGACGAAGTAAAAGACCGTCTCAACGCCAGTGCGTTTAGTCTGTCAGGTGGTCAGCAACAACGTTTGGTTATCGCGCGCTCTATTGCTATAGAACCTGAAATTTTACTGCTCGACGAGCCAACCTCAGCGCTTGACCCGATTTCTACGTTAACCATTGAAGAGCTCATTACCGAGCTGAAAGAAAAATTCACAGTGGTAATTGTTACCCATAACATGCAGCAGGCGGCGCGTGTGTCAGACCAGACCGCATTTTTGTACATGGGTAAAATGATAGAATACGCAGACACTGACACGTTATTTACAACACCGTCGGAAAAGCAAACCGAAGACTACATTACCGGTCGTTACGGCTAAGGAGAGTGTTATGGATAAAATGAACATGAGTAAGCACATTTCCGGTAAGTTCAATGAAGAGCTTGAGGCTGTGCGTAACCGGGTATTGAGCATGGGCGGAATGGTCGAGCAGCAAATAAGCGATGCGCTGGAGGCGATTCAAAAAGGCAACGTTGAACTGGCCGAAAAAGTCCTGAGCAGTGACCACAAAATCAATAAGCTGGAAGTGCAGATTGATGAAGAGTGTGTGCACATTATTGCGAAACGTCAGCCGGCAGCCAGTGACCTGCGTTTGGTCATTGCTATTATCAAAACCATTGCCGACTTAGAGCGCATTGGTGACGAAGCGGAGCGTATTGCCAAAGTGGCAAAAGAGAGCTTCAACAAAGACCAACAGCAGTTGTTGGTGAGTCTGGAGAACTTAGGTCAGCACATTCTCAGCATGCTGCGCAAAGTGCTCGACGCCTTTGCTCGTATGGACCTGGAAGCGGCTTACGACGTGCACCAGCAGGACGAGCAGGCCGACCGCCAGTACGAAGCACTGACGCGTCAGCTAATGACTTACATGATGGAAGACTCACGCTCGATACCTAAGATTATGGATGTACTGTGGTCTGCGCGTTCATTAGAGCGTATGGGCGACCGCTGCCAGAACATTGCCGAGTACATTATTTTCTTTGTGAAAGGCAAAGACGTGCGCCATGTCTCACCGGAGAGCATGGAACGCACAGTTTTGGGGAAAAAAGCAGACTAAAACAGACGCCGGGCGCGAATGGTGCCCGGAATGTCTTTCAGTTGCTGCAGGATATCGGCGCCATTGTCGCTGTCGATATCCATCACAACGTAACCGACCGTCTCGTCGGTTTGTAAATATTGACCCGCCACGTTTATTTGGTTGTCACTAATAATACGGTTAATAGCGTTCAGCATACCAGGCTGGTTTTTGTGAATATGCAGCAACCGTTGTGTGGTCGCGTGTGTAGGTAAACTGACTTCCGGGAAGTTCACCGCCGACAACGTCGAACCATTGTCAGAGTAACGCACCAGTTTACCCGCCACTTCCACACCAATGTTTTCCTGGGCCTCCAGTGTCGAGCCGCCAATGTGTGGCGTCAGCAGGCAGTTCTTCAAACCGCGCAGCGGCGACACAAATTCATCGTTATTGCCTTTCGGCTCAACCGGGAACACATCAATGGCGGCACCGGCAATATGGCGCGAAGAAAGGGCGTCAGCCAACGCGTCAATATCCACGACCGTGCCACGCGACGCGTTAATCAATAAACTGCCGGGCTTCATTCGCTCAATTTGACGGCGGCCTATCATCCACTGCGTTTGTTCCGTTTCCGGTACATGCAATGTGACAATGTCAGACTGTGCCAGTAAGTCATCCAACGTTGGTACCGACTGAGCGTTCCCCATTGGCAGCTTGTCTTCCACATCGTAGTAGCGAATGTGCATACCCAATTGCTCAGCAAGCACACTTAACTGGCTGCCAATATGGCCATAACCAATAATGCCCAGTATTTTACCGCGCGCTTCAAAAGACTGTTTCGCCGATTTCAGCCAGCCACCTTCGTGAGCCACTGCGTTCTTTTCAGGAATACCGCGTAGCAGCATAATAATTTCAGCCAGCACTAACTCCGCCACACTGCGAGTATTGGAAAACGGCGCGTTAAATACAATAACACCGTGTTTTTTCGCTGCCTCAAGGTCGACCTGGTTGGTACCAATGCAAAAGCAGCCGACCGCGATGAGTTTCTCTGCTGCCGCAAAGACCCGCTCATTTAACTGGCTGCGCGAGCGTATACCGACAATGTGCGCGTCTTTAATTTTTTCACACAGCTCGTCTTCGTTAAGTGATGTCTGCAGAATCTCTAAATTGTTATAACCATGGTGGCGGAACAGCTGTATGGCACTGTCGTGCACACCTTCTAACAATAAAACTTTTATCTTGTCTTTCGACAATGACTTTTGCATTAGCCTGCTACCTTAAGAGTTTCAACGCCGTCTTCGCGCGCAATCAGCGCCACGTCGGCGCCACGCTGGGCGAATAAGCCGTTAGTGACTACGCCGACAATATTGTTCAGGTCAGACTCAAGCTCCATGGGTTTCATAATGTCCAGGTTGTGGACATCCAGAATCCAGTTGCCGTTATCGGTGGTAAAGCCCTGCCGCCAGACTGGATCACCGCCTAACTTGACGATTTCCCGTGCCACATAAGAACGCGCCATGGGAATCACCTCAACCGGTAACGGGAAACGACCCAACAAGCCCACACGTTTACTGTCGTCGGCGACACAAACGAATTTGTCCGCCACCGCTGCAATAATCTTCTCGCGGGTTAATGCCCCACCGCCGCCTTTTATCATTTGGCCGTGCTCGTTAATTTCGTCGGCACCGTCAACGTAAATAGGAATATCGGCAACTGAGTTTAAGTCAAACACCTCAATACCATGGGCTTTTAAGCGTTTGGTTGATTCCTCAGAGCTTGATACCGCACCTTCAATATCGTCTTTCCGCTTGGCCAGCTCATCAATAAAGAAATTGACAGTGGAACCGGTACCAACACCGACAACAGTGCCGTTTTCAATGTATTGCATAGCTGCTTCTGCAGCGGCTTTTTTGAGTGAATCTGCATTGCCTGACATGGTAAAACTCCCCGTTTGACTTTTAGCGTCAGTATAAGGTTTTTGTTGGTTTTTATCGAACGCTTTACACCGAAAACCGTTAAAATTGCCAGTGTTTCGTTGGCGTAATAACTTCCGGCAAAGGAATATCCCAGGCTTCAACAGGCAACTCATCGACCCGCTGCTCGTCATAACTTAGCCCAATTGGGAATAAATGGGGTGTATGTCCGTTATGCCACTGCGCTAATGTTCGGTCGTAGTAACCGCCGCCCATGCCCAGTCGGTTGCCTTTTTTGTCGAAACCGACCAGCGGCAGCAGCAAAATATCAATCTTGCTAAGGGGCACGACGTTATCGACACGCAATTCGGGCTCTTCTATACCATATTTATTGGTGGTCATCGGGGTATCGGGGGCGTAACGTAAGAACAGTAAATGACCTTTCGCGAATGGGTGCAACACTGGCAGCACTGTTTGGAAACCGTTTTCCCAAAGCCGCTCAATAACTGGCTGTGTGGGCAGCTCGCCGGCAAAGCTGTGATACACAGCAACAGTGGTTTGGGTAGGCTCTAACCCCCGCAGCCGCTGTTCAACAGCGTCAGCAACCGCCATACCGGCCTGTTCGGCATAATCCTGGGGTAAGCTGCGGCGAATGTGCTGTAACTTGCTTCGGAGTTCTTGTCGGGTCATGCTAAAGTCTGTGTCAGTCAGCCGAACGAATGTGTCGAGGATAACCGATGAAAACAATAAAAACGATAGCTTTCACCTGCGCAGCCTTGTTGCTTGCTGCTTCCTCTCAGGTGTTTTCTGCCCCGTTAATGCAGGCACCGCCCAAAGCACCTGAACGAGAGCAAGGTGAGGGCCCCTATGACCGCTTAATTTTGCGTGGCGGAACCCTCATTACCGGCGAAGGCGCACCACCACAAGGCCCGGTCGACATCGTTATTGAAGATGATCGCATTACTCAAATTGTCAGTGTGGGTAACCCGGGTGTGCCGATTATCGACTCGCGCCGCCCTAAAGCAGGTCGCGGCGACAAAGAAATGGACGTATCCGGGCATTATATTTTGCCCGGATTTATCGACATGCACGCTCATATCGGTGGTTCAGCGAAAGGTATTCCGGCCGAGTATGTACTGAAGCTGTGGCTGGGACACGGCATTACTACCATTCGCGAGCCCGGCAGTTTTAACGGTCTGGACTGGGTGCAGTGGCATCAGGAGCAAGCGCAGGACAACGACATTGCTTCGCCGCGCATTGTGCCTTATGTCGGTTTTGGACAAGGCTGGGAAGAGCCTATTTACGGTGCTGAGCAAGCGCGAGAATGGGTACGCTACATAAAAGATCGGGGTGCTGCAGGCATTAAGTTCTTTGGCGCGTCACGCAAAGTCATGGAAGCCGCGCTTGACGAAGCCAACAAACAAGGTCTCGGTACCATGATGCACCACGCTCAGCTCAACGTTATGTCCATGAATGCGCTGGACTCGGCGCGGCTGGGGCTGACCTCAATGGAGCACTGGTATGGCTTGCCGGAAGCGCTGTTCGAAGATCAGCGCATTCAGGACTATCCGGCGCATTACAATTACAACAACGAGCAACACCGTTTCGAAGAAGCCGGGCGTTTATGGAAACAAGCGGCGGAACCAGGCTCTGACAAATGGAACGCGGTGCGTGATGAACTGATAGAGCTCGACTTTACCATTAACCCAACGCTCACAATTTACGAAGCCTCGCGCGATCTTATGCGTGAACGCCAAGCCATTTGGCACGATGAATACACACTGCCAAGACTGTGGGACTTCTTCGAGCCCAGCCGTTACGCACATGGCTCATACTGGTTCGACTGGACCACCGATAATGAGATTGCCTGGAAAAACAACTACGACAAGTGGATGGCTTTTCTGAAGGATTATCACGCCAACGGCGGCCGTATTACGTTGGGCTCTGACGCAGGCTATATCTATAAAATTTATGGCTTTGGTTACATTCGCGAAATGGAACTGCTCCGTGAGGCTGGTCTAAACGCACTGGAAGTCATCCATGCGGCAACGGTTGCAGGGGCGCAAGCCTTAGGCATGGAAGACGACATTGGCAGTATTGCGCTGGGCAAAAAAGCCGACATGGTTATTGTGAAGGAAAACCCGCTGGCGAACTTTAAAGTGCTGTATGGCACCGGTCATTTCAAATTAAACGACCAGAACAAGCCGATGCGCACAGAAGGCGTTAAATACACCATTAAAGACGGTATTGTTTACGACGCGCAGGCGTTGTTGGACGACGTGAAGCGCCTTGTCGCAAAAGAAAAAGCAGAACGCGCGGAATAATGTATGAAGTGGTGGTTCCCCAAGGTGCCGCTGCTGGCTGTAGCCCTTGAACCCATTGGTTCAAGGCGGGGAGCAATTGGTATCCGTCGTAGGCTTCCCGGTGCGTGCCGGGCTTGCTCATGACGGGCCAGTGATCCCCTTTTAATACAAGCATCGGCTCAGGGACATAAGCCTGCTGGCTAACACCCCAGGGAACCGCAGAAAAGGGTTACTGTATTGTCAAATTAGCGATTACGTTGCGAGCGCTGCTCGCTCATCGCCTGTTCAATTGTCGCCTGAAGCAGTTGAATTTTCTCTTCAAGCTTGGCCGTTTTGGCCGACTGTCATGACACAAGTTGAGTGCGGTCATCACGGCTATTTGTTCGACATTGGTCAGTTGGGTTCGTTCCTTGGTTTCTTCAAGGCGTCTGTTTAACGCATCTGCCGCTTGCTGCAACGCGCTTTCCTGACCCACAGGGCAGGCAACCTTATAGTTACGCTCCAGCAATTTAATATCCATGGTTTTCGCGGCCATTCAAAAGACTCCTTGCAACTGACTCATCAGCGTGAATAACTGCATTATGGCACGAGCGGCGGGCGTTTGTCAGCTAGCGATTATGTAAAGCCAGTGTTAGGATTAGGGCAAGATTCACAAAAGGCGAGAATTCATGTCCACACGCTTTAATTATGACCGTTTAGCCGAACTTTATGCTGGTTACGATATGACGCCAGGCGTTTCTGAAGTACAAGGCATGCTGACCGGCTTAATCGCAACAGGCAGCGACGCTCAAAGCGACGAACTCATGGCGATATTGTCAGACTTAGCCTACGACGGCCAAAGTATTCCAACCGAGCTTAAAAACTTATTACAGCAACAAGCGGAAGAAATTGAACATTCGCTGGGCGATCACGATTTGGGCTTTCGTTTACTGCTGCCGGAAGACGGCGAGCCATTGCCGGAGCGTCTAAATGCTTTAGCCGGTTGGGTGAATGCGTTTCTCGCAGGCTACGGTGTTAATCAGCAAAGTATGGCGACCTTAAGCGCTGACTTAAAAGAGGCCATAGAAGACATGGTCGAACTGGCAAAAATTGAGTTCACCGAAGAAGGTGGTGGCGAGGAAGAAGAACGCGCTTACTTTGAAATTGTCGAATATCTGCGTGTATCGGCCATGATGTGCTACACCGAGTTAGGCCGCAAAGAGCAGCCAGCCAACCAACCACCGAAAACACTGCATTAATTTATGACCGCCGTAATTTCCGTAGAAGAGTTTGCACAACGCCGGCAAGCGCTCATGAAGCGTTTGCCACTAGGCGCTGTTGCCATTATTGCCGGTAACAGCGAAGTCACGCGCAGTAACGACACCGAGTATCCGTTTCGGCAAAACAGTGACTTTTTCTATTTAACCGGCTTTGCCGAGCCCGATGCGGTGTTGGTACTTATTAATGACAAGCAACCGCATAGTTTGCTGTTCTGTCAGGACAAAGACCCACAACAGGAAGTATGGCATGGTTTGCGGTTGGGTTATGAAAATGCCGAGCAGGCATTGAGTGTCGATGTGGCGGAAGACGTAGACGCTTTTGAGGAACGACTGCCGGATGTACTGAAAGGTATGGACAGCGTGTTTTACCTTATGAGCGAACAACCCGAAGTCGGTGAGTTGATTCACGGTGCCCGTAACCAACTGCAGCAAGCCGCCCGTCGCAGCGGCGAATTACCGCCACAAAGTCTGCGCGATTTACGACCGCTATTAGACGACATGCGACTGATAAAGTCAGACGCTGAAATTGACGTTATGCGCGAGTCGGCGCGTATCAGCTACAGCGCGTTTCGTCGCATTATGCGTTTTGTGGCGCCCGGCAAACACGAATACCAAGTGGGTGCAGAACTGCATCATGAGTTTGCGATGAACGGGGCGCTGTACCCAGCTTATGGAATGATTTGCGGTGGTGGGGCCAATGCCTGCGTATTGCACTATACCGACAATAAAGACGTACTGAACGATGGCGATTTGATCCTCGTCGATGCCGGCGCTGAGTATCAGGGGTATGCTGCCGACATTACTCGTACTTTCCCCGTCAATGGCAAATTCAGTGACACGCAGCGCACCTTGTATGAGTTGGTATTAAAAGCACAGTACGCAGCGTTTGAAGAAATAAAGCCCGGCAGTAATTTGGTTAATGCCAGTAATGCCGCGGCTCGTGTCATTAACGACGGTTTAGTTGAACTGGGCATTATCGACGGTGATCCGGACACCACCTTTGAAGCCATGCGCTGGAAAACGTACTTTATTCACGGCTTAGGACACTGGCTGGGTCTCGATGTGCACGACATGGGACGCTACAAAGATGAAAACGGTAAACCCGTTGCTTTTGAACCGGGCATGGTGTTGACGGTCGAGCCGGGTATTTATATTCCGGAAGATGCCGACGTCGATGAGAAATGGCGTGGCATTGGCATTCGCATCGAAGATGACCTGGTGGTCACCGCCGAAGGTTATGAAAACCTGACCAGCGACGTGCCTAAAACCATAGAAGAGATAGAAGCATGGATGAACGGCAAATAACCTCTGCCGATATCGCCATTGTTGGCGGCGGTCTGGTTGGCGCATTAACCGGCATGATGCTGGCGCAACAGCGTCCGGACTGGCGTATTGTTATTTGCGAACCCCGCAAAGAAGGCCCACCCAACGACAAACGTATTATTGCGTTGGCGGCTGCATCGGCCCATCGTTTGTCTAAGCTGGGCGTGCTGAAGGATATTACCCACGAGCCCATAAAGCACATTCATATTTCTGACCGCGGTTTCATTGGCGGTACCGAACTGCATGCAGAGCACGAAGGCGTGGAAGCCTTGGGTAAAGTCGTGGCCGCGTCTGAGTTGGTAGAACGCTTATATAACAGCTGCCAGACGCTGGATAACGTTACCTGGTTAGGCGGCGTGCGTGCCGAGCGTATTGAACAAGAACAAGCGCAGGTAAACGTGACACTGGACAACCAACAGCGGGTGAATTGTCGGCTGCTGATTGGCGCCGACGGCCAAAACTCGCTAGTGCGTGAGCAGTTACGACTGAAGTCAGACGTGACGGATTACGGACAGTACGGTTGTATTGCCACGCTGACGCTTGAGCAGCCCCTCAATGGCTGGGCCTACGAACGTTTTACCGAAAATGGACCCATTGCCCTTTTACCTATGAAAGGAAACGACGCGTCGTTGGTGTGGAGCTTTACCGAAAAGCAGTTGGCCGAAGCGGAACAATGGACAGACTCTGAGTTTTTGGAGCGTTGCCAGAAAGCTTTTGGTTATCGAGCCGGGCGTTTTAAATCGGTGTCGCCACGCGTGTTTTATCCGCTGATTCTACGCCGGGCAAAACGCTCAACGCACCACCGAACGGTGATTATTGGTAATGCCTCTCACGCTTTGCACCCAATCGCCGGGCAAGGGTTTAACCTGGGGCTGCGTGACGTAGAGCAGCTTTGTGAGACCTTGAGCAATGCTACGGATCCGGGCGCATTCCAGAATCTGGCCGACTACGAACAACAACGCGAGCGCGACTACGAGTCTATTATCCGTTTAACCGATGGCTTAGTTAGAGGGTTCTCCAATCAGTTTTGGCCAACGATATTAGGACGGAACAGTGCGCTCATGTTGTTGCAGCATTGTAGCCCTCTAAAGTCGAGCTTTGCCCGACTGACCATGGGGATGAAACCATGACACGCAAATACACGGACATTGTTGTTGTTGGCGGCGGCATGATAGGCCTGAGCTTGGCCACCAAGCTGGCGCAACAGGGGCGGCAAGTCATTGTGATAGAACGCCACGACCAGCCCGAACTCACTGAAGAGCTGGCATTGCGGGTGAGCGCGTTAAACGACCGCAGTCGCAGTGTGCTTGCCGATTGTGATGCCTGGCAGAAAATACAGGCGCACCGCACCGGACCCTACAACAGCATGCAAGTGTGGGACAAAGACAGTTCTGCCCATATTGAATTTTCTGCCGAAGAAATTAACGCGGAAGATATTGGCGCTATTGTCGAGAACAACGTGGCCGAGCATTTTCTGTGGGAAAGCGCGGAGCAAGCTGGCGTAGACATTATTAAAACAGACAGTTGGAAATTACTGAGTGCAGGTGATGAAAGCGCTCCAGCAGAAATACAAGTGGGTGAGCAGTTACTTTCCGCCAACCTCATTATTGGCGCAGACGGCGGCCGCTCGCAGGTGCGCCAGTTTGCTGAGTTACCCATTAGCTTCTGGGACTACGAGCAGCGCGGCATTGTCGCCAACATTCGTACTGAACAGCCGCATAATGGCGTGGCACGACAAGTATTTTTACCGACAGGACCGCTGGCGCTGTTACCCACGCCCGACCCACATACTGTTTCTATTGTCTGGTCAGCGGACGAGCCGCTGGCGGTGGCGTTACTGAATGAAAGCCCGGAACGGTTCGCTAAACAGGTAGAAACCGAGTCAGGGCGAGTGCTGGGCGCATGTGAGTGCGTGTCTGACGTAAAAGCTTTCCCGCTTAGAATGCAGTACGCACGGCAGTGGTTTCATCAGCGCATTGTGTTGGCCGGCGACGCCGCGCACACCATTCATCCGCTTGCCGGGCAGGGCGCTAACTTGGGCTTTGGCGACGTGAAAGAGCTGTGCGAACAGTTGCAGGACATCGACTTAAAAGCACTTACCGATTTAACCAAACGCCTTGGCGCCTATCAGCGTTCCCGCAAAGCTGACACCCAAGTTATGATAGCTGCCATGGAGCTCTTCAAGCGCGGCTTTGGTACCGCTAACCCGGTGATAAAAGGACTGCGCGCCATCGCCTTTGGTGTGGCGAATAAATTGACGCTCTTAAAAAGAAAACTCGCTGAAATCGCTGTCGCCTGATGCTATTGCATCAGGTGCGATCTTTAAATTCGCGCTTTTAAGTAATCGGCCAGTTGAGAAGCCGCACTGGAAGCGCCGCCAGCCAGACGCATAATGACGTTTACTGATCCGGGGGTTGGTAGGCTTTGCCCATTCGCTAAAGCATCAATGACTGAGACACTCTCGGGTACGGTACTTTTGGCTAACACCGTTATACCCAGTCCACTATTCAACGCCGCGGTGAGCCCGGAGAAATCTGTATTGGTATAAGTAATTCGATAAGGCTGTCGAATGCGCTGCAAACTTTGCTCAGCCCGACGCCGGTAAATGCAGCCATCCGGCGCGACAACTAACGGCAAACTGGGCTGCTCAACCAATGCCGGCGAACCGACCCAAACCAGCTCCTCCCGCTGAATTAACACATCGCTTTTATTGGTCTGCTCGCGCAACGCCAGAATAATATCGAATTGCTGCCCGAGCCCGGAAAGTAAGTCTTTACTCAGCCCTGAAGTTACCTGCAACGTAACCTGTGGGTACACCTGGGCAAACTGGCCCAGTACTTTCGGTAATAAGCTAGACGCAAATTCACTGGTAATACCCAGGCGTACTTTACCGCTGACTTGCTGGGGCTCGAACTGAGCCCAGGCCTGATCATTGAGTGCCAGCATACGTTGTGCGTAGTCAAACAGAACGTCGCCGTCCGGGGTCAACGCAAAGCCATTGCCCTGGCGAACAAGCAACTCGACCCCAAGTTGCTCTTCCAGTTTTTTGAGTTGCAGACTGATAGCGGGCTGGGAGCGCCCCATGCGCTCGCCGGCCAGCGTCATGCTGCCTAACTCGACAACGGCGCTAAAACTGCGTAATGCCTCTAATGATAAATGTTTCATTGGTTTGCTTTATAAAGTGATTAGTTACTATTTGAAAAATTAATAGCATTATAAGCATTATTGATTTTAAGTTTAAGTCAATCACGCCTATAATTTGCGCCCATAAACACGCACATAAAGTGAACAGATAAGGAACGCGTTATGGGTAGCAAAACGCCACTGTACGATGCACACGTAAAAGCCGGTGCCAAAATGGTCGACTTTCATGGCTGGGACATGCCGCTGAACTATGGCTCACAGATTGAAGAACACCACGCGGTACGCCGCGACTGCGGTGTTTTCGATGTGTCGCACATGACCATTGTTGATGTTGAAGGCGCTCAGGCTCAGGCGTTTTTGCGTTACTTGCTTGCTAATGACGTGGCTAAGCTTAAAGCGGAAGGTAAAGCACAATACACCAGCATGCTGAACGAAAACGGCGGTGTTATTGATGACCTTATCGTGTATCACTTTTCTGAAACGTCTTATCGTATGGTTGTCAACTCAGCCACGCGTGACCGTGACTTAGCATGGATTGAAAAAGTCGCTGCCGATTTTGATGTCACCACGAAAGAACGTGACGATATGGGCATGCTTGCTTTGCAAGGCCCTAACGCTGCTGAGAAAATTCAAAAAGTACTTTCAAGCGAACAATACGCTGAAATTGACGGCATGAAACCATTCGTTGGTAAACAAGTGGGCGACTTTTTCATCGCGACCACCGGTTACACCGGCGAAAAAGGCTACGAAATTGTGGTTCCGGCTGACCAGCTTGAAGCGCTGTGGGATGCTCTGCTAAAAGCTGACGTCGCGCCTTGTGGACTGGGCGCACGTGATACCCTGCGCTTAGAAGCAGGAATGAACCTGTACGGTCAGGACATGGACGAAAATATCACACCATTAGAAGCTAACATGGGCTGGAGTGTGGCATTTGAGCCAGCAGACAGAGATTTTATTGGCCGTAAAGCACTAGAGCAGAAAAAAGCGGAAGGTCACGACAAGCTGGTAGGCTTGGTGATGGAAGAAAAAGGTGTGCTTCGTCACGGTCAAAAAGTGACCGTAGAGGGTGGCGAAGGTATCATCACTTCTGGTACATTCTCGCCTACACTTGGTTTCTCAGTCGCAATGGCGCGTGTACCTGCTTCAGTGGGTGATACGGCGGACGTTGAAATGCGTAAGAAACAAGTACCGGTGAAGGTCGTCAAACCGGGCTTCGTGCGAAACGGTCAATCTGTTTTATAATTCTGTTTCATCACAATAAACGATTTTGAACTACAGGAAGTCATTATGAGCAATATTCCAGCCGATCTGAAATACGCGTCAACTCACGAGTGGGTGCGCGACGAAGGTGATGGCACCTTTACCGTTGGTATCTCTGAGCACGCGCAAGAGCTGTTAGGAGACATGGTTTTCGTTGAGTTACCAGACGTTGGTGACAAAGTTGAAACAGGCGACGACATTGCTGTTGCTGAATCCGTAAAAGCGGCATCAGACATTTACGCACCAATGACAGGCGAAATTGTTGCAGTCAACGAAGACTTGGAAGACGCGCCAGAAACGGTTAATAACGACCCTTATGGCGACGGCTGGTTATTCCGTATTAAAGCGGATGACAGCAGTGAACTTGAAAATTTATTGGACGCGAACGCATACGAGGCTTCAATAGACGAAGACTAAGCCATTGGACTTTGTACCAATGACTAAGCGTCCTGAGCCCCGGAAATTAACCGGGGTTCGTTGTTTCTTACTATCGATAAATGTACGAGGCTGAGTTAAATGAGCAGTACTACCCTGACGCAATTAGAACACCACGATGAGTTCATCGGTCGCCACATTGGCCCAAGTGCTGAAGAGCAAAAAGCCATGTTGGCAGAGCTGGGTGTGGATTCTTTAGAAGCTTTAACCAAAGACACGGTGCCTGGCGCAATATTGCGCGAACCGTTCTTGCAAGTTGGTGAGCCGCAAACGGAACGTGAGGCGTTAGCTCGTCTGAAAACCATTGCTCAGAAAAACGAAATTTTCACCTCGTACATTGGTATGGGTTATTACGATACGGTCGTACCGAACGTTATTTTACGTAACGTGTTGGAAAACCCGGGTTGGTACACCGCGTACACGCCGTATCAACCAGAAATTGCGCAAGGTCGCTTAGAAGCGCTGCTGAACTTCCAGCAAATGACCATGGACTTAACCGGCCTGGATTTAGCCAGCGCGTCTTTGCTTGATGAAGCAACAGCAGCAGCGGAAGCCATGGCGATGGCCAAGCGCGTGTCTAAAAACAAGAAGTCTAACGCCTTCTTTATTGCCGACAATGTTTACCCACAGACCATCGACGTGGTGAAAACCCGAGCCGAGTACTATGGCTTTGACACTATTGTTGGTCCTGCACGTGAAGCATCCGACCATGATGTATTCGGTGCGTTACTGCAATACCCGGACAAGCAAGGCCAGTTGCACAACATTGAACAGTTAATTGGTGAGTTGCAGGAGAAAAAGGCCATTGTCGCCGTTGCTTCTGACTTAATGAGCCTGTTAATGCTGAAGTCTCCGGGTGAAATGGGCGCTGATATGGTGTTTGGTAACGCACAACGCTTTGGTGTACCGATGGGCTACGGTGGTCCTCACGCGGCATTCTTTGCTACTCGTGACAAATTTAAGCGTTCACTGCCTGGCCGTATCATTGGTGTTTCTAAAGACTCTCGTGGACGTCCTGCGTTGCGTATGGCCATGCAGACGCGTGAGCAACACATACGCCGCGAAAAAGCCAACTCAAACATTTGTACCGCGCAGGTGCTGCTGGCAAACATGGCGTCTTTCTACGCTGTGTATCACGGTCCACAAGGCTTGCGCCGTATTGCTAACCGCATTCACCGTCTGACTGACATTGTCGCGTTAGGTATGCAGGACAAAGGCGTGAAGCTGGTGAACAGCCACTGGTTTGACACCTTAACCTTTGAAATGAAAGACAACGCAACCGACGTGTTAGCGCGCTCAAAAGCAGCGGGTATTAACCTGCGCGTTGACGGCGAAGGCGTATTTGGCGTTAGCTTAGATGAAGCGAAAACGCGTGACGACGTTGAAACGCTGTTTAACGTGTTGTTTGGTGAGAATCATGGTCTGGACATTGACGTACTGGACAGCCGTGTTGCGGGCGGAGATGTCGAGTCGATTCCTGCGGCGTTGGTACGTCAGTCAGACTACTTACAGCACCCGGTATTCAACGAGTATCACTCAGAAACCGAAATGCTGCGTTACATTAAAAAGCTTGAAAACAAAGATTTAGCCCTGAATCACTCCATGATTTCATTGGGCTCTTGCACCATGAAACTGAATGCGACTGCTGAAATGATTCCGGTCACCTGGCCTGAGTTTGGTCAGTTGCATCCGTTCTGCCCGGTAGAACAGGCACAAGGCTACCAGGAGTTGGTCGGCACATTGTCTGAATGGCTATTGGACATTACTGGTTACGACGCCATGTCGATGCAGCCGAACTCGGGTGCACAAGGCGAATACGCTGGCTTGCTGGCTATTCAGAAGTACCATGAGAGCCGCAATGAAGGGCACCGCAATATCTGCTTAATTCCAAGCTCTGCGCACGGGACTAACCCAGCTTCTGCGCAAATGATTAACATGAAAGTGGTGGTGGTCGACTGTGACAAACACGGCAACGTGGACATGGACGACTTAAAAGCCAAGGCCGAAGAAGCGGGCGATAACCTGTCGTGCATTATGGTGACTTACCCGTCAACGCACGGTGTTTACGAAGAAGGCATTAAAGACATTTGTGATCTGGTTCACAGCTACGGCGGTCAGGTTTACATGGACGGTGCCAACATGAACGCACAGGTTGGCGTAACCTCACCGGGTTACATTGGCTCGGACGTATCGCACCTGAACTTGCACAAAACCTTCTGTATTCCACACGGTGGCGGTGGCCCGGGTATGGGGCCTATTGGTGTGAAGCAGCACTTAGCTGAGTTCCTGCCGAACCACTCGGTGATTAATATCGACGGTCCTAAAGCAGGCAACGGCGCGGTATCTGCTGCGCAGTTTGGTAGTGCCAGCATTCTGACCATTTCATGGATGTACATTGCCATGATGGGCGGACGCGGCTTACGTGAAGCGTCAGAAACCGCTATTTTGAACGCCAACTATGTTGCTGAGAAGCTGAGTAAGCACTTCAAAATTCTGTATCGTGGCCGCAACAACCGTGTCGCGCACGAGTGCATTATCGACTTGCGTCCAATGAAAGACGCCGCCGGTATTGCCGAAATTGACGTGGCTAAGCGCCTGCAGGACTACGGTTTCCACTCACCAACCATGAGCTTCCCAGTAGCGGGTACCATTATGGTTGAGCCAACCGAGTCTGAGTCTAAAGCCGAGCTGGATCGCTTTATTGAAGCGCTGGTGAGCATTAAAGCCGAAGCCGATAAAGTAGCATCTGGCGACTGGCCGAAAGATAACAACCCACTGGTGAATGCACCGCATACATTGGCCGACATTACCGACGCCGAATGGGACCGCCCATACGACCGTCAAACAGCAACCTACCCGGTTGAAGCCGTTGGTTACGACAAGTTCTGGCCAACCGTTAACCGTATTGACGACGTATTTGGTGACCGTAACCTGATGTGCTCATGCCCGAGCATTGAAGAGTATCGGTAAGCTTTGTGATGTAGCCTGACGTTCCACGTCAGGTGGGATGTCTCACCGAGGTGAATATGGAGCCCGCTTTTTAGCGGGCTTTTTACTCTTTTTAAAGGCCATACTTAAGTCTCAGTACTAACTGGAGATTAATCATGGCAGTTCAACAAGCATATCCGTGGAATAAAAATCGAATTATAGGACAGAAAAAGCCACTCCAGATATCCCATATCTGGGGCATTCGCATACGCCTTGAACTTGAAGGGAAAGCAAGAGATTTGGCTCTTTTCAATCTAGGGTTAGATAGCAAGCTTAGGGGTTGTGATTTAGTAAAACTGAAAGTATCGGATGTTTCGTGTGGCCGTTCGCTGCTTACCAGGACTCATGTTGTGCAGCAGAAGACAGGTTGTCCAGTACAGTTCGAGATAACTCAAGGAACTAGAGATTCGCTATCCGCTTGGATCAGGCAAGCGAATCTATCAGAATCAGATTATTTATTTAGATCGAGAGTTACTGATGCAGAACATATCTCGACCCGCCAGTACAACCGGATATTTCATGGCTGGATCGAGAAACTAGGATTGGACAGTTCGCTGTACAGCACTCATTCAATGCGAAGGACCAAGCCATATCTTATCTATAAGAAAACTAAGAACCTCAGAGTTATCCAACTTTTATTAGGCCACAAAAAGTTGGAAAGCACTGTACGCTACCTCGGAATTGAAGTGGATGACGCGCTTGATATTTCTGAGTCAATTGAGGTCTAACTGTTAGTGGGCTGCTACGGCAGCCCTGTGCCAACAGCGGACGTTGAATTTATTCGTGGCATAGGAGAACTCATCAATTATTCATGTGTTTTTTGCTCAACTATGATTGCTGTTATTTGAGTATTTCCAATATTTGAGACTTGATGCTGCCACGGCTCGTGCCACATAACATGACCATCGGGTACTGTTAACTTCATTTCGCCCGTGCTCGTTGTGATCTTAAGCTCGCCTCCTTTCTCAAAATATACTGTTTCGGCGCGATGAAAGTGCCATTCATCACTCTCTCCAGCATCTAGATCCATTTTTAGGACGAGCACGCTGTCATTATCCAACAGCACCGAATATTGCTCAGGGGAAGCGATATGAGCCGGTAGTCCATCGTTTGCCGAAGCAGGGTACGACATTAAACTGACTAAACTTATTACAGCTATTATGAGTTTCATTTATTCAGCCTCGTTGTGCATACCGCGAATGGGGTAGCTATTACTTGGATCTTTTATCCAGGCGAGCCCCTTAACTAACGTGGCTAATTCCGGCCGAACAAATGGATTATTAGATATATCGACAACCTGTACTTGGTTATCGCCATTTATTACAAAAAGTGCTGGCTCCGAAAATGCATGATCGGTCTCTTCGGGTGAGCGTGGGTCGGAGATATAAGTCCCCAACGCCTTCATTTGTTCAATTGAAAGCCCGTAAGCGACAGGAAAATTAATATCTAAACTCTCCATGTGCATCTCAAGTTGAGCTTTGCTGTCTCCCGATACGGCAATTACGTCGACGCCGATGTCATTTAGCTTGTCAATAAAGCATGGAAGTTCGTTGAGGTACTTGGTGCACATTGGACAGTGCTCTCCCCGATAGACAACAACAAGCCGCCAGTCATATTCCGCGGCAGGTTTACCAATATCAACAGTATCTCCACTCAATGTTGCTAGCTTGAGTGATGGAAACGCAGCGCCGGGATGAATTTTTTGAGTGTAAAAGGACATGCTAAAATCTCCTTAAAAGTTTTTATCTAGGTGTTCTTCGAAACGTTTAAAGTACTTTTCTGGTTCTGCATTCTTCATCACGTCATACGCCATAAATGTTGGCATGGGCGTCATGTCAAAAAACTTAAAATTCATATGCATCGGAAACATCAAATCATCTACGCCTTTTCCCTCAAAAAATTCCGTAGGGTCATTGAAACTCTCAGCTGGCGCATTTGCTGTTAAAGATAGCATGTACTTGGTTCCTGTAAGCGTGCCTCCTCGACCATAATTCTTCTTTGGAGCGTCCTCGCTCCGACCATCACCATTACACATAGCGCCACCCATGCCGGCGGTATACACATCGTCCATATATTTTTTAAACGACCATGGTACACCCATCCAGTTAACAGGCGACTGCAGCAAAACGAAATCTGCCCAGTTATGGTTCTCTAACGCCTCGTCAACGTCATATCCCTCTGATGGTTTGACTGTTTTTACCGTGTAGCCTTTAGCTTTAAGGTGTTTTTCCGCGATGCTGATCAGCGCTTGATTAAAGTTTCCTTCAGCAAACGGATAGTATTGATGTGCGTTAATAATTAAAACATTGCCCATGAGTTGCTCCTAAAAGCACTGTTAAGTTGTAAATGATTTTGAATATAATATTGTCTAGAAAACTAAAATCAACTAGTATACTTTTAGTAACCTACCTTAAGGAGGCCGTACAACGAATGGAAAGCTCAGTACAAACAGACAGTAAAGGCAAAAAAACCGTGATAAAGCCTTGTTTAGAACCTTGTGCTATCGAGAAAGGCATGCGGTTAATTGGTGGTAAGTGGACTGGCTCTATTCTTTACCATTTAAAAGACGAGCCTGTTAGGTTTAATGATCTTGCCAGGATGCTGGGAGGCGCGAGCAAAAAGATGATTGACCAACGACTAAAAGAGCTTGAGGGAAAAGGCATGGTGATCCGTACTGTCCTAAATGAACGCCCAATAGCTGTTACATATCAGCTAACCGAGTTTGGAGCCAGCGCACTGAGTATTCTTGAGCAGGTTAGACTTTGGTCTGAGTCAAATAAGTTAGAAGCTTAGATCTGAGATAAACAGCTTATTGACTAGTCCGCAATTCGCTCTTAGCGGACCGACGGTTTCTAGCTCAATAGGTACCTAAAACGCTGAGTTTAAATGCGCTTACTAACCAATGCATAAGAGCTATCCGACGCTCGTACATCATAAATTGGAATACTGTCTATAAAAGACTCTATAAGTGTAGTTCTTACTTTTTCCTCACATCTTGGGCCTAGAGAAATTGCTTTAAGGCTCAGTGTGTCAAAAGGCAAAAGCTTATTTGAAGCTCCTTCTATAGAAATTCTGAACTCGTTTTCCATTCTCCAAGCTTCAGATTTTGTGAATAAATACGGCTTGAATATTTTTTGTAGCATTATTCTTTCACGTTCTTTCTCACTGCTCGATTTCGATAAAGCCAAGAAGAAACGCCAAACATCAATTTTAGGTCGTGTTTTTTGGTAGGAAATTGATCGGCTGACACGGGCAAGTTCTTTTCGGCTAGACTCCAGGTTTGAAGTGTCGATACTCTCGATTAAAGCATTTTTATCGAACTCTAACCTTACGCCCGACGCTTTATTCGTATACAAGCTCCACATCAGCTTTTCATGGGCTAAACCTTCAGAAGAGCCATTTGGCTGAACGAAACAGCATACTCCGCTGGATTCCATATTCTGCCGCATTAAATCGAAGTATAATGTTTTTAGCTGTTCTCTATGAACCTGAGCATACTTTTCAATACCCATTTTAGAGATTCGTTTTAGCAATTCTCGTTCTGCTTCTGCTGGAGTTATGCCATAGGATAGGCTTAACATGCCTCGAACAACACCTATTAGTTGGTTTGTCCGTGCTTTATCAAGACCTCTCCCATCCAAGACTGGGGAAACTTCAAAGGGATCATTAAGCTGGTTGGGGGCTTTAAAAAACAATAACCCATTAATGAGGTCTTGAGCGAACTGATAATCTGGCTCATCGCCATTATATTGCACTAAGTCTAAAAACCTAACTATTCTCTCCACTGTCTTTTATTTCCTTATATGAGAGCGCATCTCTTTAATCAGTATAGGTAAATGTATTGGCAGGTTAAACTTCCGTAGTAATAGGGTAGACCACAGGATGCTTTGAGCGAGGAGCAGACATTGAAGTTTTTACTATTCCTGAAAATCCTCTTAAGAGCTAATACCAAGTAGATGTTGAAGTACTATAAAAAAGCCCCAACACATAATTGCTGGGGCAACATACCGTTCCAGGGAGCGGAAAGGTAAAACTTAACGCTGTTGTTCTTGTTTTAAATCGCCGAGACGAGGCGACAGCGAGGTTGATGTATTTCCATATTCATCAAAAACCATAGTTGTGTAGATAAGAGCGGCGATGCTAAGAGCAATCGAGAAACTCCCTGTAATACCCAGCCACTTAGCAGTATTTGGGTCTCTCTTCTGTGTTCTTAGGTAATGCATTCGCATCCCACCAAGCACCAGTCCGGTCAACATTAATCCAAATACCGCGTAAATTATCTTGACGGTTAGACCTGATACGTTACCACTGGCGAAGTTACCAAAATGCAGAGGATCGGCCGTGTCTGCAATTCGGGCAATCACATCCAGGTCGCTGGCGTACTGAGTGCTAACGACTTCAGCAGTTATAGGATCTAGGTACACCCGATTTGCACGGTCGCGGACTAGAACAGAGTCATTCTGCCCCACAAATGACATAACTTGGTTGTGCCGATGAGGGTAGTAAAAACCGGTAATGTCCATGTCAGGACGAGCAGATTGAGCAGCTTTTACGAGCTCTGTTAACGAACGTGCTGACCGTTCTTTCTCTGTTTGAGTATGGCTAATTTGGGGGGCAGAGGGGTAGTGCGCGACATTGGTATCGAACATAACTTGCTCAGCCAAATACCAAAGGCCAGTCACTGCCATTACCGCTATTAACCACCACGCCCATAGTCCCATCCATTTGTGCCACGATGACCAGTCAGTTCGTTTCTTCCAGGTGAGTTGACCCGGATTCGTTAAAAAGCCCCGCCACCATTTTCGATAGACATAAAAACTCGACACGAGGGAGATAAGCAGAAGGATACTGGTTAGGGTCACAATGTACTTGCCAACACCACCGATGGATAAGTACATATGAATATCGCGTAAATAGCGCGATAATTGCCCCCAGCCGCCTTCACCTAGGAGCGTGCCGGACCCAGGATCGAAGAAAACAAACTGAAAGCCGTCAGGGGTCATCAACCTCACTTCACCGGCAAGATAGGGTTGTTGGTGTACATTACCACCGAGAATGTGACTCTCTGGATAGGCAACAGCCAGATTGGACTCGAGCTCAGACCACGCTACGGGTCCTTCCCGAATTTCAAGTGCCCGGTACTTATCGTCACTCAAATATTGGATTTCGTAGCTGAGCGTCGCTAGCACGCCTGTAAAACAGACCAAAAATAATAGGCCGGCAAAGGCAAAGCCGGCCCATGAATGGAGTGTAAACCATTGACGATTAGTCATGTTTTTACTCGATTAAAAACGATATTTGATACTAGCGTAGACACGACGTGGTTCGCCCGGGAAGTGGCCGGTTCTGCTCAAGAAGCCACTCGATGCGTATTCCTTATCGAATAAGTTTTTCACATTGACCTGAAGTAGCCATTGATCAAACTCAGTTTGCCAGCTGATATCAAACACAGTGTATGGTTTAACACGTTGGCCCGAGAAACTGATTTGCTCACTGACATAGTCTAATCCGCCACTGATGGCAGAGTTCAACATAGGCAAATCATAACGAGTCCAAACACCTAACTGATGAAGTGGCGCGTTGACAAACCGGTCACCCACTGAGTTTCTAATACTGCCATTGGGTGATGTTTCTGCTACGCGAGCATCGTTGTAGGCATAGTTGGTGTTCAATACCCAGTTGTCAGTAAGGTCACCTAACACATCGATTTCGAACCCACGGCTGCGTACTTTACCCACATTGCCCAAAATCGTGCGCCCGTCGTCGCTTACCCTGTCGGTCGCCTGAAGGATGTTCTCACGGTTGATTTCATACACTGCTGTGTTAACGCGAACGGCGTCATCCATCAATGACCAACGCGCGCCAATCTCAGCGATATCTGACTGTTCAGGCTCAAAAGGTCCACCCACTGCCGGGTCCTGACTTCCTGCTGATTGAGGTAAAAAGCCGGTTCCATAAAGCGCGTATGCGCGAACCCATTCAGTAAATTCGTAAGTACCACCTACACGATACGTCAAGTCACCGTCATCAAATGTGGTAGCACCTGACTCATCCTCAAATTGGTCGTAACGCAAGCCGACTAATAGGTTAGCTTTTTCGTTAAACTTAATTTGGTCCTGCAGGTAAAAGCCGTCACGCTGACTTGCAGATTCTCTAGGTGTAGCTGAGCTCAAGTCGGTAGAGTACGGACCAGAGGTCAAGCCATATTGTGGGTCATTAATTTCTAAAAACGGTACCTCACCCGGATTGGCGTATGAGCCAATGAATAAGTTTTCGGCTGTGTACGTTTCTGCGCCCATAAGGAGAGTATGCTCAAGATTGGCAATCTCAAGTTCACCGATAAGGTTGGCGGTAACGCTTGTTGCTTCGTTCTCACGATATTGGTTACGGAACTGGCGCGCAGTGTAAACGGCATCAGCGGGATTACTAACGGGCGCAAAATTTTCATCCACTAAACCACGAGGCTCGTGATAGTTTTGGATCTCGGTGTTGTCGTAGTGACGAACGGTCAAATCGCCTCGCCAATTGAGAGAGAAGTCGTGGTTAACGCGAGCTTGGTAAACCGTGGCTTTTAAATCTTGAAAATCGGTAGCTTCGTTATGGTTCCATTCGCGCTCAGTTACGAAGTTGCCATTATCATCAACAGGCACCCCGCGAAGGCGAGCTCCTTGATAGTCTTGTTGGTAATCAGTCAGCTGCAAAATAACTTCACTGCTACTTCCAAAATCAAACGCGTAGCCTAAGTCTAGGACATTATTCGTTTGTTCCGTGTTATAACGAAAAGGTTGTTCGTTATCGTAATAGTAAGCAGCTCGATAACGCTGGCTCGCATCTTCGGTTAAAGGCCCACTTAGCTCAACAGAGCCACGCCGATAATCGTAATTGCCTAACGCTAACTCTATAGAACGCTCAGATGTCGCGGTTGGCTTTTTAGTTACATAGTTAATAATGCCGCCCGGTTGACCGCTACCGAACATTGCCCCGCTTGGGCCTTTTAAGACCTGAATTTGTTCGATATTGAATAGCTGAGGGACCGAAAAGCCGTTGAATGGATCACCTCGAACACCATCATAAAGGATTTCGTCTTGCCGGAAGCCGCGGAAGGTAACACCCGAGTAACTGAATGAATTCACGCCACTGATACTGCGGTACAAGTCGGTGATTTGACGTGCGGCTTGATCATTAATCAACTCTTCGGTTAATACCTGGACACTTTGCGGTATTTCTTCGATTGGCGTATTCGTTCGAGTTGCGACACTGCTCTCATTCTGGCGATATAACGTTTGCGCACGACCTTTTACATTAATGCGCTCCATTTGCTCTGAGGTTCGACTCTCGTTGTCAGCGCTCTGCTCGTCTTGTTGTGCTAGAGCTGGAGCCGAAGTGAGACCCGCTAACGCAAGTGCGAGATAGCATTTTGATAGTTTCATTTGTGATCCCCTGTTAAAATTCTGCGGCGATCATAAATAAGAATGATTTGCATTACAATATTAATTTGAAAACATTTTTTAGTAAATCGAAACTGATTAGGCTTGATAGGTATTAGGGCAAGTAATTAGCTGTAGAACTTCTCTAAGTTATTGAACTAACCTTAAAACAATCTACGTCCGCTTCTGGCACGAAGCGGACTATCAATTCATACTCAAATCAAGTGTTATTAACAACCCTATTTAAAATTTTATAGCCCTTTTAAAGTATTTTATTTTGAATTAAACATTTAATAACCCATATAAGGGCTTTTATATAAATTTGATTGCGTACCTTAAATAGTCTGCTACACTCTATTTATTAGTTTAAAGCTTATTTAAGGTCCGTTATATGAATTCTGAACGTATTCCAATCATCATTGGTCAGCGAGTCAGGCAGTATCGGCTGAACCAGGATTTAACTCAGGAGGACTTAGCGACCTTAGCGAATGTCTCCCTTAATGCGGTTAAATCCGCCGAGGGTGGTAAAAGCACCTTACCAACTTATGTCGCAATTCTTCAGGCGTTAGGGCATATCGATAATTTATTGGCCGCATTCCCGGACGAGGGCGTTTCGCCTGTGCAACTACTCAAAAGCAGCACCAAACAGAAGAAACGAGCGAGCGGTAAAACGCGTTTGAAACCTGCGGACAATGAGGAGCTGGACTGGTGATTAATACCATTGAAGTTCGCTACAAAGGTGAGTCCGTCGGTGCCTTAAGTTATAACAAAGGCGACACGGCGGCGCGGTTCGAGTACTTATCTGAATTTGTCGAAAAAAACATTCCGCTGGCGCCTTTAACCATGCCCGCCGAGAAGGGACGAATTTACTCCTTCCCTGGGTTAAATTGGGATACCTTCAGAGGCCTGCCGGGCATGCTCGCGGACTCTTTGCCCGATGACTTTGGTAATGCGGTACTGAACCAGTGGGTTGCGCAACAGCCCGATCGCACAGAGCCTCTGAGCCCGCTTGAAAGGCTTCAGTACACCGGCGAGCGGGGCATGGGGGCGCTTGAGTATCACCCTGCGCGTAAGAATCAAACCAACGCCAAAAACAAAGACATTGAGCTTGAGAGCTTAATGAAATTAGCGCAGGACGTGCTCGATGCTCGGACTGGTTTTCGCCAACGCACGCACTTTGACGACGCGGCAGACAAAGAGATGATGCAGGCCTTATTAGCGGTAGGCACCAGTGCCGGTGGTGCAAGGCCAAAAGCGGTACTGGCGTTTAATAAAGACTTCAGTCAGGTTCGTTCAGGACAGGGGCTTGTGCCCGAAGGGTTTGAGCATTACCTGCTGAAGTTTGACGGCGTAAAAGAGCGCGACCCGTCTCAGCAAACCTTCGGTGACCCGTTAGGTTACGGTGCCATGGAGTATGTGTATTACTTAATGGCCACCCAAGCGGGCATTCATATGATGCCATGCCACCTGCTGGATGAAGGCGACCGACGCCATTTTGTGACCAAGCGCTTCGACAGAGTCGGCAACGAGAAAAAGCACATTCAAACGCTGACCGCTATTAAGCACGTGAACTACCACGACATTGGTGCGTTTTCTTATGAAGAGCTGTTTCAGGTTGCCCGCCAGCTAAGGTTGCCACGGGCGGACGCTATCGACTTATTTCGTCGTATGGTGTTTAACCACGTAGCCACCAACCACGATGACCACTCAAAGAACTTTGGTTTTATGCTAAAAGGCACACAGTGGCGATTGAGCCCGGCTTACGATGTTGCCTTTAGCTTTAAGCCCGGAAACCCCTGGGTAGAGCAGCATTGGATGTCGTTAAATGGCAAGCGCAGCGGCCATACCCGCGAGGACTTTTGTGCGCTTGCAGACGTTCAGTTACCAAAGGTAGAGCGCAAAGAAATAGATGCGATTATTGATGATGTGATAAACGCGGTGTCTCAGTGGCGGGAGTTAGCTAAAGCGCATGACGTACCCAAAACGCTGGCAGATTTCATTAGCAGCCATCTGAAGCTGAAAGACTTTTCGTGAGCCTTGGTTAGGTCCTATTTAGGTATGGCTGGACTTAACCTCAACGGCCAGCGTTGTCTTTACTCCGACCACACCGCGTATTCGTTGCCGCTAGGGCAAGTAAATTGAAAGCGTCGACCACCGGGAAAATCAAATATCGGCTTAATGATTTTACCGCCTGCGTCTTCAACGCTTTTTAAACTTTGTTCAAGGTCTTTGCTGTATAAAACCACCAATGCGCTTCCCGTTGACGTTTGTGCAACCAAGTCAGATTGGTAAAACCCACCATCGAGCCCCGCATTTTGAATAGCAGAGTATTCTGGGCCATAGTCTACAAAGTCCCAGCCAAAGGCCTGTTGAAAAAAGCGCTTGGTAGCTTCAAGACTCCGCGCCGGTAGTTCAATGTAATTAATTTTGGTTGAATTCATCATATGCCTCGCTTAGTATTTTATGCGGCAACGAGCTTCTTAACCTTGAGTTCTTTACGATGTTGCTCGGCATGCCAGAGTTCATACTGGGACTGCTGGTTTAGCCAGCTTTCCGCTGAAGTATTAAATGCGATTGATAGTCTGATAGCCATTTCAGGGCTAATACCAGCCTTGCCGTTCAGAACAGCACTTAACGTTTTCCGGCTTACGCCCAAAGCTTCCGCTGCAGCGGTTACAGATAAGCCAAGAGGCTCGAGACAAAGCTCTCGTAAAACTTCGCCAGGGTGGGGGGGATTGTGCATTAGCATACGAATACCTCAGTGATAATCTTCATAATTTACTATCTCTGCATCTCCATCCTCAAATCGGAAGGTCACGCGCCAGTTTCCACTGACTGTCACTGACCAAATTCCAGAGCGGTTACCGGAGAGCTCATGAAGTCGAAGACCTGGCAAATCCATATCTTTTGTGCCAGATGCCGCATTCAACCTACCGAGAATAAGCCGAAGCCTCTTTGCGTGGCTGGCCTGAATCCCTGCGGTGCTACCGAACCTGAAAAACTTAGCCAAACCTTTGTGCTTGAAGTTTCGGATCACGATTAAATCGTACCCTGTAACGTATCGGGTATCAACTTTTCTAGCTTCGATATATTACGCATGGACATCCTGCTTGGGAAGTTATTCATCTTCGAGCTCCTCTCTAACTCGTAAAAAACTGGCAAAGCGTGGCACGTTATTATTGGTGTAGCCGTGGTACTTGTAGGTAATGATACTGCCGACAGGCGGAGGATTGGTGCGTTCGGCGTCGGTGAATCCGGTGCCAATAGAAAATTCAATGCCTTGCTGATTGCGCACACGCAGCGCACCGAGCATGTCGGTGTATTTACCTTTTCCCGGTAAATGCGCGATAACCTCGGCCTCTTCATCGAAATAGGGTTTTAACTTCAACAAAGCGTCACTTCTGCCGGACTGATGAAGCGCTGTAGCTAAGTGCAGCATCAGGCCTTCTGCGCCTTGCTCGACCAGCGCTTGCAGGTGCTCGCTTAACTCATGGTTGGAATGAAACCGCTGCTGCTTAACCGGCTTAATATGATCAGCGTTTATTTGCTCAATTAACTTTGAGTAGTTTTTGTATCGTTGTTCAAAAGGTAGCTGTGCGTAAGGCATATCAAAAACCATATACTTCACTTGCTGCCAGCGGTTATCTTTTGGTGTTTGGGTGCGCACAATAGAGCTTAGCGCTTCAAAGTTCTGACGTTTTGTCCACAGTTCACCGTCAAGCCAAACGGCGGGTAGCGGTGCAGTAAACCACTCAGGAGCTGATATTGGGTTCCCTTGTCGAGTCAGTAGTTTGGAACCTGTCCAAATAGCTCGTATACCGTCATACTTTTCGCTGACTAAGTAGTCGCTAATAGGAATGTTCGTGTTTTCTTCATACACTTTTGCGAGTTGGGTTTGCGTTGCTGTCTGCAACGCGGCTGCGGGGAAGCTACAAAAGGCAGCGATAAAAAGTGCCGCTAAGTAAATAAAACGAATTTTAGAGAGTGTTGGCATCCTTGCCTCTTATTTTTGATTGAGTTGCAGCGCGTTTGCGCCAAGTGTCATACAGAGACTAGCATTGCTTACTAAAGTTGGCAGCGTAGCAATGTCGTATTATGAGCTAAGCAAACTGATTTTCGCATTATGTTATGAGTCAAATGTGCGAAAACGGCGTATAAGAAAGTGGAGTTTGCAAAAGGTGATCCTAATGTCAGAGCACAGTTCGAAACTTATTATTTTCTTCGACGGCGGATGCCCATTGTGCGTTAAGGAAATGCGGCATTTAAGGAAGCTTGATGAGAAACGACAAATCAAGTTTGAGAATATTAATGAGCCGGACTTTAACCAACGGTACCCTGCTGTTGATGTTGCTAAGGCTAATCAGTATTTACATGGGCAGACCCGTTCCGGTGACATGATCTACGGTCTGGATGTAACCTATGCTGCCTGGTCGTTAGTGGGTAAGGGCTGGGTGATTGCCCCTCTGCGCTGGCCGGTTATTCGGTGGTTCGCTGACAAAACGTATTTATTTTTTGCACGTAACCGCAACCGTATATCCAAGCTATTAACGGGTAAAGAGCGCTGCGCGCAGTGTTCAATTGATTAATTTGCCTTGCTTAAGTTTATTCCAAGCCGTAACGCACTAAAACCTCGCGCAACTGTTCAGTGAGTTGCTGCCTTTGCTGCGCGGACAAAACGCTGAGCAACTGCTTTTGCGTGTTTACGTGTTCGTAAATGACTTTATCGCTCAATGTCAGACCCGCATCGGTAAGTTTAACCCAATGCACGCGGCCGTCTTTGTCATCCTGTTCACGTTCTACCAACCCCTTTTTTTGTAAGTGAGTCAGCCGGCTGGTCATACTCCCCGAGGTTATCAGCATTTGCTCCAGCAATTGGTTTGGTGTTAACCGATAAGGTGCCCCCGAACGTCTTAATGTTGCAATAACATCAAAGCCTGCATCGGTCAGACCAAACTGACGAAAGGTCTCACTCATTGCTGAGGTCATGTGTTTATGCAAAACCTGTAGACGACCAATGAGGGCCATAGTCGAGGTGTCGAGATCGGGTATTTCTTTTGCCCATTGTTGTTTTATTCGCTCTAAATTTTGCATCGCCAGTGAACCTAATATGCTCTACTATCGTATATCTTGAATTCAAGATAGTTGATAAGCAGAGTACTTTCAATATGAAAAAAATATCGTTGGTGTTATTGCTGGCGCCATTTTTCAGCATGGCGGCCGAAAAGCCCCCTGAAGTCACTGCGCAGCAGTTTGTGAACTTGCAGCAGGGGGAAACTGCTCACGAGGGGTTCCGAAGAGCTCACGCTAAGGGCCTTTGTGTGACAGGGGAGTTTCGTTCTAATGGGCAGTTAGCTGATTACTCCGTAGCTTCTCTATTTGAGCAAGGGGTAACGCCTTTTGTTGGACGGTTTTCGGTAGCGGGTAACAACCCAACCGCACCCGACTTAAAAGCACCTGTACGCAGCTTCGCTTTAAGCTTTGCGATGAGCCCAACCCAGCAGTGGCGCATCGCAATGAATACACCGCCGGTTATGGCAGTTAAAGACCCGCATACGTTTTATCAGCAAATTCAGGCCATTCAGGCGGGACCTGAAGCAATACAAACGTTTTTTGCCCAGCATCCAGAGAGTGGAGAGTTTCTGAGTTGGAAAGCCCAGTATCAACCCAGTGGAAGCTTTGCTGCAGAAAGCTATAACAGCATTAATGCGTTTTATTTAGTGAATTCAAACGGTGACAAGCAAGCTGTACGCTGGGCTATGCAACCGACGGTTTCGGTTTCCCCGGAAAACCTGAAAGGCAGCGATGCATTGCATAGAGAAATCACTAACCGGGTAGCGAAAGGGGATGTTGTTTTTGATTGGATGTTTACCTTGGCGAGTGAAGCGGATGACGAAACTGACCCGACTACGGCATGGCCAGCCAGTCGAAAGCAATTGAGTGCCGGACAAATTGTCATTAGTGATGTAACACCGCAGCTAAACGGCGAATGCCACAGTATCAATTATGATCCACTGGTGCTGCCGACCGGCATTGAAGCAACCCGGGATCCGATACTGAGAGCTCGATCCGCCGCTTATGCAGAGTCTTACCGTCGCAGAGCAAAAGAAGTGTTAATGGGTGAGCTGGAGGAGCCGGGCAATGAGTAACACATACAAATTTTCGGTATCAATGCGTTTATTTCATTGGGGGATGGCGGCGTTGGTTATGTCGATGCTGGCGGCGGGGCTATTGATGATTCGCTCACTAGAACCGTGGCAGTTAAGCATTTTAACCGTACACAAAGCCTTTGGTATTGTGGCGGCAGTGCTGGTGATAGCGCGCTTGGTTAATCGGCTTTTTCATCAAATTCCGGCGTTACCAAGTGACTTATCAAGCTTGCAAAAACACATAGCGAAAGCCTCTCACTGGCTGCTCTATTTGCTGTTATTTGCCATGCCTATTTCCGGCTATTTAATGCAGTACTTTGCCGGGCGACCCATTGACGCATTTGGCTGGTTCCGCTTACCGGCTGCGCTGAATGTCGATATTGAGAACTATGCCGTATTCCGGGAGCTGCACGGCTGGTTAGCAATAGCCCTTATGGCACTGGTTGCTTTGCATGTTGCAGCTGCACTACATCATCACTTTATTCGTAAGGACAAGGTGCTGAGAAGCATGCTCTAGCTACTGTTTTTATTAATGGGGAGTAAAGATCAGCGGGCGATCTTTTATTTAGGCCTATCTTTACTACACTTAATTATGAAGGTCACAAAATACATCGATACCTTTTGACGGTTAAGGAGTTTGTATGACTGGTCCAATGAAATCGAAAGTGAGTGAACACGATGAAAACCTGACTGAGGAAGAAAAGCGCAAGCTACAGTCACAGCAGGACAAAGAGAACCAGAGCCGCGAAGATCATCGTCGGCCAAACTCAACGCATGACACGCACTCTCAGAAAGACAAGCAAATTGCCCCTGAGCAGCGTGGCAAGGACTCTCGCTAAGGAGATAAGTGCTTATGCCTGACGTTTGGCGTGATAAAGACGAGCGCATGTATCAGCATATCAAGCAGACGCAGCTGGATGACGGCAAGAGTGAAGACGAAGCCGAGGAAATTGCCAGCCGTACTGTGAATAAGCAGCGGCGAGAGGAAGGGGTTACCGATAACACCACCACTCAAGGTACTGGTAACCCCAACACTCGGCTGGAAGAACGTACCAAGGAAGAACTTTATAACAGAGCCCAGCAGCTTGATATTGATAATCGCAGCCAAATGAGTAAAGACGAATTGATTGAGGCGATACGGCAAAAGCAGTAGCTGACGATTGGCGGCTTTGATGGTTTAATAAGATCATCGTTAATAAGGACAAGCAGTCAATTTGTCATGGCCGACACGCAGTACATAACCAAAAATCGTCTTTCTCAGGAAGTGAATAAAGCCCGCATTTGGATCGCTATTATTGGCGCACCTATTGCGGGCTTTTTAATATATAACTTGCCAAAATTCTGGTGGATTGTTGGGTTAATTTATCTGTTCAGTATTTTAGGTGCAGCATCCACTAAGCGTTCAGGTGCAAAGGGCGAATTAAAAACACTGAAGCTTTTAGAAAAACTCCCCGATAGCTATATTTTGTTTAACCAAATTGATGTACCTAACCCACGAACCAAACGCGGCTTTACTGAGCTGGATTTGATTGTGGTGGGTCCTAACGGTGTATTCGTAATAGAAGTGAAAAACAACAACTCAAAAGTGACGGGAGATGAGCAGGCAGCTAATTGGACAGCTCATAAAATAGGGCGTAAGGGTGGCCGTTATAAAACCAAAGTCCGCAACCCAATAAAGCAGTTAAAAAAACAGGTTCATGTTTTAGCTGAACACTTGAAGAAAAATCGCGCATCCACCTGGATAGAGGGGGCTGTTTTTTTCTCGCACCGTAACGCACGGATTAAATTGTCTTCACAATCCAGTGTACCCGTTTTCCAGCGCAAAGGGCTGGTTGAATATATTCTTAGCTATCAGCCGAAGCGGTCACCGAAGAACACGGAAAAGGTTATTCAACAATTGGTCAGTCTTAAGCGACGTTCTTGCTAGTTGCTATTTCGCTTATGTTAATCCAGTGTTATAAACAGTAGTGTTCAATGGGTAAGCTCGTGTAAGGGGATGAGTGTTATGAACCGTTTAAAGGATAAAGTCATATTAATTACAGGAGCTGCGAGAGGTATCGGTGAAGGTATCGCTCGGGAATTCCATGCCCAGGGCGCGACCGTTATTTTAACGGATACGCTGAAAAGCGACATTGAGGCAATAGCTGAAGAGCTAGGCGAGAACGCGTTCTCTCATCCCCTGGATGTGTCAGATGAACAGCAGTGGCTGGATCTATTTGGCTGGATTGAAGACAAGCTGGGTCGTTTAAACGGCTTGGTCAATAATGCCGGTGTTACTGGTTTGGAGTCAGGTAACGAAGTACATAACCCAGAAAAAGCATCATTGGAAGCCTGGCGCAAAGTGCATGCGGTTAATTTGGATGGTACGTTTCTGGGGTGTAAACATGCCATTCAATTTATGCGTAAAACCCAAAGTGCAGGAAGTATCATTAATATGTCGTCGCGTTCGGGCCTGGTAGGCATTCCCGGAGCGGCTGCCTATGCCTCTTCGAAAGCTGCAATTCGGAATCACACGAAAACGGTAGCGCTTTATTGTGCTCAGGAAGGGCTGCCGATTCGATGTAACTCCGTCCATCCTGCCGCCATTATGACACCTATTTGGGATCCTATGCTGGGCTCAGGACCACAGCGTGAAGTTAACTTTAAGAAAATTGTTGATGCCTGCCCGATGCGACGGTTTGGGGATGTTAAGGAAGTGGCGCTGCTGTGCGTGATGTTAGCTTCAGACGAGGCAAACTACATTAACGCATCAGAACTCACGATAGATGGTGGCGTTTTAGCTGGAAGCTTTTCTGCAACAAGCGATTAATTGGTGAGTATGTGGTTAAGAAAAAAAGCCCGTTAGTGGCGCTGGTTTTATTTGTTATTGGACTTATTCCAGTCGTGTTTTTGTCGAGCTGGGTGACTAGCCTTGCGGCGGACAGGCTGCAGCAAAGCGCCAATGACGAAGCTTTAGAAGAACTGCTGCTCGCCAAGTCCACTTTGGAAGCTTCATTATTTAGAGATGTCTTTCTATCAGACAGCTTAGCGACCGTATTTAGTATTGACCCTGAAATAGCTTATAAAAATTTTCACGCCATAGCCGGCAGAATGCTGGAAAAGTCCGAGAATGTAAGAAATATAGGGGTTGCTCCAGACGACATTATCGCTAAGAACTTTCCAACAGAGGGAAATGAGAAGGCGATTGGCCTGGACTTTCGAACGGTTCCTTCGCAGTACGAAACCGTACTAGCTGCGAGACTATCAAAAGACGTTTATCTTGCAGGGCCATTGGAGCTAGTGCAGGGCGGGACGGCAATTATTGCCCGACTACCGATATTTGACGATTACCCACGAAGCGAAAATTACTGGGGCTCAATAAGCGTTGTTATTGACTACGAGAAGCTGATGAAAGCTTCTGGGTTATCGAACATGAGCAATGCGAAAATCGCTCTTCGGGGAGTCAATGGTCTTGGGCAACAGGGTGAGGTATTTGAAGGAGATGTAAGCTCTTTTAATAATGCAGATTACCAAGGAAAAATTGTTGTTCCTAATGGTGAGTGGTGGATTGCGGCGAACTTCGACACGACGCTGACCGATAGGCAGAAGTTAGCATTGACGGCTAGTTACTGGGGCATAGTCGCACTCTACGCCATACTTTACGGCGGAGTTTACTTATTATGGCGGTACTATAGAGCAGAGAGGAAGCTGGCTAATCAAGATCCATTGACGGGCCTTTTTAACAGGCGCTTTGTTTTCAGCTACTTGGAAAAGCTTCTTAGTAAGCAACGAGATAGTGCACAGTTTTGTATATTGGCAATTGATTTAAACCGGTTCAAATCAATTAACGATGTTCTTGGCCATGAAGTCGGTGACGACATGCTGAGGCTTGTTGCTGAGTCGCTTGAAGAATCAACGCGAGCGTCTGATATTGTTGCCCGCTTAGGTGGGGACGAGTTTCTGGTGATACTCAATCGGGTTGATAATAATAACGTTGCTGAGCAAAAGCTAAATCAGATAAAACAGTATGTAGAGTCTAAAGCGATCCAGACCGAAACAGGCTCTATCGCTCCTTCTTTAAGCATCGGTTTTTCTTTAAGCTCTGAAACGAATAATGGAATACCGAGCCTATTAAAAATAGCCGATGAAAGAATGTATAAAAATAAGCAGGATAAAACGTCATGAAATTCGTTGAAGCCGGCAAATTGAAAGATAACCTCGCGAATTACCTTCGTGATTTACCCAAGTGGCTTCAGTTTGTTTTGATTTTCGCTCCGTATGTGACTCTTTTTTATTTCGATCTAAGGCTTTGGGGGCAGCTGTATGGCGCGTTAATGGTTTTGTTTGCGTTCTATATCACTCCTGATGCCTTTTCTCGGTCTCATAACAGAAGTGAGGTGAAAAATATTATGGCACTGCTCGATGCTCAAGGTGATAAGCTTCGGGTCGGCCTTGAGCAGGTACCTTCAACTAAGTTAAAGCGCGTAGCGGTTGGTGAGTACAATAAAAGCTCGGCTATTCTGAGCTTTCCTTTTAACTATCAAATTAGCCACCATTATGTCTTTCCCATCCAACAGCTAGATTCGGTGCGAGAGTTCTTTAAAACCAACTATCCGCAAATAGATCTTATCACCTGATTCTTCACAGTTTTGCCATTATTAGTTAACAAATCTGCAACAAAAAGCTTTTAAAGTATCAAAGTGTGTGGTACTTATGAGTTGTGGTGTTTTTGTTAACAAGTGCGCTAACACCATCGCAAAAACCATAAGAATAAAGTCGTATAAAAAGCAGGAGGTCTTACCATGGATCATTCAGAAGAACTGCAAAAGGTAAATGACAAATCTGGCAAAGGTCGCGCCGCAAAACGTAAATGGCGTGAAATAGAGCAGCTGAAAGAAAAGTATCGGCTGCGGGAAGAACTCTCCGAAATGGACTACTCGCTAGACCTCGACTTAGAAGAAATCGAACTCTAAAAAGAAACGCCGCTTGATTCATTTCAAGCGGCGTTTTTGCTTTAGCGAATTTTTGCGAGCATTTGCTTGAGGGCTTTAGGGGCACCCGCGGCAATGTTGCCTGACTGTACATAGTTATGGCCGCCCTGGAAGTCACTAACAATACCTCCGGCTTCGCGAACCAATAATTCGCCGGCGAGTATGTCCCAGGGCTTTAAGCCCATTTCCCAGAATGCGTCGTGGCGTCCGGCTGCAACGTAGGCTAAGTCCAGTGCTGCTGCACCAGCTCTGCGCACATCGGCACAATGCTCAAATAACTTATTAAACATTTCCAGGTATTCAGGTAACCGACTTTTCATTTTGAACGGGAAGCCCGTTGATAAAATGGCGCCTTTCAACTCAACTTTCGGAGAAATACGCAAACGGCGACCATTCAACTGTGCGCCTGCACCGCGTGAGGCAGTGAAGAGCTCTTCTCGAATGGGATCATACACGACAGCTTGCTGCACAGAACCTTTGTGAAGCAATGCAATAGAAATACAGAAATGGGGGATACCGCGCATGTAATTGGTGGTGCCGTCTAGTGGATCGATAACCCATTGGAAATCATTTTCTGTTCCAGCCTGGGTACCGCTTTCCTCTGCAATAATACCGTGATCGGGGTAAGACTTCTTAATTGTGTTGATAATAGCCTGTTCAGCGGCTTTATCCATGTCGGTGACCCAGTCGTTTAAGCCTTTAGATTCGGCTTCTACAGGGTTACCCTGATCGAAATTTTTAACTAAAATTTTGCCGGCCGCACGCGCTGCGCGCACCGCAATATTTAACATCGGATGCATACCAATTACCTGTGCTGTAAAAGAACAATTTTCGGTCGCGGATCATACCAGTGTTGGGGTATCATGCCAAACTTTTCGATAACCTCGCAGAATAGGCCGAGACGTTAACGCGCAAAGCAAAGGAAATACTCATGCTCGACAATATACGCATTGTGTTGGTGAACACTTCTCATACTGGAAATATTGGCTCAGTCGCCCGCGCTATGAAAACGATGGGGCTCTCTGACTTAGCCTTGGTTGACCCGGTACAGGAACCAGACAGTCATGCATCGGCACTCGCTGCGGGGGCAACGGATATTCTGGCGAACGCGACCATTGTTGATAACTTGCACGATGCGATTTCAGATTGTGGACTGGTGGTCGCGACAAGTGCGCGAAACCGCACTCTGGACTGGCCTTTACTTGGCCCTCGAGAGTCAGCCGCAAAAGTATTGCAAGAGTCTACTCAGCATAAGGTTGCGTTGGTGTTTGGTCGTGAGAGTAGTGGATTAACGAACGAAGAGCTTCAGCAAAGTCACTTTCACTTGCATATTCCGACCAACCCGGAATATGGTTCACTGAACTTAGCAATGGCCGTTCAGTCAGTCTGTTACGAAGTGCGCATGCAATGGCTTGAGGCGGAGGAGAAAGTCGAAGCCGACATTCCTGAGTACCCGCGAGTGGATGATTTAGAGCGTTTTTATGACCATTTAGAAGCCACACTGACAAATACGGGCTTTATTAATCCTAAGCATCCGGGGCAGGTGATGACGAAATTGCGACGTCTTTATAATCGGGCGCGTCCGGAAGAGAGCGAGATCAATATTTTGCGAGGAATGCTCGCGTCTGTGGATAAATCGGTCGACAATACTTGACTAAAATAGTCGGGAATGTAGAATTTCAACTTACGAATAACACTTCCCGAGGAAATTGCTATGCGTCTGACATCAAAAGGCCGATACGCGGTAACCGCAATGCTTGATGTGGCTTTGTTTTCAGCAAAAGGTCCCATCCCATTGGCTGACATCTCAGAGCGTCAGGGCATTTCCTTGTCCTATTTAGAGCAGTTGTTTGCTCGTTTGCGCAAGCATGGATTAGTCGACAGTGTGCGGGGACCTGGTGGTGGTTACCGACTAGGACGTGAGCCCGCTGATATTTCGGTAGGCTCAGTGATTCATGCCGTCGATGAGTCAATTGATGCAACGCGGTGCCAGGGTAAAGCTAACTGCCAAGGTGGTGAGCGCTGTTTGACGCACTCATTGTGGGAAGGTTTGAGCGATCGAATTTCTGACTTTTTGGATGGCATTACGCTAGCCGAGTTGATGAAGAACTCTGATGTGGGTGATGTTATGCAACGTCAGCACTTACGCCATGCATCGGACGAAGATATAAAAGTTAACTGCCAACTGTAACGGCACTTTTCAGGAGGACTTTCGTGCCTAAACAACCCATCTACATGGATTATGCTGCAACCACACCAGTAGCGCCTGAAGCGGCAGAAAAAATGGCAACCTGCTTAACCATGGACGGGGTATTTGGAAACCCGGCGTCACGTTCTCATAAATACGGTTGGCAAGCTGAAGAGTTAGTTGATATTGCAAGGCACCAAGTTGCCGACTTAATTAATGCCGATGCCCGCGAAATTGTTTTCACCTCGGGGGCGACCGAGTCAGACAATCTCGCGTTAAAAGGTGTTGCGCACTACCACGCCGATAAAGGCAAGCACATTATTACCGTCAAAACCGAACACAAAGCCGTGCTTGACCCCTGTGCACAGCTTGAAAAGGAAGGCTTTGAAGTCACTTACTTAGACGTAGGCGAAGACGGCCTTATTGACATGGATGAGCTTCGCTCAGCTCTGCGAGAAGACACCATTTTGGCCAGTGTTATGTGGGTCAATAACGAAATTGGTGTTATTCAGGATATCAAAACTATTGGCACTATCTGCCGTGAGAATGGCACCTTGTTTCATGTTGATGCGGCACAGGCCGCCGGTAAATTAACGATAGACGTGGCAAGCGTACCTATCGATTTAATGTCAATTTCTGCCCACAAAATGTATGGTCCGAAAGGCATCGGCGCATTGTACGTGCGTCGTCAACCGCGAGTTCGCATTGCGGCTCAAATGCATGGTGGCGGTCATGAGCGTGGAATGCGCTCAGGAACACTGGCAACACACCAAATTGTTGGTATGGGTGTGGCGGCAGAGTTAGCTGCAGAAAAACTCAGTGCCGACATTGAGCGCTTTGACAGTATGCGTCAGCAGTTTCTGTCGCCGTTACTGGCGGAAGAGGGCATTCAGCTTAACGGCAGCGACACTCAGCGCGTGCCTCATATTGTGAATGTGCAATTTGCTCATGTTGAAGGTGAGCTGTTGCTCATGTCGCTAAAAGACTTGGCGGTGTCCTCTGGCTCGGCGTGCACCTCTGCCAGTGTAGAGCCCTCTTATGTGCTAAGAGCCATTGGTGTCAGTGATGAATTGGCGCATGCTTCACTGAGGTTTAGTTTTGGTCGAGGCACAACCGCAGCCGATATCGAACATGCGGTTGAGCATATTTTGAAGACCTATAAAACGTTGGCGCAACGCTAGTAATAGCGCTGCGCCAAGCACTTAGTCTTTTAATAACCCTGAAAACGTTTTACGGAATTTTGCGAGTTTCGGTGAAATCACCGCCTGACAATAGGGGTTTTCCGGGTTTCTGGCATAATAGTTCTCGTGGTAGTCCTCAGCCGGGTAAAAGGTTTCCAGCTCAGTCACTTCGGTGACGATTGGGTCGGCAAAGGCGCCGTCGTTTTCTAATTCTTTAATAATGCTTTCGGCTTCATGCTTTTGCGCATCGTTATGGTAAAAAATAGAGGTACGGTATTGAGTGCCAACGTCGTTACCTTGACGATTCACCTGCGTCGGATCATGCAGCGTAAAAAAGATTTCTAAGATTTGGCGGTAAGAGATCTGTTCAGGATCATAGGTGAGTTGTGCGACTTCAGCATGACCGGTGTCACCCGTACAAACTTGCTCATAGGTTGGGTTTTCGACGTGACCGCCCGTGTACCCCGACTTGACCGATTCGATGCCTTTGACTTGTAAGAATGCCGACTCCACACACCAAAAGCACCCGCCGCCGAGTGTTGCTTGCTCTGTTTTGTTCGTTGCCATGATTTACTCCTCATGTGTCTACTTAAGTTTAAATAGACGTCTATATGGCTAATTTGTTTTGCCATGCTAAATCAGAATGAACGAAAAAACAATCATTCTGGATTCGATCTCGAGCGTATTCTCACGTATAATCCGCGCGACTCATTTTTCCTATCTTTATTGGAGTGAATACACATGGCTTTAGAGCGCACTTTATCAATCATCAAGCCTGATGCGGTTGCTAAAAACCTTATCGGCGCTATCTACAACCGTTTTGAGTCTGCTGGTCTGCGTATCGTTGCATCAAAAATGATGCACTTAAGCAAAGAACAAGCAGAAGGCTTCTACGCTGAACACAAAGAGCGTCCTTTCTTTGGTGCATTGGTTGAGTTCATGACTTCAGGTCCTATCGTTGTTCAAGTACTTGAAGGCGAAAATGCGGTACTGAAAAACCGTGAAATCATGGGTGCAACGAACCCAGCAGAAGCACTGGCAGGAACTCTGCGTGCCGACTATGCTGAAACTATCGACGAAAATGCGGTACACGGTTCAGACGCAACTGAAACAGCTGCGCGCGAAATCGCTTACTTCTTCAGCGACGAAGAAATCTGCCCACGTACACGCTAAGAACGGAGCTTTATGACCAACGCAATTGATAAAAAAGTGAATTTACTCGACCTGAATCGCGAAGGAATGAGAGAGTTCTTCCGCGAGATGGGAGAGAAGCCATTTCGTGCCGATCAGGTTATGAAATGGTTGTATCATTTTTGTGTTGACGACTTCGACGATATGTCGAACCTCAACAAGAAATTGCGTGAAAAGCTCAAGCAAGTTGCGGAAATACGCGCACCGGAAATTCGTGAACAACAGCAGTCATCAGACGGCACTATCAAGTTTGCAATGACGTTGTTTGACGGCCAGGACGTGGAAACGGTCTGGATTCCGGAGCGCGATCGCGCAACCCTATGTGTGTCCTCTCAGGTCGGCTGTGCACTTGAGTGCACTTTCTGCTCAACAGGCGCGCAAGGCTTTAACCGTAACCTGACAGTGGCGGAAATTATTGGCCAGGTATGGCGAGTAAACCAGCTATTAGGTGCTTACGGTAAAACGGGTATTAAACCGGTGACTAACGTAGTCATGATGGGCATGGGCGAGCCTCTGCTGAACTTAAACAATGTGGTTCCGGCAATGGAGTTAATGCTGGATGACTTTGGTTTTGGCCTGTCAAAGCGTCGCGTAACGTTAAGTACATCGGGTGTGGTTCCTGCGCTTGAGAAACTGCGCGAACGCATTGATGTGATGTTGGCTATTTCTCTGCACGCGCCAAATGACGAGTTGCGTAATGAAATAGTACCCATCAATAAAAAATACGATATTGAAGAATTTCTGGCGTCTAGCCGGCGTTATGTTGAACAGTCCAAAGCTCAGCATAAAGTTACGGTTGAGTACGTCATGTTAGATCATGTGAATGACTCGACTGACCAAGCGCATGAGCTGGCAAAAACACTAAAAGATACCCCGAGTAAAATAAACTTAATTCCATTTAATCCGTTCCCTGGGTCAGACTATGGGCGTTCAAGTAACTCGCGTATTGATCGCTTTGCTAAAGTGCTGATGGAATACGGTTTTACGGTGATGGTTCGTAAAACCCGCGGGGATGATATCGACGCAGCCTGCGGCCAGCTGGTTGGGGATGTTATTGACCGAACCAAGCGTATTCTTAAGCGCCAACAAATGCAGCGTGGCGGTGAAGGGATTGCTGTAAAGACTTCGTAAAACCAATGAATCGCAACCACAAGGAGTGTGATAATGCGAGCCGCTTTGCTATTGATAGCACTGGCGTTGATGGGTTGTACCGCCAGTTCCAATGACCCATTGCCTGTAAGTAAAGACGTTCGGTTACAGCTTGGCGTTGCTTACCTAACTCAAGGTAAGTTAGCGTTGGCTAAACCGCATTTGCAAGCAGCGCTGGAAGATAGTCCTCACTCTTTAAATGCTGTCATTGCCATGGCGCAATGGCATTTGGCAGCAAATGAGACAGATTCTGCTTTGTCACTTTACCAACAGGCATTATCATGGCAACCTATGAGCGGTGCATTGTATAACAACTATGCGGTTGCATTGTGTATGGCTGGAGAATGGGAAAAAGCGCTCGGGTATTTCGATAAAGTAAGACTTGATACTCAGTATCCCTTTCATACAAAGAGCCAACAGAACAGGGCTCAGTGTGAAAAGAACAAAGGCCACTACGCAAGTCAGCCTTAACAGGGAACACCCTAACAATCATGACTGCTGAAAACGAACCAAATAAAGAGAACAATCCAGCGGACTCTGACGCGGCGCAAGAATCACAACAACAGCCAGTTCAGGGACCCGGTGATATTCTGCGACAAGCGCGTGAAGCTAAAGGGTTAAGTCAGCGAGAAGTTGCTGATGAGCTGCGTTTGCGAAAACAAATCATAGAATTACTCGAAGCGGACGACTACGAAACGTTTTCGACTCCGACCTTTATTAAAGGTTATTTGCGTGCTTATGCAAAGCTATTAGATGTTGACGAGAAAATGCTTTTTGAAGCCTATAAAGCAAAAGGCTACCAAGAAGTTCAAAGTACGCAAATGCAAAGCTTCTCGCGACGTAAAAAGCACCAGGAAAGTGACAATCGTCTAATGCTCATTACGTACGCGGTTATTATTATCGTAGTGGGTCTGGTGATTTGGTGGTGGCAGGACTCAGGAATGAGCTCTGAAGAACCAGCTCAGTCATCCACCGTTGATAGTCAAGTTGAAGAGACGGGTGATGTTGGTGCTATAGAAATCAGTTCCGAACCGCGACAACCGGATATCGAACCGAATACTGAAGAAGCGGTACTGGAATCAGAGGTGTCATCGTCTGACACTAATATATCAACCAATGAGCTGGGCTCTGAGAATAATACAGAGGCAGCGCCGGAGTCTTCAGAGCCAGAAGTTGAAGCTCAAACTGAAACAAACACAGACGCTGCGGACACTCGGACAGAACAGCCTGCTGAAGAAGGTACGAATGTTGACCCGCAAACGGAATCGGCTGTGGCCGACGAGGAAGAAGCGTCGACAGCTCAAGAGGAACCAGTGGTAGAAGAAGCCGTTGCGAGCCGCTTAATCTTCGAGTTTAACCAAGAGTGCTGGGTTAAAGTGGACGATGCAGAAGGCGAAACACAAGCTGTCGGTGTGAAGGCCGCGGGGTATACTATGGCGGTGCCGGGCGAACCTCCGTTTTCAATAACCATGTGTAAGCCGGAAGCAGCAACCATTACCTTCGATGGTGAAGACGTTGATATGAGTCAGTTCCGCCGTGAACGAGTGGCACGCTTTACGGTGCCAATGTCTGAGTAAAGACAAGTACATTAAAACCTAAATAGTCGTAGAGGTTAAGTAAGTAATATGATGCACGAAAGTCCAATTAAGCGCCGTCCGTCACGCCGTATATATGTAGGTAATGTACCTATTGGTGATGGTGCGCCGATTGCCGTGCAATCTATGACCAATACGGAAACAACAGATGTTAATGCGACGGTTGCTCAAATCGATGCGCTGGCCAAGGCAGGCGCTGATATCGTTCGGGTATCTGTGCCTACGATGGACGCTGCGGAAGCCTTTAAAGAGATAAAGCAACGTAGTTCTGTTCCGCTCGTTACCGATATTCATTTTGACTACCGTATCGCACTTAAGGTTGCTGAATACGGCGCTGACTGCTTACGAATTAACCCGGGGAATATCGGCAAGGAAGACCGGATTCGCGCCGTAGTTGATGCGGCCCGTGATAAAAATATCCCTATTCGAATTGGTGTGAATGGCGGCTCTCTGGAAAAGGACATACAAGAAAAGTATGGCGAGCCGACGGCCGAAGCACTGGTTGAATCAGCAATGCGACACGTCGATATTCTTGACCGACTCGATTTTCACGATTTTAAAGTCAGCGTCAAAGCGTCTGACGTTTTCTTAGCGGTCGACTCCTACCGACTGTTGGCCAAGAAAATTGATCAGCCTCTGCATCTGGGAATTACTGAAGCGGGTGGTAAGCGAAGTGGCTCGGTGAAGTCGGCTGTTGGCTTAGGGATGCTACTTGCCGAAGGTATTGGTGACACTCTACGGGTGTCGTTAGCAGCAGACCCGGTCGAAGAAATTAAAGTCGGATTCGATATTCTCAAATCTCTGCGGATTCGCTCGCGGGGAATCAACTTTATTGCCTGTCCGAGTTGTTCACGTCAGGAATTCGATGTGATTGATACGGTCAACCAGCTCGAGCAACGCCTGGAAGACATTACCACGCCGTTGGATGTGTCCGTTATTGGTTGTGTCGTAAATGGTCCGGGTGAAGCATTAGTGTCAAAGGTCGGTTTGGCTGGCGCTAAAAATAAAAGTGGCTTGTACATCGATGGACAACGTCAAAAACAGCGTTTAGATAACTCAAATTTGGTGGATGAGCTTGAAGCGCAAATTAGAGCGCAAGTGAAGGCGGCAGAAGCTAATAAAATCGACGTAAAAGAAATTAACGGTTAATTTTACCCGCACCCCGAAAATCCTTATAATAGCCGCTTATTTTTGTAGCGATTACCAAACGAGAAGGTTCCGTGGCGAATACAATACAAGCAATTCGTGGCATGAACGACTTGTTGCCTGATCAAAGTCCAGCCTGGCAGCAAGTTGAGTCCATTATCCGTAAAGTCGCAGCCAGTTATGGCTACAGTGAAATTCGTATGCCGGTGCTGGAAAGCACTCAGCTATTCAAACGCTCTATCGGTGAAGTGACTGATATCGTTGAAAAAGAAATGTATACGTTTGACGACAGAAACGGAGAAAGCGTCACTCTGCGTCCTGAAGGTACAGCAAGTTGCGTTCGTGCCGGTAACCAGCATGGTTTGTTGTATAACCAAATTCAGCGGCTGTGGTACATGGGACCGATGTTTCGTTACGAGCGTCCCCAGAAAGGGCGCTATCGTCAGTTTCATCAATTTGGTATCGAAACCTTTGGTATTGATAGCGCCGACGCTGACGCAGAAGTGATTTTATTATCTGCGCGTTTATGGCAAGCCTTTGGTATCGCGGATCAGGTTGAGTTGCAGCTGAACTCTCTTGGCTCCAATGAAGCGCGTGCAAATTACCGAGACGCATTAAAGAGCTATTTGAGCGAATACGTCAGCGAACTGGACGAAGACAGCCAGCGACGTTTGGAGACAAACCCGCTACGCATACTTGATAGTAAAGACGCGAACACGCAAAAACTTCTCGAGAACGCACCAAAGTTATCGGATTATTGGGACGACGAGTCTCGTGAGCATTTCCGGCAGCTGACATCTCGATTAGAGAACGCTGGTGTGAAGTACACATTAAATGAACGTTTAGTTCGTGGACTTGATTACTACAACCGAACTGTATTTGAATGGGTCACAACAGCGCTGGGTGCGCAGGGCACCGTATGTGCAGGTGGCCGTTATGATGGCTTGGTAGAGCAGCTTGGTGGCAAAGCGACACCGGCCGTTGGATTTGCTATGGGCATGGAACGGTTGGTGTTGTTGCTTCAAGAACAAGATAAGCTGACACCACGACGCACGGTAGATGCTTACTTAATGCCTCTGGGTGAAGATGCGGAACTTAATGCGCCACGCATTGCCGAACAGCTGAGAAATGAATTACCGGATTTAAGATTGGTTTCGCACTGTGGTGGCGGTGCGATGAAGAAACAAATGAAAAAAGCGGATAAATCCGGGGCTGAAGTTGCTCTGATTATCGGCGCAGATGAAATCGCTCAACAGCAAGTAACGGTTAAGCCATTACGTACTGACGAGCAGCAAGAAACTTTGAGCTGGCAAGCGCTGATAGAACGTTTGCAGCCACTGACAAGAGGGTAGTCTGGTGGACAATACAGAAGAACAACAAGTCGAACGAATTAAAGAGTTTTGGAAAGAGCACGGTAAGGGTATCGTCGCCGGTGCGGTTATCGGTTTCGGTCTGTTTTATGGCTGGCGCTTTTACGACCAACACACAATGGAACAGCAACAGTTGGCTTCATCAAAGTACGAGCAGTTAACTGCAGCACTGTCGGAAGGCAGTGATAATGCGCTTGTAGAAGCACAAAACTTTGTTTCAGAGAATACCGAAAACACATATGCGCACTTGGTCGCGTTGCAATTAGCCAAAGAAGCGGTCGATGAAAACGACCTGGCAACAGCGGTAACGTCGCTGCAGTTAGTGGTCGATAACGCAGAGGACAATAACCTTAAAGCGCTGGCGAGTATTCGCCTTGCTCGTGTACTTGTTGCTCAGGAGCAAACGGATGCAGCGCTTGAATTAGTCCGTGGTACCTACCCGGATGCCTATCAAGGTTTTGCCGCTGAAATTGAAGGTGATATTTTGGCTGATAAAGGCCAAAACGAAGACGCACGGGCAGCGTATCAACGCGCGTTGGAAGCGGATGAGTCTTTGACTCCTGCGCTGCAAATGAAACTCAACAGTCTGGCTAAATCATAATGCAGTCTATTAAATCTCTGGTAAAAAGTGTCGCGCTAGTGTCGGCAGCGTTAATCGCCGTGGGCTGTTCAAGCTCAGACGACGAAGAGCCTAAATTCGCAACCCTTCAACCAATTAACGAAGAGGTGTCGCCGCGAGTACTTTGGAGTGAGTCTATCGGTGATGGCATCGGCGAGTACTTTTCTCGTTTAAGCCCGGTGGTTGAGTATGGCAATGTCTATGCGGCTGACCGAGTTGGCATAGTGCGAGCTATGGACAAAACCAACGGTAAAAAGGTTTGGCAGACTGATTTACGTAACCTTATTACTTTTGACGAGGCACGTGATGAAGGTTGGTTCGATGGTCTTTTTGCCAGCCCGTTCCCGGCACGAATTTCTGGCGGCTTAGTTGCCCAGTATGACAGTGTGTTTCTTGGCACCGAGAATGGCGATGTTATTGCGCTAGATGCGCAGACCGGTGACTTGATTTGGCACACCGAGGTGGGTAACGAGGTCATGTCGGATCCGGCTGTCGGCGAAGGCCGAGTCGTCGTTCATACGGGCGGTGGCAAGGTGATTAGCCTTGATGCATCGACCGGTGAGCAGCAGTGGGAATATGAATATCAAACACCTATGCTGTCGGTTCGTGGTGCTTCAGCGCCCGCTATTATCAGCGGCGGTGTCATTGTCGGTGACAGCAACGGCAACGGCATGGTACTGATTTCTGACAGCGGCCAACAAGCGTGGACGCAGACGATTGGCGAAGCCAGCGGTGGTACTGAGCTTGAGCGCTTAGCCGACGTTGATGCGGCACCGGCGTCACAAGGAACCACTTTGTATATGGTTGCTTATAACGGTGAATTGGTCGCACTTGAATTGATGAGCGGTGAAGTTCGCTGGAAACGTGACTATAAATCCTTCGAAAATATGCTGGTAACGGCAAGTCGAATTTTCTTAACCGATGTAAATAGCCATGTTTATGCGTTAGACCAAAACGGTGGTATTGAACGTTGGAGCAATACTCGCTTGTTTGGCCGTGAACTATCCGCGCCGGCGAGACATCGCGGTCACATACTTGTCGGTGACTTTGAAGGTTATTTGCATTGGCTCGACGATGACTCAGGCGAAATTAAAGGACGTTATCATGTTGGCGGCGATGGCGTTTACGTTGCTCCCGCTATTAGTGACAACGTTGCTTACGTGCAAACTCGTGACGGCGACATTATCGCTATTGATATAAACTCAGGAAATGAATAAATAATGCTACCAGTTGTTGCGCTCGTGGGGCGCCCAAATGTTGGGAAATCCACCTTGTTTAATCGGTTAACACGCACTCGCGATGCGTTGGTAGCGGACTTTCCCGGGTTAACCCGAGACAGAAAATACGGACAAGCAAACTACGACGGCTATCAATTCATAGTTGTCGATACCGGCGGTATCCATGGCGATGAAGAGGGTATCGATGAAGAGATGGCTAAGCAGTCACTGCTGGCTGTCGAAGAGGCTGATGTCGTTTTGTTTATGGTGGATGCGCGTGACGGTGTCACAGTTGGTGATCAAGCCATAGCGACCCATCTGCGCAAACAAGACAAAAAAGTTTATTTAGTCTGTAATAAAATTGATGGCATTGATGCCACTTCCGCAATGGCAGACTTCTACTCTCTTTCCCTAGGTGAGCTATACGGTATTGCTGCTGCTCATGGGCGAGGCGTTGAGCAATTGCTGACAACCTGCTTTAAGCCGCTGGCTGATGACTACCCCGATGTTATTGCGTCGACCAAAGAGGACTCTGAAGATCTCGAACATGACGAGATAGATTATGAAGATTTGCCGTTGAAGCTGGCCATTGTCGGCCGACCTAATGTGGGTAAATCAACACTCACTAACCGCATTCTCGGCGAAGAACGTGTCGTTGTGTATGACATGCCGGGCACCACGAGGGATTCTGTTTACATCCCTATGCAGCGTGACGAGCGCGAGTACATCTTAATTGATACTGCCGGGGTTCGTCGTCGAGGTCGTATTGGCGAAGCCATTGAGAAGTTTTCAGTGGTGAAGACTTTACAAGCCATTGAAGATGCCAATGTTGTTCTTGTCGTTATTGACGCACGAGAAACCATTACCGATCAGGATTTGAACCTTATCGGTTTCGCGCTGAATGCAGGGCGTTCCATTGTGATTGCCGTGAATAAGTGGGACGGCCTGGAAAGTGACCATAAAGAAGAAATTAAGCGTGAGCTCGATCGTCGCTTAGGTTTTGTTGACTTTGCCCGCTTGCATTTCATTTCTGCTTTGCATGGAACCGGTGTTGGTCATTTATTTGAGTCGGTTGAAGAAGCTTATGCTAGTGCAACACAGCGTATCGGCACGTCTAAACTGACCAAAATAATGGAAATGGCGCAAGATGAGCATCAACCGCCGTTGGTTAGTGGGCGCCGGGTTAAACTGAAGTATGCGCATGCAGGCGGCTATAATCCGCCGAGAATTGTTATTCATGGTAACCAGGTGACTGACTTACCTGGCTCATATAAGCGTTACCTAATGAACTACTTTAGAAAAGCATTAGGCATTATGGGAACGCCGATAAAGATTGAATTTAAAGAACCGAAAAACCCGTTTGCCGGCAAGAAAAACCAGCTGACCTTGTCGCAGCAACGCAAGCGAAAGCGGTTAATGAAGTTTTTGAAAAAGAAGAAGTAATGAAAAAAGCCCGATATCAACAAATATCGGGCTTTTTTGTTGCTAAGCGTCACTCAGTTAAAATCAGACGGCTTAAAAACATATTCGGTTAGGCAATAGTCACAAGTCATGACAATTTCGCCGTCTCTGTCCAATATCTCTTTTAGCTCTTCAGGCTTAACCGACGCTAATGCATCCAGAGTCTTGTCGCGAGAACAGCCACACACAAAGCTGACGGGCTGAGCCGGGTACAAGTGCACGGTTTCTTCATGGTACAAACGGTGCAGCAGCTCTTCAGCCGGCACGGTGTAAAGCTCTTGAGCGGTGATGGTGTCAGTCAGGGTTGCTAAGTGTTCAAACCCTGTTAAATCCTGACCTGACGACGGCAATCGCTGCAATAACATGCCCGCTGCGTGCTCGCCGTCAGCATGAAGCCATACCTTGGTATGTAATTGCTCGGACTGCTCAAAGTAATTTTCCAACATTTCAGCAATAGAGTCGGCGTCGCCACTAACGACACCCTGATAACGCTCGCCTGTGTCCGGCGTCAATGTGATAATTAATTGACCTTTGCCAATCATTGAACGTAAGTCCGTGCCTTCCAGCTCTGCTCTTAAACGGGCAATACCGCGAAGCTCTTGTTTATGGTTACCGTTAACGGCAACGAAGTTGAGGGGACCGTCGCCTTGCAACTGAACCGCAATATGCCCCTCAAATTTCAATGTTGCGGTCAGTAGAGAAACCGCAGCCATCATGTGGCCTAACACTTCCTGTACGGCCGCCGGGTAGTTATGACCACGGATTAAGGTTTGGTAGCTGCTGGTCAGCTGAACCAGCTCGCCGCGAACATCATGCTCGTTAAAGGTATAACGCGATAATTGGTCCGTTGGGTACTCCATGGTCACTCCTTTTTAAAACGAATTAGCTGACGCCGCTGCTTTTTGTCAGGACGTCCGTCAGGGTGTGGATTATACAATGCATTAAGCTTTCTTGCTTCTGCGTTTTCTTCGCGTTTTGCGATGCTTTTTTCTGTTTCACGATACAGAAGCTGAGCTTCCGGAGCGCCGCGGCGTTGCTCACTTAACTCAAGCACCTCAACCTCTTTGCTATCGAAGCCTTGACGCAATGTAATAATAGCACCCACCTGAACCACTTTAGATGGCTTGCTGCGTTGTCCGTCATAGTGGACTTTACCCGATTGAACCATCTCTCTGGCTAAAGCGCGGGTTTTGTAAAAGCGCGCCGCCCAAAGCCATTTATCCAGACGAACACCCGTGTCAGGCGATGTACTCTTTTGCTTCTTTGTCATAAAACCGCAATCATTTCGTTATAAAGTTTGTGTTAAGCGATTGTTGACTCATGTTCGCTGCGCTAGAATGCATGAATCTCTTTTGTCAGTGTAACAAGAATAAGAATAAAGTGACTGCCAGACTTAAACAGTATTTTACGAATTCAGCCCATTGGCGCAGACTCATGCTCGCGTTAACCGCTTTTCTGTGGTTCTGCGTTGCGGTGCTGCTTGCCGAGTTCACCTGGTCGTTGCTGTCACCCAGTGAACCTCGGAACCTGCAGCCGACGGTACCGAAGTTTAACTCGACGTCACAGTCCGGCAATACCATCGATATTAACCGTATTCAGGCACTGAATCTTTTTGGTCAGTCAGAAGTACAAGGTCCGAGAAACTCGCGCAATGCGCCGAAAACGACACTGAATGTGCGTCTTATCGGGGTATCGGCAAGCTCTAACCCTGAGCGCTCTGCGGCCATTATTCAGCAAGGCAGCCAGCAGCGAACTTATATTATCGGCGAAAGTATCGGCAGCTCTCGTGTAACGGTCGAAGAAATTTACGCAGACAGAGTCATTCTGGATAACAACGGACGACTTGAAACGCTAGTAATGGAAGATGTTGGTGAGGATCGTCCCGCATTATCGCTCACGGTGGATGGGGCTGCGGCAGAACAAAAAAACACAGATGAGCCTGCCGAGAGTAGCCGCACCGAATTTGTTGAAACTCAGCTTAGCACGATAGCGAGTGATCCGTCGTCCATTATGGAGTACGTCAGTATCTCGCCGGCAATGGAAGGTGGTTCGCTAATCGGTTATCGCTTGAAGTCGGCTAAAAATCCTGAACTTTTTAAGCAGGCAGGGTTTCAAAATGGCGACCTGGCGGTCGCTATCAATGGCTACGATTTAACCGATATGGAACAAGCCATGTTAGCCAGCGAAGAGTTGGCCAATCAAACACAAGTATCAATTGAAATAGAGCGCGATGGTGAACGGATGGAGCTGTCGTTTGAGCTACCGGAACAACAGGAAAATTAATATGTCAGTGGCAAAAAGAGGCTTAAGAAATTGGCTCGGAGCCCTGGGGTTGGCAGTAACGGTCATGAGTACGCCATTAACGGCGGAAGAGTACGCAGCCAGCTTTAAAAATACCGACATCAACGAGTTTATTCAGGTGGTTGGTCGTAACCTTGGCAAAACCATCATTATTGACCCGAATGTGCGCGGAAAAATTGATGTGCGCAGTTACGATGTCATGAACGAAGAGCAGTACTATCAGTTTTTCCTGAATGTATTGGAAGTCTATGGCTTTGCCGTGGTTGAAATGGAGTCAGGGGTACTTAAAGTCATTCGCGACCGCGATGCGAAAACATCGTCGTTACCGGTCATGGATGCCGACAGTCGAGGCTCTGGCGATGCCATGGTTACACGCGTTGTGCCGGTTGAAAATGTGTCTGTGCGTGAGCTAGCGCCGCTACTGCGTCAGCTGAATGATCAAAGTGGTGGTGGCATGGTGGTCAGTTATGACCCCTCTAATGTCATTATGATGACGGGCCGTTCCGAGACGGTGCAGCGCTTGGTTGAGATTATTGAGCGAGTGGACCGTGCAGGTGACCAGGACGTTGACATGATTCACCTTGAGTACGCATCGGCCAGTGAAATAGTACGTATTGCTCAGTCGCTTTATGAAAAGAGTAACAATGACGGTACGCCACCGTTACTCATTCCGAAAATTGTTGCTGATGAGCGCAGTAATTCGGTGATTGTCAGCGGTGAGCCGCGGGCCAGAGCGCGTGTCGTTAAGCTGATTAAACAGCTTGACCAGGACTTAAAGTCGGAAGGGAATACCCGGGTTTTCTATCTGAAATACGCAAAAGCGCCGGAAGTGGTCGAGGTTTTAAACGACGTGAGTCGCTCAATACAGGCAGAAAGCGAACAACAAACGTCAAATACCAACACAACTCGCCGACGCAATAATAACGACTCTGTCAGCATTAGTCCGCATGAGCCGACGAACTCGGTTGTGATAACCGCGCAGCAAGACATGATGGCCTCGTTAGAGAAGGTTATTCATGATCTGGATATTCGCCGTGCGCAGGTGCAAGTTGAAGCGATTATTGTCGAAATTATGGAAGGCGATAACGTCGACTTTGGCGTGCAGTGGATAAGTGAAGATGGCGGCATGGTTCAGTACAATACCGGCAATCAGGTGCCTATTGGTAGTCTGGCTGCAGGTGCTTATCAGGCGCGAGAAAGACCGGGTACGACAACGACTCGAATTACTGATGGCGGTGTCGAGGTGACAACCACTGAACCCGACGAACCCGGCGACATCTCTTTACTAGCCAACTTGCTAGGCTCGGTCAACGGTATGATGTTTGGCACCATTCAAAATGACTGGGCTGCCGTCGTGCAAGCCGTAACTCAAGACACCAATTCCAATATTTTGGCAACGCCAAGTATTGTGACGGTTGATAACGAAGAAGCCAGCTTCTTAGTGGGGCAGGAAGTTCCCACCATTACCGGTTCAACCACGGGTGATAACAATGACAATCCATTCCAGACGGTCGATAGAACGGAAGTGGGTATAAAGTTAAAAGTCACACCGCAAATTAACGAAGGCGACGCCGTGCAAATGACCATTGAGCAGGAAGTATCCAGCTTAAGTGGCGCAACCTCTGTGGACGTTATTATTAATAAGCGCGAAATGAAAACCACTGTCATGGCAGACGATGGTGAAACCATTGTGTTGGGTGGGCTGATTGATGAAGACGTCCAAGAGTCGGTGTCCAAGATACCGCTGCTGGGCGACATTCCTGTGTTAGGGCGACTGTTTAGCTCGACCTCAACGTCTAAGCAAAAGCGCAACTTAATGGTATTTATTCGCCCCACGATAGTTCGCGACGGCAAGCGCATGCGCGAAATCAGCTCGACCAAGTATAATTACATGCGGGCACTGCAGTTGGATGAACGTTCGCGCGGTATTTCCTTAATGCCAATGGAAGAGTCTCCGGTAATGAATGAGTGGGACAGCGAACTGACGCTGCCGCCGGGCTTTGAGGAGTACATGGATACCAAACAGCCAGAGACAGAGAATGACTGACGCGAGTGCTATTGCGACAACACGGCTGCCTTTTGGTTTTGCCAAACGCTTCGGCGTTGTGGTGGAGTCGGGCGAACCTATGGTTGTGCATTGCCGAGCTGGCGTCTCTGCACAAGCGCTTAGGGAAGTGCGACGCAAACTGGGTCAACCATTTACCTTGCAAGAACACCCTGCCAACGACTTTGAAGCGCTGTTGACGCAAGCGTATCAGCGTGATTCGTCGGAAGCGAAACAGCTAATGGAAGACATTGGGAATGAGTCTGACTTGTTCTCACTCGCGGACGAATTACCGCAAACCGAAGATCTATTAGAAAGTGAAGACGATGCACCTATTATCAAACTCATTAACGCCATGTTAAGTGAGGCGATAAAAGAAGGCGCATCGGATATTCATATAGAGACGTTCGAAAAGTCGTTGCTGATTCGCTTCCGTATTGATGGCGTCTTGCGTGAAGTATTACGGCCGAATCGAAAGCTCTCGTCGCTGCTGGTCTCGCGCATTAAGGTCATGGCGCAACTGGATATTGCAGAGAAACGGGTGCCTCAGGATGGCCGTATCTCTTTGCTGATAGCCGGTCGGGCGGTCGACGTGCGGGTATCGACCATGCCGTCGAACCACGGTGAGCGAGTCGTTCTGCGCTTGCTTGATAAAAATAATGCCCGACTGAACTTAATGCAGCTGGGAATGACACAGACCAACCGCAATATATTCCAGCAGCTGATTCATAAGCCGCATGGCATTATTCTTGTGACGGGGCCCACCGGCTCGGGTAAAAGTACGACCTTGTATGCCGGACTGAGCGAGATTAACTCGAAAGATCGCAATATTCTGACGGTGGAAGACCCCATTGAATACGCCATTGACGGCATTGGCCAAACGCAGGTAAATCCACGAGTTGATATGACGTTTGCGCGTGGTTTACGAGCCATTCTCCGTCAGGATCCTGACGTGGTGATGGTGGGTGAGATTCGAGACGTAGAGACCGCCCAAATAGCGGTACAGGCGTCGCTTACCGGGCATTTAGTATTATCCACGCTTCATACCAACACAGCGGCTGGGGCTATTACTCGCCTGGAAGATATGGGGGTTGAACCATTCCTGCTATCTTCAAGTTTATTGGCGGTACTGTCTCAGCGCTTAGTTCGCACCTTGTGCAGTAGCTGCCGTCAGCCGCATACGCCGGATGCTGAAGAGCGTCAGATATTAGGGCTGAGTGACGACTCGGATGAGATTGTTTACCGGGCGGGCAGTTGCGATGAATGTAACCATACCGGCTATAGAGGGCGTACCGGTATTCACGAGCTGCTTCAGATAGATGACCATGTGCGCGAATTGGTGCATAACGGGCATGGTGAACAGGCAATTGAAAAATACATTCGTCAGTCCACCCCCAGTATACGGCAGGATGGTTTGCAAAAAGTGCTGGAAGGCAAGACGACATTAGAGGAAGTCTTGCGAGTCACTCGCGAGGAGTAATACGTGGCAGCATTTGAGTATCAGGCAATAGCCAATAATGGGCGTAAGAAAAAGGGCGTGCTTGAAGCCGATACCGAGCGTCAGGTTCGGCAAATGCTCCGTGAACAAGGGTTGATGCCTGTTGCGATTGCAGCGGCTGCCGAAAAAGAAAAGAAACAAAGTGCACAAAACCGCTGGGGCTTTACACTGCGCAAGGTGAAGGCGCAGGATCTTGCCCTTATTACACGTCAACTGTCGACCTTAGTTGGTTCAGCACTCCCCATTGAACAGGCTTTACTGGCTGTTGCTGATCAAACCGAGAAGCCACGCATGAAAAAGCTGGTGATGTCTGTGCGAAGTAAAGTGGTTGAAGGTTATGGTCTTGCTGAAGCAATGGCGGAATTTCCCGGTGTGTTTGACTCACTGTACACGGCAATGGTTGCTGCCGGCGAAAAGTCAGGCCACTTAGACCAAGTACTTGAAGAGCTAGCCGATTACACAGAACAACGGCAACACATGAAAAGTCAGTTGACGCAGGCGCTTATTTATCCGCTGATGCTGACTCTGGTGGCTATCGGTATCGTTGTTTTCCTGTTGGTATCAATAGTACCTCAAATTGTCGAAAACTTTGCGACGATGGGACAAGAGCTGCCTCCGACAACGCTGGCGATGATAGCTATTAGTGAGTTTTTGCAAAACTGGGGACTTTGGCTCGTAGTGGGGTTGGTGGTTGTATTATTACTGTTCGGTCAGTGGCTAAGAAAAGACACGAATCGTTTAAAATATCACTATCGTTTGCTGAAACTTCCCATGTTGGGGAAAGTCATACGAGGAGTCAGTACGGCACGCTTTGCCAGAACGCTAAGCATTTTAACCTCATCGGCGGTGCCATTACTGGATGGCTTACGCATTACCTCTTCGGTTATTGGTAATTTAGCCATAAGAGAAGCTGTCGACGAAGCCGCTGACCGAGTCAGAGAAGGCTCGTCATTGAGAGCGGCGCTTCAGGAAACAGGCTTGTTCCCACCCATGATGCTGCACATGATAGCGGCGGGTGAAAAGTCAGGTGAGCTTGAGCAGATGCTAAAGCGTTGTGCCGACAACCAGGACAAAGAATTTGAAAACTTAGTAACCGTCAGCTTAAAGGTGTTTGAGCCTGTGCTGATTGTCACCATGGCGGGCATCGTCTTCTTTATTGTATTGTCGATAATTCAGCCCATATTGCAGTTAAATAATAGTGTAGGACTTTAGTTATGAGACGTAATCAATCCGGCTTTTCACTCGTTGAAGTTATGGTGGTTATCGCCATTATTGGTATTTTGGCGACCATGGTTTTACCTAACGTGCTGGGTAATCAGGAAAAAGCGAACCAGCAAAAAGTCATTGCTGATATTGTGGCGTTGGAAAATGCCCTGGCTCAGTATCATCTGGATAACGGTATGTTCCCGACCACTGAGCAGGGGTTAGAGGCGCTTGTTAATGAACCAAACCTGGATCCACAGCCGCGCAGCTACCGCACGGGTGGGTACATTCGTCGTTTGCCCCAAGACCCTTATGGTAACGACTATTTACTGTTGAATCCCGGGCAGTACGACGATATTGACATTTTCTCAGCGGGTCCAGATGGTCAACCGGGTACTGAAGACGACTTCGGTAGTTGGATGATTGGCAACAACGATCGTGACCAATAGGCCGCAGCAACAAGGATTCACACTGATTGAACTGATGCTGGTCATGGCCATTCTTGGTCTTATTGCCAGCTCAGTAATGTTGACGTTACCGGGCAGTAATCGTCAGCAAAACTCTGCTCAAGATTCAGCAATTACGCTGCAGCAACAACTTCAATACGCTCGTGAGTATGCCATGGTGCGACAGCAGCCTCTTGCTATCGCCTTTAATGACAATGGCTACGAGTTCCTGGTATGGCAGGATGAAAGTTGGCAGACGTTTAGTGCGCGAGGACTGAAACCTCAGCAGACTGAATGGCCGATAAGTTGGCAGTTGCTTAGCCAGGACATGGCCGAGCTGGCACAAAACGAAGAACTTAATGAAGGTGTCTTTGGTAGCGGCGATGAAGCCGAGCAAGACGATGACTCTGAAGAAACACAACCTGACGTGCTTATTTTACCGAGTGGTGAAATGACGGCTTTCAGTTTAAAAATTGAAAATGCGAATGATATGAGTGCAGAACGTTGGGTAAAAACCGAGAATAGCTGGCAACTGACGGTGTTAAAAGAGGCGCCTGAGCAATGAGGGAAAAAGGTTTTACCCTTATTGAAGTCATGGTTGCACTGTCAATTTTCGGGTTGGCTGCTTTGGCAGCGCTACAGGCGGCGAGCAGTCATTTAACCATCTTAAGTGACTTACAGAGCAAAACCTTTGCCCAGTATGTGGCGTCAAACCGAATCGCAGAACTGTCTCTGACCCAGGCGTGGCCGGTAAAGGACAATAAAAAAGGCACCGCAAAGCAAGCCGGAACGACATGGCATTGGCAGCAACAGGTGGTCGAAACGGTGACACCTAACGTGGTCGCTGTAACAGTGACGGTGTCAAAATCTGAAAATGGGCGAGAACATTACCGACTAACGCGCTATTTGCGAAAACCTGATTCCGCTGGCAAAGGTGGTGGAAATGGGCGTTAACCCTAAGCAGCAATCCGGCTTCACTTTGGTTGAAGTGTTAGTCACCATGGCCATTTTCGCGGTGATAGGTATAGCCAGCTATCAAGTGCTTAGCCAAATGGTGAGTACCGAACAGCAGTCGAGCGAGCGCCGTGAAGCGCTGGAGCAACTGCAATTCAGCCAATTGCTAATGCAGCAGGACATTCGGCAAATAGTAGCGAAACCGACTCGACCTAACGATACCGAAGTGACGCATCAGTATGTAAGCAATGATGTGGGTTATTTCGATTCAGAACCTGGTGTGCTTGCTTTTGTGCGCAGTGGTTTTGATAACCCGGGGGACGTCCTGCCGCGTGCTGAATTGCAGCCGGTTATTTATCGAGTTATGAACGGTCAGTTACAGCGAGTCAGTTATTCGTTTGTGAATGACAGGAGTAACGAGCCGACAATACAGACGTTATTGGACGACGTGACTGATTTGTCGTTCCGCTTTTACAGGGGCGCAGGCCAGAGTGACGGTAATAGAGGCTTCGAGCAAGGTTGGAATGCGGAGTGGCGTACCGAAGGGGACTTACCCAAAGCCATTGAAGTGACGCTGCAAACTGAGAAGTACGGCGAAATTAAACGGGTATTCCTGGTTGCTGGTGAGGGTTCGGCTGGACGACAAAGTGCGGGAGAGTCGAATGCGGACTAAAGTGTCTCGTAATAACGGTGCTGCGCTTATAACGGTCATGTTGGTGATTGCTCTGGTGTCGGTCATTGCGGTGAACCTCGGTAGCAAACTGCAAATGCAAATAACCCGAATGGGTAATTTGCAGCAGGCGGAACAAAGCTATTGGATGTGGTTAAGTGCCGAAGACGTTCTAAAAGAGGCACTAAAACGCGAGCTCAATGAGAACGACGGCGTGGCGAATAACCAGCAAGGCTGGGCCAGTCGGACGGGCCCGTTTCCCGTGGAAGGTGGGCAGATTGCCGCTCGTGTGAGAGACTTATCCAGTTGTTTTAATGTCAACAGTTTGGTGACAGACGACGAAGACCCAGGCACGCTGGAGCGACGCAAACGTCAGTACAAAGCGTTATTACAAAGCGTAGAGCTTGACGAATACCAGGCAGAAAGTTTAACCGACAGCTTGGTTGACTGGCTTGACGAAGATACTCAACTGTCAGGCTCTAACGGAGCGGAAGATCCTGACTATCAAGGGTTGCCAAAGCCGTATTTAGCGGCAAACAGCTTACTGTTGGATATTAGTGAACTGCGCATGGTAAGAGGGTACAGTCAGGAAATTGTCAGGAAGTTGAGGCCTTATGTCTGCGCTATTCCGCATGAAACCGCTTTAGCGATTAATGTGAATACACTTAAGGAAGAACAGGCGGTTTTATTGACGGCTCTTACCGAAGGAAAAATGTCGTTTCAGGACGCACAGTCGTTCTTAGCAAATCGGCCGGAAGCGGGTTATGAGTCTAACGACGAGGTGAATGAGCTTGAAGCGATAAGTACGGTTAAAGCCGAGCTTAACGCTGAACTGTCAGAACTTGACGTTGAAAGTGAATACTTTCAGTTAACCGCATACATACAATGGGGCGACGTTGAAATGAAAGCCCGTTCAGTACTGCACGTGAGTAACGGCGAAGTGACGACGTTATATCGTGCAATGGGAGAATAGAAAATGCAGGAAACGCTAATAATACGACTGCCTGCTTTTGGAACATCGGAAAGCATTCCCTGGTTGTTGTGGCATTCACAACAGCAGGAACTTATTGCAAGCGGCGAGCTGGAATCAACCGCTGAGCTGTCACAGTTAGCCGATAAAGCGGCCCGCAGTGAGGTGATCATTGCTATTCCGGGTCAAGACGTTTTCTTAACCCAGGTGACCCTACCAGCGGGCAGTAAAAAGCATTTGGATAAAGTCATCCCTTATGCTTTAGAAGAGGAGCTCGCGGCAGACATAGACACGTTGCATTTTGCCTGGCCTGAGACAAAAGCCTCGACCTTACCGGTAGCCGTTGTAGAGAAAGCGCATATGCAGCAGTGGTTGGGGGTACTGACAGAGTCAGGGATTGAGTCTAACCGTTGGTTGCCTGATATTTTTCTACTGCCGACCCACGATAACGAATGGCACGCTATTGAGCTTGGTCACAGCGTGTTGGTCAGAACGTCGACCTGGCAAGGTTTCGCCGTGGAACAAGCGGCGTTTTCTGAACTTGCGCCTATTCTAAGCAGTGAGTATGACTCGCCGGAAAAAATTGTTCACTATGGGCCGCTCGATTGGCCCCAGCCTCCGACCGTATTAGAGTCGGCCGATATCGAAGTTCCCATGACAATTGCGGTGGCAGCGCTGCAAAGCAACGCCGAGATCAACCTTCGGCAAGGCGCTTTTCGGGCTAAGAGGCAACGGCAGTCGTCGAGCCTGCCCTGGAAGCCGCTAGCAGTAGCTGCCAGCGTATTATTTGTATTGGCTGTTGCGCTAAACGGCATCAAATACTGGCAACTGGAGCAGCAGCGCGCTTCGTTACAGGCAAAGTCTGAGCAGCTGTACCGTGATGCTTTTCCAAACGAGACCCGTATTGTCAATTTAAGAGCACAGTTGCAGCAAAAAATTGATAGAGCTGGCGGCGCTGGAGACTCAGGCCGTTCCGTTTTAGCCGCTCTCGACAGCTTGCAGCCTGCATTTCAGGCCGAGCCGTCGGTTAAGCTTGAGTTGCTGCGTTTTCAGAATAATGAGTTAAGGCTACAAGCAACGGCGGACAGCTTTTCACAGTTAGAAGCCTTTCAGCGAGCGGCTCAAAATAGCGGCGTGGCAATAGAAGCTGGCTCTATGAATAATCGCGGAGACCAGGTGTCGGGCGCATTGACCATTGAGCTTCAGGGGTAACGTTATGGACAAATTTAAAGCAACTTTTGAACCTTACCGACAGCTTGCTTATAACCGCTGGCAGCAATTTAACAGCCGTGAACAGCGTCTGCTCAGCGCTTTGGGGATTGTTGTGGGTGCGGCGTTTTTGTATTTCGTTATTTGGTTACCGAGTGCGCAAGCGGTTGCTCAGGCCGAGAGTCAGTTGGCTGCGCAGCAGAATCAGTATCAATGGGTACAGCAGGCTATCGCTCGTTATAAAAGCCTGGAGGGTAAAGCGTCAACCAACTCGACAGTGAAGGGGTCGTTAAGCCAACGTATTAATCAGGCAGCGGCGCAATATGATATTGAGCTGGCGCGCATTCAGCCTCAGGGGGAAGAGTATTTGGTGACTGTTGATACCGTACAATTTAACCAGTTACTTCAGTTTATGAATGCACTGGAAAGTGACTTTGGTTTGCAGCTAACTGGCGCTGATATTGCGCGTTTGGAGCAGCCCGGTAACGTCCGTTTAAGAAAACTATTGGTGAAAGACTTCTCATGAAATTAAAGCGCTGGTTGCCTTGGTTAATTTTGGTGTATTTAGTCACTATGCTGGTGCTATTGCCCGCGCGCGTTGTTTATTGGCTACCACTGCCTAATAACATCCAGTTGTCACAAGTGTCCGGAAGCTTATGGCAGGGACAGGCCGGGCAAGTGGTTGTAGACGGTAATGTCATTAATGATTTGCGTTGGGACTGGCAGGTGTCATCCATTTTCCTGGGGGAGCTGGTTGTTGATGTGGATGTACCAAAACAGAATAATCCATTTTCGCTGCAGGGACGTTTATTAGCTAGCTCGACCCGTGTTGGGGCGCAGAATGTCAAGGCGAGTGGCAGTTTAGCCGCGCTACTTGAAATGGCCCAAACAAAGCTACCACTGCAAACAAAAGGTCGCTGGGAACTTGATGTGAACGAGTATGTAGTGACCGCGCCGGGCCCTGTTCGTTGGTGCGACAATCTTGTGGGCAATGCCCGCGGGGACAATATACAGGTGCTGGTCAACGGACAGTGGCAGTCGCTGGGTAGCTTTCCGGTAGAGTTGGGGTGCCATAATAATAACTCTGTTGCGTTAATCATGAGAGGTGACAACGACTTGAGCCTGGAAGTGGATGCCGCCATTAACAGCCAGGACATTCAAGCGTCAGGTACAGTAAAGCCAACACCGCGAACGCCGGAAGGTCTGGCAAAGCTTATTCAATATATGGGGCAGCCAGATGCGCAGGGACGTTATTCGTTCCGCCTGTGAAGTTATTTGCGAGGCGCCGCAATAAACGTTACTTTTAAAAAATACTCATTCAGCTTTTGTTAAATAAGGACGTGTTATGGACAGTATTGTTCAGTGGATAAATGACAATCAGGATATGCTTATCGAGTTTTCGATTAAGTTCATTATCGCGATTGCCATTTTAATTATTGGTAAATTAGTCGCGAATGGCGTGACACGAGTGATGTCGCGTGGCATGAAAAAGCGTGAAGTAGATGGCGCGGTTATCAGCTTTGTGAGTGCAATTGTAAAAGCGGTTATTTTCATTGCCGCTATTATGATGGCACTGTCACACGTCGGTGTTGAAACCACGTCCTTTATTGCGATTCTAGGTGCGGCAGGTTTGGCTATCGGTCTTGCGCTGCAGGGCTCGCTATCAAATATTGCGTCGGGTGTATTGCTCATTATGTTTCGTCCCTTCCGTGCTGGCGAGTATGTTGATGCCGGTGGCGTATCCGGTACGGTCGAGCAAATTAATATTTTCCAAACCATTTTAAAAACACCGGATCGTAAAATTGTCTTCGTACCGAATTCGGAGATTATTGGCGGCCCCATTACTAACTATAACCGTGAAGAGTTGCGCCGTATCGATTTGGTTATTGGAGTGAGCTATAGCGCCAACTTGCAGAAAACCAAGCAAGTATTAATGGACGTTATTACCAATGACGAGCGAGTGCTGAAAGACCCAGAGCCAGTGGTGACGGTGACAAATCTGGGTAACTCTTCCGTCGACTTTAACGTGCGTCCGTGGGTCAAAAACGAAGACTACTGGCCAACCCGCTGGGACTTACTGGAGCGCATTAAAGATCGCTTAGACGAGGAAGGCATTGGTATTCCATTCCCACAAATGGATGTGCATTTGAAAAAAGACGACGCATAAGAGCACGCGTTGTTTTATTCGCTTTAAAAAGCCACCGTCCGGTGGCTTTTCTTGTTTCTGTAGGCTAAATCGTTAACGCTTGTTCTATGTCAACAATAATATCGCTAATGTGTTCAATGCCGATACAAAAGCGAATGGCTTCGGGTTTTACACCAACCGCCGCTTGCTCTTGTTCCGATAGCTGTCGGTGAGTAGTCGATGCCGGATGACAGGCCAGAGACTTAGCGTCACCAATATTCACTAACCGTTTAAACAAGCCAAGCTTGTCGTAAAACTGAACTCCGGCCTCGTAGCCCCCTTTTATACCAAAGGTCAACAATGAAGCTGGCAGCCCTCCGGAGATGTATTTATTGGCAAGTTCATAATGTGGGTGCTGAGCCAGACCCGCATAGTTAACCCAGTCGACATTCGGATGTTGCAGCAGGTAGTCGGCCACTGCCTTTGCGTTTTCGCAGTGTCGCTCAATACGCAAAGCCAGAGTTTCCAACCCCTGTAACAATAAAAAGGCATTAAAGGGCGACAAACAGGCACCGGTGTTGCGCAAAGCGACGGTTCTGACTCGCGCGATAAACGCAGCCGGCCCAAAGGCGTCAGTATAAATCACACCGTGATAAGCCGGCTCGGGGTGACTGAATTGAGGAAACCGTTCTTTGTGAGCCAGCCAGTCAAAGCGCCCGGAGTCAACAATAAGCCCACCGATGGAATTACCATGCCCACCAATGTATTTCGTCAGAGAGTGGGTGACAATGTCAGCGCCGTGTTCAATGGGCTTGCATAGAATCGGCGTGGCGACAGTGTTATCGACAACCAGGGGGACGCCATGACCATGCGCTATCCGTGCAAAGGCTTCTAAGTCGGCAATGTTACCCGCGGGGTTACCAATACTTTCGCAATACACCGCTTTGGTTCGCTCATCAATGAGTGCGTCAATGTCCTTCGCATTGTCTGATGCGGCAAAGCGTACTTCGATACCCAGCGACGGCAACATATGGCGAAACAATGTATAGGTGCCTCCATAAAGCTGCGGGGTAGTAACAATGTTGTCGCCCTGACTTGCCAAAGTAATTAGGGTGTACTCAATGGCCGCCATGCCTGACGCGACCGCCAACCCGGCAACACCACCTTCAAGCGCGGCAACCCGCTTTTCGAGCACATCATTAGTCGGGTTCATAATGCGTGAATAGATATTGCCTTCTACCGCCAAGTCGAAGAGATCAGCCCCGTGCTGCGCGCTATCGAACTCGTAAGATGCCGTTTGATAAATGGGTGTGGCGACCGACTTGGTGGTGGGGTCGGTGTCGTAGCCATGATGGATGGATAACGTCTCGTCTTTCATGTGGTCTCCAAATGCGTTTCAAATAAAAAGTGTTTTAACGAGGTGCCGTACTCAGGCACGTTTTTAATAAATCCGTCGTGACCGTATTCACTTTCAACCGACACACGTGACGTACAGCTAGGTAGCAAGGCTTCCAGTTCAGCCACTAAGCTTGGTGGCGCAATGGCGTCACTGGTGAAGTCAACTAAATGCACCGGCGTGTCGATAGGCTCCGGGTTAATGCTGTATTCGTTCAACACGGGTGTGAGATGAGTGAACAAACTACGCGAGCTGTTACCGTTTTCTTTGAGCAGTTGCTCGCCCTTGTAAAGCAAGTATTCGAAAGCGTCATCATTGCTACTAAAGCGCGATTCAAACTCTTCAGCGCTGCGATAGCTAAGCATGGCAAGCGCTCTGGCTAGAACCACACCCAACTGAGCGTCATTGCAGCGTTGTATGAGCGCTTGTTGGAAATAACGCAATAACGATGAGTGCACCGACGGTTTATGAGCCGCGCCAATAACGCTTAGCCGCTCAAGCGACTCTGGGTTATCCAGTGCGTACTGGAGGCCTAAAACACCGCCAAATGAGCCGCCAATCCAGCCATGCAGTGAGTCATCGGGTAATACGGATTGCATCGCATGATGAATGGCGTTGCTGTGCTCTTTTACAGACAACGGAGTATCCGGGCAATCCGACCCGCCTAATCCACCAAAGTAGTCAAAGCTAATAAATTGGTAATCGTCGGTGTCTGCGAACAACCGATGCAGGGGTTGCCACCAGCCGTCGCCGGAAGGCGTCCAAAGCTTACCGGTCGCGCTGATTCCACCTTGCACAACAATTGCCGGAGTGTCTGGAAAGCCATAACGGTAGCCTTTTAAACGACCATAAGGCGTTTGAGCATGAAATGAACGAGCAATAGGAAGAACCATAGCGGCCTCCGTTAATTTAAAACAACAATACAGCGACAATAATAAACAGATATAAAGCCGTCAAGACATTTAGACGTCTAAATGCAAAATTATTATTTTGCATTCTGTGCTAGTATCAGCGCATTGAATGGAGGTCAAATATGTCGATGGTTTACTCGGTCAGTCAGTTAAATGGTGAGATTCGACAATTACTTGAGCAGGGTTTTCGCCAAATAAGCCTGGTAGGCGAAATTTCAAATTTTGCGGCGCCGGGTTCAGGGCACTGGTATTTCACGCTGAAAGATGAGCGCTCACAAGTGCGTTGTGCCATGTTTCGCGGGGCTAATCAGCGGGCGACTATGCGCCCACAAAATGGCTCTCAAGTTTTAGTGAAAGCAAAAGTGACCCTGTATGAGCCTCGGGGTGACTATCAGCTTATTGTCGAGTATCTGGAAGACGCCGGACAGGGCTTATTACAACAGCGCTACGAGCAGTTGAAAGCAAAACTCGGTGCTGAAGGACTGTTTGCGTCAGACCGCAAACGACCGTTACCTGAACACATTCGCAAAGTTGGGGTGCTGACCTCCCCAACCGGAGCGGCAATAAAAGACATATTAGCGGTGATGAAGCGGCGAGACCCGAGCGTCGAAGTGATTATTTACCCCACGTCAGTTCAGGGAGAAGCAGCCGTTGGTCAGCTGCAGTCTATGGCTCAAACAGCTTTTGAACGGAATGAAGTCGATGTGCTGTTGGTATCGCGAGGTGGTGGCTCTCTTGAAGATCTTTGGTGTTTTAATGATGAAGGCTTTGCGCGACTGCTTGCAACTGCACCAATGCCCATTATCAGTGCGGTGGGTCACGAAATTGACTTTACCATAGCGGACTTTGTGGCCGATGTCCGTGCGCCAACACCATCTGCCGCAGCAGAGTTGGTCACACAAGATCAGCAACAACAGTTGCAGCGGGCGCAAACCCTGATGCAGCGGTTGCAACAGGCTCAGCTCAGGCATGTCCAGCGGCTTAAGCAGCAGTGGCAATTTCTGCAAACCCGATTGCAACAGCAACATCCCCAACGATTGTTGCAACAACAGTCTCAACTGGCAGACGAATTGCAGGCACGTGCGAGTCGGGCATTGACTCAGCAGCTGATGCGTCAGCGTCAGCAGCACACGCACCTAAGCGGGCGTTTAAAAGCCGTACACCCGGAAAAACGGTTGGCACAGCACCAACAGCAATTGACAACGCTTCAACAGCGTTTGCCGCAAGCCATGACGCGTTTACTGAAAGACAAAACGGCTCGGCAGGGGCAGTTGATGCAGGCACTGAATTTGGTGAGTCCACTGAATACGCTGGAACGGGGGTATGCCATTGTTCGTAAAGACAATGGCACGGTGGTGCGCCGGGCCGATGACGTTGCCAGCGGCGAACAAGTGGATGTGCGCCTGGCCGACAGTTCATTTACGGCGAGGCGCAGTTAAATTGCGGTTCGTTGTCATATCACTGACATTGAGTGCTTGATATAATCAGGCCATACAAAGAACGTTACAGAACCAGACGGAGTTGTTGTATGAAAAAAACACTAACGGCCGCAGCTATCGGGCTTGCAATGAGTGCATCAGGCGCAGTAGCCGAAGAGCAGAAGCCCAATATTATTTATGTGATTGGCGACGGCATGGGCTTCGAGTTTATCAGTGCTTACCGCTATGCCATGTCAGACTTAGACACCAAAGAGATTGCAGAAACGCAGTTTGATCACTATCTCACCGGAGCCGCAACGACCTATCCTGAAGACGATACCTGGGTAACCGATTCGGCTGCGGGCGCTACGGCATTAGCGACAGGCGAAAAGTCGTATAATGGTGCTATCGGCGTGGATAACGATAAAACGTCCTTAAAAACGGTCATGGAATACGCTAAAAATAGTGGTTATATGACAGGCTCTGTGTCGACCTCACAAATTAACCATGCGACACCGGCGTCATTTTTCTCTCATCATCCCTCGCGCTATGAATACAATCAAATTGCTGACTTAATGGCGCAACAGTACATAGAAGACGAAGCGTCTTATGACGTCGTGCTCGGCGGCGGTCAGCAGTATTTTATTCGCGACGACAAGAACTGGGTCGAACTGCTCGAGCAACATGGCCTGAAGGTGGTTCAGGACATGCAAATGTTAGATCAAGTGGAGCAGGCGCCGGTCATGGGCTTGTTCGCACCAAAAGGTCTGCCGCATGCAATTGATGAAGGCAAAGGCTCGTTGGCTCAAATGACCAGCAATGCGTTGCGTTTATTGTCAGGTGACGACAAGCCGTTCGCGCTGATGATTGAAGGCAGCCAAATTGACTGGTGTGGTCATGCTAACGATATTGCCTGTGCTGTGCATGAGATGGACTCGCTCAATAAAGCACTAACGGTTGTCGCTGATTTTATGCAAGACAACCCCAATACGTTGCTGGTGATGACCGCTGACCACTCGACTGGAGGGTTAACCCTTGGACGTGACGGCGAGTACGCATGGTATTCAGATAGAGTCATGGCCATTGAAAGCTCCATTGCGACAATGCGTAGTGAACTGTTGAACATGGACGCGGAGAAATGGCCCGAGTATGTGGCTGACAAAGTGAACTTCGAGCTGACTCAGGACTATATCGACGAGCTGGCGCTTGCATCTGAGCAGGAAGGTGAAGAGCGTGAAGACGCACTGCACGATGCTTTGGTGTATATTACTGGTGATATTACCGGTACGGGCTGGACGGGCAGTGGCCACACCGCAGTAGACGTCCCGGTTTTTGCTAAAGGACCTTACTCTGAAGATTTCCGTGGGTATATGAACAATACGGATATTGGTAAGCGGCTTATTGAGATTGTGAAGTAAGCGCGACTCTGATTAGAGCGTGTCCAAACAGAAAAAACGCCGGTACCCATTGTGGCTACCGGCGTTTTTGGTTGGGAATATCGTTTAAAACTTGTACATCGCCATCAGTTGTAGACGGTTCAAGTCGCCGTCAACATTGGCTTCGGTTTCACGATTGGCTTGTGAAATTTCGGCACCAAAGGTTAGGTTGGAAGCCGGTGAATACATAAGGTTAAACGCCAGACGCTGAGTGTATTCAGTCATGTCACCAGCAAGAGCCAGTAATGCTTCATCGTTGTCAGCCCAGCCTCGTGAATAAACAACGTTTGAACGCAGTTTCTCAGTCCAGAAATGACGGTACGCAAATGAGATACCGGTTGAGTCAATGGCTTCTAATTCGCCGTTAGCATCGATATAGGCGCCGTTCCAGGTGTTAAGACCTAAGTAGCGACCTAAACCCGAGCCGGTTGTAATGGATGCACGAATGTCGTCCATACCAAAGGTGTATTTAGCACCAAAGCTCACACCGTAACCAAAAGTCGTTTCGTCATCACCGGTTTGCGTCACGTCATAAGTCAGCTGGCGCAACAATGCAGAAGCCTGCCAGGTTAAGTTGTCAGACTTACCCGTGTATTTGAAGGTGACGTCTGGCATAAATCCATCACTGGAAACGATGCGACCGCCGCCAGCGGGAGTCACTGTGGTTTCAGGGTTTTCAATGGAAGCGCTAAAGCCACCAGAGGTATAACGAATTTGTGCCTGACGGTTAAAGATAATGCCGTCAGTAATACCGATAAAGTCGACCGATTCTGCCAGAATGTTTAAGTCCTGGAAGTTTGACCAGGTTTGCCCGAAAGTCCAGTTACCGTACTTCAAAAATGCCTGACGCAAGCGTGGGTTGTAAGAGTTAGAAATACGTTCGTCACCGTCTGGTGTTAACTGAAAGTCCATTTCAATATGACCAGTCAGTGTTTCACCGTTATCTAACTCTGTATTGGTTGTAAAGAAGAAGCGTGATTGACGAGCATGAAAGTCGGTCGTTAAGTCATCACCCTCTCCACCAACGGGAGTAATACTTGGAATGTATTGCTGGCGACCAATATTGGCACTTGATGGTGCTTGGCCATCGGCATAATCAGACACTAACATGTCCAGTTTAACGTAACCGCCAAAATCAAAATCCGTTTCTTGAGCCTGCGCACCAAAGCTTGCCACACCAAGTACAGCCGCTGCTGCCGCTGTATACTTAAACTTGTTTGTTTTACTTGAGGCCATCGTGTGTTCTCCCATGTCAGCCAAGTTTGTTATTAATTATAGAGAAGCCTTACGTCGTTATTATTTGATAATAACTAAGAAATATTGCCGTTAAGTGTCGTTAATTGGTCAATTTTTATCAATCTAGACTATGGTCTAATAGTGTTTAACGCGCGTAAAACGTACAACAGTTACCATCTTGCGAATAAGGAGGAAGAGGTAATGTCGCAACTGTATCCAGTTCCAGACCACATAAAATCAAAAGCTAAAATCGACAATGACGGTTATAAAAAACTGTACCAGCAGTCCATTGATGATCCCGAAGGCTTTTGGAGTGAACACGGAAAGCGCATTACTTGGTTCACACCCTATAACAAAGTCAAAAATACAACGTTTGAGCCGGGTAAAGTCAGCATCAAATGGTACGAGGACGGCACTTTAAACGCTTGTTATAACTGTGTCGACCGCCACCTTGCCGATAAAGCGGATAAAACAGCGATTATCTGGGAAGGCGACGACCCTAGTGTAGACAAACACATCACCTACCGCGAGTTACATAAAGAGGTATCTCGTTTTGCTAATGGCCTGAAAAAATTAGGTATTGGTAAAGGTGACCGGGTTGCTATTTATATGCCGATGGTGCCGGAAGCGGCATACGCTATGTTAGCTTGTGCGCGTATTGGTGCGGTTCATTCGGTTATTTTTGGTGGCTTCTCGCCAAACGCCATTGCCGACCGTATCAACGATTGTCAGGCAAAAGCCATTATTACCGCTGATGAAGGCCGTCGCGGCGGCAGCACCATTGGACTTAAAGCGAATGTCGACAAAGCCTTGTCTGACGGTGCCTGTCCTTCATTAGAGCACAGCATTGTGTGCCGTGTGACAGAGGGTAATGTGGACTGGACAGAGGGGCGCGATGTCTGGTGGCACGAGCTCATTGGCGATGTCAGTGACGAGTGTCAGGCGGAAGTGATGAGCGCCGAAGATCCCCTGTTTATTCTTTATACTTCGGGTTCTACCGGTAAGCCAAAAGGGGTAGTGCACACCACTGGCGGTTACATGGTATACGCATCGATGACGCATGAATATGTCTTTGATTATCACGATGACGATGTTTACTGGTGTGCAGCCGATGTTGGCTGGATAACCGGACACTCTTATATTGTGTACGGACCACTGGCCAACGGTGCAACCACATTGATGTTTGAAGGGGTGCCAACGTACCCGGGGGTTGGCCGTATCGGTGAAATAGTCGATAAACATAAGGTGAATATTCTTTATACCGCGCCAACCGCTATTCGCGCATTAATGGCAAAAGGTGATGAGGCGGCGAAAACATCGACCCGTGAAAGCCTGCGTATTTTAGGTAGTGTCGGTGAGCCGATAAACCCGGAAGCCTGGGAGTGGTATCACCGTGCTATTGGTAATGGTAAATGCCCAATCATGGATACCTGGTGGCAGACCGAAAACGGCGGTATTTTGATTACGCCGTTACCGGGCGCAACTGACCTGAAACCGGGCTCTGCCACACGCCCTTTCTTCGGTATTCAACCTGCATTAGTCGATAGTGAAGGCAATGTACAAGAGGGTGAAGCCGAAGGTGGCTTGGTGATTAATGACTCATGGCCGGGCCAAATGCGGACACTGTGGGGCGACCACGAGCGTTTTGAGCAAACCTACTTCTCAACGTTCAAAAACCGTTACTTCAGTGGCGACGGTGCTCGTCGTGATGCCGATGGTTACTACTGGATCACGGGTCGTATGGATGACGTCCTGAATGTGTCGGGACACCGTTTAGGTACGGCTGAAATTGAAAGCGCATTGGTTGCGCATAAGTCAGTGGCCGAGGCGGCGGTTGTTGGTTACCCGCATGACTTAAAAGGTCAGGGCATTTATGTCTATATTACGCCAGTTGAAGGTGTGGAAGTGACGGAAGAACTGACCAAAGAGGTTCGTAACTGGGTACGCTCTGAGCTCAGCCCAATTGCAACGCCTGACCTGATTCACTGGACAACGGGCTTGCCGAAAACCCGTTCAGGTAAAATCATGCGTCGTATTCTGCGTAAGATAGCTGCCAACGAGTATGAGAATTTGGGGGACACCTCTACGCTTGCTGATCCAAGTGTGGTAGATTCATTGATAGAAAACAGAATGAATAAATAATGTCACTTAATTTGGAATCTCATGGCGAAATTTTTAATCGCAGATGACCACCCATTGTTTCGCGAGGCGCTGCAAGGCGCGCTCGCGAATCACTTTTCTGAACTTACCCTACGTGAAGCCGAAGATTTAGATTCGACATTAGCCGCGCTAAACAAGGACGATGACGTCGATTTATTGTTACTCGACTTGCATATGCCGGGCAGTGGCGATTTATATGGTCTTATTCGGGTGCGCGAAGATTATCCGTTATTACCTGTTGCTATCATTTCTGGCAGCGAGGACGCCTCCATTGTCGCTAAATGCATTGGTTTTGGGGCGCTTGGCTTTATTCCTAAGTCGTTGCCGTCAGCGGAAATAGCCGAAGCGATAGACACCATATTGCAAGGCGAAACCTGGGTACCTAAAGAGTCGCGGGAACGTTTGGATGTGATTTCTGACGAAGATCAGGAACTGGCACGTAAAGTCTCTGAACTGACACCGCAGCAATATCGAGTACTTCACTTTTTACATGAAGGTCTTCTGAATAAACAAATCGCTTACCAGTTAAGTATTACTGAAGCGACGGTTAAAGCCCACATCACGGCTATATTCCGTAAACTCGGAGTGTACAGCCGGACTCAAGCTGTACTGGTTGCTGAACGCTTGCAGTTATGACTTGGTTGCTGGTATTCGCCTCTCTGGCGTATGTCATTTTTCTGTTTGCCGTAGCGACCTGGGGCGACCGTTTAGGTTCCTGGGCAAATAAAATCAGCCACAAGCCAATGGTTTACTCCATGTCATTGGCTATTTATTGCACCTCCTGGACTTACTACGGAGCGGTTGGTAATGCTGCTACCGAAGGTTGGGCGTTTTTCCCCATTTTATTGGGGCCCATTTTACTGTTCCTGTTTGGCATTCGAGTGCTGGAAAAGCTGGTGTCTGTCAGTAAACAGCAGAACATCACCTCAATTGCCGACTTTATCTCTTCTCGCTTTGGTAAGCGACGCCGCTTAGCCGTTGCCGTTACTGCCATAGCGGCTACTGCCATCATTCCTTATATTGCGCTGCAGTTGAAAGCGGTGGGGGTCAGCTTTTCGGTGCTAACGGAAAGCACCAGTGTGATGGATGAGTTTTCTATAAAAGAACTGGGTGCTGCGGCGTTGATGGCGATATTTGCCATGCTCTTTGGGACACGTCATGTGGAAGTGACTGAATATCGCAGTGGTATGATTTTAGCCATTGCGGTTGAGTCGATGATAAAACTGGTGGCGTTAATGGCGGCAGCGGTATTTGCCTGGTCGCTACTTGCAGAAAGCCCTGGTCCGTCGCTGCTAAGTCAATTCACTTCGGTAACCGCACCACAATGGTCTTTTGCGAAGTTTGGTGAGTTTGAGTTTATTGTTCAAACCTTGATGGCGGCTGGCGCTATTTTGTGTCTGCCCAGACAGTTCCACGTAGCGGTGGTTGATAACGTTGACACTCGGCATTTAAAAACTGCCCGCTGGGGATTTCCGATTTATTTAAGTTTAACCGCCGCAGCGATTATTCCAATTGCCATTGCCGGAAGTTTTTTCTTAGGCAACGGCGGGGACGGGTCAACCTTTTCATTACAGTTGCCGCTGCTTAGAGACCAGCTGTGGTTGTCGCTTATTATCTTTATCGGCGGTATTTCAGCGGCTACCGCGATGGTGATTATTGCGTCGGTGACACTAAGTACCATGATAACCAATGACGTTATCATGCCGATACTACTGCAACGCGATTCTAAGCTGCCGTTGCAGCAGCGAAAGCGGGAATATGATCGGGCGCTGCTGTTAATTCGTCGGGTCGCCATCGCGGTCACGATGGTGCTGTCGTTCTTTTGTTATTACTTCTGGGCGGCGAAGACCAATTTAGTGAGTATCGGTTTGCTGGCGTTCTCACTGGTACTGCAGTTGCTGCCTGCGTTATTGGGCGCTTTATACTGGCGTAAAGGCCACGCTCGCGGTGTTTATGCGGGGCTTGGCGCGGGGTCTATTGGTTGGGTATTAGCGGTGTTAATTCCGCTGTATTCTTACCCTGAACTCACCGACGTTGAAATTATAACCCGGGGCACAGTCGTTTCCCTGGCGCTCAACGCCTTTGGTTTCATCGCATTTTCACTGTTAGCACGGCCCAGGCTGGTTGACCGGATTCAGGCAACCGCCTTTGTTAAACCCAAAGCAAAGCTTCCCGAACAGCAACATTTACACAAGGACTACAATGCCACGAATGCCGACATGATGCTGTTGCTAAAGACTTTTTTAGGTGGCCAGCGTGCGCAACAGCTTATGCAGTATTTTCAGCAGCCGGAAGAGAAGGATTTAGTTCCTGAAGAACTGGCTGATAAGTCGTTTATTGGCTTTGTCGAGCGCGCGATAGCCGGCGTGTTAGGGTCTGCAACAGCGCGCTCGTTGGTCGATGCGGCACTGCGCGACAAGCAGCTTAACTTAGAAGAGGTAGTGCACTTTTTTGATGACACTACGCAAGCCCTGCAAACTCAGCAATCGATATTGTTCAGCTCACTTGAAAATTTAGCGCAGGGCATTAGCGTAGTCGATGCCGAGCTTCGTTTGGTTGCCTGGAATAAACGCTATTTAGACTTGTTTGAGTATCCGGAAGGCATGGTGAAACCGGGGCAGCCAATTGCCACTCTCATTCGCTATAATGCGGAACGGGGCGAGTGTGGTCCGGGCGACGTCGATGAGCTTGTTAATAAGCGTTTGCGGTACATGCAAATGGGGTCAGCGCACCGGTTCATTCGCCGACGAGCCGACGGTCGTGTCATCGAAATGGTCGGGAATCCGTTACCCACCGGGGGCTTTGTCACCAGTTTTACGGATATTACTGAACACGTTGAAACACAGCAGGCGTTGGAAGACGCTAATATCGATCTTGAGCAGCGGGTTGATGTTCGTACACAGGAAATTCGTGAGATAAACCAAGAGTTAACGGCAGAAATTGATCGCCGTCGTGAGGTAGAAGAAGAGCTTAAAAAGGCGAAAGCGGAAGCCGAGGCAGCTAACGCGTCAAAAACGCGTTTTCTGGCGTTGGCCAGTCACGATATTTTGCAGCCGTTGAATGCCGCACGCCTGTACTTGTCCGCCATACATGAAAAAGAACTGTCCGATAAAAACCAGCAGTTATTGGGTAAGCTGGATACCGCGCTTGGCTCCACCGAACATTTGCTTTCTACGCTGCTGTCGATAGCTAAAATGGACCAAGGCGCTTTACAGCCGAAATTCCGACACGTGCAATTAAGCTCGGTTCTTAACCCTTTAATTGAAGAATACGCCATGCTGGCCGATCAGAAGCATCTGGATTTTCGGGCATTTTATGTTGACCGACCGGTATTCACTGACCCGACGTATTTACGCCGTATTGTGCAGAACTTTTTGTCTAACGCTATTAAATACACTCCTAAGGGCAGTGTTTTGCTCGGGGTCAGAAAAAAAGGCCGTGAGCTGGAAATCTCGGTTTGGGACACAGGCCCTGGCATAGCCGCTCAGCAGCAAGACAAGGTATTCGACGCCTTCTATCGCATTCAAAACCAGAATGTCGAGGGCGTTGGACTTGGATTGAGCGTCGCCCAGCGGATGGGCGAACAGCTGGGCTGCGAAGTTGAGGTGACCTCTGTTGAGGGGAAAGGCTCGCGGTTTTCCGTTCGTGTACCCCTGGGTAATAGCGCCCAAGTGGTGAACAAACCTAAGCGTCAGCAGGAGGAAGGTCCGAATGCATCGTTGCGGTTGTTTGTGGTGGATGACGACCATGAAAACCTGAATGCCGTCAGTGCTCTGTTGAATAAATGGGAGTGCGAGGCGGTGACCGTGAATAGCTTCGCCAAAGCGGTGGATTACGCGAAAAGCCATCCTGAAGAAGTGCCACACGGCATACTGGTTGATTATCAATTGGGTGATGGCGATGGTTTGTCACTCGCTGAATCACTGTGGGAGCAATGGCAACATAAAGTGCCTACTGCTCTGGTAACGGCAATGAGTGACGACGCGGTGAAGCAATCTGCACGAAAATTAGGCCTGCAGTTTTTACCAAAACCCGTAAAACCGGCTGCGTTAAAAGCGTTTTTGAAATATATTAGCATGCGAAAATAACCCGCAATATTACGAGGCCTCGCTTGAGGGATTTATCGAATTTACACACATTTCGTCTGCCGGCACAGTGTTTCGACTTCGTTGAGGTGAACAGTGCCGATAATCTTCTGACACTGGAACCGCAAGAGCCTTGGTACCTATTGGGCGAAGGCAGTAATACGGCGTTTATTGAAGACTTCCAGGGGACGGTTATCCATAATGCCCTGAAAGGTGTTCAAGTTGACGACTTCTTTGAGTACACAAGGGTGACGGTTGCAGGCGGAGAAAACTGGCATGAGCTGGTATCGCGGTTGCGCTCAATGGATATTAACGGCCTGGAAAACCTGGCGCTGATCCCCGGCTCTGTCGGAGCCGCACCTGTGCAAAATATTGGTGCTTATGGTGTTGAAGTATCACAGTTCATTGAGATGGTGACCGCATGGGACGTTGAAAAACGTCACTGGGCTTATTTTACGCCTTCGGACTGTGAGTTTGGTTATCGTGACAGTATTTTCAAACAAACGCCGGGCCGCTGGCTTATCACCGAAGTCAGCTTTCTTTTGCCTAAAAAGTGGCAGCCGGTGACGCATTACGCACCGCTAAATGAACTGTCTGCGCCGGTGACTGCACAGGCTGTCTTTGACAAAGTGATTGAAACTCGCCAGCGGAAACTACCGGATCCCGCTGTGACACCCAATGCCGGCAGTTTCTTTAAAAATCCGGTGGTATCGGTGGAGCACTTAAAAGCGCTGGAGGCTAAATTGCCCGGATTAGTCTCGTACCCTGTTTCTGACAGCTCAGTGAAGCTGGCGGCGGGGTGGCTTATCGACAAACTGGGTTTGAAATCATTGTCGGTGGGGAATGTTGGCGTTAACCCTCAACAAGCTTTGGTCTTAATTAATAACGGCCAAGCTCAGGGCTCTGAGTTAGTGGCGTTAGCGCAAGAAATTCAAGACAGAGTCTATGAAGTAACGGGCGTCACACTTGAGCCGGAAGTTCGGCTGGTAGGCGCTCACGGACTCATTGACTTATGAACGCTTCAAAGAACAAGGAACGAGCATAATGAAGCAGTCACAGCGACTTGATCAGCTGATTCAGCAATTATCAGATGGCGAATTTCACTCCGGTCAGTCGCTGGGGGAGCAGTTGAGCATTTCCAGAGCGGCGGTGAACCAGCATATTCATAAGTTAGAAGAGCTCGGCCTCGAACTTTTTTCGGTTAGCGGTAAAGGTTACAAACTGTCTCAACAGCTGGAATTGCTCGATAAAGAAAAGATAAAGCAAGCCACTGAACATTTTTATGAAGCACCTGATTTTGCGGTTTACTCGGTTGTTGACTCCAGCAATGACGAGCTTAAATTGCTGGCACAAAAGCAGCCTCTGGCCGCTGGCTATTCGGTATTTGCTGAGGCTCAAACGGCAGGGCGGGGGCGGCGGGGTAAACGCTGGATCTCGCCTTTTGGTAGTAACTTATATTTCAGTGTTTATTGGCCGCTGGTAGAGGGTATTCATGGGGCGATGGGGCTGAGCCTGGCGGTAGGTGTTGCCCTGGCCGAATGTTTTGAGTCGTTGGGTATTGAAGGTGTTGGTCTAAAATGGCCGAATGATGTCTATATAAAAGGCAAAAAGGTGTCGGGTATTTTAGTCGACTTAGAAACGCTGGCAGATGGCTCTGCGCATAGCATTATTGGCATTGGTATTAATTTAAAAATGCCTGAACGTGTGGCTGAAAGCATAGATCAGGCATGGACGGATATCAGTAGTGAAGCGCCTGCTTTTATGTCGCGTAACCTGATAGCAGCGCGAGTCCGTGAGTCAGTTCTGGCGTGCCTGTCTGAATATGACTCAGCCGGTCTTAGTGCATTTCAGGTGCGCTGGCGTGCTTACGATCAGTTTCTTGATAAGCCGGTACGCTTAATAATGGGACAACGCGAATGTATAGGAACCTGTCGCGGCATCGATGAAAACGGTGCGTTGTTGGTTCAGGATGAAGCGGGCGTGAAACGCTACTTTGGCGGCGAAATTAGTTTACGTTTACAACATTAAGGTCATTAGATGCTACTCATTGATGCGGGTAACACGCGCTGTAAGTTTGCCTGGTGGGATAAGTCCACTGACTCTATTCAGGCTCTGGGTGCGATTGAACATCAACATTGGTTGAATGACTTGAGTCGTTCATTAAAGGACATTTTGCTTGGTGTGATTAACCGTGAGCAAATTGAACAGACGAAAGAAGCCTTAGGTGTCAGTGTGGCGTCCGTACAAGTGGTTGATATGCTTAATCAGTCTTTGGCTGAGCTTGGTATTAGTGTGCATTGGCAACGCACTCGGGCGTCGCAGTTAGGCATAGAGAATGCGTATAAAGACAAGCCGGAGGCTTTAGGCGCTGACCGTTGGCTGGCTCTATTGGGGTGTCACAAAGCGGTCAAAGGGCATGCCGTTATCATTGATGCGGGGACAGCATTGACGGTGGACTGGCTGACGAGCGAAGGTCACCATTTAGGTGGTTGGATAGTGCCCGGTCGACAGCTAATGCTCAATGCCCTTGGTCAGGGTACCGCACAGCTGGGGAATGTTCCTGTTGAACATAGTGCTAAGGCAAAGCTGGAGCCGGGCATCAGTACCCGTGAAGGCATGCTGCACGGTATTGAAGCAAGTTTAGTCGGCGTTGTGTATGAAGCCGCTAAACTGTCTCCTTCGTTATTCAACGATGAAGCCTTTACGGTTGTTGTGACTGGCGGTGATAGCGAGCAGTTGGCCTCCCATTTAAATGGGAGTGTCTGTCGTATTGATGACTTAACGTTTAAGGGTTTGCGACTTTGTGCCGATAACGAACAGTAGTGATTGAATAAGCGAACTGGAGTCAAAAATGGCGTGGCATAAAGCAGCGTTAGTGGCAGCCGTAATAAGTGGTCTTTTATTAACTTTACCAGCGAAGTCTCAAGACATAGAAGCGGTTCAGCTGTATTCTGACGCCGAACTGGTCGAAATGTTTGCCACCAATGAGCACATTACTCAGGTTCGCGATGTTGATCGTTGCCAGCTGGCACAAGACATTGAAGCTCAGGCAGAGCTGGAACGCCGACCAACGTATCAATTTTTATATGGTGATATGAAAGCTTGGGGCATTTGCTACGACCGAGACGCTGAAATTGGTTTGCTGTATATGGAAAAGGCGGCAGAGCAAGGCTTAGTCGAGGCTCTGGAGCAGCTAGGGCGATATTATCACGAGGGGCGGTTGGTACAGCAGGATATTGAACGCGCTATTTTATATTTGCGAGAGGCGGCGTCTCTCGGAAACCTCCGTGCCCAGCAGCGTTTTGCCAGTATTTTACTGAATGGTTATGGCAGTCCGTATGATTATGAAAACGCCTACCATTGGCTGCATAACTCGGTGACCGGTGATACGGCTAAACATCGGGAAATTCAGCAGCAATTAGCGCAATTATCAGAGCGTATGCCGCCTTCTGTGGTAGAAGAAGCAAAACGGCCACTCGAATAGTGGCCGTTGACGTTTTTCGCCTCTAAGAGACTATGAAAGTCGACTGCGAAAGTCTTCGTAACGAAACTCCCGTATACAGTCAAAGCGACCGTCTTCGCGTAAAATACCAATAGCAGGATGTTGTACACCGTTAAAGAATGATGTTTTCACCATGGTGTAATGCATCATGTCTTCAAATATAAGTCGGTCACCAACAGCCAATGCCTGATCAAAGCTGTACTCACCAATGACATCACCGGCCAGGCAACTATTACCACCTAAGCGATAACTAAAGGCTTTTTCTCCCGGCAGTCCGGCACCAGTAATTGCTGGCCGATAAGGCATTTCCAGTACGTCAGGCATATGCGCTGTTGCTGAAATATCGAGCAATGCGATAGGGCCATTATTTTCGACAATATCCACCACTTCGCAAACTAACGGACCGGTTTGCCAGGCAACCGCAGAGCCGGGCTCTAAAATCACCTGAAGGTCATAGGTCTCACGTAGGCGTTTAAGTTGGCTTATGAGGTGTTCGACATCGTACCCTTCACGAGTCATTAAATGACCACCACCTAAATTAAGCCATTTAACCTGCTTAAGTTGTTCACCGAAGCGACTTTCTACCGCTTCCAGTGTACGCTCTAATGCGAATGAGTCACACTCGCACAGGTTGTGCACATGTAAGCCCTCAACGCCCGTTAAGTCATGCTGGCTTAACTCGCTGGCTCTAATGCCTAGTCGCGAGCCGGGCGCGCTCGGATCGTACAGCTCGGTGTCCGCCTCTTGGTGTTCCGGGTTTATGCGTAAACCAATAGAAACGCCAGCTTCTGCCACTTGATCGCGATAGCGCTGCCACTGGGTCACGCTATTAAACGACAAGTGGTTTACCAGCGGCAGGAGCTCGTCAATATCGCTTTGCTTATAGGCCGGTGCGTAGGCATGAACTTCACGACCAAATTCATAGGCGGCCAGTTTGGCTTCCCATACCGAGCTTGCCGTGCAGCCTTTTAAGTACTGCTTAATGAGCGGAAACGCCGACCACATAGAGTAGCCTTTCAGCGCAAGAATAATGTCTGCACCACTTTGCTCCTGAACGTATTGCATAAGCTCGAGGTTGCGGTGCAGTAGCTTCTCATCCAGCACGTAACATGGCGACGGAATATCCGGCGATAAATAATGACTCATCGGTGACTCACTTACTTCTCAAACGGCTTGTCGCACTCTTGTACGTGCCATGGCAAACCAAACTGGTTCAAACGGTTCATGAACTCATCCGGGTCAAATTGTTCCATGTTCCATACACCGGGTTTCATCCACTCGCCTTGCAGCATCAATGAAGCGGCTATCATGGCAGGCACGCCCGTGGTGTAGGATACAGCCTGTGCGCCAACTTCTTTGTTCGTTTCGGCGTGGTCACAGTTGTTGTAGATGAAAATGGTCTTTTCTTTACCGTCTTTCATGCCGGTCACGTAAGTACCGATACAGGTTTTTCCGGTGTAACCTTCCGCTAATGAACCAGGGTTTGGCAATACAGCTTTCAGAAACTCCAAAGGTACAATCTTCTTGCCTTCAAATTCAACCGGCTCGATAGAAGTCATGCCGACGTTTTCTAAAACACGCAAGTGTGTTAGGTACTGGTCTCCGAAAGTCATCCAGAAGCGCGCGCGCTTAATGGTTGGGAAGTGCTTAACCAGAGATTCTAACTCTTCGTGGAACAGCAGGTAAGACGGACGCACACCAACATTTGGATAGTCTAAGTCTTTACGAACACTGATAGGGTCGGTTTCATGCCACTCACCATTTTCCCAGTATTTGCCGCGCTGAGTAATTTCTCGGATATTAATTTCGGGGTTAAAGTTGGTTGCAAAGGCCTGGCCGTGATCACCACCGTTACAGTCAACAATGTCTAAGTAATGGACTTCGTCAAAGTAGTGTTTAGCGGCGTACGCAGTAAATACGTTGGTTACACCCGGGTCAAAGCCAGCACCTAAAAGCGCCATTAAGCCTTTTTCTTTAAATTTGTCCTGATACGCCCACTGCCATGAGTACTCGAATTTTGCCTCGTCTTTCGGCTCATAGTTGGCGGTATCTAAGTAGTGAACGCCGGTTTCTAAACAAGCATCCATAATTGGTAAGTCCTGATACGGTAGGGCGACATTAATAACCAGCGACGGGTTAATGCCACGAATAAGCTCGGCGACTTCTGCAGCGTCATCAGCGTCAACTTGATACACACCAACAACGCGATCTTTGCCGGCTTTTTCCTGAAGCGCCTGACACTTAGACAAGGTACGGCTGGCTAAGTGTATTTCAGAGAACACTTCCGGTAATTTCGCACATTTTTGAACAACAACACCAGCAACACCGCCAGCGCCAATAATAAGAACTTTAGACATGAATGCTATCCTTCACAGAAATCGTTAACGGACTTATTTTACGAATAAGATTGCCGCGAAAGATAGCACATTTTTTGAAAATCATCATTGAGAAGCCGAGCTTCTCTTCTCTTTGTTTACATGAAGTTCTTTGTGTAAAAATGCCCACTTTTCAGCCGCTGACTCAATTTTCATCCACGTAGGTGTGCCAGCGCCATGACCGGCGCGAGTTTCGATATTCAATAATACCGGGTTGTCACAGCTCTGGTCGGCCTGCAGTGCCGCCGCAAACTTGTAGCTGTGCCAAGGCGCAACTCGGTTATCATTATTGGCAGTGGTGACGAGTGTGGCCGGGTAACATGTGCCCGCTTTGGTATTATGAACTGGGGAATACTCATATAAATGAGCAAATTCATCGGCATTCTCACTTAATCCGAACTCACTGCCCCAGCCGCGGGCGTTGGCATTGGGTAAGTGGTAACGCAGCATATCCAGTACACCAACCGTCGGAATTGCCGCAGCAAATAATTCAGGGCGTTGAGTCATAGTGGCTCCGACGAGCAAGCCACCATTACTGCGACCATGAATAGCGAGCTTGTCTCTGTTGGTATAGTTGTTTTTAATTAACCACTCGGCGGCAGCGATAAAGTCATCAAACACCGTTTGCTTGTTAGCTTTTGTGCCAGCCTGATGCCATTGTTCACCAAATTCACCACCACCACGCAGGTTAGGTATTGCCAGAACACCACCCATTTCTAACCAGGCAATACGGTCGGCTTTAAATTCAGGGGTTAAAGAGATATTAAAACCGCCATAGCCGTATAGTAGTGTGGGGTTGTTACCGTCTAGCTCTACGTCTTGAGAGTGCACCAGAAACATCGGTATCTCTGTACCGTCTTTGCTCTCATAGATGACTTGATGCGTTTCGTATGACTCAAGTTCGGCGGGGAATTCGACCTCCTGCCATAACGTTGTGCGCTGCTGCTCCACTTGGTATCGGTAAATTTTTCCTGGTTCAGTAAAGCCTGAAAAATTAAAGAAGGTGTCGTCAGCAGACGGAGAGCCGTTAAAGCCGGATACTGTGCCTATTCCGGGTAAGGCTAACTCCTGCAGTAACTGCCCCTGTTGATTAAAAATACCAACGCGCGAGTGGGCGTTTTGCAGGTAGTGTGCGAACAGTTTCCCGTTAACAGCGGACACTGACGTCAATGTATGAGTATTTTCAGAAATTATTTCCGACCAGTTGTTATCACCCGTGTCGCTCATATCAATGGCGATAACTCGCCCTCTGGGGGCCTGTGCTGTTGTTCGAAAGAGCAGCTTGTTGTTGTGGCTCGTTACGTAATTGTACTGTCCGTCCCATTTGGTTAAGAGTCCGGTAAAAGGCGCGTCGTCTTCGGATAATGGACGGTTGAACACGGCGTTTGCATCGTAGCCGGATGAGACATTAATTAATAGATAGCGACCGTCGTGAGTGACTTCCGGGTAAGGATTCCAGCTTGGCTGCTCCGGCAATGCGAAGATCAGCTCATCGTCTTTTTGCGAGCGGCCGATGCGATGAAAGTAGACACTGACCGGCTCTGAATCATCGTATTTTCCGTTGGCATGTTGCGGATAGCGGCTGTAATAAAAGCCGTTCTCGTTGGGAAGCCAAGCGACGTTAGAGAACTTAACGCCTTCAATACGCTCTGACAAGACGTTTCCCGATTCGATATTTTTAACGCGAATATGATTCCAGTCACTGCCTTTTTCTGAAACCGAGTAAGCGACGTACTTTGCGTTTGGGGAGACCTGTATTCTCGCCAGTGATAAAGTACCGTCTTCGCTGAGTTTATTCGGATCAATGACTATTTCCGGAGCACTGTCTAAGGCGGTCATTGTGTAGAGAATGTCCTGGCTTTGCAGTCCATCGTTGGCAAAATAAAAATACCGGTTTGCGTATTGAAACGGCGTGCCTATTTTTTTGTAATTCCAAAGCTCTGTAAGCCGCTGTTTCAGCTCACTATAAACAGGCAGTTGCTGCAAAGACGGGGTGGAAAATGTGTTTTGGCGATTGACCCATTGCTCAACTTCGTCTGAGTTAAGATTCTCCAACCAACGATAAGGGTCGGCAACGATAGTGCCATGATAGTTATCTGTTTGATTAACTGTTGTAGTTTGTGGGAACCCATAAGGCGATTTTTGTTGAGGCTGAGGTTGTGAGCTGCACGCGCCAAGAATAATTGCCCCAGATATAACAGCCAGTAATGCATTTAGCGATGAGTAACGAGTCATTGCCTTCCCCTTTGTTAAGACTGACTTGATCATAGAAAGTTGTTGAGAAAACAACAAGTCACATTAGACGAGCTGTGCGGTATCTTTACGGAGTTTTACATTGGCCTGTTGTTTTGAGGAACAACCTAAGTAACTGGCTAGCTCTTTTAATGACAAAGTTGGCATTGCCAACAGTGGTGTCAGACGGTCAGTAGGGCGCTTATTTTTATAGAATACGGCTAACGCAAAGTGCGCCGCATCAAATGGTATTCGCTCTTTTAAGTAAGCGTCGACCAGTAGCTGGGCTAAGTGGGGTTGGTTTAAGTCATCCGGAATGCTGGCTTTCGACTCGCTAAGCCATTGGTGTTCAGCGTGTGCCCACTGATGAATATCGCGAATAGAAGCATGGTCGCTGGAGGCTGTTTTGACATAAATGGCGGCAGGGCGCGCAGATACACTGTCGAGACGATGACTGATGCGCCAAGGCACAAAACCATTGGTTTCCCAGAAGCTGGCAACGCCTGGTTCCCAGGCGAAGCTAGTACCAAATTTGTCGATAGCGCCGTGTTCGGGGTGTTGCGCAATAAAGTCGAGCAATTGGGAGGCATTGCCCCTATGACGTTCATGTTCGGGCACGGCAATACGGGCAACTCTTAGCCAGCGCGCGCTAAGCGCCCAGGATTGCTGAAGAAAGTAACCAATAGCTTGTGGTAGCAGGTTACCTTTAGGGCGTCGTCTGCCCTCTAAAATATCGGTATGCAGTTCCGGAGTCAGTGGTCCTTCCTGAATAAGCCAGGCGACAGCAATGATTTCCCCGTTTTTACGTGTATAGGCCAGGCGATGCAATGAGTCGCT